>NZ_JAXJZK010000058.1:0-72762 GCF_036306485.1 Gemmiger sp. | reverse complement strand
CTGGACGCAGAGTCTGGAAAGATGGGCATACCGGGTGGAGAGTGCCCCGCCCTGATAGTCGGCATGGCGGATGCGGCACATGATGCCGTAGCTCTGCATCCCGGTCTTGGTGTGGCCGTCCCAGTCCTGGGTCTGCTCCACGGTGCCGTCCTCCGCCGCGTAGACCGGCGTTCCGACTGCGGCGCGCAGATCAATGGCGCTGTGGGTGCTGCCGTCGCTGTAAAGCCAGCCGGCGGTCAGGACATGCAGGGCCAGCGGCCAGGCAAAAAGAACTTCCTGCGTTGCCAGACGCATGATCAGGCCCCCTCACTGAAGGTTTTGGTAGAGATGTCGAAGGTGCCCTGCGTCTTGACGCCGGTGTAATGGATATTGAAGGGGATCTGGTAGCCGGTCGTGTCGCCGCCGTAGCTGACGATCTCGATGTAGCACTCCTCCTTGACGGCGGGATAGCTGCTGCCCTGCTCGTCGCCCCAGAGTTTGACCTCCACGATGTCGGTCTTGAGGCTGTCCAGCAGCAGGTCTCCGTCCAGAATGGCCTGCAGCTTTTCAAACAGCGGGTCATCCTTCTCGGCGTAGTAGGGCGTGACCTCGCCCTGCTTCTGGTAGCTGTCAATGACGACGCTGGTCTGCCCCAGAATGTTGTTCTTCTTTTCCACATTGGCGGACAGTTCGGGGGAATATTCCTCGAGGTCCTTGCCCAGGCGGACATACTCCCCGGCGCCCCCTGCGCCGCCGATGTCGGCATTGAGGAAATGTGCCATATATTTGCGTTCAATCTTCATGTCTCGGGTTCTCCTTTCTTCCGATCCAGAAACAGCGTGTATTCCGCTGTCAGTTCCACTGTGTAGACGGCCGTTCCCTCATCGCTGCGGCGTTCGAGCCGTCCGGAGGAAGCCGCCATCCGCTCGGCGGTGCTGTCGATGTTGCCAAAGGTCGGGGCCAGGCCTGCCGCGCTCTGCTGCGCCACCCAGTCCTGCAGTTCGAGCAGCCGTCCCGCGTTGCGGGTCCCCTGCCCCGCATCCCCGGGGGCAAGGGGCAGGATGAGCCGCAGGGTGCAGCGGGTACGGCAGCGCAGCGTGACCTGACCCAGAAGGTTTTCCCGCCGGCTCAGCGTTTCGACGCCCAGCGGGAACGCGCCGGCCGACTCGCCGACGGCCGACAGATCATCCACCCCCAGCGGCAGATCCGCCAGAGCGGGGGCGGTGCGCAGCCAGTCCAGCAGCCGTTCCAATGCCTGTTCGGTCATGGGTTCCTCCTTTTTAATTGCTCAGGCTGTGAGCGCCGCTGCCCGAATGGGTCCACCATCCGCCCGCTTCCAGGTGGCAGGGCACCCCGCCGATCTGCTTGGGGTCCAGGTACTGCACGCTGACCAGCCCCTCGACCAGGCCGGGCAGGAATTTGTTCCAGTCGTCGTAGGCCACATCGGGGCCCTCGCCTTCCAGAACGCGGTCATGGACCTGCAGGGTATAGTCGCTGCCGCGGCGGGCCGATGTCTCGGGAATGACCAGCAGGAAGGCGCTGCCGGCCTCACTGCCGGATTCGAGGACCACCTCCCGCCGGCGGTGGTCCAGAAACACGCCGTGCAATACCGTGCGGGTGACGGTCCGGGCCGTGTGGTCCGCGTGATAGAGGGTGACGGTCTGCCGGCAGAGCCGGTAGTCCGGCAGATGCACCCCGGCGTCAGACCGCATAATAGTCCTCCCGGCAGACATAGCGGCCCAGGCCCAGGTAGCGGGCGGCCAGGGCGCGGTAGTACCGCTCCCGCAGCGCCAGCGTGGTGGAACAGAGTTCCGGCGGGGCGGTGTAGGTTTCGGTGACACTGCCCACGCTGACCGAAGCAAACCCGCGGCGGCTGTCCTCCTGGTCGAAGGCATACATGGCCTCGGCAATGGCGCACAGGGCACAATCCTCGGGACGGATCAGTCCCTCCCGCGGGGTCAGATGGAAGACATCGCGGTACCGCTCCAGCAGATCGGAGGCACGGCGCAGATAATGGTCAAACACCTCCCGGGGGAGGTCTTCCCCCAGATACTCGTCGGTGTAGAATGCGTAGTCCGGCAAGGGCGGCACCTCCTTCAGGCCTTGAACTTGCCCAGCACCACCTTGGCCTCATTGGAGAGCACCGCCACATAGAACTCGTCGGCGGTGATCTCGGTGGTGCGGATCTTGGGTTTGCGCTCGGTCTCGACATTGACCTGGCGCTTGCGATAGATGGTCAGGGCCGGCAGGGCGTCCTCGGTCTCGGGATCAGATTCCAGCTTGACGATGGGGCAGAAATAGCAGGGCGTGTCCACCTTGGTGACCTTGTCGTTTTCCTTGGCGCCGGGCAGCGTCTTGCGCACCTCCTCGAGATTGCCGGAATTCACCGTCACCGAGCCGGCATCGTCCGGCTTGTACCAGCTTTCCTGCAGAGGGACCTTCTTGCTGGGCACGACGCGGCAGCCCGCGATCATGCCGATCTCGCCCGAGACCATCACCCCCGACTGGTATTTGTCGGCGCTGAGGAAGTCCTCGGACTTGCGCAGCGCGGTCAGCTGCTTGGGGTGCACAAAGATCACCTTGTCGGTGCCCTGTTCCTCCTCAAACAGGTCCAGCGCATCCACGAGGCCGGTGTAGCTCAGCGGGTTGTCGGGACTGTTGAAGCAGAGGGATGCGCCCTGCAGCACCTCCATGCAGTCATTGTCGATCTTGGCGGCGATGGCCATGGCCAGCTGGGTGTTGGCCTCACCGACCGGGTTGCCGTAGCCGGACAGCACCGCTTCGTCGGTCAGACCGATGCCCTTCATGGCTTTCTTGACGGTGGCGCGGCGCACCGAGGTGGTCATTTTCTCGATGCTCACGGCCTCCCCTTCGGCAACGTCGGCGGCATCGCCGATGTAGGCGTAGGCGGGCACCGTGATGGTATCGCCGGGAACGCCGGCCAGGGTGTCATCCACCTTGGCAAAGGGCGCCACCCGCAGCTTGTTGGGAATGCGGGCGGAAACCACGTCGCCCATCACTTCGGGATCAATCAGGTCGGAAATTTTGGTGTAGGTATCAGCCATTCTTCATATCTCCTTCTTTTACATGAATGTCGGGTTCCGGGCGTTCAGCCGCGGCGCATCTGTTCATACGCCGCGGGATCGGCACGCTTGAGCGCCAGCCGTTCCCGGTAGCTCATCCTGTCGAGTGCCTCGCGGCCCGGCAGCATCGGGGCGCTGCCGGTTCCCGCCGCATAGGGGGCGGGCGCCGCGCCGGGCTCCTGGGTGGGGTTGTTCTGTTCCATCTTGTCACCTCCTTTCGTCAGGTCTGGCTGCCGGCGGGCAGATACCGTCTGCGGATCGCCGCCAGGTCGGCTTCGGTCTCGTGGGGCAGGTCAAAGTACCAGGCCAGCGCCAGTTCGGGGCGCAGCAGTCCCGCCTGGGTCATCTCCCGGTATTCGTTCCAGGTGCGGGTGCGGTCAAACAGCACACCGTCCCCCCAGTCCACCACCAGGTCACCCGACGGATCAAACGGCGCACCGTCCGCCTTGCCGTACACCCTGCCCAGCGTATCGCAGAGGGTCAGGGCGCTGCGCAGCCCATCGCCCCACATGGTCTGGAAATCCTGCACGGTCAGGTTGTAATCTCCCTCGCTGGAGGTGATCTCGGTCGCGGTGCGCTCGGCGGCCTCCACCTCGCTGAGGATGCCCCGCTTGAAGCCCAGCAGGCTTTCGCAGCTGCGCAGCAGGTCCTGCTTGCGGGTCATGAACTGGTCCACCCGCAAGGCCGGGCTGTAAACCGTCAGTCCGACGTTGGCGGGATCGTCGGGCAGCCCCACAAACAGATCGTCGGCCAGAACCCGCCGCCCGAAGGTGTCCTGCCGCATCAGGTCCTCCGAGGCGAACACCCGGGAGGCGCCGTTCTCAAACTCGCGGTGCAGCTGGTGTTCCAGCCGTCCCAGGCTGTGAATCAGCCCCACCGCCGGGGCAAAGACCGCCACGGCATCGGGGCCGCCGTCCACACAGTTGAGCAGCGGGGTCCGCAGCACCGCCAGGCCGACGCCCTGCACGCCGGGCAGCAGCAGCCGGGGCTGCAGCTGTGCCGTCTGGGGCAGCGTATCCAGCGGCACCTCCCGCCCGAGGATCTCCCCCGCCCGCTCAAACAGCCGGGTTTCGATGGTCAGCCCGTCCGGACCGGCGGTGCGGCGTTCCAGCAGCAGATGCCTGCCGAGCTGCTGCATCGTTCCCACCGCCTGCAGTGTGCCGTGGGCATCGCGGTCCAGCGGGGCGTAGCAGTCCCGGCGGATGGGCAGAAAGTCAAACCCCGCTGCGGTGGGCACCGGTTTGAGCAGACATTCCCCGCCCACCAGCGCATACTGCATCGCCTGGGCCCGGACGGCGTTGAGCGCATCGAGCGCCGGGCCGAGCCGGGACGCCGGCTCCCGCAGGCGGCTCTCGTATTCCGAAAAGACCGCCCGGCAGAGCTTGTTGACGATGAGGACCGCCAGACGGTCCTCCGGCGTCTCTCCGGGGACCGGGTCACCGAAATACAGGGCCATCCATTCCCGGATGGCGGCCTGCATCCGCGACGAGGTCACATCCCTGCGGCCGAACGCCTGTTCGAGATAACTTTTCAATCAACCACTCCTTTCAGGTCCCCCGGCGCCGCCAGACGCCCTCCACCGCATAGCGCACGGCGTCAATGTGATGGTTGTCCACGTCGGGATAGCCCGGCAGCACGTCGCCGGTGCGGGGGTCACGTTCGTACTCATAGCCTGAAAATTCCTTGGCCGTATCGGGGCAGCGCTCGGGATCAATGACGATGGCCGTCAGGCTTTGCAGCCATTTCATGCTCTCGGTGACGCTGTTGGGGCCTTTGAGCGCCGCCCGGCAGGGCAGGCCGGCCGCCCGGTAATCCGCACAGCTCTTGGGCTCGGCGGAATCCGCGGTCAGCGGCGCCCCCACGCCCCGGTCCAGCAGCAGCCGTGCGGTGTCCCGGTTGGACGTGCGCCGCCGGGTCAGCTCATCAAAGATGTAGAGGGTCCGCCGCGCCGCATCGTACCAGACGGCATTGTAGGCCCAGGGGTCGGGGTACCAGCCCCAGTCCACACCGTACCGGATGCGGTCGAAGGCATCGGATTCCTCCCGCGGGATGGGCCGCAGCTGCAGGTTGGCAAACACCGCCGCGCCGCTGCCCACCACCTCGCCGAGGTACTCGTGCCGGTAAGCCAGCGGATTGACCCGGCGCAGATGGTCGGCATCCGCCAGAAAGCGGGGGCCCAGCCATTCGGGCGGCAAGTCCCGGTAACTCGACCGGTGCACCAGTTTGCCGGCCCGCTGTTCCAGCGCATAGCCGTTGACCCAGGCCCGGCCCATAGCCGGAGGATTGAAGCTCTTGAACGCGAGGGTGAAGCTCCCGCCCCGGAAGACACTCTGTTCAACGCTGCGGATTTCCTCGGGTCCGTCGAACTGGTCCAGTTCCTCGAACCAGGCCAGACCGATCGACCCGAAAGGCACCTTGACGCTCTTGAGCTTGCCGGGGTCATCGGCGCCGAAAAAGAGGATCTTCTGCCCGGTGGGCAGATAGGTGCACTCCATCGGGCTGACCGTACAGCGGAACCGGCTGGACAGCCCCAGCTGCCCGATGGCCCAGCCGATCTGCGCATACACGCTGGTCCGCAGCGTGCCGCCGACCTTGCGCAGCACGATGGCGTGGGTGTCGGGGTGGCGCAGCAGCTGCAGGATCAGTTCCAGGCTGATATAGCTGGATTTGCCGCTGCCGCGCCCACCCAGGGCCACCACCTCCTGCACCGTGCCCCGGCGCACCGCCCGATGGACCGGCCAGAACACCGGTGCGATCAGCTCCCGGATTTTCACCCGCATGAACCTTCCTCCTTCCAGGGTGCTTCATCCACCAGGGTGACCCCCTCGTCCGCGGCCGCTCCATCCCCCATCCCGAGATACTTGTATATCATCTCGAGGGCCCGGAGTTTGTCGGCCACCTTGATGGGGGGCGGCGGCTCCGCCGTCAGGTCGGCAAACGCAATGCCCGCCAGTTCTTCCAGGACATGGTCCGGTGTGATCTGCTGCAAACGAGCCCCCCTCCTCTCTGTCATTCTCGGTTTTCCGAGCTATTGCGTTTGAGGGTATTCTAGCCCGGCGAACGGGCGGTGTCAACGGTTTCGGGGCGGGATGATACCAGGGAGCCGGTTTTGTCCCCCGAACAAAAAAAGACGGCCCCGAAGGACCGTCCTATAAAAAAAGGCCTGCACCCCCGAACGGGAGGCAGACCGGAAAAGATCAGAGAATCAGCACAGCGGGGCAAGCAGCCGCAGCGCAGCGGAAATCATGTTGCCCACGGCGCTGGTGCGGCATTCCCGCAGTGCGACGCGGTGGCTGACCCGCTCGATGTCCAGCAGGTCGGCGGCCACATCAGCGAGCGCCGGGCAGCCGTAGAGCAGCACCGAGCACTCGAAATGCAGGTACAGGCTGCGGTAGTCCAGATTGATGGCCCCGACAGCGCCGATCCGGCCATCCACCAGCCAGGTCTTGGCGTGGAGGAATCCCGGCGTGTAGGTGAAGATCTTGACACCGCTGCGGATCAGCGGAGCGAAATAGCTTTTGGTCAGCTGGTAGATGATCTTCTTGTCGGGAATGCCCGGCGTGTAGATCCGGACATCCACGCCCCGCTTGGCCGCCAGACAAAGGGCGGACAGGATGGTATTGTCGAGGATCAGGTAGGGCGTGGTGATCCACAGGCTCTGCTGGGCCTGATCGATGAGTTCCAGATAGACATTCTTGGCAACAGTCTCGTTGTCCACAGGATTGTCGCTGTACGGCTGGACCAGGCCCACCGTGGCATGGGGTGCGGCAAAGTCCTGCCGGGGATCGACGCCGTCCAGACCGGCATCGTCGGGGCGCTGGCTGGCCCACAGGCGCAGGAACATCGTCACGAAGCCCCAGGCGCCGGGTCCGTCCAGACGGATCGCCGTGTCCCGCCAGTGTCCGAAGCGCGGCTTGCGGTTGATATACTCATCGGCCAGATTGAAGCCGCCCGTAAAGGCCAGCCGGCCGTCCACCACAACGATCTTGCGGTGGTCCCGGCTGTTCATCACCAGGTTGAGGATCGGCACAAACGGATTGAACGGCACGGCGCGGATGCCCTCCGCCTCAAGCGTTTTCCAGTAGCCGGCGGGCAGGCCGGGGGCACAGCCCACATCGTCGTAGATCAGGCGGACATCCACCCCTTCCGCGGCTTTGCGGCGCAGCACTGCATGGACGCTGTCCCACATTTCCCCCTTGGAAATGATGAAGAATTCCACAAAGATGAATTTGCGGGCGCTCTCCAGGGCCGGAATCAGGTCGGCATAGACCGCCTCGCCCGAGGAATAATACCGCACATCGGTGCCGCCGTACACCGGATAATCGGCGTAATCCCGCAGATAGGCCGCTGTGCGCCCTGCCCGCGGCGCGGACCGTTCCAGCCGCTGCTGGGCGGCGGGGTCCCTGCGGATCAGCGGCCGGATCTGCCCGGCGGCCCACTCCAGCTTTTTGCGCAGCCGGATGGCCGGGCGCTTGTCGCCCCACAGGATATACAGCAGACCGCCCTGCACCGGCATGACCATGAACAGGACCATCCAGCTGATCTTGAACTCCGGCACCGTGGAATCCTGCCGGATCAGTGCGGCACACATGATGACGCTGACGGCCACCATCGCAAGGCTGATCCCGCGCATATAGTCCGCCAGATAGACCAGCATCACCACCAACCAGACCGCCTGCAGGATCAGCAGCGTCATGGTGATGACCACGCGGCTGAGCAGCTTGCCCAATATCTTTTTGAGAAGTCTGCCGAGTTCTGCCATATTTCCTCCCTGTCGTTTGTAGTCCGTCTTGTCGAACGATTGGTATAACTGTATCATGCTCCACCCCGAATTGCAACCGGCGGCCCCGGCTGCGCAGGTGTGTCAACCGGATGCCAGAAATTGTTTCGGGTTTTCTTGAAAATTATTGATCGTTGAAACGCTTTATTTTATTATTTTTAGCACTCTACTCAAAAGACTGCTAAAAATTCACATTCAGTTCATACTTTGTTCATAAATGGGGTGTATCTTTAGAATTGTCAAAGGGAAACAGAAAGGCACCGCCCCCAAGGGTGCCGCTTCCCGAGACAGATACTTCAGATTTCAACATGTTTTAAATAAAAGGAGATATGACTTATGGCTATGCTGATTGATCGTCGTTATAATCCGTTCCGTGACTTTGAGGATATCAACCGTTCCTTCTTCGGTGACAACGGCCTGGCGGAGTTCAAGACCGATATCCGTGATACCGGCGACGCCTATCAGATGGAGTGCGACCTGCCCGGCTTTAAGAAGGAGGACATCTCGCTGAGCCTGAACGACAACATGCTGACCATCAAGGCCGAGCGTCACAGCGACTTTGAGGATCAGGACAAGAAGGGCAGCTACCTGCGCTGCGAACGCAACTACGGCAGCTACACCCGCAGCTTCGATGTGACCGGTGTGGATACCAACAAGATCCATGCTTCCTACAACAACGGCGTGCTCTGCATCATGCTCCCCAAGTACGTCAAGCAGAGCGATGACCCGCATGCGATCGCCATCGAGTAAGTTTTTGGCTTTCTCTGTTAACTCATAACGAAATCCCCCCGCACGGTTGAGCAGACCGTGCGGGGGGATTTTTTTGTATCAGCCCGGAAGTTCGCTTTTGAGGAACTGGATGCCCACGCCCAGCAGATGGGGGCCGAGATGGACGGCCAGGGTGGCGTCGATCTTGCCGTGAATCACGCGGCCCGCCCGGGGCAGCGCGTCGGTCAGGGCCTGTTCGAGCGCCGCACCCTCCTCGGGAACATTGCCGTCACAGACGACGAGATTGTATTTTTCGCCGGGATGCTGTTCGGCCAGATCGGTGACCAGCCGGATCAGACGTTCCTGGACGCCGCGGCGTCCCCGCACCTTGGCCACCGAGGAGATAACCCCGTCCTCCGGGTCAAAGCTCAGGATGGGCTTGATCTGCAGCAGGCTGCCCGCCATGGCCGTCACCCGTCCGATGCGGCCGCCCCGCTTGAGGTATTCCAGGGTATCCAGAGAGAAAAAGACGCGGTTGTCCCGGACCAGCCGTTCGGTGAGCGGCTTGAGGCGGTGGAAAGGCACACCGCGCTGGGCGTACTGCGCAACCTGGACGGCCAGCGCACCCTCGCCCAGGCTGGCACTCTTGCTGTCAAAGACCGCCACATCCAGATCGTCCCGCTGTTGGGCGGCGAGCCGGATCAAGTTGTTGGTACCGGACAGACATTCCGCGATGGTCAGCGAGATGACCTGGGTATACCCCTGCCGGGCGATGGCGTCCAGCGTGTCGTTGACATCCTGAAGCCGGGGCAGGCTGGTCTTGAAATTCTCGGTTTTCTGACGGTCATAGACCTCCTCAACCGTGATGTCGATGTTGTCCCGGTAGGTGCGCTCCCCGCAGGTTACCACAAGCGGCAGGCAGAAAATCGGATACTTTTTAAAATATTCCTGGGGCAGATCGCAGCAGGAATCCGTCAGCACGGCAATCTTTCCGGCCGTTTCCATGAAAGTACCTCCTTTATTCGGGCGCTTTTGCGTCATAATTCATAGTTTTATTATAATCCTCCCCCACCATGGCGTCAACGAATCTTTTCGGCAAAAGGGCTATCCAAAACCGCCGGGAATGTGTATAATCGGGACAGAGCGTACCGGACTGTTCCGGTGCACCGATTTTACAACAAAGGAGTTTCCGATGATGCTGAATCCTGGAATCAAGGGCACCGCTTCGGTGACCGTCACTGCCGACAACACTGCCGCCGCCATGGGGAGCGGCGAACTGAACGTATTTGCCACGCCCGCGCTGGCTGCTCTGGTGGAGAAGGCCTGCTGGCAGAGCGTTGCCGCCGAGCTGGAACCCGGTTCCGGCACGGTAGGCACCAATCTGAACCTGGCCCACACCGCCCCCACCCCGGTGGGCATGACGGTGCGCTGCGACTGCGAGCTGACCGCCGTGGAGGGCCGCAAGCTGACCTTCTCGGCCGTGCTGTCCGATGACTGCGGCGAGGTGGGTCACGCCGTGCACGAGCGCTTCATCATCCAGAACGACCGGTTCCAGAAAAAGGCGGACTCCAAAAAGTCCGCGCAGTGAGATGGCCCGCCGTCCCGTCCGTGCCGGGGTGCGGACTTCCCTGCTGCTGGCCGGCGCCCTGCTGACCGCAGGCTGCACGGCCGCCGCGCCGCCCGAGCCCACGCCGGCCCCCACACAGGCACCGACCCCGGCCCCCACGGCACAGCCCACACCCGAACCCACGCCCATGCCGGACAACTGGCACACCGTCGAGACCGCCTCGGACGACGCGGTGACGCTGGCCTTTACGGGGGACTGGAATTTTGCGGATGACTGGGCGATTGTCGAGAACTTTGCCGCCAGCGGCCGTTCCTTTGCCGAAAACTTTTCGGAGGATCTGCTGGCCCGGATGCGCGGTGCCGACCTGCTGGTCTGCAACAACGAGTTTTCCATCTCGGACCGCGGCGCTCCGCTGGCCGGCAAGCAGTTTACCTTCCGGGCTTCGCCGTCCAGCGCCGCCTACTGGCACGAGGTCGGGGCGGACCTGCTCTGTCTGGCCAACAACCATGCCGGCGACTACGGTCTGGATGCCCTGACCGACACGCTGGACATTCTGCACAGTGAGGGGCTGCCCACCTTCGGGGCGGGCCGCAATCTGGAGGAGGCCGCCCAGGCCCAGTATTTCACGGCCAACGGCATGACCTTTGCCTTTGTGGCCGCCACCCGTGCCGAAAAGTATATCCTGACGCCCCAGGCCACCGAGGACAGTCCCGGCGTTCTGTACTGCTACGATGACAGCGACCTGCTGCAGGCGCTGCGCACCGCCGCCGACAAGGCCGACTTTGTGGTGGCCTATCTGCACTGGGGCACCGAGGAGAGCACGGTTCTGGAAACCGCCCAGCTGGACCTGGCCACCGCCTGTGCCGAGGCCGGTGCCGACCTGATTGTGGGGTCCCACCCCCATGTCCTGCAGGGGGCCGGCTGGCGCGGCGACGTGCCGGTCTTTTACAGCCTGGGCAACTTCTGGTTCAACATGGACACCGACACCACCGCCCTGCTGACCGTGACGGTCCGCAGTCCGGAGGACTTTACCTGCCAGGTGCTGCCCTGTCTGCAGTCCGGCGGCACGACCCGTCTGCTGGACGGCGAGGAGGCCGCCGGGGTGCTGGACAGCCTGAACCGCATCAGCGAGAGCGGCGCCCTCCTGGACGAGACCGGCGTGCTGTGCGCCGAGCCCGTTACAGAGCCTCCGGCGTAGGCGCCAGCGAGGTGGTCAGCGCCGGTTCCCGTTCACCATCCACCGGATCGGTGGGACTCTGGCCGTAGATCTTGCGGTAGCTGCGGTAGAAGGTTGAGTAATCCGAAAACCCGCATTCCCGCGCCGCGACGCCGGCCGGATGGCCCGACTTGAGCAGAATCCGCGCAAGCGCCATCCGCTTGTACAGGACATAATCCCCCACCGTGCTGCCGGTGGCCTGCTTGAAGCGCCGGATCAGCGTATTGCGGCTCATATAGAACTTTTCGGCCAGATTCTCGAGATTCAGCGGCTGGGTCAGGTTGGCGTTGATGTATTGCAGCACTTCCTGGATGCGCGCCTGCTCCGCCGTGGGGCCTACCGCGGTCCCGGACATTGCAAAAAGCTCTATCAAAATCCGGACGATCTCGGTGCGAATTGCAATATTCCGCACGGTTTCGGGCCGTTCCGCAGCCTTTTCGAGCTCGGCAAACATCCCTTCAAGGGTATGCCAGGCGCCGGGATAGAGAATTTTCTGTCCCGTAAAGGTCTGCAGCAGACATTTCTCCTCGGGATGGAGCATCTCGTGGGAAAATTGGACGTTCGCGCGCCGGTATACCCCTTCGGCCGCAAACGCCTCCACACTGTGGAACCGGGTCCGCTCGAGCATCAGGACATCCCCGGGATGCAGGGAATACAGCACACCTTCCACCCGGTAGTCCGCCCGGCCGGCCAGAAAACAATAGATCTCATACCAGTCATGGCAGTGCGGTGCAAAGACCGTCTCGGGGGAGTCGGTCTCCCGCAGCTGGAATTCCATCTGCGGGGTACAGAATTCTCGTGCACTCTGCATGGTCAACCCTCCTTGCATTTCAGACCTGACTTTATTCTAGCACATTTGGTGCGCGTTGCCAACGGCACGGTGCAAAATGCAATGGTATTTTCTCCCTTGCGGACTATAATAGAGTCATTCCAAACGAAAGAAAGGAGCGATTGACTCATGTTCTTCTTCACGAAGCTGAACCGCGAAATGACCAAAGACGAACTGCTCGTCGCCAACGCCCTGCTCGATCTGTAAGGTGTATTTCATGCGATTCACGACCCAATGGGTCACTGTATAAAAGACGTCCCGGTCCGCCGGCGGAGTTTCCGCCCCGGACCGGGACGTTTTTTGTTGCCGGAACGCTGGATTTTGGTTTGTTTTGTGTCTTCTTGCCCCTTCTGCGCCCTGCGGCAAAAACTGCGCGGATTCCCCGGTATGCTTATCGCCAGAGAGGGGGAACCATGATGTCCAGAATTCCGATATCCGCCAAAAAAACCGAAGCGCCGCCCATCGGCGCCCCAAGCCGCCCCGTACATACCGCCGGCGCGCTGCCGCGTGCCGGGCACCGCGCCCTGACCTGGCAGTTTGCCGCTGCCGGCGCCGGGCTGCTGCTCTCCGCCGGGCAGATCTGCGGCGGGTCCGTGCCCTTCGGGCTGGGGTTTCTGCTGGGATGCGGCAACACCGTGCTGCCGGCAGCCGCCTTGGGGTGTCTGGCCGGTTCGCTGTTCTTCCAGCCCCTTGACACCGGTCTCAAACTGGTGGGCGCCTGCATTGCCGCCCTGACCGGCCGGTTTGTGGGGCTGCGGATGGGCCGCAGCGGTCTGCTGCCCGGCACGGCGGCCGGCTGCGGGGCCCTGCTGCTGGAGCAGGCGCTGGTCAGCCTGACCGGGCCGGTGGACGCCGCCGGGAACGCCGCCATGCTCTCCACCGCCGTGCTGGCCGCGGGGCTGGGCTATGCGATCCGGCAGATGCCGGTCTCCAAGCCCCGCGGGGCCTGCCTGTGGTCGGCCATGGCCGCGGCCTGTCTGCAGCGGCTTGCCCTGCCGGGATTTGCACCGGGGCTGGCCGCCGCATCCTTTGCAGTGCTCTGCTGTGCGTGTGCGGGCAGCCTGGAACAGACCGCGGTGCTCTGCATTGCGCTGGCGGCTGCAATCACCGCCGCCAGCCCCACACTGTGTTTTGCGGCGCTGGCCGTGGCCATGGGAGGCCTGGCCGCATCGCTGCTCTGTCCCGGGGAACGGGGCCGCTCGGCGGGCGTGTTTGCGGCGGGCTGCGTGCTGGGAGCGCTGGCCGCCCCCGATTGGACCGGGGTGCTGACGCTGGCACTGGCCGCCGGCTGCGGGGCGCTGCTCTTTCTGCTCTGCCCCGACCCGCTGCTGCACCTGTTTTTCCCGCCGCCGGCACCACCCGCCGCTGCCCAGAGCCTGACCGGCGCCGCACGCAGGCTGGCCGGTGTGGCGGACACGCTCTCCGATATTTCCCGCACCGTGCGGGCGGTCTGTGCACGTCAGGCCGCCCCCGGCGCCGAGACCTATGACTTTGTGGCGGAGTACACCGCGCAGCATCTGTGCCAGGGCTGTGCGCGGCGGTCGGTCTGCTGGGTGCAGGGATATTCGACGGCCATGGACGGGCTGTACGCTCTGCGCGGCACGCTGGAAAGCAACGGCCGGGTGGAGTTGGAAGATCTGCCGGGCCAGCTTTCGGCCTGCATCCATCCCGCCGACCTCTGCACCGTGGTCACCCACGGGTTCCAGCTCTGGTGCAGCCGCCGCCAGACCCGGGCCCGGGCCGAATTGCTGCGCGGTGCGCTGACCGAACAGTATAGCGCCATGGCCGCCGCCCTGTCCCAGATGGCATCCCAGCTGGGTCAGGCCGGTCTGCCCGACCCGCGGCGCGAGGCACGGACGGCGCAGCTGTTCTCCTCCATTGGGCTGGAACCGCTGGAATGTTCGGTGACCGGCGACGCGGTGGGCCGTGTGACGGCCTGCATCACGGTGCCGCGCACCGCCTTCAGCCAGGAGGAATGCCGTGCCCTGGCGACCGAGATGAGCCGCATCTGCCGCCGGGATTTCGATCTGCCCGAGGTGGCCCACTGCCGCACCGTGACGATGCTGCGGTTCGGCGAGCGGCCCCTCTACCGCGCCGTGTTCGGGCTGGCCAGTCTGCCCGCCCCGCCCGAGACCGTCAGCGGCGACGCCTGCGACCAGTTCTGCGACACGGCAGGCCGCGCCCAGATGCTGCTGTGCGACGGCATGGGCACCGGCAAACCGGCCGCCGTGGACGGGCGGATGGCCGCTCGGCTGACCGCCCAGCTGCTGCGGGCCGGGTTCACGGCGGAGAGTTCCGCCCGGCTGGTCAATGTGGCGCTGGGCCTCAAGAACGCCGACCAGGAATCCGGCGCCACGCTGGACCTGCTGACCGTCGATCTGTACACCGGCCGGGCCGGGCTGTACAAGGCCGGGGCAGCACCCAGCTTTCTCTGCCGGGACACCAACGTCCGGATGGTGGAGGGTGCCAGCCTGCCCATCGGCGTGCTGGAGAGTGTTGTCGGCCGGTCCAGTGCCTTCTCCCTCAACGCGGGGGATCTCGTGATGATGGTGTCGGACGGTGCGCTGCACGACGGCACGGCCTGGCTGTGCGACCAGCTCAAGCTCAGCGCCAGCCTGGGACAGGACCCGCAGCAGATTGCCGACATCGTGGCCGCCAGCGCCGCACGCCGCGCCGGGAACCGCCGCGACGACATCACGGTGGCAGTTCTGCGGCTGGACCGGTGAGGATTGGACCGGGTTTGAAAGGATTTTTCGGCATCTGACCCATCAAATACACATTTTTTTCAAAATAAATTCAAAAAAACTGTTTATTTTATCCCAAAACTGTGGTACAGTAGAATCATGTTGAGCGTCGGGCACTGCCCGCGCCATAAATTCTTCGCCGGGCGGGGAGAGCTTTTCCCGGCGCGAAAAGAGGTTTGTAAGACAATGGAATACGCCAGTAAGGACATCCGCAACATCCTTGTCGCCGGCCACGCGGGCTGCGGCAAGACCACCCTGGTGGAAGCTCTGCTGTACATGAGCGGCGCCACCGAGCGTATGGGCCGTGTGGAAGACGGCACCACCGCCAGCGATTTTGATCCCGAAGAAACCCGCCGCAAAGCATCGCTGAACTCCAGCGTTGTGCCGGTGGAGAAGGACGGCGTCAAATACAACCTGATCGACGTTCCCGGCCTGTTTGATTTTGAGACCGGTGCCGCCGAGGGCGTCATGGCCGCCGAGAGCGTGCTGATCTGCGTTTCGGGCCGTTCCGGCGTGACGGTCGGCGCCGAAAAGGCCTACAAGCTGGCACTGCGCCACAACAAGGCCCGGATGGTGTTTGTCACCAAGTCCGACCTGGAAAATTCCGACTACTTCAAGATTCTTGAACAGCTCAAGATCAAGTTCGGTCCCTCCATCTGCCCCTGCGTTGTGCCGGCGCGGCTGGATGACGGAACCATCGCCTACATCAACCTGTTCAGCCAGAAGGCGTTCAAATACGAGAGCGGCAAGCAGATCCAGATCGAGATGCCCGACATCGGCCACCGTTTCGAGGGTCTGATCCAGGCCATGAATGAGGCCATCGCCGAGACCGACGAAGCCCTGATGGAAAAATTCTTTGAGGGTGAGCCCTTCACCACCGAAGAGATTGTTTCCGGCATGGCCGCGGGCGTCCGCAGCGGCCAGATCACGCCGGTTTTCTGTGGCAGCGCCGTCAACCTGCAGGCGCTGGATATGCTGCTGTACAACCTCAAGGAGCTGCTGCCCGCCGCGTCCTCGGCCACGGCCGTGGGTGTCGATGGGGACGGCAATCCTGTGGAGATCCCCGTGGAGGAGGACGGACCGCTGTGCGCTTACGTCTTCAAGACGGTGGCTGACCCCTTCGTGGGCAAGCTGAGCTTCATCAAGGTGCTGGCCGGCAAGCTGAGCGCCACCTCCAATGTGGTCAATGCGCGCACCGGTCAGCCTGAGCGCCTGGGCAAGACGCTGACCATCTGCGGCAAAAAGCAGACCGACACCCCCGCCATCGGCGCCGGTGACATCGGTGCGGTCGCCAAGCTGGCCACCGCCAAGACCGGCGATACGCTCTGCGCACCGGGCCGCGTTGTGTCGCTGCCCGCTCCCTCCTACCCGGTCGCCTGCTACCGTATGGCCGTCAAGGTCACCAAGAAGGGCGATGAGGGCAAGGTATCCGGCGCGCTGTCCCGCCTGATGGAGGAAGATCCGTCCATCACCTTTGTGGTCGATCCCGAAACCAAACAGCAGATCATCAGCGGTCTGGGCACCCAGCACCTCGAAGTGGCGGTGGCCAAGCTGAAGAACAAGTTCGGCGTCGAGATTTCGCTGGAGGTTCCGCGTGTTCCCTATCGCGAATCCATCCGCAAGAGCTGCAAGGCCCAGGGCCGTCACAAGAAGCAGACCGGCGGTCACGGCCAGTTCGGCGATGTCTGGATTCAGTTCGAGCCCATCGAGGGCGATGACATCGTCTTTGAGGAGAACGTGTTCGGCGGCAGTGTGCCGAAGAACTTCTTCCCCGCCGTCGAAAAGGGCGTGCGTCAGGCGGCCCAGCACGGCGTTCTGGCCGGCTACCCGATGGTCGGCATGAAAGCCACGCTGCTGGACGGCAGCTATCACCCCGTTGACTCCAGCGAAATGGCCTTCATCATGGCCGCCAAGCTGAGCTACAAGGCCGCCATTCCCGAGGCCGGCCCCGTTCTGCTGGAGCCCATCGGTACCCTGAAAGCCCACGTTCCCGCCGAGAATACCGGCGACATCATGGGCGAGGTCACCAAGCGCCGCGGCCGTGTTCTGGGCATGAACCCCGACGACGACGGCGAGCAGATTGTGGAGGCCGAAGTGCCCATGAGCGAGATGCAGGACTTCACCACCTTCCTGCGGCAGCTGACCCAGGGCCGCGGCTGGTTCACCTTTGACTTTGTCCGCTACGAGACCCTGCCCCAGATGCTGGAGAGCAAGGTCATCGAGCAGGCCAAGGCGATGGGCAACCTTGCCGAGGATGACGCCTGATTCCTGAATAGCAGACCGCCCCTCCGTGCACAGCACGGAGGGGCGGTTTTTTGTGGTTTATTCGCCGGCCATGGTGGATTCCCACCAGGCGCAGATCGCGTTGTAATAGGCCTGTGCGGCGCGCTGGCAGCCTTCCTGCGAAGCGAAGGAAGCGGCGTCCGACGGGCTTGTGAGGAAGCACTGCTCGACCAGAATGGCGGGGCAATCGGCGGCTTCCAGGATGCCGAAGCTGGGGTCGCTGTGGGTGCTCTCGTCGCTGGACTCAAAGACCAGGCGGTCGTCCCCTGACCCGAAGTATATGTAGCGCACACCGTTCTCCCCGCGCAGCGAGGCCCCGGCGTTCTGGATCTCGGCGGCGACCAGCTGGGCCAGCTGCAGACTGTCCTCGTGGTTGCTGTGGCCCGGCGTGACGGGGTAACATTCAAATCCGTCGGTGGTGCTGCTGGCGTCGGCGTTGCCGTGGATCGAGAAGAGCAGCACGGCGCCCGCATCGTTGGCGCGGGCGGCACGCTCGGCCGGCTCGACGCGGGGGACCGAAGAATCCTGGCTTTCGGATTCGCTCAGCGTCAGAATCGGGGCAAACCGCCCGTCCTGCGTCAGCAGATCGGCCAGATCGTTGGCCGTCTGCCAGGTCATCTGATATTCCCACACGCCGCTGCCCTCGCTGCCGGGATCGACGCCGCCATGGCCGGGGTCGATCGCAATGATGGGCAGATTGCTGGCCGCGGGGATCGCGGGCGCATCCTGTGACGCGGGTGCCTCGGCGCCGGCCGGCAGCACGCCGATTTTGGGCAGCACCACGAGCACCGAGGCCGCAACGATCAGAAAGGAGGCAAGAAACAGACCGCGGCAGATCCGCTGGCGTCGGCGCCGGCGGCGGCGCGCGGCGCTGCGTCTGCGGGGCGGTTGTGTCTTTTGTTGTACAGCCAAGGCTGTCCACCATCCTTTCTGTTTTATCTTCCGGTTGTTAGTTTACAATTCAAACGTTTCCAACTTGTTTCGGCAGGATCTGCCGGAATCAGCCCAGTTCGGCAAGATTCTGCACACTGCCCTCCAGATAGTCGTCATTTTCCTTGTCCACAGCCGGGTAATTCAGCTGCTCCGGCGTCAGATTCTGTCCGAAACGCAGATTGAGCAGCGGCGCAATGATCTCGGGGTCCCACTTCACGACATTCTGGTTTTCCACCACGCTGAAGTAACAGCTCGGCGACGAGAAGGTCACATTGGCGGCCTCCACCGTCTCGAGGCTGGCGGCCAGACGGACCAGCGTCTCGGCCTGCAGATTGGTCTTGAGATACGGGGCAATGGCGGGAATCAGCTTGACGGCGTCCGCTGCCGTGCAGCTGCGGGCGTAGGACAGCAGCCCCGCAAAGACCCGGCGCAGCATGGCCTGGCGGCCGAAGTCGCCGTCCGGATACACCTTGCGCACCCGGACCAGGAAATCCACCGAATTCCGGTCCAGCAGGAACCGGCCGGCGGGCAGATAGGAATCCTGCATCCGCAGCTCGGTGGGGATGTCCACCTCAACGCCGCCGATATACTCGACAATATCCCCGAGGCCGCCCAGATCCAGCGCCAGATAGCCGTCCACCGGCATCTGCAGCAACTCACTCACCGACTCGCAGAGCGCCTCACAGCCCGCCTGTGTCCCCTCCCGGGTGGCATTGCGGATGACCGTGCCGTCTTCCAGCAGCAGGTCCCGGGGAATCTGGAGCAGTTCCAGCCGTCCGGCATCGCAGTCCCAGAGGGTGTAGAGCACGCTGTCGGCGCAGGCGGTTTTCCCGTCGTCCGCGGTATCGGTTCCCACCAGCAGCAGCCGGACCGTGCCGGTGTAGGGCTGGGCTTCCTCCTGGGAAGAGGCGCCCAGCGGCTTGAGAGGGGTACTGGGGATTTTCCTGCCCGTGCCCACTATCACGGCAGCGGCGACCGCCGCCAGCAGGACGACCCCCGCGATGATCCCGACAATCCTGCGGGTCGGATGATTTGCAGAACGGAAAGGATGCAGCATGGCAAAATCCTCCTTGAAGATGGTCTGGTTTCCTTTTTCCGACTCCAGCATAGCGGGGGCAGGTATCGAAGATGTAAACCTACAAAAAACTCTGCCCGCCGCCCAGGCAGCGCGCAGAGTGTCAGAAATCAGGGTTGGTTTTGCAGAATGACGGCTACAACAAAAAATCGTAAAATCTTCGTTTCCAAATATTGACAATTTTGGCAGAAAAAGGTATACTATCCACAAGAAGTTGAGTTACTTCGCGGTCTTTCGCGCCATATTTTGGCGAACCGTGGTGCATGTAAGGAGATAGCCTGTATGAAATCGACCGGAATCATCCGCAATATTGACAGTCTGGGCCGTTTTGTGCTGCCCAAGGAACTGCGCCTTGCGTTTGGGATCACCGTGGACACGCCGCTGGAGATCTTTACCGAGGATGACACCATCCTGCTGCGGAAATACCGGCCGGCGGGCTGCTGTGATCTGTGCGGCGAAGTGACGGCCGACACCGTGGTGTACCGCGGCAAGCACATCTGTGCGGCCTGCCGCCGGGAACTGGCCTCGCTGTAAAGCGGGGGAAAAGGAGATCACCGGCCTTCGCGGCGGATGGTCTCCTCACTGTTCTTGATCAGGTTCATCAAGCTGGTCGCGTGGCGCGGATAGTCGCGGGCCAGCGATTCGGTGGTCATCTCAAAGGCGGCGGTGTTGGGGCGCTCCCCGAGTTCGCCGGCCACCGTAGCGGCCAGCTCCCCTTCCTGCCAGGACATGGCGGCGTTGGCGTCATGCTCCCACCGGGCGGGGGTCACGCGGAACATGCTGGCCACATTGCCCGGCGCCGACTGGTAGAGCCGGCGGAACATCCGATAGACCGAGAGCATCAGATAGTTGCTCACCGCCACCACAATGCGCTTGTCGCGGCATTTTTCCAGCTTGTCAAAGAGAATATCCAGCGAGTTTTCGATCAGCTTTTTATACATCGTGGGCAGAACACTGCCGTGATAAATGCTGCCGCTGGTGGAACCGCCCGTTTCGGGCAGGTCCTCCACCGTGATGGTGGCTCCGCTGCGCTCGGCACTGCGCCCGAGAAGATAATCGCAGGAGACGTGGTAGTAATCCGCAACCTGTACCACAAACTCCAGTCCGCATTCCCGGATTCCCTTTTCATAATGCGACAGCTGCGCCTGGCTGATGCCCAGGTCCGCGGCTGCCTGTTTTTGGGTGATTCCCCGCTCTTTGCGCAGCAGCGTAATGATGCGGTTGAATTCCATTGCCATAATTTGCCGTCCTTCACACTATTCTACATGATGTAAATTATATCTGCCAAAAAACGATTTGTAAACATCAAATCCGCCAACTTTTTGATGTTTTTTTTGGTGATTCCCACGCAATTTTTTCGACAGACTAAATGTGGGCTTTTCGCGTGTACAAATTGTATAAATATTGTATGATTTCGTCAAGCCTCGTCGCATTTTGTAATAAAATTGTAACTTTTCGATACGGAGGGAACCTGTCTTGAAGTATTTCAAACTGCATCTGATCCGCCACGGCCTGACCGAGGGCAACCTCGACGGGCGCTATATCGGCAGCGGCACCGATCTGCCGCTGTGCGACCAGGGACGCACCGAGCTGGAACAGCTCCAAACGCGGTACCGGTATCCGACGGTGCCGGTGGTGTTCTGCTCGCCGATGCTGCGGGCCACCCAGACCGCCTCGCTGCTGTTTCCCGATGCCCGCCAGATTGTTTTGCAGGATCTGCGGGAGATGAATTTCGGCAAATTTGAAAACCGCAAGGTTTCCGAACTGGTCAAGGACCCGGAGTTTGCCTCCTGGATGGACCCGACCAGCCGCACCAACCCGGACGGCGCGGAGGACCGCAAGGCCTTCTATGACCGGACCAGCGAGATGCTGATGAAGCTGTTCGAGTATATGATCAAGTCCCACATCGACGAGGCGGCCTGCGTGACCCACGGCGGTGTCATCATGAATATGCTGGCCAGCCATGCCCTGCCCTTCCACAAGCCGGAGGAATGGATGACCGATCCGGGCTGCGGTTACAGCCTGCGTCTGGACACCGAGATGTGGATGCGCGACCATCTGGCCGAAGCGTATGACATTGTCCCCTTCGGCTATCTGGCCGACCGGGAGGACTGAAGTTTTCCAAAAGCAACGCCCCGTTCCTGAGCCCAAGGGCCCGGGAACGGGGCGTTTTGTCAGCCGGCCGCCGAAGGAGTATCGGTACTGGCGGCAGGCGGAAGTTCTGTTGTCGGCTGGGAAGCCGCTTCCGGTCCGGGAGTTGTCTCGGGGGCGGCGGTTTCCTGCGGGAGCAGCGCATTGAGGGCGGACAGGGCCTCATCGTAGGCCGCCTGGCCGGCGTTCAGCGCCTCCTGGGCCGCGGCCTCGCCGTCCGTTCCGGCCGCCGCGGCGGCCTGTTCCTGCAGGGTCTGCAGCTGCTGCTGTGCCTGTTCGACCAGCTGCTGCTGTTCCTCGATCTGCTGCTGACGGCGCTGTTCTTCCTCCGCCGCCGCGGCCACATCGTCGGGGATGCCGCTCTCCAGCAGGGCGGGCTTGGCGGGCAGCGTCTGCTCGGTGCCGTCCTCGGCCAACAGCCGCAGGCCCTGGCCGTAGTAGCCGCCCCACACCGCAAGGAAGCTCTTGCCGGGGTTCACATCCAGCGTGGCGCCGGAAGTGTCGGTCAGATGCAGCGGGGCCGTCGCATCGCCCTTGGTCCAGCGGATGGCCTGCCACCCGCCCTTGGTCAGATACAGACCGTCACCGCCCGACAGGTCATACTGCCGCGTGATGCCGTCATCCTTGATGCCGGAGGAGGCATACAGCACAAACACATTGGTGAAGGCCGCCTGTTCTCCGCTGTCGCCGTCCATCATCGGGCTGCCGTCGGCGTTGTTTTTCAGATACAGCCCCACCTCGGGCGAGTAGACCAGTTCCTCGGTGTCCTGGTCCGAGAAGGTGATATACAGCCATTTGGCGTTCTGGCTCTCGGGAGCCGGACGCTCCGCGAAGTGGAACAGCGGCATATTGGCGCCGTTGGTATCGGTGTTGTAGATGGCCAAGCCCTGACGGACGGACTCGCCGGTGGCATACCAGCAGTTTTCCTCCCGGTAGCCGGACGATGCCCGGTCCTCGTCAAAGGCAAACCCCGCCGTACCGGCATGGTAGCCGTCCAGGTCCTGGAAGGACAGTGCGTTCAGCAGGTTGGAGGCATAGACGCTTTTGCCGATATGCACCGGCACGGCATTGAGCGGCAGCGTCAGCTGGAGCGGAAGGTCCCGGGCCGGACCCACCGGCCCCACCTTGGAGATGCTGTCCACCTGGGAGAACACCGCCGTCAGTCCGGCGGTTTTGCCCTCGGTGACCGCCTCGATCAGCAGATCGGCGCGGGCCACGCCCCACTGGGGGGTGGTTCCTTCCCCGGTGCGGATGCTGACCGCCACCGGGCGGCGGTTCGCAAAGTCGCCCGGCTCACCGGTGAGGGGATTTGCGACCACCGGCTGTTCGGTGGGTGCGGCGGTGGGTGACGCCGTGGCGGAAGCCGACTGCGCATCGGAAGTGCCCTGGCTGCCCGGCTGTGCACAGCCTGCCAGCAGGCCCGCCGCCAGCAGAATGGCCGCCGCTGCCTTCAGATAGTTCATAGATTTGTTCCTCTCTCCGTACAGCGGATGTAAAAAATGCCCGCCCTGCGGGCGGGCATCCGCTGCTCAGTTGGAATCCGGGGGATCAGTCCGCCCAGGGAATGTCCTCCCCACCCTCCGAGGCAGGCTGATCGGCTGCGGTCTCCTGCTGGGTCTCGGTGGACTGGGCTTCGCTCTGCGGCGCGGACGGGGTGTCCGCACCGGAGGACTGGGTCGTGGTCTGGGTGCTGGACTGGGTGGTCTGGCTGCTGGCCTGCGTGCTGCTCTGCTGGCTCGAAGCGGAGGTCTGGGCATTGTTGCGGGCCGCATTGACCAGCTCATCGATGGAGGTGTCCAGCGTCTCGCCGCTCTCGGCGTCGGCATCAATGGACTTGTTGCTGGCCGCCACGGTGGCTGCATCCAGATCAAATTCGCTCAGCAGGCCCTTCTTGAAGTTGACGGCCTCATCGACGTCCACTACGGTCACATAGCTCTTGCCGATGTTGATTTCGCACGGGGTATCGCTGCACTGGCCGTCCTCGTTGAGGTAGTACAGGCGCAACGCTTCGAGCGGGGTGCCCTTCTGCCAGTAGATCTTCTCGCACTTGCCGCCGTAGCAGTAATAGCCGACACCGCCCCAGCTGTACTCGACATACTGCAGGTCCTTGGCCTCGTGGCCGGGATAGGTGTGAATATCGGTGAACAGCACAATGACGTTGGGGAACTGCAGCTGGACATCATCGTATTCCTCATCGATGGTGTCGCGCCAGTTGCCGCTGAAGTTCTGCTGCATCAGGTAGACATTGTTCACATTGTCGTACAGGAAGCGGGTCTTGTAGCTGGCACTGTGGCTGATTTCGACATACTCGCCGTCCGTCACGACGGGGCCGTCCTTGGTGGTCAGGCCGGAATCCTGGCTGTTGGCCAGGTCACGCACCGGGTTCTCCTGCCGGTAATCCACAAAGTTGAAGAAGGTGGAGTTGTAGGTGCGGTTCATATCCACGTTGTTGTCCTGGATATAGTCGGCGATGTTCTGGCCGCTGGTGTACATCGTGTGTTCCTTGGCCAGGCCGTTGCCGTAGCTCTGGCCGCGCCAGTTCACACGGTTGTAGTCGCGGTATCCGTTGGCGCCGTTATTGTTGTTCAGCAGACCGTAGTCGTAGTCCTTCGCATACTGGGTCATGACAACGCTCTCGCCCTCATGGATATACAGCGCCTGCCAGGGCAGGATCAGCTGGAAGAACTGGTCACGGCCGGAGCGGATGGGTCCGATCTCCTCAATGTCATGATAGTCGTTGAACACCGGCATGAAGCGGGTAATGCCGCCCTCGACCTTGATCTCGAAGAGCATCTGGGCGCGGGACAGTCCGCGCTGCGGACGGGCGTCCACGAGGTTGTTGACCATGACGGCGGTGATGCGCTGTCCTTCGGGGTAATCGTCCCCCTTGGGCTCACCGGTCAGCACGTTGGCCTCATAGGGCGGAAGCGTGGGGGTCGGTTCCGGCGTGGTCTGCGACGTGGGTTCCTGGACGGAATCCGCTCCCTGACCGTCGTCGGATTTTTTGCAGGCGGCCAGCATGACGCAGGCGGCAAGAACCGCCAGAATGCAGAAAAAGTAACGTTTCATCAAGCTAAGTCCTCTTTTCTGTCGGGTTGAGTCTTCGGCGTTCCGTGCCCCGGTCCGGCACCCGGCGGCCGCCGTGTGGTAAATTCATTGTACTTGTTTTGTAATGATTTGTAAAGATTAAACCCCGGAATTTTACATCAAGAATTTTTCCGCCCGGCGCCGGCGCTGTTGCCCAACGGGGCAAAAGATGCTATAATTCACAAAAAGAAACCATTTCGTAAGGAGAACAAAGTCATGGGATTTTTTTCATCGGATCGATTCACCCGCCCCGGCCCCGGCGTAAGCCCTGACGCTCCGCGCAAAAAGGGTGCGGCGCGGCTGTTTGAGATGCTGGGCCGCGATATGTGGAGCTTTTTCCGTGCCGGTTTCCTGGCGTTCGTGGGGTCCATTCCGCTGATGGTGGGGATGTTCCTCGCCATTGAAACCCACGCCGTGCTGATGGTCGTGCTGGCCGGCGTGATCGGCGGGCTGATCCTGGGTCCCGAGCTGACCGCCCTGGCCGACACGATCCTGCGCAGTCTGCGCGACGAACCGGGCTACTGGTGGCAGACCTACCGCCGTGCCTGGAAACGCAACGCAAAAGAGAGTCTGCTGCCCGGCGTGATCTTCGGGCTCGTGGTGGGCATCCAGCTCTTTACGATGTTCCATCTGCAGGAACTGGAAGCCTCGTCGGCCACCTGGATCATGCTGTTCGTCAGCATCTTCCTGACGGTGGGGCTGTTCACCTACATCTGGCCCCAGATTGCCCTGCTGGATATGCCCTTCTACGGGGTTCTCAAGAACAGCGTGCTGCTGTTTCTGGGCTACCTGCCGCGCAGTGCGGGAGCGCTGTTCATCCAGCTGATCTACTGGGGCGTGATGGCCCTCTTCTTCCCGCTGACGCTCGGTCTCCTGCCCTTCACGAACTTCTGGGTCCCGACGGTGCCGGCGCTGCTGTGCGTCTACATTCCGCTGGACCGGAGCTTCTCCATCGAAAAGACCATCAACCGGATGCGGGAGGATGATCTGGCCAGCGCAATCGCCCGGGATACCGCCTCCCAGGACGAGCCCCGCTCCTGAGTCCCCTTCCCTATTATAAAAGAAAGAAAGGACGTTTCCCGGCGCAGTGCGCTGTCGGGGAACGTCCTTTTTTGTTACGGTTCGGCCCGCTGCAGCCGGGCGACGACCTCGCAGTGCCGGGTATGGGGGAACATATCCACCGGCTGCAGGGCATCGGTGCGATAGCCGCGCCGGGCAAGCAGGTCCAGGTCGCGGGCCAGCGTCACGGGATTGCAGCTCACATAGACGATCCGCGACGGAGCCAGGGCGGTCACCGCTGCCAGGCAGGCGGGGGTGCTGCCCTCCCGGGGCGGGTCCAGAAAGATCACGTCGGGCCGCAGCCGTCCCGCAGCCGGGGGCGCCGCGGCGGCACGCATCCAGGCCGTGGCATCGGCGCAGACAAACCGCGCATTGGTGATCCGGTTGGTCTGGGCGTTGGCCTGTGCGTTGCGCACCGCGTCGGGGTTGCGCTCGACACCGATGACCTGCGCCGCCCGGGATGCCGCACACAGGCCGATTGTGCCGATGCCGCAGTAGGCATCCACAACGGTCTCCCTGCCGGTGAGCTGCGCAAACTCCAGCGCCGTGGTGTAAAGTTTTTCGGTCTGTTCGGGGTTGACCTGATAGAAGCTGCGGGGCGAGAGCGAGAATTCCAGCCCGCAGAGGGTATCGGTGATTTTGCCGGGTCCGTAGAGCACCCGCACGTCATTGCCCAGCACGGCGCTGGTATGGCGCGGGTTGCAGTTCTGCACCACGGTGGTCACCCAGGGGGCTGCCCGGCGCAGTGCCTTGACAAAATTGTGGCTGCCCGGCAGGCGTTCCTCGGCGGTCACCGGCACCACGAGCACCTGGCCCGTCGAGCGGCCCCGCCGCACCAGCACATGGCGCAGCAGACCGGTCTCCCGGTCCTCCTGGTAGGCAGGCCAGCGGCAGAGCCGGGCCGCTTCCAGCACCGCGGCGATGGTCCGGTTGATGACTTCATCCTGCAGCAGACAGTCGGCATAGGGCAGGACCTTGTGGGAGTTTTCGGCATAGATACCGCAGGTCAGGCGCCCCCGCGGTCCGGCGGCAAAACTGGCAATCGCCTTGTTGCGATAATGCCAGGGGTTCTGCTGGCCCAGGATGGGCGCCGGCGCCGCAAAACGGCCCAGCAGCCGGGTGACGGTCTGCTGCTTTTCGGCCAGCTGTTCCTCATAGGGTTTGTCCAGCAGCGGGCAGCCGCCGCAGCGGCGCGCCTTGAGCGGACAGGTTTTGGGTTCGGACATGAAATGCACTTCCTTTTGCGGGGACTTGCGGCGTATGATATACTGTAAGAAAGGGATGGCGCCGGATGGACCGGCATCCCGATCAGAGATCGGAGGCAACCAATATGAATGTATT
The DNA here is from genome assembly GCF_036306485.1 of Gemmiger sp. Classification (GTDB taxonomy): domain Bacteria; phylum Bacillota; class Clostridia; order Oscillospirales; family Ruminococcaceae; genus Gemmiger. The sequence continues at coordinate 45,927 of NZ_JAXJZK010000058.1, read as the reverse complement.
ACTCATCAACGGCAGCCCGCACGCCCATGGCTGCACTGACGCCGCACTGCGTGAAGTGGCGGCGGCACTGGAAGCGGACGGCATTGAAACCACCATCTTCCACATCGGTTCCCAGCCGGTGGCCGGCTGCATCGGCTGCGGCGGCTGCGTCAAGGCCGGACACTGCGTGTTCGGCGGTCCGGTGGTCGATGTGCTTCCCCTGGCCGAAAAGGCCGACGGGTTCGTGTTCGGCGCGCCGGTGCACTACGCCACGGCCGCGGCCGGGATGCTGGGATTCCTGCATCGGCTCGGATACAGCGCCGGGCGCACGCTGCGCCACAAGCCGGCGGCTGTCGTGACCACCGCCCGCCGTGCCGGCACCACCAGCGCGCTGGAGGCCCTGGAAAAGGTTCCCCAGTTCTATGAAATGCCGCTGATCAGCTCGACCTACTGGCCGATGGTCCACGGCAATTCCGCCGATCAGGTGCCCGGCGACGCCGAGGGCCTGCAGATCATGCGCAATCTGGGCCACAACATGGCCTGGATTCTCAAGTGCATCGAGGCCGGCAAGGCGGCAGGCGTGACCGCCCCGACTGCCGAGAATTCGGTGCGCACCAACTTTGTGCGGTAAAAGCAGCATTCCCCGTCTGGCTTCAGACGGGGATTTTTTTATGATGCCTGTGCTGCGGTCTCGGGCGTGTGGCCGGTGGGATAGACGTTCTGGAGCAGCTCGACGATGGGATCGTAATCCGCCGACCGGGATGCCGCCGAGACATACAGCGTGGTGCCGCAGTCATACGCGATCTCGGCAAAGATCATCTGGTAGCTGCCGCAGTCGTACCGCACCGCCTCGGCCGAGGCGTCCGGCACCGTGAGGGAGAAATCATACCGCACCGTGTTGGTCTCGGCGTTGAGTTCCTCCCCCGACTGTTCCAGGAAATCCGTATAGGTGTCGGTCACCTGCAGCAGCACCGCCGTGTAGTCCAGGCGGTTGCCCGCCGTGATGCTGATGGTGTCCTGCTGCTGCATGACCGGTGTGTTCCAGTCGTTGGCATTGTAGCAGACCGTGATGCCGTTGTCGCCGTCGTAGGTCAGGTATTCCGGTTCGCCGCTCCCCTGGACGAAATCATCGCCGCCGTAGAGGTAGAGCATCACATCGCGGAAGCTGCATCCCGTCAGGGTCAGCGCCGCCAGACAGGCGCAGAGCAGTGCGCCGAGTTTGCGTTTCACAGGTGGTTTCCTCCGTTTTCAGAGCAGAATGGCCAGGATGAGGGCGGCAGCGGCGCCGCCGTAGAGAAGCCCCGCCAGCACGTCGCCCGGATAATGGACCCCGGTCAGCACCCGGGTGCCCGCAATGAGAAGGGCCAGCGCAACCGCCGCCGCACCCAGGGGCGGGCAGACCGTCCAGGCCGCCGCCGCGATGGCCGCCGCCGAAAAGCAATGCCGGCTGGGCATACTTTTGCCGCGGGTGTTTTTGGGGAAGAGCGGCGAAAAATGCAGCGTCTCGTAGGGGCGCGGGCGGTTGATGACACGGCGCAGCACGGTACCGCTGAGAAAGACAAACGCCGGCGCCGCCACCACGGGGAGCAGACGGGCGTCCCGCTGCCAGGCAAGCACGGTGAGCATGCCCAGATAGATCAGGTACACCGCCAGCACGCTGCCGCTCTGGCAGAGGCGAAGCGCCTGTTTGGCCGCCGGGCGGGCATTGAACCAGGCAAAGATGCGGCGGTATCGCTGAGCCGTCATGAGCCGTCCCCCTTCCTTTATCTTTTAAGAATACCATCCCCCCGCGCCCTTGTCAAACCCCGGCGGGCAGGGGTATAATAAAGAAAATTTTCGGCGGGTGCCGGCCGGACCGGCGCCCCATCCTGCCCTTCGGAGGAGGATTCCGTTTTGTTTGAATTTGCCAATTTTCTGCTCCTTGCCCTCTTTGCGGCAGCGGCCGTGGACCTGGTGCGCGGATGGCGCGCCGCCGGGTCGCTGCTGCCCGCGCTGGCCGACCTGTGGAGCCGGCCGCACCTGCTCTTCAGTTCCCGGGCGGAGTCTCTCCGGCTGCGGGCCGGGGCGGCGGTTTTCTGTGTCGGCCTGGCCGCCTACGAGGTCTCGGTGGTCTTCTGCAACAGCATGGCGCGGGAGAACTGGAGCTGGGTACAGGGTGTCCTGAGCCCGATTCTGGAATGGGCGGCCTTTCTCTGTTTCGGGGCCAAGATCCTGCTGGGGACCCGGTACACCTGGGCCGAGCTTGTTGTGGGCGGCGCGCTGTACTTCATCGGCCGCTGGACCTACTTCAACAGTCAGAACATCTGGTGGATCGGCATTGTCGTGGCGGTCATGGCCGCCAAGGACCTGCCGCTGCGCCGTCCGCTGCGCGCCTATCTGATCAGCGGCGGGGCGGCGATGGCCGTGGTGCTGGTGCTGCATTTTGCCGGCATCGTAGCGCCCGATCTGACCAGCGAACGGATGGGTCTGCTGCGCGGCACCTACGGGTACGGCCACCCCAACACCTTCGGCGGGCTGGTGTTCGGCCTGCTGCTGGCCTATGCCCTGCTGCGGGCCGGCCGGGTGCGGTGGGCGGACTGTGCCGCGGCGGCAGCGGTGGGCATCTTCCTGATGGTGGGGCCCGCCAGCCGGACGGCTGCCCTGTGTTCGCTGGCGCTGGCCGTCGGGCTGGCGGTCTGCCGCCTGCGGGCGGGTCGTCCGGTGCCCCGTCTCTGGCCGGCCGGCTGTGCGGCGTTTGCCGTCGCCGAGGCTGCCCTGAGTTACCTGCTGCCGCTGCTCGTCATCAAGGTCGGACCCTGGAACAACGACATCGGGCCCGCCTGGCTGGCCCGGCTGGACTCGCTGCTGACCTGCCGTATCTCGCTGACCTGGATGGCCTATCGCCTGCTGGATGTCCGCATTGCCGGGCAAGCCTTTGACTGGCCCACCGTGGACAACAGTTTTGCCTTTGCGCTGTTCCAGTTCGGCCCCGTCGTGGCGGCGCTGCTGCTCGTGCTGATGGCCGCCGCCCTGTGGGGGCTGGCGCGCAGCGGGCGCCGGGTGGAGGTCTGCTGTCTGCTGATCCTGCTGCTCTACGCCTATATGGAATGTCAGCCCTTCCATCTGACCACCAACCCCACGGCCCTGCTGCTCTGCGGCGCCTTCTTTGCCCAACGCCCCGAACAATGGCCCCGTGTCGAATAATTTGCCGCACTTCTGCTCATACTTCCCACAGAAAGGGGAGTTCGTATGAGTAGTCATTCCATGTTTTACAAATTGTGTCTGCTTCTCGCCATCGTGGGCGGCCTGAACTGGGGCGTCTTTGCGATCTGGCAGCTGGATATGGTGGCCTGGCTTCTGGGAGGTCAGGCCGGCTGGCCGGCACGCATCGTCTACCTGCTGGTGGGCCTGGCGTCCATCTGCCTGATCCCGGCGCTGTTCGCCGGCGATTCCCGGGAGAAGCCGGTCAACGAACCGTGACATGAAAACGGCCCCGACCTTGTTGGTCGGGGTCGTTTTTGTTTCAGTCCACGGGACCTGCCAGGGCCCGGCGGCGTCTCGTCTGCCGCGACACCGACAGAACCAGACCCATACAGAGGTACATCATGACCACGCTGGAGCCGCCCGCCGAGAAGAAGGGCAGTGTCACGCCGATGACCGGCAGCACCTGGAGGTTCATGCCCAGGTTGATGACGGTCTGCCAGAAGGTCGCCGCAAAGATGCCGACGCAGAGATACCGGCCGAGGGTATCGCTGCTGTGCAGGGCGGTGAGCAGGATGCGCACCGCAATGCCCAGCAGCAGCGCGAGCGTGAGCGCCGCGCCGAGGAATCCGAGGGCGTTGGCCAGATAGCTGAAGATGAAATCGTTCCAGGCATTGGGCACAAAGATATGGTCGCCCAGCAGGCCGGTTCCGGTCAGAGCGCCGGTGCCGATGGCCATGGCCCCCTTGTTCTGCTGGTAGGCGAAGTCCGCCAGGGCCGGGTCCTCGGGATGCAGGACGGCCAGAATCCGCTTGGCCTGGTAGCCCTTGAGCAGGTTGGGCCGGATGGTCAGCAGCAGCGCACCGGCCGCCGCAGCGCCGCCGGCGCCGACCGCCACCAGCCAGCCTGAGATGCCGCCCGCAAAGAGCATCATGAGGCCGATGCTCAGAAACACCAGGGCGGTGCCGTCATCGCCCTGGATATGGATGGCCAGCACCGGCAATGCGATGTGAAGCAGAAGGAGCAGCAGGTTGCCGGGCCGGTTGACCTTTCCGCGCACCCGGTCGAGGTGCAGGGCCAGGGTAAGCACAAAACTGATCTTGGCCAGCTCGGAGGGCTGGAAGGTCATGCCGCCCACCCGGTACCAGCTGTAATTGGAGGTACCGCCGGCGTCGTATCCCACCGTGAGGAAATTCAGCCGCACATTGTGCAGGAACAGCGTCGGAGCCACCAGCCCCCATGCAAGCACCGCATGCAGGGGCCAGGCCCGGGCCAGGGCCCGGTAATCAATCGTGGAGACGATCAGGGCCAGCATCACGCCCAGTGCACTGGCAATGAACTGGACCGACGCCTTGTTGATGGAGCCCAGCTGGCTTTGCCCGATCGAGATGAGCACCAGCACGCTCAGCGCCGAACAGGCCATGCAGAGCAGCAGGAACACGCTGTCGATCTGCCGCAGATACCGCCGCGCCAAATGAAGCATCCCTTCTCCCCCTTTCTTCCCAACATTATACCGCAGCGCGGCGCGGTATGCCAAGACCGCAGAAATATTTTACAAACATTCCGGTATGGTGTATAATGGAACCGCTTCAACAGTGGGGAGGTCTGCCGCATGGAAGAATATATCACCCATTCCCGGGAGGAAACGGTGGCACTGGGCCGCCGTCTTGCCGACCGGCTGGCGCCCGGCGCCCTGATCGCCTTTACCGGCGGACTGGGAGCGGGCAAAACGGCCTTCTGCCAGGGTCTGGCCGAGGGCCTGGGCTGCACCGATCCGGTGTCCAGCCCCACCTTTGCGATCGTGAACTACTACCGCGGGCCGCGCCCCTTTGCCCATTTTGATCTGTACCGCATCCACTCCGAGACCGATCTGGCCGCCGCCGGGTTCTACGATTATCTGGATATGGGCGCCATCGTGGCCGCCGAGTGGAGCGAAAACTGTGCCGGGATTCTGGCACAGGAGAACCCCATCATGATCGACATCCAGCGTCTGGATGACACCACCCGCCGGATCACGATCCGCAATCTCTGAGGGGAAGGACTGCACAGCATGAATATTCTTGCCATCGATACCGCCGGAAAAACCGCCGCCGTCGCCGTGATGCGGGACGACACCCTGCTCTACGAGACCGCGAGCAACACGGGTCTGACCCACAGCGAAACGCTGCTGCCCATGGTGGACACCGCGCTGAAAAGCTGCGGCCTGACCACCGGCCAGATTGATCTGTACGCCGTGACGGCGGGCCCGGGCAGCTTTACGGGGCTGCGGATCGGGCTTTCGGCCGTGAAGGGGCTGGCCTTTGCCTGCAATACGCCCTGCGCCGGCGTCTCGACGCTGGCTGCTCTGGCCTACGGCATGGCGGGGGAAGGCACGGTGATCGGCGCCCTGGACGCCCGCCGCGGTCAGGTGTACTGGGCCGCGTTTGACCTGGCCACCCATGAACGGCTGACTGCCGATACCGCCGAACCGGCCGACGCCATGGAAAATTTTGTAAAAGGCTGTAAAAAACCTGTGTTTTTTGTTGGCGACGGCGCCGCATTGTGTTACAATAAGTATGGGTGTGTGCCGGGGGTCCTGCCCTGCCCGCAGCCGCTGCGTGTGCTGCGGGGTGCGGGGGTGGCCCTGGCCGGCAAAGCCCTGTGGGAGGACGGCGGCTGCGTACCGCCGGCGGATCTGCTGCCGGAGTATCACCGGCTGAGCCAGGCCGAACGGGACCGTGCCGCGCGGGAAGCGGCAGACGGGCAGAGCCGTCCCGAGGGAGAAAGTAGTAAATAAAGGGAAAGGAAACGTTATGGCATTCAAATCTGACAAACCCATCGCCCTGGGCGCTGACCACGGCGGATACGAACTGAAGGAAGCAATCAAACAGCATCTGACCGAGCGCGGCATCGCGTTCACCGATTACGGGACGGACAGCACCGCCAGCTGCGATTACCCCGACTATGCCGCCGCGGCCTGCGGCGCCGTGCGGGAGGGCCGCAGTGATCTGGCGATTCTGTGCTGCGGCACCGGCGTCGGCATGTCGATGTGCGCCAACAAGATCCGCGGCATCCGTGCCTGCTGCTGCTCCGACACCTTCAGCGCGGAGTTCACCCGCCGTCACAACGACGCCAACGCCCTGTGCATGGGCGGCCGCGTGGTGGGCCCCGGACTGGGCTGCGCCATCGTGGACGCTTTTCTGGATGCCGAATTTGAAGGCGGCCGTCATCAGAAGCGCATTGACAAGATGATGGCGCTGGAGAATCTGTAACCGAACCCCGCCTGCCTGTGCAGGCTTGGAATATGCGTAATCAAACAAGACAAGGAGAACCTGCCATGAGCGTTGTTAAAATTGTTGACCATCCCCTGATCCAGCACAAAATCAGCCTGATGCGTGACCGCAACACCGGCACCAAGGAGTTCCGCGATCTGGTCAGCGAGCTGGCCACCTTGCTCTGCTACGAGGCCACCCGTGACCTTCCCACCGAGGAAGTGGAGGTGGAAACGCCCATTGCCCTGGCGCGCACCCGTGTGCTGGCAGGCCGCAAACTGGCGCTGGTTCCCATCCTGCGCGCCGGTCTGGGCATGGTGGACGGCATGCTCACCCTGATCCCCGCCGCCAAGGTCGGCCACATCGGTCTGTACCGCAACGAGGAGACGCTGGAGCCCGTTGAGTATTACTGCAAGCTGCCCAAGGACATTGCCGAGCGCGATGTCTTTGTGCTGGACCCCATGCTGGCCACCGGCGGCAGCGCGATTGACGCCATCGGCCAGATCAAGAAGCGCGGCGCCCGCCACATCAAGTTCATCGGCCTGATCGCTGCGCCGGAAGGACTCAAGGCCCTGCATGAGGCGCATCCCGACGTGGACATCTATGTGGCCGCCGAGGACGAATGCCTGAACGAAAACGGCTACATCGTTCCCGGTCTCGGCGATGCCGGCGATCGCATCTTCGGCACGAAGTAACGGACGTTTTCCGCGAAGGGTCTCACAAAAGCAAAAAGGAACGGGTACCCGGCATCGGTCGGGTACCCGTTCCTTTTTTGTCTGACAGAAATCTCAGGCTTCTGCGGTGCTGCCTTCCTTGGCCGCGATGCAGCGCTTCATCCAGCCGCCCTTGAGGTAGTACACGACGAACAGCAGGCTGGCGACGGTCCAGGTCAGCGGATAGCTGAACTCGACGGCCGTGACGTCATGCCAGCGGGGCAGCGCGACAATCAGCCAGAGCACCCGCAGGCCGCAGACGCCGAACACCGTGATGATGGTGGGAACCTTCACGTCGCCGCAGCCGCGCAGTGCGCCGGAGAGGATCTCAATGCAGATGTAGGTCATGTAGGCCGGCACCAGGAAGTGCATCATCTGGACGCCCTGGGCGATGACGGCCTCATCGTCGCTGAACAGCCGGAACAGGAAGGCGGCCAGCGGATACAGGATCAGGCTGATGGCCAGCGTGGTGCCGGCCGTCATGGCCAGGCAGACCCGCGTGCCGCGCCGCACCCGGTCATACAGCCGGGCGCCGAAGTTCTGGCCCGTGAAGGTCGTGACGGCGATGCCGAAGGAGCTGACCGTCATCCAGAACAGGAAATCAATCTTGCCGTAGACGCTCCAGGCTGCGACCGCCGTGGTGCCGAACCCGTTGACGGCGCTCTGGATGATCATGTTGCTGATGCTGTACAGTGCGGACTGCGCCGCGCCGGGCAGGCCGATCCGGCAGATGTCCTGCAGCACCTCCGGCTCCATCCGGATGTGGCCGTCGTGGAGATTCCAGGGCATACCGTCCGATCCCGACAGGCAGCGCAGGGTGAGCACCATGCTGACCACCTGGCTGACGACCGTCGCAATGGCTGCACCGGCCACCCCCCACGGCACCACGGCCACGAGCAGGATATCCAGCACGATGTTGACCAGCGACGCGATGATCAGAAAATAGAGCGGACGTTTAGAATCGCCCACAGCGCGCAGAATATTGGTACCCATGTTGTAGACGATCTGCGGGATCATGCCCAGGAAGTAGATGCGCAGATACAGCGTGGCCATGTCGATGATCTCGTCGGGGGTGCGCATGAGTTCCAGCACCAGCCGGCTGGTCGCCAGACCCAGCACCGTCAGGACGGCACCGCCGGCCAGGGCCAGTGCCAGGGCCGTGTGAACCTGGCGGTCCACCTGGTCGGGGTCTCCGGCACCGAAGCTCTGCGAGATGATGACACCGGCACCGCTGCACAGCCCGACAAACACACCCACCAGCAGCTGGACAAACGCACCGGTGGCACCGACTGCCGCCAGCGCCTGTGTTCCCACAAAGTTGCCGACAATCAGGGTGTCCACCGTGTTGTACAACTGCTGGAACAGCGTTCCGAACCAGATCGGCAGAAAGAAGAGCAGCAGCTGTCTGGGAATGCTGCCGGTCAGAATTCCGTTTTGGCTGACGGTCGTTCGCATAATGGTGCAATCCTCCGGATAGTTTTTGGCAAAAAATTCACGCACCGGTTGGATTCGGTGCGTTTTTCATATTCCTTACCTGTCTAATTTATGCTATAATCAGGATAATGTCAAGTCAGCGCATCGTAAAATTTTCGCGGTGCGCCCTTGCGGAAAGGCGGTTTTGTTTTGGATTCTACCCTTGGTTTGCTGTGGCAGCCCTGCCGGGGCGGCGCAAGGATTCTGCGCGTCTACGGGGACAGTCCGGTGCCCGTTGTTCCGGCCGCTCTGGACGGCGTTCCCGTTGCGGAGATCGGCGCCTACTGCTTTGCCGACCGCCGTCCCGCGAATGACCCCACGTTCCGGTTCTGGAGCAGCGACGGCTCCCCTCGCGAGGAAGTTTCCCATGAGGTGACCGGCAACTTTGTCCGGCAGGTGACCCTGCCCGGCACGGTATCGGTCCTGAACAACGGCGCTTTCTACAACTGCCGCCAGCTCGAGGAGCTGCGGATCGGCCGCGGGGCGTCGGCCGCGCTGGGGCTGGGCAGCGACCTGTTCACCAACTGCCGGCAGCTGCGCCGCTTTGTGCTGGACGCCGCCCCCGATGCCCCCACCGGGCTGATCCGGCTGGTGGGAGCCGTCAGTGCTGACATTGAGGCGGTGTTTGCCCCCGACGGCGAGCCGCAGGCCGCGCTGTTCTTCCCCGAATACAGCGAACTGCTGGACGAGAACACCCCCGCCCACATTTTCAACCACAGCATTGAGGGCATCGGGTACCGGTACCGCCAATGCTTTGAGGGCGGCGTACTGCGCCCCGAAGAGTACGACGCCGCCTTTGACCAGGCCACGGTCGGAGAAAGTCCCTCGACGCTCTGCCGCATTGCGATGGACCGGCTGCGGTATCCCTTTGCCCTGCGCCTGGAAAGCCGGGACCGCTATACGGCGCAGCTGCGCGCCCATCCCGACGAGGCCGCCGCCCCGATCCTCGGCCAGCGGGACACCGAAGCGCTGCGTCTGCTCTGTTCCCTGCTGGACCTGCCGGCACGGCGCCGCACGGCGCTGGCCTGTTCGGCCGCCGGCTGGAGCGAGGGCGCGGCCCTGGCGCTGGAGGGCACCGCACGGCGGCGTCCCAAGACCTACGATTTTGACGATCTGTAAGGAGGTGCCCCGGATGGCCGGCAAACATGCACTGACCCAGCAGGAATGGGTGGCCTCGATGGCCCGCCGCGCCATGGAGCTGATCCGCAGCGAGCTGTATCTGAATCTGAAGTACCTCAACGCGGCGCTGGGAGCGCTGACTCCCGTCCCCGCCGAGGATCTGCACAATTTTGCAACGGACGGCGGCAGCCTGTGCTATGACCCTGCGTGGGTTCTCTCGCTGTACCGTTCCAACCGCCGCTATCTGCCGCGGGCCTATCTGCACAGTGTGCTGCACTGTGTGTTCCGGCATCCCTGGCTGCGTGCCGGCCGGGACCCCCAGATCTGGGGCATTGCCTGCGACATTGCGGTGGAAAACACCCTCGATCATCTGGGGGTTGCGGCGCTGGACCGGCCGGTGGGCTGGCTGCGGCAGCGGACCTACCGCCGTGTGCGGGAGGCCTGCACCCTGCCCGGTGCCGGGCCGATCTACCGCTGGCTCTGCACATTGGAGGAGCAGGAGCTGCGCACGCTCAGCCGGGAGTTTTTCTGTGACAGTCACCGGCTGTGGCCCAAGGACCCCGAAGCGCCGGCCGCCCGGATGATGGGCCAGCGCTGGGAACAGCTGGGCCGCCAGACCGAGCTGAGCATGCAGCAGGCCGGAAGCCATGCCGGACAGTCCGCCGGCACCCAGACCCTGCAGGCCCAGGTGGAGGCCGCCCACAGCCGCCGGCTGTACCGGGATTTTCTGCGCCGGTTTGCGGTCTGGCGGGAAGAGCCGCATCTGGACCCCGACGAGTTTGATCTGGGGTACTACTCCTACGGACTGCGTACCTACGGCAATCTGCCCCTCATCGAACCGCTGGAAAGCCGGGAAGTCAAGAAAATCCGGGATTTTGTCATTGTGATTGACACGAGCGAATCCACGGCCGGGGCGCTGGTCAAGGCCTTTCTGCGGGAGACTTTCGGGCTGCTGCGGACAGGCGACAGCTTTTTCCGCCGCTGCAACATTGCGGTCATGCAGTGTGACGACGCGGTGCGGGAACTGACGTTCCTGAAAGACCTGGACGCGCTGGACCGCTACGCCGCCAACCTGACGCTCAACGGGGGCGGCGGAACGGATTTCCGCCCCGCCTTTGCGCGGATTGAGGAACTGCGCCAGGACGGCACCCTGCGCGATCTGCAGGGAGTGCTGTATTTCACGGACGGCAAGGGCATCTACCCGCAGCGGCGTCCGTCCTACGATGTGGCATTTCTTTTTCTGGAGACGGGCGCTCCCCCGCCCGAAGTACCGCCCTGGGCCATGAAGCTGATGCTCTCCCCTGAAGAGTTTCTGCCCGATCCTGCCCCCGCGGTTTCCGACTGGCAGGACAATGACCCCAGCGAGCTGCCGGAATTGTGACAGAAGGAGTGGATTTTTCCATGGACATCAAACGCGCCAAACAAGAAATCGAACAGGCCGTCAAAGCGTACCTGGCCACCGACGACACCGGTGCCCCGCTGATTCCGGCAATCCGGCAGCGGCCCATCCTGCTGATGGGCCCTCCGGGCATCGGCAAGACGCAGATCATGGAACAGGTGGCCCAGAGCTGCGGCATTGCGCTGGTGGCCTACACCATCACCCATCACACCCGGCAGAGTGCGGTGGGCCTGCCCTTTATCCGGCAGCGCAACTTTGACGGGCAGGACCGCAGTGTGACCGAATACACGATGAGCGAGATCATTGCCAGCGTCTATGACTGCATGGAACGCACCGGACTCAAGAACGGCATCCTCTTCATCGACGAGATCAACTGCGTGTCCGAAACACTGGCCCCCACGATGCTGCAGTTCCTGCAATGCAAGACCTTCGGCAATCAGGCCGTCCCGGCGGGGTGGATCATCGTCGCCGCCGGCAACCCGCCGGAGTACAACAAGAGCGTGCGGGAGTTCGACCTGGTCACGCTGGACCGCGTGCGCCGCATTGACATTGAGCCCAACCTGGCTGTCTGGCAGGAGTATGCCCGTGCCAAGCGGCTGCATCCGGCCGTGCAGGCGTATCTCGAGCTGCGCCCGCAGCATTTTTACAAGATCGAGAACGATGTGGACGGTCCGCAGTTTGTGACGGCCCGCGGCTGGGAGGATCTCTCGGCGATGCTTTCGGCCTGCGATACGCTGAATCTGCCGGTGGACGAGGGTGTGATCGGGCAGTATCTGCGGCACCCCGAGGTCTCCCGCGATTTTGCGGCCTACTGGGTGCTGTACAAAAAATATCGCGAGGATTACGGCATTGAGGACATCCTGCAGGGCCGGCCCTTCGACAAGGTGCTGGACCGCGCACTGCAGGCCGCCTTCGACGAGCGCATCAGTCTGGTGAGCCTGCTGCTGGCCGGCCTGAACACCCGGTTTGCCGAGGCCCGGCGGATCGATCAGGTCACCGACGCCTGTTACCAGCAGCTGCGCGCCTACAAACGGACGCTGAACAACACCCGCCCCGAGGAGGCTGCCGATTTCGGTCCCGCGGCCATCTTTGCGGCGCAGTGCAACCGCTACGCCGACCAGCTGGCGGCGGGCAAGGCCGCAGGCCGGCTGACCGACGACGAGGCCGCCACGGCCGCCCGCGCCACCAAACTGCTGCGCAGCTGGGCCGCCACCCTGACACCCGACATGGATGCCGACACCGCCTTTGACACGATCCGGGCCGGATTCAATGCCCAGGTCCGCAAGCGCGAGGATGCCGTAGGGCTGGCCGGCGATGCCCTGGAATACGCCTTTGACTTTATGGAGCGCGCCTTCCCCGACGGTCAGGAAATGGTGGTCTTTGTCAACGAGCTGACGCTGGGCCCCGACTCCGCCGCCTATCTGGCCGAGAACGAATGCGAACGCTTTGAATCCTACAGCAAGAAACTGCTGCTCCATGCCGGCGAGGACGCGCTGCTGGCTGAACTCAAGCGGGACGATCTGCGCGCCGGCGAACACAGCACCGAGTTCTGAGATGGCACCTCCCCCAAAAAATCGGCGTCCGGGGAAGGATTTCTGAACAGTTCATGAAGAATTGCCCGAAACGTTTGACTTTTGCATTTCCTGTGCTACAATACAAATAGTTAAACATATTTAGATATATTTATTTACGAGGTGCAACATGATCCGCATTCTGACAGACTCTGCCGCCGATCTGACTCCCGCCGATGCCGACCGGCCCTATGTGTACATCGCGCCGCTGACCGTGACGTTTGCGGACGGCACCAACCAGCTGGATGGCATTGATATTTCGGGCGATGCCTACTATGAGCGCCTGAAGGGCGAAAAGCAGCTGCCCCGTACCAGCCAGCCCTCGCCGGAAGCGTTCCTGAAGGTCTTTGAGGCCGCCAAGGAGGCCGGTGACCAGGTCATTGCCATTCTGATCAGCTCGACGCTGTCCGGCACCTACCAGTGCGCCCGGATGGCCGCCCAGAGCTGTGATTTTGAGGATGTCTTTTTTGTGGATTCCCGCACGGGGTCCCAGGGCGAGGCCATCCTTGTGCGGGAGGCACTCCGCCTGCGCGACGAGGAACGGCTGCCCGCCCACGCCATTGTGGCGGAGCTGGAACAGCTCAAGTCCCGCATCCGCATCGTGGCCGTTGTGGACAGCCTGAAGCACCTGCACAAGGGCGGACGCCTTCCCGCCGCGGTGGCGCTGGTGGGCGGCGCTTTGGGCGTCAAGCCGGTGCTGTCCGTGGTGGATGGCGAAATCCGGCTGGCTGACACCGCCCGCGGCCGGCCCGGCGCCTATGTGGCCCTCTTCAAACAGATCGACAAGATGGGCGGCATTGATCCCCGATACGGCTATGTGCTGCTGTACAGTGACGAGAAAGGTGTTCTGGCACCCATCCATCATTACCTGCATGAGAACCTGCGGATGACGGGCGGCCGCATTGCCCGTCTGGGCGCCGTGATCGGCACCCATGTGGGTCCCGGCTGTGCGGCGCTGGTCTTTGTGGCCCGGGAGGACTGAGCTTCCTTCCTTTATAGTAAAACACCCCGGTGACATACCGTCACCGGGGTGTTTTGTTTGCGGGACTGTGGTTTTACAGCTGCAGCAGACCGACCTTGCGGTACACCTTGCTGACCGTGCGGTTGGCCAGGCGGGCCGCACGCTCGGCGCCGTCCTTGAGCACGTCATCGACATACGCCTTATCGGCCAGGATGCGGCCGAACTCCTGCTGTACGGGGGCCAGCGCATCGGCGGTGACCTCGGCCACCGCGAGTTTGAAATCCCCGTAGCCGCGGCCGTCGAACTCCGCCTCGATGTCCGCCATCTGCTTGCCGGTGAAGGTGGAGTAGATCGTCATCAGGTTGGAGATGCCGGGCTTGTTCTCGGCGTCAAAGCGGACCACGCCATCCGAGTCGGTGACGGCGCGCTTGAACTTGCGGACGATGGTATCCTTGTCGTCGGTCATCAGGACGAAGGCGTTGACGTTGGTATCGCTCTTGCTCATCTTCTTGTTCGGCTCGGCCAGGCTCATGATCTTGGCGCCGGCCTTGGGCACATAGCCGGCGGGCAGGGTGAAAGTGTCGCCGTAGATGCCGTTGAACCGGTTGGCGATGGTCCGGGCCAGTTCCAGGTGCTGGGTCTGGTCCTGTCCGACCGGTACCAGGTCGGCGTTGTAGATCAGGATATCCGCGGCCATCAGCACCGGATAGGTGAACAGACCGCCGTTGACATTGTCGGGATGCTTGGCGCTCTTGTCCTTGAACTGGGTCATGCGGGACAGTTCGCCGAACTGGGCATTGCAGGCCAGAATCCAGGACAGCTCGCAGTGCGCCGGCACATGGCTCTGGACAAAGAGGATATGCTGCTTGGGATCAATGCCCACCGCCAGCAGCAGTGCGGCCATCTCGCGGGTCTGACGGCGCAGCTGCGCGGGAACCTGACGGACCGTCAGGGCGTGCAGATCCGCCACCATATACAGGCAGTCGTAGTCCGACTGGAGCAGCGCCCAGTTGCGCACCGCGCCGATATAGTTGCCCAGCGTCGGCGTGCCGGTGGGCTGGATGCCGGAAAGAATCCGTTTGCGTTTTTCAAGTTGCTCTGCCATAGGTCATTCTCCTTTTTCAAACAAAACTGCCCCTGCACAGAAGGGGCCTTCTGTGCAAGGGCAGGAAACTTCCTGTGGTGCCACCTTGCTTGCCGCCGGCTGCTGGGCCGGTCGGCCGCTTTGTGGGAAGCCTTTTGACTTCCCTGCCGGATAACGGCGGCTGCCGTCAGCGGATACTGGGGGTCTGGCCCCGTTCCCCGTGCCCTCCGCGAACCATTGTGCCGTCCCGCTTCCGGCTCCCTTTCCAGCACCGGGAGTTCTCTGTGCGTGCGCGGACGGCTTTACTTTCGCGTCATCGGTGTATCTGCATTGTAGCACAGTGCCCGTCAATTTGCAACGGGGCCGGACGAATTTTCTGCGCGACCCGAAAGTGCCCGGTTTTCCCCCTTGACACTGCGCGGCCATCCGATTAAACTATCTTTGTATACTCATCTTAACAGGAAAGGGTAATCCATCATGTCCAACACCGTCCGCACCCGGTTTGCGCCGTCGCCGACCGGTTATATGCACGTCGGCAACCTGCGCACCGCGCTGTACACCTATCTGCAGGCCCGCCACAACGGCGGAACCTTCATTCTCCGCATTGAAGATACCGACCAGGGCCGTCTGGTGGAAGGCGCCACCGACATCATCTACAACACGCTGCGCGACACCGGTCTGACCTGGGACGAGGGTCCCGACATCGGCGGTCCGGTGGGTCCCTATGTGCAGAGCCAGCGCATGGGAATGTTCAAGCAGTATGCCGAGCAGCTCGTGCGCGAGGGCAAGGCCTACTACTGCTTCTGCACCGAGGAGCGCCTGAACGCCCTGCATGAAGAGCAGAAGGCCAAAGGGGAAGTGAGCCACTATGACGGCCACTGCCGCAACCTGAGCCAGGCCGAGATCGAGGAAAAGCTGGCGGCCGGCACCCCCTATGTCATCCGGCAGAAGATTCCCGACACCGGCGTCACCTCCTTTGATGATGTCGTGTACGGCCACATCGAGGTGAACAACGCCGAGCTGGACGACCAGATTCTGCTCAAGACGGACGGCATGCCCACCTACAACTTTGCCAACGTGGTGGACGATCATCTGATGGGCATTACCCATGTCATCCGCGGCAGCGAGTACCTCTCCTCCACCCCGAAGTACAATCTGCTGTACCAGGCGTTCGGATGGGAGATTCCCACCTACATTCACTGCCCGCCCGTCATGAAGGATGCCCAGAACAAGCTGAGCAAGCGCAACGGCGATGCGAGCTATCAGGACCTGGTGGCCAAGGGCTATCTGCCCGCCGCCGTGCTGAACTATCTGCTGCTGCTGGGCTGGGCGCCCGAGGGCGAGCAGGAGATCTTCACGCTGGATGAGATGATCCGCATCTGGGACCCGTCCCGGGTGTCCAAGTCCCCGGCCATCTTTGACCCGCTCAAGCTGCGTGCCATCAACGCGGCCTACATCCGCGCCCTGCCCGCGGCGGAGTTCCGCCGTCTGGCCGATCCCTTCATCGACCAGGCCGTCCATGTGCAGATCGACCGCGATCTGCTGTGCGCCAACCTGCAGCCCCGCTGTGAGGTGCTGGAGGACATCCCGCCGCAGCTGGACTTCTTTGACGCCGTGCAGCCCTTTGACACCGAGCTGTACCGCAACAAGAAGCAGAAGACGACGCCGGAGTCCGCCAAGGAAGCGCTGACCGCCCTGCTGCCCCTGCTGGAAGCCCAGCAGGACTGGAGCCGCGATGCGATCTTTGACGCCTGCCGCCGTCAGGCCGAGGCGATGGAGAAGAAGAACGGCTGGCTGCTCTACCCGCTGGGCATTGCCCTGTCCGGCAAGTCCCGCACCCCGGGCGGCGGCACCGATCTGGCCGCCATGATGGGCAAGGAGGAGACACTGCGCCGTCTGCAGGCCGCCCTCGCTGCCCTGTAATCTCTGCAAGAACAAGAGCCGCCGGCAATGCCGGCGGCTCTTGTTGGTTTTTATTCGGCACCGTGGCCCCGCAGGACCACACCGATTGTCTTGAACAGAATCTTGATGTCGAGCTGCAGACTCCAGTTGTCGATGTAGGTCATGTCCAGCTTGACGACTTCCTCAAAATCCGTGATGTCGCTGCGTCCGCTGATCTGCCACATGCCGGTCAGACCCGGCTTCATCGACAGTCTGCCCTTGTGGTGGCTCTGGTAGCAGCTGTACTCATCCAACGTGGGCGGGCGGGTTCCCACCAGACTCATCTGCCCGATCAGCACATTGAAGAACTGGGGCAGTTCGTCGATGGAATATTTGCGGATGAACCGCCCCACCCTGGTGATGCGGGGATCGTCGTCCATCTTGAACATCAGCCCGCTCATCTTGTTGCGGGCCATCAGTTCCTGCTTGCGCGCCTCGGCATCCTGGTACATGCTGCGCAGCTTGTAAATGTTGAACACCCGGCCATTGAGGCCCACCCGCTTCTGTTTGAAGAGCAGCGGCCCCGGCGATTCCAGCTTGAGAGGAATGGCCACCACCGCAATGATGGGCAGCGAGATCAGGCAGCCCACCAGACTGCCCACAATGTCCATCAATCGCTTGAGGACCATGTCCCCGAACCGGTATTCGTTGCTCTGCAGCGTCACGAACAGCGAGCCGCCGGTCTCCTCCAGCGTATGTTCCAGGCGGGGCATCCAGGTTTCGCGGCCGTGGGGGATATACTGTTCCAGCACCGGCACGTTCAGATGAACCGCCGGGCCCATGCTCTCAATCTCGCGCACATAGGGGCGCAGCGACTCGCCGGTCTGGTACGGCACATCAATATACACGGCATCCAGCGGTTCCCGCCGCACCCAGTCCATGAAATCCTCATACCCGGCGGTGACCGGCACATCGTGGATGGTCCGTTCCTTGCCGTCCCAGTCCAGCAGCGCCGCCCCCTGCACCTTCATGGTCCAGTCGGATTTGAGGGCCTTGACCAGTTTGTCGGCCCGGTCGGTCGTGGTGACCACCCCCACCAGGGTGGCCATGCTTCCCTTGTAGAAATGCCGGCTCAGGTAGGTTTTGAGCAGCATCCGGCAGACATACTGCATCACGGCGTTGGTCGCCACGATGCCGGTATACAGATACCGGGAATCCATCATGCCCGCCTTGGTCAACAGCATGACGACGGCCAGCCCTGCCGCCAGCACGAGGCTGGACTGCGCACAGATCAGCAGTTCCTTTTTCCAGCCGCGCCGCACAAAGCCGTCCGCATGGTTGAAGCAGAGGAAATCCAGCAGGAACACACAGGCCAGAATCAAAAAGAACTGCACCTGTTCCTGCCGTTCGTATTCCAGAATGACCCGGAGTCCCCGGTCCAGCACCAGCCAGGCCAGCGCACTGCTGACAACAAGGCTGAACAGGTCGGACAGGAACACCAGTGTATACTGAATTTTAGCTTTTTTATCCACCGGAAGGGTTCTCCTTACCTCGTTCCCGGTCCCGGACAGACCGGTGCATAATACCATGATTATACACCAAAAAGCCCCCTGTTTCAACCACCGGCGGGTCCGGCTCAGTCGCGCAGCGCGCCGTCCACCGTCACGGTGACCACCCGGCAGGGAATCTGCCGGCCCGAAGCGCGGATCGCCGTCTCGACCGCCCGGGTCAGACCGCCGCAGCAGGGCACCTCCATCCGCACCACGGTCACGCTGCGCACCGCATGGCGGCTGAGGATGGCGGACAGCTTTTCGCTGTAATCCACGGCATCCAGTTTGGGGCAGCCGATCAGCGTGATGCGCCCTTTGAGGAAGGCTTCGTGCATATTGGCAAAGGCAAAGGCCGTGCAGTCCGCCGCCACCAGCAGATCGGCCCCGTCAAAGTAGGGCGCGTCGATGGGCACCAGCTTGATCTGGCAGGGCCACTGTGCCAGCCGCGACGGTCCCGCCGGGGCTGCCGGGTCCGCGTCCTGCATCCGGTCCAGCGTGCGGGCGCGCGAACCGGGGCAGCCCGTCCCCTGCCGCGCCTTGTTGCGGGCCACGGCTGCCGCGTCGTAGGCCGGCGCTTCCCGCTCCACGAAGGTGATGGCCCCCGTCGGGCAGGCGGGCAGACAGTCGCCCAGACCGTCACAGTAATCCTCCCGCAGCAGCTCGGCCTTGCCGTCCACCATGCCGATGGCACCCTCGTGGCAGGCGGCGGCGCAGGCACCGCAGCCGTTGCATTTGGAACGATCAATCTGAATCACTTTTCGGATCATGGAAAATTCCTCTTTTCATCTTGTATTGTGCTTACTATAATGGAATTGATGCAAAATTTCTGTTGTCATGACCACAAACAAGGAGGGAGTTTATGGCATCTGCACTGGATTCTGTCTTTCCCGGCCTGACGCAGGCCCAGACCCGGGAGCTGGCCGACTGCGGCGGTCTGCGGGTCGGGACTTTCCGCAAGGAGGACGTGATTTTTCTGGCCGGGACCCGGGTGCGGGAAGTCGGCATCGTCCGCACCGGCAGCGTGCGGGTGGAGGCCTGCGACGCCTGGGGCAGCCGTTCTCTGCTGAGCCGGGTCGGCCCCGGTCAGACCTTCGCCGAGACCTATGCCCTGTGCGGCGAAGTCACCCTGGTTTCGGCCGTGGCGGCGGAAACGTCGGAAATCGTCTTTCTGCACCTGCCCCGGCTGCTGGACGACAGCAACCGCAGCCGGAGCTGGTATCCCATCATTTTGCAGGGGATGATGCGGCTCTGTGCCCGCAAGAACCTCGTGCTCTCCGAGCGGATCTTCTGCACGACGCCCAAGACAGTCCGCGGCCGGCTGCTGACCTATCTGTCGGCGGAGTCCGCCCGCTGCGGCAGTCCGGTTTTCGAGATTCCGCTCGACCGCCAGCAGCTGGCCGATTATCTGAATCTGGACCGCAGCGCGGTGTCCAAGGAGCTGTCCCGGATGCGGGACGAGGGGCTGCTGCGCTGCCACAAAAATCACTTTGAACTGCTGCGCCCCGCACAGTCATAACGGGAGGCGGCCCCGAGGGGCTGCCTCCCGTTTTCTTTCAGTAGACCTGCGCGCCGAAGGGCATCAGCGCCAGTTTGGCGAACTTGAAGCACTGCAGACCGAAGGGAATCCCGATGATCGTGATGCAGAGCAGCACACCGTTGAGGCAGGCGGAGAGCGCCAGCGGAATGCCGCTGATCAGAATCCACAGAATGTTGGCGATCAGCGACACGGCCCCGCCGCCATACCGGATTTCCTTGCCGAAGGGGAAAAAGACCAGCGACGCCAGCTTGAAGCACTGCATCCCGATCGGAATCCCGATGATCGTGATGCACCACAGCAGCCCCGCCAGCGTCCAGGCCAGCCCCTGCCAGAATCCGCAAAAAACAAACCAGATGATATTTCCCAGACATCCCATCACGCTATGTACCTCCGTTTTCAGAGTATTTCATATACTATACTACGCGGCAGCACCGGGATTCTGAGCAGAGAAGGACAAAATTTTCTGCAATTTTTTGGGGACGCCGCGGGGTTTACCCGGCAGCGCAACCGCGCTATAATAGGGGCAGATCATGCAGGAACCGGAGGATTCGGACATGAAAAAGCTGACGTTTCGGGAAATTCTGCTCGTGGCCAGTATGCTGTTCGGGATGTTTTTCGGAGCCGGGAATCTGATTTTTCCCGCCTCGATGGGCCAGATGGCGGGCCGCAACCTGTGGCAGGCCGCGGCCGGATTTCTGATCACCGGTGTCGGCCTGCCGCTGCTCGGCGTGGCCGCCCTGGGCATCAGCCGGGAGGAAGGGCTGCTGGAACTCAGCAGCCGCGTAAGCCGGAAATACGGGATCTTTTTTACCTGTGTGCTGTATCTGACCATCGGGCCCTTCTTTGCCATTCCCCGCTGCGCGACCTTCTCCTACACGGTGGGCATCGAACGGCTGCTGCCCGACGCCGGGCAGCCCCTGGTTCTGGCAGCCTTCTCCTTTGTCTTTTTTGCGGCGGTGCTGTTTTTCTCGCTGCGGCCCGGGGAGCTGCTGACCTGGATCGGCAAGGTGCTCAACCCGCTGTTCCTTGTCTTTCTCGCCGTGCTGATTCTGCGCGCCCTGACCGACCCGCCGGCCTCGGTGGCTCAGATTGAACCGTCGGGAGCCTATCTGACCAGCGCCTTTTCGACGGGACTTCTCGAGGGGTACAACACGATGGACGCCCTGGCGGGGCTGGCCTTCGGCATCATTGTGGTGCGCGCCATCCGGGGCCTCGGCGTGACCGAACCCGGCGAGGTAGCCAAAAACACCATCCTGGCCGGCGTTTTCAGTTCGGTGCTGATGGCGCTGATCTATCTGCTGGTCGCGGTGGCCGGTGCCCAGAGCCGCGGTCTGTTTGAACTGTGCAGCAACGGCGGTGAGGTTCTGGCACGGATCGCCGAACACTACTTCGGCGGGGCCGGGGCGCTGATCCTGGCGATGACCGTCACCGTCGCCTGCCTCAAGACGGCCGTGGGTCTGATCACCAGCTGCGGAGAGACCTTTGTCCGGCTGTTCCCCCGCGGTCCCGGCTACCCGGTCTGGGCGGTGCTGTTCTGCGCGGTCTCCTTCCTGATTGCCAACCTCGGGCTCAGCACCATCATCGCCTACTCCCTGCCGGTCCTGATGTTCCTCTATCCGCTGGCCATCGTGCTGATCCTGCTCACCCTGTTCGGCGGCGCCTTCCGCCACGACCGCACGGTACTGCAATGGACCGTCGGGTTCACGGCGGTGGCCGCGGTCTTTGATTTTCTCGGTGCCCTGCCTGCGCAGACAAAGACGGTATTGCACCTCGACGCCGTGACCGGGTGGATCGGGCAGGTTCTGCCGCTGGCGGGCCTGGGGTTCGGCTGGGTCTGCCCGGCAGTGCTGGGCCTCGTCATCGGGCTGGTCCTTCACCGCCTTCACACCGCACGCTGAAATTTCTGTCCCCGCATCTGCGGATGCGGGGATTTTTGCTGCCGTCCGGCACTTGCCCCGGACGGCACAACCCGGTATACTAGAACCAACGGAACGGAGGGATTGGGATGCGGATTCTGATGCTGGGCAACAGTTTTACCTTTGTCAATGCCATGCCGGACCTGCTGGCGCGTCTGACCGGCGCCGAGGTGGTCTGCCACACCCGCGGCGGAGCGCGGCTGGCCGAGCAGCTCAACCCCAACACGGGGCTGGGGGCCCGGACGCAGGCCGCACTGGCGAACGAACACTGGGACTATGTGGTCTTGCAGGAGATGAGCCACGGTCCGGTCACGGCGCCCGAGCGGTTCTTTGCCAGTGTATCGGGCCTCTGTGCCGAGATCCGGGCCAACGGGGCCGTCCCGGTCCTCTACGCCACCTGGGCTTACCGCAAAGGCAGTGCCAGGCTGGCCGCCAAGGGCTGGGACTATGACGAGATGGCCCACAGGCTTTCCGAAGCCTACCGACAGGCCGCCCAGCAGAACGGGGCGCTGCTGGCCGAGGTGGGGCAGCGGTTTTATGAGCTGTCCGGGACCCGGGACCTCTATGCCGGGGACGGCGTTCATCCCAATGAGGCAGGCTCCCGCCTGGCAGCGGAAACGCTGGCGGCGGTCATCCTGCAGGAGAAGGAGAGACATCCATGATTCGTGAACTCTGCAAAGACGTGATTTTTCTGGCGCAGAAATCCCGGCCCGCCACGCCGGAAGACCTGCCGGTGGCGGCGGACCTGCTCGACACGCTCAAACACCACAAGGACGGCTGTGTGGGCATGGCCGCCAACATGATCGGCGTCAGCAAGCGCATCATTGCCATTGACAATGACGGGTCGTATCTTGTCATGTTCAACCCGGAAATTCTCGGCAAAAGCGGTCCCTATGAGACCGAGGAGGGATGCCTTTCGCTGACCGGCGTACGGCCCGTCAGACGGTGGAAAACCATCAAGGTCCGGTGGCAGAACGAAAAGTTCCAGACACGGATCAAGACCTTTACCGGCTGGACCGCCGAGATCATCCAGCACGAAGTGGACCACTGCGAAGGCATCATCATCTGAGGAGGCAGCCATGAAAAAATGCAGGATCACCGTCATGCGCATCACCCGGTATGAGGACCTGATAGCCCGGTACGAGAACCCCATCCAGCATGCCTGCTTCCTGCAGGAAGGGCAGTCCTTTATCGCCAACGGCTGGGAAAAGCCGGCGGGGTTCTGCCAGAGTGCCTGGGATACCCTCTCCCCTTTTGTGCTGACGCTGAGTCACGGCGGGGAGAATCTGTATGACGGCTGGATGAAAAACCCGAAATCCGCCATGCTGTCCTGCAATGACGGATTCCGTCCGGTGAGCTTTCTGGTGGAAGCGCTGGACGAGGACGCAGACTGAGGAGGAACGACGATGTTTACCGGAAAAGTGGCCGTTGTGACCGGCGGCGCAAAGGGCATCGGCAAAGCGATTGCCGAGCAATTCCGCAAGGAAGGGGCGCATGTCTGCATCATTGACCTGCTGCCCAACGATTGCTGTGTGGGGGACCTGGCCGACCGGAAGGTTCTGGAGGACTTTGCCCGCCAGGTGATTGCGGACTACGGCCATCTGGATTATCTGATCAACAACGCCCCGCCGCTGATGAAGGGCATCGACACCTGCAGCTATGAGGAGTTCAGCCGTGCCCTGCAGGTCGGCGTCACCGCGCCCTTCTATCTGACCAAGCTGTTTGCGCCCTACCTTGCCCCCGGGGCCTCGATCGTCAATATCTCTTCGTCCCGGGACCGGATGAGTCAGCCCCAGACCGAGAGCTACACGGCGGCCAAGGGCGGCATTTCCGCCCTGACCCATGCGCTGGCAGTCAGTCTGGCCGGCAAGGCGCGGGTGAATTCGATCTCCCCCGGCTGGATTGACACCGACTACACGGTGTACACCGGCCCCGACGCCGTGCAGCAGCCGGCGGGCCGGGTGGGGAATCCGATGGACATTGCCAACATGGTGCTGTACCTGTGTTCCGACAAAGCGGGCTTTCTCACCGGAGAGAACATCTGCATTGACGGCGGCATGACCCGCCAGATGATCTATCACAACGATTTCGGCTGGACCCTGCAGGGAGGCGATGCGCGATGAAACTTGCCATCTGTTACTATTCCCGCCACCACGGGAACACGCTGAAAGTGCTGAAGGCCATGGCACAGCAGGGCGACACCGACCTGATCGACGTGACCACCCGCCAGGCGGTCCGGCTGGACGGCTATGATGGCATCGGGTTTGCCTCCGGCATCTACGGCTTCGCGTTCCACAAAGCCGTGGTGGCGTTTGCCCGGCAGTATCTGCCCGAGGGCAAGCCGGTGTTCTTTGTCAGCACCTACGGCGGCGCCAAAGGCAGCGGTGCCGCGGCGATGGCGGATCTCGCGCGGGAAAAGCACTGCCCGGTGCTGGGGGAATTCAGCTGCCGCGGGTACGACACCTTCGGCCCGTTCCGGCTGGTCGGCGGCATTGCCAAAGGCCACCCCGATGCCCGGGATCTCGAAGAGGCCCGGCAGTTTTTCCGCAAGATCCGGCAGCGGCTGGAAGGGGGCGAGCAGTCATGAAACTGGCCATCCTCTCGGACACCCACGGTCTGCTACGGCCCCGGGTCCTCGACTTTCTGAAAACCGCCGACGCCATCCTGCACGGCGGCGACATCAACAAACCCGCCATCGTGGAACAGCTGCGGCAATATGCGCCCCTCTACCTTGTCCGGGGCAACAACGACAAGGAATGGGCGGCGGACCTTCCCCACGATCTCACCGTCACGCTGGGCGGGGTGCGCTTTCTGATCGTCCACAACAAAAAGGAGGTGCCGCCGGACCTGAGCGGCATTGATGTGGTCGTCTTCGGTCATTCCCACAAGTACCTGCAGGAAGAAAAGGATGGCATCCTCTGGCTCAATCCGGGCTCCTGCGGTCCCCGCCGCTTCCACCAGGAGATCACCATGATGATGGCGGATGTCGCGGACGGCCGCATCACCGTCGAGAAGATCACCATTCCCCACGAAGCGCCCTGAAGGATTGCCCGGGGCGCTGCCGCCCGTCTCCATCGACGGCGGATTTCCCATACAGTCACTGCCCGCCCGGAACCTTGCCGTTCCGGGTGGGCAGTTTCGTCAGGAGTTCCGGGAGCGGAAGTCCCGCTCTATGGCTTCTTTCCAGTCGGCGCACAGCGGCGCATTGCACCGCACGGCACTGACCGCCGCGCTGACCGCGGCGTAGTTCAGCCGGGTGCCGGCGCTGTCACTGTGATAGCTGACGGCCCGGTCCGCCGCGATTCCCATCCGGCCCGCCGTCTCCACGGCGTCGATGTTCGCGCCCAGAAAGAGGAACTCCCAGCCGTCGGCCTCCTGGCGGTACCGGATCATCTCCCGGATCTGCGGGGCGGCGTAATGGCAGCTGGCATTCTCCCTTCCGTCGGTGATGATGACAAACAAGGTATGCTCCGGCAGGTCCCCGGACCGGGCGGCCCGGGGATCGGCGCCGATGCGGTCGATTGCCCCGCCGACGGCATCCAGCAGCGCGGTGGAACCGCGGACAAAATAGGTCTGCCCGGTCATGGGACTGACCCGGTCGATCGGCAGCCGGTCATGGAGCAGTTCGACCCGGTCATCGAACAGGATGGTGGACACACGGGCCTCGCCGGGTTCCCGGCGCTGCTTGTCCAGCATGGCGTTGAACCCGCCGATTGTGTCGGCCTCCAGCCCCTGCATCGAACCGCTGCGGTCCAGAATGAAAACCAGTTCTGTGAGATGCTTCTTCATACAAAATTCCCCTGTCCTGTGTGGTTGTTACCTTTCCAGGATAGAGGGATTGGGCGCGTTTGCGGTCGCCCGGCGGGCGACATTTTCAGATCAGGAATTGTGCCGGGATTGCTCCTGCTTCAGCCGGGTCTTTGCCTGCTCGACCGTCTCGCCGTCCCGGGTCAGATACCGGTCCACAAAGGCGTCCTCGATTTTGGTGTAGCCGCCCACGACGCGGTCCTCGATTTTCCCGAAGGCCGCCGTGACCTCGTCGGCAATTTTTTCGTTGGTTTTGATGAATCTGGATTTTGCCATGATGCTCTCTCCTTTGTCAGATCGTCGCGGGGTTATCCCTGAATGCCTTTGGTCAGCGGAATCAGGCAGAGCAGCATGACTATGCCGACCAGCCCGATCACAACGCCGAACACCAGCTTGCCCCATACCATGCAGAAGCACATTCCCACGCCGAGCGCCAGCGCGCCGACGATGCCGAATGCGATCGTGAGGACGGTTTTTGCGCAGATGCGCACCGGCTGCTTGTGTTCCAACTTCCGCCACACCAGTACCGTGACCAGGCCCAGCACCAGACCCGCACAGCCCAGCACCACGCCGGGCCGGAAGGAATCCCACTCCGGGATCAGTGCCATGCACATGCCCAGTGCAAAGAGTACGCCGCTGACGGTTCCCAGCAGCATGGCGACAAAACTGCTTTTTTTCATATCGGTAACCTCCTTGTATTAAGCCAACAGTTGTTGACTGAATCTGTCTGTAGTATACTGGTTTGAGAACCACAAAACAATCATCAATCACGCAACAACTGTTGGGATAAAGGAGATTTTATGAATACCGCCAACAACAAACGCCGCAGGGCGTCCTGCGAAAGGATCGAAAAGGTGTTCGTCGAGCTGCTGCAGACCAAATCGCTGGGCGAAATCCGGGTATCGGAAATCTGCAAGCTGGCCGGAATCAACCGCACCACCTTCTACGCGAACTATCCCGATCTTTACGGACTGGCCGACTCGATCCGGGACAAGCTCGAGGCCAATCTGGCAGAGCTCTATCAGGAGGAAATCGCCGCCAAGGTGAACAGCCACAATTACCTCAAGCTGTTCCGCCACATCCGGGACAACCAGGTTTTTTACCGGACCTACTTCAAGCTGGGCTATGACAACAACTATAAGATCCTGACCTATGATACCGGTCTGGCGAAGAAGTATTTCCAGGACCGGTTCATCCGCTATCATATGGAATTTTTCAAAAGCGGGCTGACGCAGATCATCAAACTGTGGCTGGAAAACGGCTGCCGGGAAACCCCGGAAGAGATGTTTGAGATCATCAAGAGTGAGTATCAGGGGCGTGAAGCCTTTTTCTCCGCCGGGTCGGGCGAGGGGCAGTCTGTATAGAACACACGGGAGCGGCCGGAATCCGGCTGCTCCCGTGTTGGCTTATCCTCCCAGCAGTTCCTGGTCAAAGGCAAACAGTGCCTCGTTGATCTCGAAAATATTGTAGTTTTGGTGGGCGATGAAATACTCCACAATGATGTCGGACTTGCTGGCGTGCGAAAACGCGAACCCTGCGGTCTGCAGCAGCTCCCGGGCTTCGTCCAGCGGAAGTTCCAGCGCCACCGCCAAGGCCATCGCCGTCGCCCTGGAAGGTCTGTAGTGGATGTCCGAGCGGATTTTGGAGAACAATCGGCGGTCAAGGTTGGCCTTTTTGTAGCACTGGACATCGGTCATGCCGCGCTCGTCGATCTTGCGCAGCAGCATCTGGGAAAAGCTCTCGTCCATCATTGCGAGGGCCTCATTCAGTCCGTCCGGCACACTCTGTGCGGACGCCATGCTGAAGGATGTCGGCTCCTGGCGGTCTTGCGTATACCGGGCGTCGAGATATGCGGCAATGTCGGCAAAGCGTTTTTCGCCGATCGTGTAAGCCGCGCGGTCGAAGATCACCAGGTAGACGGTCAGCTCATGGTCCTGCAGGAACGCTACGATAGTATCCACGGCCACGTTCAGTGCCTGATCCTTGGGGTAGCCGTACACGCCGGACGAGATCAGCGGGAAGGCCACCGTCTGACAGTCATGGGCCACCGCCAGTTCCAGCGAGGTACGGTAGGCGGAGACCAGCAGTTCCTTTTCCCCGTATCGGCCGCCGCGCCAGACCGGCCCCACGGTGTGGATCACATACCGGGCGGGCAGACGGTATCCCCCGGTGATTTTGGCCTGTCCCGTGCGGCAGCCGCCCAGGGTACGGCACTCCGCAAGCAGCTGCGGTCCCGCCGCACGGTGAATCGCACCGTCCACACCTCCGCCGCCCAGCAGACTCTCGTTGGCTGCATTGACAATGGCATCCACCCGCATCGTGGTGATGTCGTTCCGGACCATCCGAAGTGGCATACAAAACACCTCCTGTTGTTCTTCTCATCATACCACGAAGGGACCCCGCTGGCAATTTGAAAGATGTCTGCACCCCGGGCCATTCTGTGCTATAATGAGGAAAACCACATCTGCAGGAGGACACCTATGGACCAGAATGCCGTTTTTGCCATGAAATTTGCCAAAGTCTTTCCGCTGCTGATCGCCAAGGCGGAGCGCAAGGGCCGCACCCGGGAGGAAGTATACGAGGTCACTGCCTGGCTCACCGGCTACTCTGCGGACGATCTGGACCGGTTTCTGCAAAGTGACCTTACCTACGGGGATTTTTTCAGACATGCCCCCTGCCCCAACGAGCGTCGCCGTCTGATCAAGGGCAGTGTCTGCGGCGTCAGGGTGGAGACCATCCAGGACCCGCTGATGCAGGAGATCCGGTATCTGGACAAGCTGGTGGACGAGCTGGCCAAGGGCAAGGCCATGGACAAGATCCTGCGACAGTGAAACGCAAAACGAGGTGATGACGATGCGCAGATTCACCCTGCAGGGCAGGACCGTAACCGTTTTTCCCGGCAAAAGCCCGGATGCCCCCGTCGTTTATCTGAACACCTTTTCCGAGGAAGGACAGCAGGTTTTTGCGCAGCTGCGCAAAGCCGGGTGTCCCGATGTCTCCCTGATCGCCGTCAGCGGCCTGGACTGGAACCATGACATGGTCCCCTGGGATGCCCCGCCGGCCTTCCGGAACGCGGAGCCTTTTACCGGCGGAGCGGACGACTATCTGCGCTTGCTCACCGCGGAGATCCTGCCCGCGGCCGAACGGGAGCTGCCCGGTTTGCCCCGCTGGCGCGGGCTGGCCGGGTATTCTCTGGCCGGGCTGTTTGCGGTGTACGCCATCTATCGGACTGAGGTATTTTCCCGTGTTGCGAGCATGTCGGGTTCGCTCTGGTTCCCGGGTCTGCGGGAGTTTGTCTTCTCCCACGAGGTCAGACGCCGTCCGGATCGGCTGTACTTTTCCCTCGGCGACAAGGAGAGCAAGACCCGCAATCCCCTCCTGTGCTCCGTGCAGCAAACTACCGAGGCCATCCGGTCCTATTATCAGAGCCGCGGCATCTGCACGACCTTTGAGCTGAATCCCGGAAATCATTACAGCCATCCCGCCGAGCGCACGGCAGCCGGCATTGCCTGGCTGCTCAATTCCTGAACAAAAACCGCCGGAGGCGCATCCCGGGATGCCGCCTCCGGCGGTTTTCTCAAAATGATCGGTCCGGTCAGCAATCCTGGTCCGGTGCCTGACCGTCATGGGCCAGCCACTTGCATTCGGTCAGTTCCATCCCGGTAAAGACGGCACGGAACGAGGAGTCCTCCGGGCTGCAGGCATACACGCCGAACCGGATTTTCCCGGTTGCCTCGTGAAGATGGCAGATGCGCATCTGATGAAATACCGTGCCGTCCTCCGAGCATTCAAGACAGAAATCGTCTTCGCGGCGGCTCAGCCGGTACCACATGGACTTGACATCGGCCGGAATTTCCGTCGTTGCCCAGTCGGAATAGCCGTGATTCGTGACGACGCTGCCCAGATGCTGGAAGCGGTCGTTTTCGTATTCGATGGAGCCCTTGATCCAGTTTTCGCTGTCCAGATACACCACCACGCCGCACTGGTCAAAGCGGTGGTGACTGTCGGCAAAGTCAGTCTTTACCACAAAGGAGAAGAACTGCTCCTCCGTGCTCATCTGCAGCACCGGGGCATTGTCATTGCGGAAATGGTAGTAGGTCCTCTGCCACAGGTCGGTGTGCGGCTTTGTGACAATCTCGATCCGATCCGGTGTGATCTCACAGCGTTCGGGTTCCCGGGTCCATTGCAGCGTTTTTGTATCCAACTTCATCTTCCGTCCTCCTATCCTAGTTCCGGTTTCTGTCCGGTGGATTACCACAGTTTCAGGATTCTGACTCCCAGACGGACCGTCTTGTACAGCGGGCCTTCCAGTTCTTTTGCGGCGTCCTTCAGCAATCGGCGGATGGGCAGATGCTGCGGGCAATGCTGCTCACACTTGCCGCAGCCCACGCACTGGCTGGCACCGGTCCCTTTGCGCCGCAGTCCGGTCGTCAGCAGATACTGTTTTTTGGCATGGCTGCCCTCGGTCGCTGCGCGGTTGTAACACGCAAAGACGCCCGGAATATCCACCCCCGCCGGGCAGGGCTGGCAATACGCACAGCCGGTACAGCCCACCCGCATGGATGCCTGCAGATCGGCCCGCAGTCCGTCCACAAAGGCGTGTTCCTCCTTCGTCATACAGCCGGGCTGTGCTGTATCCGCCTGGGCGGTGTTGTCCCGGACCATCTCGAGACTGTTCATGCCGGACAGGACCACCGTGACACCGGGCTGATCCCACAGCCAGCGCAGTCCCCATCCGGCCGCCGAACGGCCGCTTGCGGCCACCCGTTTTTGCGCGTCGGCGGACAGGCCGGTGATCAGCCGTCCGCCGCGCAGCGGTTCCATAATGATGACCGGAATACCCCGGGCCGCTGCGGTCTCGAGCCCCCTGCGGCCCGCCTGGGTGTTTTCGTCCAGATAGTTGTACTGGATCTGACAGAAATCCCAGTCGTAGGCATTCAGCAATTCCAGAAAAGCCGCCGTGTCTCCGTGGAAAGAAAAGCCGATCCGGCCGATCGCTCCCGCGGTTTTCTTTTCCTCGATCCACTCCCGGATGCCCAGGTCACACAGCTTTTTCCAGGCAGCCAGGTCGGTGAGCATGTGCATCAGGTAAAAGTCGATGTGGTCCGTTCCGAGGCGGGACAGCTGCTCCTGAAAGCAGCGCTCCATGCCCGCTTTCGACTTGATCAGATACTGCGGGAGTTTGTCCGCTATGTAAACCTTGTCGCGGCAGCCCAGGCGGCGGAGTGCCTCTCCCAGGGCCGCCTCGCTGCCGCCGTAGATATAGGCCGTGTCAAAGTAGTTGACGCCCCGGCGCACCGCCTCCCCGATCTGTTCGGTAACCGCATCCAAATCGATCCGCCCGCCGGTCTTGGGGAACCGCAGACAGCCATATCCCAGAATGGACAGCTTTGTGCCGGTTTTGTCGCAACGATACTGCATGATTCTTCTCCTGTATTGCTGCCCTGTTCCGAAGGAATCCGGAACGGACGCACAAACCTTGTTTCTCGGAATTCTCGTATAACAACAGTATAACGGGCACCGCCTGAAAAAACAAGCCGAACCGCCGTCAGCTCAGACCGGACCGGGAACGGTCTTCCTCCCAGCGGAGCGCATAGTTCCCGTCCGCCCTTGTAAATTGTACGATGACGCAGCATTTTCCGGCCGCATCGGTCTCAATGACAGCGCTCGGGTTCCCGGCATTGAGTTCCACAGCCTCTCCTCGGCCCCGGATTCGCACACAGACACTTCCTTTCGTCGTGTCCGATTCCAGAACGAACCGGTAACGGCACGCCTTTTTCAGGCGAAGGAACTGTCGGATGCTGCCGTTGCAGGCTGAAAAGGTGGCTTTCAGACAGTTCCGGTTTTTCCCGATCCGGGGTGATCCTATATAGACCAGGGCTCTTTTGGTATTCAGCACCAGAAAGCCGTTTCTATATAAGAGATAACACAGTCCTGCCACAACCGCCGCGATTGCCAGCATCTTCAGAATCATGGTTTTCCCTCCGCTCGTGTTGCATGGTTCTGTATGGTATTATACCAGAAATCCGATCCTTTTGGGAGCCGAAATTATTTTCCTACCCTTCCCAAACAGCCGGGCGCCTCCCTGAACCCGGCGCCGGATTCGGTGGATGTCATGGGCCGTCGGTTTCCTCTCCGGCAAACGGACGCTCCTTCTGTTGGTCTCTCTCCTCCCTCTTCCCGCGCCCACATCGGTCCGATGCAAAAATTCCCCTGCCGCTGGGCAGGGGAATTTTGGTATTACGCGCAGAGAGCGCTCACAGGCCGGAGCGCCGACAGTCTTCCTTGCGGGGATTCTGGATCGCTGCCTGTCCTGCGCCAATCCCGCCGCCGAAATGTCCCCATTCAGCCGACCGTTCCTGTTGATCAGAAAGGGTTGACGGGAAGCCCTGGGAGGCGGCCAGGCCCCCCGGTATAAATTGCTTTCCAGTGTAATGCGCGGATATTCCTTCCGCCCGTTGACCTCACAGACCAGCGTCTGGGGTTCGGGGGCCAGATCCAGCACCCAGGCGAACCGCGTGTCGTCGATGGGTGTGATGCGGCGGACAAAGTTCTGGATGAACCACTCGCTCACCATGCCGTCGGTGAAATCTACCGCTTCGCAGAGGCTGGCCTCGATGGCATCCATATCCAGCGCCTTGTGGTCCCCCTGCTGGGCCAGCAGTTCCGCCTTCTCCTTGTTGACCCGCTGCTGCTGAACACCGATCTCGTTGCTCTGCTCCACAAACTGGCTCAGAGTGATCTGGTTGGATGCCTTCATCATGATCAGGTTGTCCAGCCGTTGGTTCAGGGCATCCATCCGCTTGTCCAGGGCTTTCAGCTTGTCCGGGTCGGCGCTTTCCTCCCGGTAACAGGCGTTGAGCATCCGGCAGGCTTCCAGCACTGCCTCCCGACGGTTGCCCCACACGGTCTCGAAGATTTTCAGGGCCATCAGTTCCAGCTTCCATTCAGGGAAGGCTTTCAGTTCACAGATGCCCTCTGGCAGGCCGTGTTTCTTCAGATACAGGGCGGACTGCTTCTTGTGGCGGTAACACTCAAAGCCATAGACCTGGGTGCCGTCCCTCTTGGTGTTCCACAGATACCGCCGCAGCTTGGAACCGCAGTGGCAGACCAGCTTGGTGACCCAGACGTTCTTGGCGACGGTGCCGCCGTATTTGCGGGGCTTGCCGTTTTCGTCCAGCAGATTCCGCTGGCGGCTTCGACGGATGTCGTTGCACCGATGCCAGAGCTCCTCATCGATGATGGGGGTGAAGTTTCCCTTTTTCAGGATGTAGGTCTCCTCGTCGTTGTTCTTCTCCCGGCTGTGCTCCAGCAGATCGGTGGTCCGGGTACGGTTGTAGACGCAGTAGCCCATGTAGGTAGGATTGCGCAGGATGCGGGTGATCTTGCTGGAATCCCATTTCAGGTGCCCGCCGCCGTCCTTACGGCCTTTTGCGATCAGTGTCTTGGCCACCTTCCCCAGCCCGTCGCCGGTGGCGTACTGTTCAAAGATCATCCGCACCGTTTCGGCCTGTTCCTCATTGATGACGTAGGTGTTATGGATCTTATCCAGATCGTAGCCCAAAATGTTGCCATTGCCATAGAGTGTTCCCTTCTCCCGGCTCATCTGTATCCCGGCCCGCACCCGCTCACTGATCTTGCGGCTTTCCTCCTGGGCCATCGTGGCCATGATGGTGAGCCGCAGTTCGCCGTCGTTGTCCATCGTCCAGATGTTGTCTGAGGCAAAGTAGACTTCCACGCCCAGCTTGCTCAGCTTCCGGGTATAGGACAGCGTATCCACCGTATTGCGGGCGAAGCGGCAGACCTCACGGGTAACCACCAGATCAAACTTGCCTCTCTCCGCATCCTCGATCATCTGCATGAAGGCGGGGCGCTTGGTAGCCTGGGTGCCGGTGATGCCCTCGTCCACATACTGGCCCACCACCTCCCAGTTGGGATTTTTCGTGGCCAGTTCCTGATACCAATCCATCTGGTTGTCCAGCGCCGATACCTGGGCCTCATGTTCGGTGGAAACCCGCCCGTAAAACACCACGCGGCGGGGACGATTCCGATATTCCTGTAAAAAGCTCATAGAATCAACCTCCTTTTTGTGTAGTCTCATTGTAGCGCTGGATTTCCTGGTTGAGAAATGTACTGCCGAATGATTACGATGGTGGAATTTTATGTGTATCTGTTTGTTCGGACTCATTCGGATGTGGGGCGTATTTCTCCATAATACAATCGTAAGTGGCTTTGTTGATTTTCCCCTGCTCATACAGCAACCGAATCAACTTGATGGCAACATATTGAATGTCAATCTGCGGCTTTTCCATTACGTAGTCCCCTCCTTCTTTTCTGAAATAACTGGCGTGCTGGTTCGTGGAAGGATTGCCCCCTGTGCCAAAACAATCGTATTGTTCAGCACCTGAAGCGTGTATTCCAGCATGGACATATCTTCATCCGGATTACTTCCTTCCCGAATCTTTCTCAGTTCCTCCTCTACCCAAATCATCTGTCGAATTAAGACACGGTAGTCTGCAGGCGGTAAAGCCATGGGTATTTTACGAGAAACCAATACTCTCAGGTACTGTTCCCTTGACAGACCAGTCATCGCAACATTGTTGTTAAGCCGCTCCAATTCTTTTTCAGTAAGTCGGAATTTCACTTCTCTGGTTCGTGTTTTGGCTGTGCTCTGCATATCAACCTCCTGTTCGTTATCTGGTCGTTCTTCTCAGACTTTGACTCAACACTGCTGGTTTTTCAAAATCAATCTCACATGAACGGCGGCCACTGTGATCAGACAAAAGTCTGCACAATGACCGCCGTGGTATCTAAGATCAATGTTGCATCCTGTTCGACACTACTCCCCGGATGCTTGGCGACAGCTCAGCTCGGCGCTTGGAACGCTCCCACTTCCTGCCTACTTTATGCAGTCCCTCTGCAGTCTTGCGATAGCACTGAGGGGCGTATCATGATTACCTGTCCTTTCCTCGCATCGGTGAGATTCCATCCTCACCTGACGGCAAATGCTGATCGCTCCACCGTCACCGGAGTACTCACCTCCCTTGTGGCGCGGTATCTTGGCGGCATTCCCGTCCGTGCTGACCGTCGCTCCGTGGGTTGCGGCCAGACAGGCTGTATGTAGCTGATTGTCGGATATTTATTTTTTTCAAGGTGCGCGAGAGGATTTGGGGGAAGCTTAAATGTTCCTCTCACTACTCATTAAAAAAATCGACAAAAAACGTACCTACTTTTATAACTTATTTTTCAGAATTTTTTCGAGTTTTTTGCGACCACTTTTAAGCGATTTTTGAACAGCCCTTACCGAAATGTGCTCAGCCAAAGCGATTTCTTTGCAAGATTTCCCGAGAAAATAAAAAGCAAAAATATGTTGTCCCTGTTTGATGGGAAGCTTTGAGAGTGCTTTGTTGAGTTGCCGCATTGTCAGTTTTCGTTCGTAAATTTCCTCCGGACTTTCCTCATGCACAATGATGTAGTTTTCGACACCTTTTCCATAATCCAAAGAGTAGTAAGCTTTGGCCCGATAACATTTCATATAGGAATTTCTCTCGTCGCGTATGGATTGCTCCAGAACATACGCCACTTCATCAGTGACGTCAACAAGATTGCTTTCATCATACAGTTCCGGTTTTGAATAGAACTTTTTTAAATCAATCGTTTTCATAAGCACCTCCGCAAATTTTGGCTTTCATCAAAAGGCAAAATTTGTTGGTGGCGCTCTTGGCCAGAGAAAAAAGAAAAGCGACCTCTTACAAATTGTTACTCTCTCATTTCCAAGCCAATGGAATATTTTGAGATAAAATGAAACAATTTGTAAAAGGTCGTAGAAAAATGTCGAAAATGGAAAAGGTGCAATCCGAAAACCCGGCTGTCCCCTACTCAGGTCATCACACTATGGGAATGATGCTTGTTTATGGTTATCCCAGTCATTTATTCCCTCCTGTCAAAAGTAAATCCTATTACGACGGCTTCTCTATTTATTGGTTATTGATTTTGGTTTCCCGTTTGCCCGACCGCTCCCCTAACCTTTTGTGGGATTTCCTTACGCGTGCCGCGCAATAATTACAATATAACATTTATATTCAGATAACTTGTCGATTCATTGGGAATGTTGCAATTTTTTAGAGTATCTTGCCAAATTTTAAGATTTAGCAATTCTGTTGCTTCAGAGCTGTAAGACAAGAACCGGGTACCATTCTGCTCCTATGCTCCGTTTAACTAGAAAGATGATACAAACATAAGTCTGGAGAGCCAAGAAATGTGCAATGATTTATGCTCCGTCGCTTTGTTAATCTGGGAGTGTCAAATATCTTCTGAAGGACAGCCTTTCTCGTTTGCCATCATCCGGCAGCATAGTTTACGCCTCGATTTTTTTACTGCTATGGATTCCGTATCTTCAGCATCTGATTAGTGTATTCATATTCGCGCGGAAGAATGATATAAGGTTCGATATATGATATGAACAGCTACACTTGATTGAGTCTGTCGAGTTACTATAATGTACTGTAAAATAAAGAAAGCCGATAACCGTAAGGGAAAACCTTGCAAGTTTATCGGCTCTATGTGGATGAAGTTTTTAGGATGGTACTATGGCAGAATTGTAAGCGTTTTGTATTGCCCTAAAAGAAGATAAACCCTCTGTCTATCTTCCTCTGTGCTTGGCTTTCTTCTTTTCCTGCCGTATTGCAAACCGTCGGTCTTTCTCCGCCTCTTTCTGTTCCCTGCTCTTTAATTTTCTCTCCAGCTTGCATTGCTCATGCTGCAGTTTCAGTGCCTGCTGAGCCTTTGTACCAATACCTTCATTTTGCAATTGACTATGAATTTCACGTTGCATACGTTTAGGATTAATTTTTCGCTCTATAGCTGTTTCAGCCTGAATTGGATGGCCGAATTTTAGCTTGTGCCAGTTCTTTAGTAAAAAATCATAAACTTCATAATCTTTCGGTTCCGATCCGAAGGTGATTTTGCATACCTCATACTTATCGTTATCCGTTCTTTCGTATATGCCAATCCAAAATGGAGCTTCGAACAAGATAGTTAAGCTGCTTTGCGGGATTGTACTCATTCTTGTGAGAACTGCTCCTCAAAGTGATTCAACCACTCCAAGAGAGCATGATAGAGTAACTGCTGCTGGTCAAAAATCGTTCTTCCCACCAAGGGAATGTCCGCAAATTCTTTTGCATAGCCCTCAT
Source organism: Gemmiger sp. (assembly GCF_036306485.1). Classification (GTDB taxonomy): domain Bacteria; phylum Bacillota; class Clostridia; order Oscillospirales; family Ruminococcaceae; genus Gemmiger. The sequence continues at coordinate 9,314 of NZ_JAXJZK010000058.1, read as the reverse complement.
TCAACTTAACCGAAGATTGAATGCTATGGCGCAAAGCCGAAACCAGCTCCAACGCTTCGGCTTTGTCAATCTTGTTCAGATTGGTAATGACCACATTGAAATCAAATAGTAGCGGCACTGATCCAGCAGCGCAAGAGGCCATCAGTTCCTTAAAATAAACCTTGCCCTGATCAGTAATAGAATAGACAGCTTTATCCGCGAACTTATCGCCCTTGACAATATTGCTTTGAAGATAGCCCTTCTCCGTCAACTGGATGACTTTTCGGTAAATAGAGGGTGCACTTATTTTTGTCCACCTAGGAAAATGATGGTACTCCACATCCTTTTGAATGTCATAAGCACTTTGCGGTTTCTCTAATACAATACCAAGTATAACTAAATCGATTGATGACATCACTACGCCCCCAGGCCTTTACTATCAATAATAGTACTATTGTTAATAGTAAAAGTCAAGAGATGTCTAATAAAACAAGAAATTCTTTTGATGCGGCGTTTTCCTTTTAGTAAGGCCCTTTCGGGCAGTTTGTCCCCATCCAGCAGATCGTCAAGACAGCCTTAGCGAAGTTCGGGGAACAACACCATGAACGTCCATCGTGGAGAAAGGCCCCGCCGCATATCGGGCAAAGCCGAGTTTCTATGTCGGGTGTCGGGGCCTTCCTCAGTGAGCGACGCCCTTCCAGCATGATAATACCGCCGTCCGCCATAAGCTACTTGGAGGCTGCGGCGATCTTTCTCTTGCCGCCGATCTCGTTCTACTGGACAAGCAGCTTCACAAAGTTGCCCCCATGCTCGGCAGCATATTCCGTTACCTGCCGGAGATTCGAGAGGACATCGGCGGTCAACTGGTCGGCACGGATAATTTGCATAGGCTTCGAGTATCCTTTTTTAGCTCGATATGGAATAACTCTTGCCTTGCAGTTCATCCCTATAGGACAATCTCGGATCAAGGGCGGTAATCATGTTTTGGGTGGCTTGTCTTAAAATAAAATTCTCCGTTTCCGACAGCCAGCCCCACTATTCCGTATTTTTATCATATCACATGGGGCGGCTTTCTGTATGGCGATGAAAGCGTCAAAACTGCTTCTTTACAATCCGTTTAATTCCTGCTTTTTGCGTAGTAGCTCATTGTTTTGTGGCAGTAGAAATATTCATTTTTATGTGCTACGCTAATTTAATTATTAAGTCCTATCCGCTGTGTGAGTGCGTAGCGGTGCAGACTTGCTAAACTCTGATAGGCAGATTGAGCGGAAAGAATCGATAGGAGGATGTGCAAAAATGCCGGAAATTAAAGTAATGACCTGGAATACCAGGCTGTACGAATATAAAGGCAGCGAAAAATCAGAGTTAGACGGGCTTCAAATATATGAAGAACAGGTAAAGCCCGTCATTGAAAAGCATATACGGCAGGCAGATACATCCGCTCGCAATACAATCGCCATTGCCGTTTTGCAGGAAATTCCTTATAAGTTTCGATGTGAGAACGGGAGATGGCGAACACATAAAGTGTTTGACCAGTTTCAGCAGGATTTCATGGATTATGATACCTTGTGCTATACAGCCCCTGATGCCTACCATATCAAAATGACTGCGGTGATCGCATCAAAAGATGCTGTAAAAGAAATCCCATCTGTGAAAGGAAATGTTCAGAAGAAGGAACAGCAGAGAAATTTGTATCTGCCATTTACAATAACCGGTACGGATCTAAAAGTAATAGCTTTACATTCCCATAATGCTTTTGAAGCAAGGAATCAGCTGGCACGATTTGAAAATCTGAAACCAAACGTAATAATAGGCGACTTTAATGCAGGAAATTACATTAAAGAGAAAGATGATGAAAAAATTAGACCCAACCGTTTGGAGTATCTGCTCTTGACTGAAGGATATCTAGATATTTGTCAGGGACAGTACACGACCAAATACTATACGCAAATCGACCACATCCTGCTTGAAAACAGCAGGTCTTTTGCTCAGAAATGCAATTTTCGAAACCTTAAGGTGGATCGGCAGAACACTGTATCCGACCATTATCCCATTTCCTGTGAAATATTATGGGAAGAAACACAATCAGAGCTTTTGTGAGTGCCAAGAGATTTGACGGTGTTTTAATACCATATGCGGAATCGAAAAAGCGAGTATAAGGAAGAGCATTTTTGGGTGAAAGCATTTGGAGAAGAATACAGCAACTACAAGAATAAAGTGCGCAGGTATCTTGGGCGTAAATAATTTTCGGTTCACGCCGGATAAGTCAGCTCCTGTGTAGCCGCGGCTTCCGCTCCCAGTACCCGCGCCATTTTATCAGCGGCGGTGGCCGTGGTGTCTTTCTTGAAATAGCCGGACACGATAAGGAAGGAATTAGCCATGCGGATTTCCGTCACGCAGTCGGGGCGGCGGGTGGTGCGGTGGTCGTGTCGCTTGTTTTCTGCCATAGGCAATACTTCTTTCAGTCGGCAATCAGTTTCTTCACGTTTTCCATTTTCCGCTACGCGACTTCCTGACGAAAGTTGTCACCGGTAAAGCGCACCGGGACGTACATGGAAAGTAGCCGGTCATAAATACGGGAATGGGCGGTGTCGTCCGGGTCATCGAGATCGTCATGGTTGAGGCTGTCCTTGCCTTTGAGCGTTTCGTCTGGTACGATCGCCTCGTACACCTCACATTTCTCGGCCAGCCCGAGCCACCTTCGACGGTTAATGAGTTTGTAAATAGAAAAGGAGTTTTTCTATTTGTCGCCTCCTCCGTGCTCTTGTAGTTGGGGTGCTGATTCAAATCGTACTTCTTGGAATAGAATGGAGACAGGCTCTAGGACTGCACGATGCACCTGACGGCGGGCATGGTGGAAAGTTCGCTAATGGTCATCAGCTCCCGGCCTAACCGCTGGTTGTTTTGGCTGTAACTTTCCGACTAGCCCCGTGTCCGGCCACCCATTTGCATGGAGATTGTCGCCTTGCTCGGCCAGTTCTCGGATGTTTTCTTAATTGTGCCGGACTCACGACCTCCCCCTAAAACACTACACTGTCAATGTTGCCGAGAATGGTTTCAGCATTCTTGTTATAAGATAGCCTTGCAGTAGGCCAACTGCTGATAAAAGAGCGTCAGACTATAGTTATTAATCTGGTAAATAAGTAATTTTAAAAGTGATTACTTTTCCCAAAAGCATAAAGGCGTCAGCCAAATGGCTGACGCCCAGCTTTTTTTCTGCAAAGAATACTCCTTTGTAATTCTAGGAAAACAAAGACTTTCCTTTGAATCTTTCGGCTTGCTTCTCAGGTGACTTTCAGGGATACCGTTCCGTCTGCATTCCTTCCCCGCACCCCTATATAGGTACTTTCGGCATCCACTTTTACAGTCCCAGTATACTTTCCGGTTGCGGAGAGAAGCGTTACTGGGTCATCACTGCCCGAGAGGAGGAAAATGGCGGCATCACCATTTTCAAGCGAAAGCGAGCACTCGATTTTCAGGGTGTTGCCTTCTTCGCGTCTCAGCGTAGTACCGCCAAAAACCAATTCTATCCCCGTATAATCCGAGTAAATAGCTTCATACGAACCTGTATAATTATCCGTTCCTTTTGACAGAGTACCTTTTAGTTTTCCTTCCGGCGTCAATGCTGCCGCGCCTATTTCATCTACAAATGCGCCATACGTTTCCAGCACATGATCCTTTAGTTGGCCCTCATCCACTTCCGACAAAGAATCGAGTGTCTGATTGGCTCCCTCAACAAAGCCCTCCATCACCCGATTGGCTCCGTCGGCCAACCCATTTAATACCGAGTCGGCGCCATCCATCATAGACTCCATAGACATTGAGCAGCCCGATAGACCGAAAACGCAAATGAACCCGCCTATGAAAAAGAGCACTTTTTTCATACATATAATTCTCTGCATCCGGTTATCCCCTTCCTCCTGTACGGCGTCGCTGGCTACGTCTTGTCCACGACTTCTTTTTAGCCGGTGTTGCCTTGCCGCCCGGACGGGAAAGCAGCAGAATTACTATCGTTGCCAAGATCACAGCTGCCATCCCTGCCAGAGCAAGCAAAATGTTTGGCGCTTGTGTGGCACCATTGTAGGCCTGCATATCGAATCCTGCGAGGATCAGCGCTGCGGAGAAGGGATAGGCCGAAAGCAGAAAACCGCTCTTGAAAAACAGAATGCAATATCCCAGAAAGAAGGTTAAGAGGGAGCCGCCGAGATAGGCCCCGCGTATCTGACCAAACAGCAAGATCATGGGCATGCAGACAAGACTGGTAGTAAAAGCCGCGGTCACAAGGTGAACGCCCTGTTGCAGCAGCACTGCCGCAGAAAGGCCCTCCAATCCGGCCAGGGCGCCGGTCAGAACTGTTACCGCCACGCTGTATAAACCAAACAAAAGGGACAGTGATATAGTGACGATCAATTTCCCGCCCAACAGTTTGGCATAGGACACCGGAATCGTGATTAGATTCTTCATAGTGTCATGAGCATACTCTCGGTCAATCAGCCATCCGCCGATCATCACGAGAGAAATCGGGAAAAAGATCTGTGTGTTTCCCCAGATCACATTGGCAAACAGTTTTTCAAAAGTAAAGTCCGGGTCCCGAACTTCCGGATTGAGCAGCCACTGGGTGCCATACTGCACCACAGGGCAAAGCGCCACGGCCACAATGCCCACAAGCATGATCTGGCACCGCCGCAGTTTTCTCCATTCGCCCCTCAGAATGCTTCCCATGATGTACACCTCCTCAGCAGCCCTGCCGTTTATAGACCAGTCCGATCAAAGCCAGAAAGAACACCGACTCTGCAACGACAACCAAAAACGCCTGGGTGGTTGTCACAAAATAAGGACCGATCCGTTCCAATAACGCTGCCATCTCTGCGCTGGGATCTGCCGTGTCCAGATACTGATAAAACCAGCGGAAGGTCAATGGTCCAGGCAACAGCGTCCCTGGATTGAAACCAAAAGGCTGCGTAATAAAGAATTCGCTTGTGCCGAAAATGTAATTGACTGCCGTATAGAAAAACGTGATGATCACAGAAATGATGTAACTGCGGTTCAGCAGTACCACCAGAAAAATACACGGCAAGGCTCCGGCCCACATCATGATTCCCTGGCCGAGGCCCACAAAAAAGAGCCTCCAGAAGCCAACCGGTTCCAGCCCTTTTGCAAGAACGATAGCCAGATTGACGAAGCCGCCGACAGCCATGAAGGCTATGGAGAACAAGAACAATACGCCCATTTTGGCAAAGGCCAGCGCTGGTTTGCTCACAGGAACGACCAAAAGGTTTTTCAGAGTATCGTTGTCCTGCTCTTCAAACAGCAGATTGGAGGCAAGCACCACCAGGGCGGGCATGAGAAGAAGATAGGCACTCAGCTGATACAGTGTAGCCATTATGTTGTCGATTGCCTCTGCTCCGTTGGTAAATTCCTTGAATTCCGGCAGAAGAAGCGCACATTCCAGGGGGATCAATGCCGAAATGGCCGCAGCCCCGAAGAACAAGGGCTTGCGCTTCAGTTTGGCAAATTCACAGCGCATCAGCTTAAGCAATGCCCTCACCTCCAGTGACCTTCTTGAAATAGTCCTCCAGGGTATCTTCATACATGTGCGCGTCCGACACCGTCAGACCCGCGCCCACAAACAGGCTGATCGCCTGCGCCGGGTTCAAATTTGGTTCCCGGACGGTCACTTCATTGGCGCTATCCACCGTAACCTTGCGAATGCCCAGTTTCTCGTACAGAAGCCTTCCTGCCAGCGCCGCATTGGAAACGGTGAACCGGAAATACTGGCCGTTCTTTTGCTCCAGTTCCTCCAGACTTTCCTCCTCCAACAAGACGCCGTGGTCAATGATGCCGATATCATCCGCAAGCAGCGCAATCTCCGATAAGATGTGGCTGGAGATCAGGATGGTCTTGCCGGTGGAATCGCACAGTTCCCGGATAAAGCCGCGAACTTCCGCAATGCCGATGGGATCAAGGCCGTTGATGGGTTCGTCCAGAATCAGAAGCTCCGGGTTGTGCATGATCGCCAGCGCAATGGCCAGACGTTGTTTCATGCCCAGAGAATACTGGGAGAACAGCTTTTTGTCCCTGTATGGCAGATTGACAACTTCCAAAGCGTTCTTGATATACCGTGGGCTTTTCAGCCCGCGCAGATCGGCAAAGATGCGCAGATTTTCCGTTGCGGTCAAATTGGGATAAAAACCGGGGGCCTCAATCAGTGAGCCGATGCGCGGCAGGATTTTCTTTTCATTTCCGCTGAGCGGCTGTCCAAATATACGGACATCGCCGGAGGAGGGCGCTGTCAGCCCCAGCAGCATCCGCATGGTCGTTGTCTTGCCGGCGCCGTTCCGGCCCAGCAGGCCATAGATACGCCCCTTTCGGACATGAATAGAAAGATTGGAAACGCTGGTTTGCTCGCCATAACGCTTGGTCAGGTTACGAGTTTCGATCACAGTATCGCTCATCTGCGAATACCTCCCTTCGTGTTGCATCCAGAATATCATGCTGTCTTTGAGATAACGCTGAGCCAACCTTGAATTATCTCTGAGATTTTCCGTGCATCATGGAAGAATCCCGGATCAGACTGTATAATGAATACAAACAAGAAAGGGGTGTACGGATGACAAGCCATACACTGTTGCTGGTCGATGATGACCATGACCTGCTGGAAATGCTCTGCTCGATTTTTCGGCGGGCCGGATATAACGAACTTCTGACCGCTTCTTCCGGGACGGAGGCCCTTGCAATCTGGCGGGCCCAGCACCCGGACATGGTGGTTCTGGATGTGATGATGCCTGACATGGACGGCTTTTCCGTACTGAAGGAAATTCGCAGTACCAGCCGTGTGCCGGTTCTGATGCTTACCGCCCGGGGAGAAGCGGAGGACCGGGTGGAAGGGCTGGAAAACGGAGCGGACGATTATCTGGCCAAACCATTTCTTCCAAAGGAATTGCTCTTGCGGGTCGGTGCCATTCTGAACCGGGTCTATCCGGATACCAATGAGATGGTTGTGCTGGCCAATGCTGTGGTGGATCTGGCCAACGCCGAAGTGATCAAAAACGGAACTCGGACCGCCCTGACAGCCAAGGAGATGCAGCTTTTTACAAAGCTGTACCAGAATGCCGGGCGCATTGTCACCACAGGCACGCTGTGCCAGACGATCTGCGGCGACTTCTGGCAAGGATATGAAAGCACATTGTCCACCCATATCCGGCATTTGCGAGAAAAGATAGAAGAGAATCCTTCCAAACCGGTTTCCCTGATCACGGTAAAGGGGCTGGGGTATCGCCTGACCCTCAAGGAGAACAAACGATGAACGCAGTACAACGGTTTTTCCGGAGGTATATTTTCTCCACCATCGGAATTGTTCTTTTGTTTTTTGGCGTCAACCTGGTTCTCATCGTTGGCATCCTGCTGTTGGGCAGCGCCAGCGGTTCGGACATTTCCTTTTCGGTAGAAGAATTTTCTGACCATCTGTCTTTCCAGAACGGCGCTTGGAAAATCGAAGATTCCGAATTGCAGCTGCTGGAAGAAAATCGTGCATGGGCCATGTTGCTGAACGACAATGGGACGGTTGCCTGGGAATATGATTTGCCCCAAACACTCCCCAGGCACTATACAGCGGCGGATGTGGCCTCTTTCAGCCGGTGGTATCTGGAGGGTTATCCGGTAAAAATCTGGTCCCGGACAGACGGCGGCTTGCTGGTGATTGGTTTTCAGCCTGGAACCTGGGTCAAATACTACTACGCCCTAGAATGGCCTTATATCACCGTGCTGCTGGGTGGAAGCATTGCCTTCTTTTTGATTAACCTGATTCTGGTTGTCTTTCTGATGCTCCGAAACACCCGGAAAGTGGAAAAGGCTATGACCCCCATCCTGCAAGGCATTCAGGATCTGACCCACGGGAAAGCGCAGCACCTGGACGAAAACGGAGAACTGGCCGAAATCAATGCGGGGCTCAACCGTGCAGCTGCCTACATGCACCAGAAAGACAACACACGGGCCGAATGGATTCGCGGGGTATCCCATGATATCCGGACGCCTCTTTCCATGGTTCTGGGCTACGCCAGTGAACTGGAGGATGATGCGCTCCTTCCGCAGGAAGCCAGAAAACAGGCAGGCATCATCCGCCGGGAAAGCGAGAAGATGAAGCGGCTCATCGACGATTTGAATTTAACCACCAAACTGGAGTATGCACTCCAGCCGGTGCATCGTAAAGAGGTGGACTGGGTGGAGCTGAACCGCCAGACGATCAGCGAGTTCCTGAATAACGGCCTGGATGGCCGGTACGAGATTACCTTCACCGAGACGCAGCCGGGGCGCGCCATTCACTTTATGGGAGATGCCGGGCTCTTGCAGCGGATGCTGGAGAACCTGATCCGAAACTGCATCACCCACAATCCCCAAGGGTGTACGATCACGCTTTCTGTTGGGGAAGAAAATGGATGTGCCCTTTGCGTGATTTCGGATGATGGCGTGGGGATTGCTCCGGACCGTCTGGAGGCACTGAATGGCGGGGATGCCATCGACAGTTCTCAAAACAGCGATGAAAAAGCAGAGCATGGTTTGGGTTTAAAGCTTGTGGCACAGATCGTGAAAGCGCACCGGGGAACGATTTCTTTTGCAGGCAGCATTCCCCATGGATTGACCGTGAAAATTGTTCTACCACTCCTATCCCCTGTTCTTTAAATTATATTGAAATTCTCACTCCACGTTCGCTGCGGCTATGTTTTCAAAAGGAGCACAGTCTTTGTGTCCTCCATTCTCAAGTAGAACACCGAAAACGTGAATTCTAAGTTTGATTATGAGAGCAAGGCAACCTATGCAGGAGAATTTGAAAATGTCAGAAGATTGTCTCCTTTTGATAGGCATCTCCCTGAGTTTTATCGTAGGATTAGTGGAAAGTCTCGATTTCTTCAATGCTACACTCATGGAAATCACAACCCACCACACGAAACTGGCGGTGCGCCAGTACATTGGCATGACCACCCGCCAGCTGCAGACCATGCTGTCTTTGGAGCGGCTGAGGGTTGAGTAGCAACCACATGAGAACAAAATGAAAAAATAAGAACAGGGCGCATTGCATAGATCGTTGCAGTGCACCCTGTTTTGTTTGGTTAAGGTCGGCTATATCATCAAGCATATAATCAAAACAAATCGTTCATTCTCCACATTTGCCTCCAAGGTTCCATGATACCGCTGTGCAATCTCTCTCATGCCGGGAAGGCCAAAGCCATGGATTGCTTTGTCTCCTTTTGTTGTGGAGAAGTCCGGGTTGAGCTTTCCTCCCACGGTGTTTTCCAGACGCATCATGAAAATTCCCTTATCCGTGCGGCAACGGAGGG
>NZ_JAXJZK010000057.1:0-12843 GCF_036306485.1 Gemmiger sp. | reverse complement strand
GTTGTCATACCGGCGGCAAGCCTTAAATCTTCTTTTCTCATATCACGCTCTAACAGTGTATGCCAGAGTGGTTTATAGCTGATGTGCATATTGCTTTCCTGCCTTCCTATCCATACCACCGGGGCGGTTGCCCCGGCAGGAACTTTTCTCTTATTATAACTCCAATCTTGTGAAATCACAATTTATTCTTGTGGTCTGCCGCTGATACCGTCTGGATTGTGCTTTTCCTTTCTTTTTGTTCCCGCATCTCAAGCGCTCCATAAGCAAAATTTATAGGTCATAGTAAATGTGGGGAGACAGGATATTTGAGAAATGCGGGATAGGGCGGGATGAGGGGGGAGACGGCGGGAAAACCCTTGAAATACGCGGGAAACGGCGACTTTCGGCGCGGGACGGAGGCGCGAATTATCAACAATCTTGAGATGAGGATGCGTCGGCGGCGGTCGGCGCTTTTTTCACGCCCACGAGGCCACACAACGGCGGCGGCGCGGCGAGGCGCACACATACGCAGAATACAAAAAAGCCCCGGAAACGCCCATATAACGGCATTTCTGAGGCTTTTAGATGGTATGAGCCGCTCGGCCCCGTCCCGGAAGTCACAGCAGCAGACCAAGAGGACGAGAGCTTCGCGGCTCATACTGCTATTGTAGCAGACGCGGCGGCGGATTGCAAGAGGGGCAAGCGTGCTAACGGAGCGTTAGAGCGTGCGAGTTTTGGGGAAAACGGGGCTTTTCGGCGCGGATCGGCGGGGATTAGGGCGTGCGCTGGCCGTGCGAGGCGTGCGCGGCGGGGCGGCGAACCGGGCCAAAACAGGCGGCGAGCAATGTGACATTTTTTCAAATCGGCGTCACCTATGTCACATTGCCTATTTTCAAGGGTTTTCGGGCGTTTTCGGGCGGCTGGCACTCAAAAAGCAAAGTGACAGAAAACAGATTTACAACTAAATCAAAACAGCGCAAAAAATCAAGCGGTTCCACCTTGGGCTTCAGCGTCCTCGGCGGGGCCGCTTTTTGTTGCGGAGCTGCCGTTGTGATACGTCCAGTAAATAGACTCTTTTTTCCGTTCGACGTGCTTTCGATATTTGAGATGAACGAGGTCAAAAATGTCCTCCTGTTGCTCCTCCGGCAAGAGGCGATACATGGCGATCAGATCGGCCTCCTCGTCCTCCAACGGCGAACCGTCGCAGGTCAGACCTTGTTCTTGCTTGAGGTGCTCGAAAGCCGCATTGCGGTCATTCTCCTGTGCAGTCTCCGAACAGCTACGCCCAAAGACGAGATAGTCCAGAGAGATTTGTAGATATTCGGAGACAAGGACGAGCTTGTCGAGGCGGGGACTCTGTTCACCCCACCGCTTTATAGTACCATTTCCGAGACCACATTCACGCTCGACGCGCTTGAAATTACTGCCCTTTTCCTTTATGGCCTGTTCAATTCTATCAACTAATTCGGACATAAAATGCCTCCCATCAAAAAGTAGATTTTCAGAGACTTTCCGCTTGACAAGTAGCCGAACGGAGACTATAATAGGGGTGTAATCTGATTTAAGTATAAAGCAAGTAAATCATAGCACACCCCGACCGAAAATGAAATAGCAAATCGGCGAACGGTAGAGTAAAAGCGAGCGGCGGAGGCGTTTTTCAGAAGGAGAACGACAACATGAAGAACGACATCGCAGACATCCTGTTCAAGTACACCACTGGCGAGGCCACACTGGAAGAGACGAACGACGCCTTGAAGGAGGCGGAGGCGGGTTTCAACTTGGAACCGGGCCGCAACGAGATCACCCCCGACGAGTTGGCCCTCACCACTGTCGGAGATACCCCGGAGGAGGCCAACGGCTTCGGCCTGTTGGACACCGGCACCGGCAGCATGGAGAAAGTCCACGTCACCAACGGCAAGCTGGACGAGGCGATCAATCAGGTCAACCATGACGGCACGACCAATATGCTGGCCTTCGTCATCATCGGCCCCAATCGTTACGAGGTCAAGGGCGACACCCTGACGGACTGCTAAAGCCCACCAACACCTAAGCGACTCTTAGATTTAATTCCGCCGACCGCCGTTCGCTTTTGCTCTACCACAAACGCCGAGAAAAGGAAAGGAGGCAGATCATGAGACGCGGCAAGAAGCCCACCCGCAAGCAGAAGATCCGGCTCGGGCAAGCGGGCCTCGCCCCGGAGAACTGGCTGGTCGTGAAGCAGAAAGCAAACGGCGAGCTAATCATTTTGAACAAGTACCACGACACGATCCGCGTCATCCCGCCACTGGCCGGATGAGCTTTGCAGGAAGGAGCAGCAGCATGAAGGAGCAACCGCACATCTGCCCACTGTGTGGGCAAGCATACGACGAGCCGCCCGCGCTGTCGCGAGTGGACAACCAGACAGACATCTGCCCGAGGTGCGGCATGATGGAGGCACTGGCGGCCATGCCGAGGCGGGAAACGCCACAGGAGCGGACGCGGCGGGCCGTGTACGCCACGGGCAACCGCTGGGCGATTGAGAACTTTGAAGCGACCCACCACTAAGCCGAAACGCCCGGAAGGGCGTCACCGGGAACTGCCCCACCCGGTCTGAAGATGGCAGGGCAGAAAGGAATGACGGCAGCATGAGAAAGATCAAGAAGATCAACGGCTTCCTCGTGGTCAAGTTCAACGACCGCGAGAAGCGCGAGTACGAGGGCACGGCCCTCGGAGAGTACGGCGTGATCGACGCGGAGGTCTACACGGGCAATCTGGACATCGACCGGGGCGCGATGGAGTACGACGACGCGGACACGCTGGAGGTGGCCGTGGAGCTGGCACGGGGGCTGGAGTCCGAGGAGGACATCACGGACGAGCCGCCCACCTACACCGCCGCCGTGGAAACGAATGAGAGCTATACCGAGGAGGCGGTGGAGCCCGCCGCCCTGATCGAGGGCTGGACGCGCCGCCTTGCCACGCAGGTCAAGAGCAAGCACCACCCCGACACCGACCCGCGCACCGCCGCGCACGAGCTTTACGGCTTCAAGATGGCGCTGCATCAGATCGGCTTCCTGCCGGAGAGCGAGGTCATCACCGACCCGGACACCTTCGGCGCGGGACGGCTGGACGGCCCCATGCCGCGCAACCCCGAAGAGCTGCTGGCGTTCGTGTGCGACGAACGGTGCAAGAACCGGGCCGGACACACGCAGGAGGAGCTGGACGCCATTTGCGCGAAGTGCCCGCTGGGACAGCTCTACGAGGACGCGGAGGCACAAGACCTACGCATCCGGGAGCGGAGCGAGCGAGCGCTGCGGGAGCACATCGAGGGCGTGAGGCACGCTGAGGACACCCTGACCGCCCTGCTTGGCGGGCATGAGGCGCTGGCCTACCTTGCGGCGCTGCGGGACGGACAGATCCTGCAGGAGAACGAGTGCGAGCACTATGCGGCGCAGATCGCCGAGGCGGGCGCAGCGTGGGAGACGGTGCTGGAGGGCGTGAGCTTTGAAGACCTCTCCCGGCTGCGGCACCTGCTGCGGGAGGTGGACGAATACACCAAGGGCGGCGGCGAGCTGTTCAACGGCTTCCAGCACGAGACAGAGCGCATCCCGGCGCATCGGCTGGAGGAGCTCCACCAGCTCGGGACGGCGCTTCTCGGCGAGTGCCCGGAGAACGACTGCACGATCTACCGCAACGTGTTCCGCATGGCGGTCGACGTCGACGGGCAGATGGGCAAGCTGACGGGCCACGCGAGGGAGACGATGCAACGGGAGTATGATCGGCTGCTCTGGGAGTTGAACCGCCTCTACACCATGAACTACGCGGTGAAGAAATACCGGGAGGCGCAGCATGACAGGACTTGAACTGCTCAAGGCCCCGGAGGCCACGGCGGGTGAGATCGCGGACATCATCTCCGCACCGTGCCCGCCAACTATCCCCGCCCACTGTGACGGCGTGAGCTGCCGCGCGTGCTGGCTGGCATGGCTGACAGGCGAGCCACTCAAAGGGAAAGAGCCGCCCGACAAGCGGACGGCTCCGGATGATGCTCCCGCCTACTACCATCCTCCAGTGAAAGCAATCCGAGAGGCGGCGGAGAGGATCAGGGAGGGGCGCATGGAGTACGTAGCAGAAGCGCTCACTCGCCCCTCCGCTCCAGAAGAGCCTCGACAGCCTTGAAGGCGTAGGCCCTTGCGACTACTGACGCCGCATAATAAGTTTCCCGGCAGACGGCAACAATCGCCGCCTTCTGGGCCTCGGTGAACCCAGCGTCAACGTGCTCGCCAGAGTCGAGAATGGCAGAGCGAAGACGCTCGCCGAGAATAGACCAGTCAACGTCGCGGCTCTTGTCGACCTCGTCGAGTACACGCTCGACGGCATCAAGGGTAGCATCAGCCATAGACAACACCCCCTCCCCGGGCAGCGGCCCAGCTCCATTATACACGAGCAGGAGGGCAAAGGAAAGGAGCAGCAGAATGTTCAGCACAGAAGACCTCAAGACCGCGATCGGCGCGACCGTCATCGCACGGCGAAACGCGGCGGCGCGGCTGCGGGAGGCGGGCAACCCCCGCGACCCGTTCCGGGCACTGCCGGGGATGGAGCAGCAATTCTTTGAAGCGGCGCAGAGCGTGCGCAGCTACGACCTCGTTCTCAACTTACTTGAGAGAGAAGTGAAGCGGGAGGCGCGAAAGCGTGCGGGGCGCACGGCGCAAAGCGCGGCGGTGTTCCTTATCACGGCGGGGCTCATCATCCTCGCGACGCTGGGCTTCGCGGCGGCGCTGCTGCTGATGCGCTGCCCTGTCCCCGCCGTGAGCGTCACCGCGTTTATAGGTGTGGCAGTCTCGCTGGGCTGGGCGGTCATTCGGAAGTAAGTCTAAGAACAAGGAGAAAGGAGGGCAAGCGATGAGAGGCCCGAAGAAACGGCTGACGCCGTTCGGGAAGATGGTGGTGAAGGCGCTGGCTGACCGGGATATGAGTCGGGCGGAGCTGGCGGCCACGGTGGGCACAAGCCCGCAGTACATGAGCTATATCCTGAACGGGACACGCTCGGGTGAGAAGTACCTCCCGGCGATCATCGCCGCCCTCGCGCTCGACCCGAAGAAGGCGGAGCGGGCGATCGCGGCATGACGCACGGAAGGGAGGGAACGGAGTGCCGGACGTATTCATCACGCTGGAGGAGGCGGCGACCTTTGAAAGCGTCAAGTACAACACGCTCGTCCAAAGGATGAAGCGGAATCCTGAACAATATCGGACGCAAGCACAAGCCCAAGAGGGCGGAGGTAAAGACAGGACGCTAATCTCCACGAGTTCCCTCTCGGCAAAGGCGCGGAAGGCATGGCGAGCCGCGCAGAAGGTGGAAGGGAGTGAGGTCATCATAGACAAGAGAGCACAGGAGGCCGTGCCGTGGTACGTCACCGCCGACCTGAACCAGTACACGGAGGCGAACAAGAAGCGCTTCTATGAGGCGGTAGAGCTGGCGGCACGGGTGCAAGACTTCATCGACTATGACGGCCCTGACCGCACGGGCTACGCCGAACGGTACGCGCTGGGACTGGGGATCAGCCCGCAGAGCCTGTACCGCTACATGAAGAACGTGCTGGAGGCGAACGCATGGGCGCTGAAGCTGGAGAAGGAGGACGGCAAGAGCCGGGACTACTTCCGGGCGCTGGCGCTGTGCCGGAAGCCAAAGGAGACGGGTACGTTCCCGAGCTTGACGGACGAGCAGAAGGCGATCATTGAGAACATCTGGTTCGACAAGCGGTTCGCGGCGAACCTCGGCACAATCGAGATGCTCTATGAACGGTTTGAGCTGGAGGCGGAGCGGCGGGAGTGGGAGGAGTATCCCTCCATCAAGACGGTGGCCCGGTATATCAAGTTCCTCATGGGACAGCGGGGTGCGGAGTCTGCCCGGTTCCTCGCCGCCAATGGGACGCGGGAGTGGAAGAACAAGCGGATGATGAAGGGCAAGCGCGACGCGACGAGCCTTCAAGTCATGGAGTATGTTGTTGGCGACGAGCACACTTTCGACTTTTGGGTGCAGTGGACGGCCCCGAACGGCAAGATCAAGGCCGTGCGCCCGAAGCTGGTTGCGTGGCTGGATATGCGCTCCCGCGCTATCATCGGCGATGTAGCGTGCGTCAACGCCAATTCGCAGACGCTGAAGGAGTCGCTGGTCAAAATGATCTACAGCAATCCGGGCGGCGTTCCCCACATCCTGCACGTCGACAACGGCAAGGATTATACTGCCAAGGCCATGACCGGACAGAACCGCAAGCACCGCAAAATCGACCTTGACTTCGCATTTGACTCGGAAACGGTCGGCTTCTATCAGAGCATCGGCATCCAAGAGGTCGGACGCTCGCTGCCGTATCAGCCTTGGGACAAACCGATCGAACGCTTCTTCTCCACGGTCTGCTCGAAATTCTCCAAGTGGTTTGAGAGCTACACGGGCACGCTGACAGGCTCGAAGACCTACGCCAAGCGGCAGAAGGACATCGACCAGATGCTGGAGCGCGGGGAGCTGCTGACGATGGAGGAGTTCTT
The DNA here is from genome assembly GCF_036306485.1 of Gemmiger sp. Taxonomy (GTDB): domain Bacteria; phylum Bacillota; class Clostridia; order Oscillospirales; family Ruminococcaceae; genus Gemmiger. Next base: position 6,348 of record NZ_JAXJZK010000057.1, on the reverse strand, counting down.
CGAAGTCTGGACGGAGTGGAAGAACACCAAGTATCACACCCGCAAGCATCGCGGCCTGAGCGACGCGGGCGAGAAATGGGTTACGCCGATCGAGATGTTCGAGAACGGCCCGCGCTATGAAAAGGCAGCTCCACCCCGAGAGTACGCGGCGATGCTGCTGATGAAGGCGGCGACCGCCCGCGTCACAAACCAAGGCATCAACAAGTTCGGCACACTCTACACGGACACGGAACTCGCCTACTACGTCAATCAGAAAGTCAACATCAAATGGGACATCGACGATGTCACCAAGCTCTATGTGTACGACATGGACGGCAAGAAGATCTGTGAGGCGGTGTCCGCCGAGCTGCTCGCCTTCGGCCCGCATTGTTCTCAGGCGGCACTGGAGAAGCATCTGCGTGATCAGAAACGAAACGAGCGAGAGGTCAGGGAGTATCTGGAGGAGCGAGTTCGCCCCTACGAGCTGCGGCTCGAGGACGGCGCAAGGCCCTCGGATGCAGTGGGTATGATCGACCTGACCATCAAGGCCACGCCGAGCCAGAAGCTGGTCTCCCTGCCCAAGGACAGAATGTTCCGATCGGAACAGGCAAGCAAGGCGAGCCGGAAGAAGGTCACGGACGACACCTTCCTCAACGCCAAAGGCGACAAGGCGCTCTCTCTTTTGAGAGCGATGAACGAATAATAACGGAGGTACATCATGGAAGTTACAGCAGCAGAGCGCACCACAATCTACACCAACATCAGCCCCCTCGCGCAGCGCGTGAACAACTACATCCAGACGCAGCACTCAAGCATCGCGGCGGTCGCCAAGGACATCGGCTACAGCCGCACCACCGTCTCCCGGTATCTCACGGGCAAATATGACAGCAACCCGAACGACCTTGAGAGCAAGCTGACGGACTTCCTCACCCGGCAGACGGGCGAGGCGATCGACCTGACGACGCCGTTGGCGAAGTCAGAGGGCAAGACGTGGCAGACGCCCGTATTCTTTGAGAGCCGGGACGCGAAGGCCGTGCTCGGTGTATGCCAGAGCTGTCAAGAGTACATTGGCCTCGGCATCGTAGTCGCCCGCAGTGGCTACGGCAAGACCTACGCCCTGCGGCAGTACGCGAAGCTCTCCCGCGTGGCCTACATCGAGTGCGACGACACCATGAGCAGCCGCGACCTTGTGGAGGCGATTGAACGGAGCATCGGGCTCCCAAACGGCTACGGCACGATCTGGCGCAGGGTGAACGGCATCCGGGAGTTCTTCAACACGAACAAGGGCTACCTGCTGATCATCGACGAGGCGGACAAGCTGGTGAGCAAGTACACACAGAAGAAAATGGAGATCCTGCGGGCGGTGTTCGATCAGAGCGATGTGGGTCTTGTGATCGCGGGCGAGCCGAAACTGGAGGCGCAGATCAAGACCTACCTCGTGCGTATGGCGAACCGGGTGGACTTCTACGCCTCGCTGCGGGGCCTCTCCCCCTCGGAGGTGGAGGGCTATCTCACGGACTTCCAGATCGAGCCGGAGGCGCTGGTGGAGTTGAAAGCGCGGGCGTGCAATATGCAGACCGGGTGCTTCCGACTGCTCGACCGCACGCTCTCTAACGTCCGACGCATCCTCAAGGAGACGGGCGAGGAGACGGTGACGGTGAAGACCATAGCACAGGCGTCGTCCATGATGATGCTTTGAGGAGGGACAGCAAATATGAGAATAGAACGCATCAGCGGAGCGATCCTCATCCTACTCTCCGGCGTGCTGCTCCTGATGGCAGCCTACGGCGGGACGCCGGAGGATCGGGACGCGACAGCGATCCTCCTGACGCTGCCGATGGGTCTTGTGGCACTGTTCACCGAGATCCCGGAGCGCGGCGAGCGCACCAAGCGAGACTACCGGGCGTAAAGCCCGCAACATTAACAAATTGAAAGGAGCCGCAAACATGGCAAGGAAACGAGTAGTCGAGGCCCCGAGCCTCCATTCATGGGAGGACGTGAACGACGCCCTCCGTCAGATCGCCGAGGCGCAGATCGCGCTGGGCGAGATCCAGAGCGATATGCAGAAGCAAATCTTAGGGGCACAGAAGGTCGCCGAGGAGCAGAGCAAGCCGCTCAACGACAATGTGGCCAAGCTGGAGCGCGAGATCAAGAGCTTCGTCACCGACCACAGGGACGAGATGGGCAAGACGAAGTCGATGGTGCTGACGTTCGGCGAGGTAGGCTTCCGGCTCTCCACATCCGTCTCGCTGCCCCGGGCGAAGGAGAAGCTGGAGGAGATCATCCGCCGTCTCAAGTCCCGCCAGATGACGGACTGCATCGTGGTGGAAGAGAAGGTTAGCAAGGAGGCTCTGAAGAAGTACGGTGAGGACACGGTGAACGCCGTGGGCGCAACGTGGAAACAGAGCGACGTGTTCGGCTATGAGGTGAACATCGCCAAGCTGGAGCAGATCAAGGCGGGCAATTGAGGAAGGGGGCTCACGGAATGACAGCAGCAAGGACTGGGCGCAAACAGCCCTCCATCCGCACGCTGTGGGCGATCGCGAAGTCGCCGGAGCTGCACCTCACGGACGAAGACCTGCACGCGGTTGTCTACCGCGAGACAGGCAAGGAGTCCATGAAGATGCTGACGCAGGGCGAGGTCAACACTGTTGCCCGCGTGCTGCAGAACATGAAGGACAGTGTGAGTCGGAGTGTGCGGGACAAGCGCACGGACACGGGCGGCGACATCCGCACCACCGCGCAGCGCCGGAAGATCTACGCGCTGTGCGAGGCGCTGGGCTGGAATGACGACCCGCGCCGCATTCAAGGCTTTGTCAAGCGCGTGGCCCATGTCGACCGCATCGAATGGCTGAACATGGCGCAATGCGAGAAGGTCATCGAAGGGCTCAAGGCGATCCTCGCACGGCAGCGCCGGAAGGAGGCGGAGCTGTGATAGAGGAACGAGCGATCCTCGCGGCGCTGGAACGCATAGCGCGGATGCAGGACAGCATCCGCAGCGGCATGGACATCTGCAGGGACACGGGGCTTGTGTTCCTGCGGGTCTACTATGAACAACTCCCTCCCAATGTTGCCCGCCGCCTGACAGAGCTACACGCAGAGGACATGGCGGAGATCCCTCGCGCAACCTCCACGGAGGGTACGGCGCAGGATCGGCAGCGCCTTGGCGAGAAGCTGGCGAGCGACGCAGCCACCGCACAGGTCATGCGGGCGATGAATGTCTACCGCGCAAGGCTCGGCTACGGCCCGCAGGAGGGCGGAGGCGGCGCGGAAGCAGCGGGAGGTGATATGTAATGCCAAAGGGGAAGAAACGCCTCACGCAGCGGGAGAAGGCCGAGCGTGCGGCGATCAAGAAGCAACTCCAAGCGGACGGCGTTCTCCCACCTGATAAGCCCCGGCTCAACCGCAAGAAGTTCGCCCGGGAGGTGTGGGAGGATTTCAGCGAGATGGATGTCTACACCGCAGATTTCTACCTCCGCAAGGCGATCATGGCAACGGTGGGGCCGGAGCTGCACGAAGTGACATCGGAGCAGGTTGGCATCCTGAAGCTGATGAAGCTGGCGGTGGAGACCGATCGGTTCATGCAGCAACTCAAAAAAGAGGGGCGAGAGCAATACAGCATCGGGGAGTATGTCGAGAAGGTCTACAACCCGGTCATGAATTTATAGGAGGATTCACATCATGGCAAAATTGACACCAGACGCGACGAGGACGGAGCATGGCCTCGTCATCAACGAGAAGATCATCCCGTGGGGCGCGGTTTGGCCCAAGGACTCCGGCGCGTACAAGAAGGGCGCACAGTACAAGGCTGACCGTCTGCTCTCGGGCGGCACGGGCAAGGTCAAGGGCGTGACCATCCACAACACCAACGACCTGAAGAATGTGGAGGAGGACGCCGAGCAGTACACCCGCGCGACGTGGCCAAACGCCAACATGAACGACGCCCGCGTCCACTACTACGTCGACGACATCAACGCATGGCAGAACCTGAGAGAGGACGAGGTGGGCTGGCACGCGGGCGATGGCCGGAAGGCCACGGGCGGCAACGAGACGACGCTCTCCATCGAGATCATCATGGACGGCACGGGCAGCAAGGAAGACCGCAAGGCTGAGGAGAACGGCGTACTGCTGGCGGCGCTGCTGCTGAAGAAGCACGGCCTGAGCGTGAACGAGCTGTACACGCACAACCACTGGATGGGCCACCCGGACTCCATCGTGCAGGGTGCGAGGAAGAACTGCCCGCTGTACATCCTGCCTCATTGGGCGCAGTTCAAGCAGAAGGTCGCCGCGAAGCTCGCGGAGCTGAACGGCGGTGCGACCACCACGGAGACGGGCAAGACGGAGATCATGGGCAAGGCCAAGGCGAGCGCGCAGCAGATGGCGCTGTTCGCCCGATCCAAGAACGCGGAGCCGCAGCTCCCGGCGTGCTCGCTGGAGCAGCTGGCGCAGTTCTTCCTTGAAGAGGGCGAGGCCGAGGGCGTGCGCGGCGACGTCGCCTTTGCGCAGAGCCTCCACGAGACGGGCTTTTTCAAGTACGGCGGCATCGTGCTCCCCACGCAGAACAACTACGCGGGCATCGGGGCGCTGAACGGCAACGCCAAAGGACAGGCGGCGACCTTCCCCGACCCGCGCACGGGCGTCCGGGCGCAGATCCAGCACCTGAAAGCATACGCCTCCAAGGAGACGCTCGTGAACGGGTGCGTCGACCCGCGCTTCTCCCTCGTGACACGTGGCTCGGCGCAGTATGTGGAATGGCTGGGCGCAAGCGACAACCCCAACGGCAAGGGCTGGGCCGTACCGGGCAAGGGCTACGGCGGCAAGATCGTCGCTCTGCTGGGGCAGATCATGGCGTTCGAGGTGCCCCAGCCGTCCGCACCGAGCGAGCCGGAGGAGCAGGAGCCGGAGTTCCCGGCGTATCAGTTAGAGGGGCTTGAAACGCTCACGGAGGCTGGCGTCATCAACTCCCCCGAGTTCTGGCGGCAGAAGTTCAGCGAGCAGGTGACGGTCGGCGAGATGTTCGGTATCTTGGGGAAGCTCTTCACAAAAGTGACCGAGTAAGGACGCGGAGGGCGGGACATGGAAGACCTCGTAAAGGAACTGACGATCGACATGGTTCCTGATGGCGACAACCGCATCATCGCGGAGACGATCGGCGTCGAGAACTACTACAAGCTGTGCTCGGTCGTCGGCGGCTCGACCATCTACCTCCAGAAGCCGGAGAGTGTCCTTCGCCCTGTCCGAGACGCTCACATCAAAGCGGAGTTCAACGGCTACAACCACCCCGAGCTCGCCCGCAAGTACGGCGTGACGGAGCGGTGGGTGCGGCAGCTCTGCGGCGAGGGGAAGCTGGAGGGACAGATGAGCCTTCTCGACTACGGCGACGAGCCGGAAAACACTACGTTCTAAGACAACATTTCTAAGAAGCAGTACATATATAAGGTTCCTGAAAGGGACGGTAAAATAAGACTATGAGCTATGCTCATAGTCTTATTTTTATACTCAAAGGAGGACACCAAACATGAACATGGACATCATCCAGAGTGCGGCGTTTGAGATGCTGCTCAACGTCGCGCTCGCTGTACTGGCCCTCGCCGGAGCCTACGCAGTTTACTACATCCGGCTCGGCGCATCCAAGCTGAAAGCGCAGACCGCGCAGATCGAGGACGCATCCACTCGCAAGGTGCTGGACGACGCCTTGAAGGATGTTGAGAACCTCGCCACACTGTCGGTGAGCGCGATGGAGCAGACCACGGCAAAGGCACTGCGCGAGGCAGTCAAGGGCGGCAAGGCAAGCCGCGAGGAGCTGGTCGCGCTGGGCAAACAGGTTTTTGATGAGGTCAAGGCGTCGATCGCGCCGGAGGCGCAGCGGGTCATCACGAAGAACCTCGGCAGCTTCGACGAGTATCTGACGAAGTACATCGAGGCCACTGTGCTGGAGATCAAGCAGAACGAGCCGTACATCACCCTTCCGGAGAGTGCGCTCATCGAAGGCGAAGCGGAACGGTAAGGAGGGCGGCACATGGACGTCTCTCAGATCACCGCCCTCATCGGCGCGGCGGCGTCGCTGCTGTGCACCGTCGTCGTCGGGGCGCTCACCTTCTTTATGAAGAAGACGCTCACAAGTCTTGAAGAGGCGGACAAGCGGAACGCCGAGGACATCAAGACGCTGGACAAGAACCTCAACGACCTGAAGGCAGACCTCCCCCTGATCTATGTGACGCGGGAGGACTACATTCGGGTCATGAACAGGGTCGAGGACAAGCTCGACCAAATCCTCTACGGAGGCAAAGCCAAAGGAAAGGAGGAGTGACCTCATGGCAATCCTTGACGAGCTGACCGAGCAGGAGGTCAGCAAGAACAAAGCCTGTC
>NZ_JAXJZK010000056.1:0-12476 GCF_036306485.1 Gemmiger sp. | reverse complement strand
CATGAAAGCATCCGGCAACGGAGCGCCCGAGATCTGTGTGCAGAACCTCCTCAAGACCATCCGCGGGGAGGTGCCCTATGAGCGCATCAAAGGGATCGACCGCACGCTGATCGACAAGCCGAGCGAAACCGCTGCGACCGATCTGGCCGCCGACGTGGAGTTCCTCGTGGAAACCTACGAGCCCCGCGTGCAGCTCAGTGACTCCGACCTGAAGGCTCTGACCGCTCAGGCCGGCGACTTCGAGCTGCGGGCCAGCATCGACAACATCACATGAAGGAGGTGAACAGCGTGAGCGACGCGACAAACACCTACGGCGAGGACATCAAACTCACCACAACAGACGCGAGCACCCTATACAAGACCATCATCACCGAGCTCGAAAAGGGCGCCGGCGAGCCGCTCTACCCGGGCGACGAGCGCCGGATCTTCGGCGAGGCTCTCGTGCCCGTGTTCGTTGCCCTCTACAACAGCCTCAACGACGTCGGCCGGCAGACGCTCCTCCGCTATGCGAGGGGCGAGGTGCTGGACGCCATCGGCGAGCGACAGGACGTGAAACGACTGGAAGGCACACCGGCCAAAACGACCATGCGCTTCTCTGTCTCCACGCCGCAGGAGAAAAACATCATCATTCCGAAGTGGACGAAGGTGACGCCGGACAGCGAAAACTATTTTGCAACCGACGAGATCGCTGTGCTGCAAGCTGGCGCCTACTCTGTGGAGGTGCCGACCTCGGCCGTGAGCAACGGCACGAAGTTCAACGGCTACGCAGCCGGCACGATCACCACCCTTGTCGACCTGATCCCCTACATCGAGTCCGTCACCAATCTGACCGAAACGGCCGGAGGCGATGACGGCGAGCCCTACACCACCGAGGGCGACAACCGCCTCCGCGAGCGGATCCGTCTGGCGCCCGCCAAGAGATCCACCGCGGGCCCTGAACAGGCTTACATCTACTGGGTAATGACGGCCGACAGCTCCATCGTGGACGCAAAGGCCGTCAGCGAGAAGGAAACCGTCAGCGAGACCCTCACGGTCTACGACGGCAAAGCCTTCAAGGGCGGCGGCACACTTCTGACCGACACCCTCGTCGTGAAGGCCCACGGGCAGAGCGCGGCGGCGGTCAAGGACACGGACTACACCGTCGACTACACCGACGGCCTGCTGACCATCACGCTCAAGGGCAGCCTCTCGGCCGCCGAGAGCGTCGACATCATCATCACCCGCACGCTGGAGGGCTGCGTCAAGATCGTGCCCCTGCTGGAAGGCGGCGGGATCCCCGACGCTGCCATGCTGGCGAAGGTGCTGGACGTGGTCAACGCCAAGGACATCCGGCCGCTCACTGACAAGGTGAGTGCCGTGCCCCCGGAGGTCGAGACCTACGACATCGAGATCGTGTACTACACCACGCCGAAGAACGAGGCCGAGGTGATCGCCAACGTCGAAGGCACCGGCGGCGCGATCGACCGCTACAACGAGTGGCAAGTCGCAGCCCTCGGCCGCGACATCAACCCCGACCAGCTCCGCAAGCGGATCCTCTCGCCTTCGTGGGGCGAGAACCTGACCGGCGCCTTCCGCGTGGACGTCGTCAAGCCGACCTACAAGGCCCTCGACGACACGCAAGTCGCCAAGTTCAGCGGCCACCTGACTGTCAGCCACAAGGTCGAGAGTGAGGTGGTGTAAATGCGGCTCAATGAGACCGAGATGGTCAAGCTGCTGCCTGCGTGGATGCAGGAGGACGGCAGCGACAAGGGCCTCGCCACCGGCTGCGACATCATCAGCCGCGACGCCTATGCGCGCCTGAAGCTCCTGAGCAGGTGGGACAAGATCGACCAGCTCAACGATGCAGAGCTCGACGAAATGGCGTGGGAGCTGAACATCCAGTGGTATGACAGCACCGAGCCAATCGCAGTCAAGCGGGCAGTCATCCGCAGCAGCGACCGCGTCTACGCGAAACTCGGCACCCCATACGCTGTGGAGCAGATCGTGGCCGACTACTTCGGCACCGGCGAGGTCAGGGAGTGGTATCAGTACGGCGGGCAGCCGCATCACTTCAAGGTGCTGAGCGACAACCCGAGCCTCGTCAACAGCAACCTCGACCTGTTCCTGAAGCTGCTGCGGACGGTCAAGCGCCGCAGCTCGTGGCTCGACGCGATCCTGATCTGCCTGACCGGCGAAATGTTCCTCTATTCCGGCATGGCCGTCAGGGATCACACCCAAGAGGTGCACGTCATGGGCAGCGACGAGATCCACATCTACCACGCGGCCGTCGTCCACGACAACAACCGCGAGACCGTCAGCATCGGCACCGACGCGGCGGTCATCTCAGACTAAGGAAAGGAGATAGACATGGCTGCATTTATCAACAACGACATCACCACCGCCGGCCTGATCGTTCTGGCGAAGGGCGTGGCCGGCCAGAAGATCAACTACACCAAGATCGTCCTCGGCGATGGCTACCTCGAGGAGGGCCAGACGCCCCGCACCCTCACCGGCGTGGTCAGCCCGAAGGCGACCGTCGACATCACGAAGCTGAAGATCAACGGCGACGGCACCGTGGCCGTCGGCGGCATCTTCACCAACGGCGACGAGACCGATGGCTTCTACTACCGCGAGCTCGGCCTTTATGCCGAAGATCCTGATCCCGAGGTCGGCGAGGTGCTGTACTGCTACGGCAACTGCGGCGATCTGGCTGAGTGGATCCCGCCCTCCGGCGGCGCCACCATCGTCGAGAAAACCATCGACATCGTCACCGCGATCGGCACGGCCACCAACGTGACCGCCTACATCCCCGCCGACGCCTACGCCACCAAAGAGGACTACGAGACCTACAAGGCCATCGCCCTCGGCGCGCAGGCTACGGCCGAGGAGGCTCTGGCACTCGCCCGGCAGGCCATCGCAATCGCGCAGGCTGCCGAGGCATCGGCCAACGACCTGAGCAACGCGGTCGGCCAGAACACCAGCAAGATCGCAACGCTGTGGGACGCCGTTTTCAGCGACATCACAAGCAACCCGTTCCAGATCACATTCGCAGACTTAACAGGCATCACGCTGAAGTCTGGCGTCTGGAACGCTTCACTTCAAAGGCTCGAGTGCTGATGGGAAACTGCTACAACTACACCCCAATCCCACCGGCCGAAGCCTCCTGCATCATCGCGCACCTGTTCGTCGAGCTGACCTTGCCCTGCTCCTGCTGCAAGCGGGAGGACGGCGTCATCGTCATTCAGGGCAAAACCTACGACGGCAGCAGCGCCCGCGTCACAATCAAAGGCGAGGAGGTGAGATACTACGGCAAGCAACGGACACTCGCGGCCATACGAGCGGGCCAATGTAGGCCGCCCGCCCTTCGGCCGTGACAAACTGCCCGAGATGCAGGTCATCACGGACGCCAAGGAGCTCGAGAAACACACCTACATCAAGACCAGAAACCCGGCCGTTTTCCCGAAGAAGGAGCGGCTCGGTCTGGCGCAGAGGATGATGAACGAGGCCAGCGACCTCGTCGCCGATCTGATGGAGGCCAACGATCTGCTCCTGACGGATCCCGAGGAGCGTGAGCTCAGGTATCGCGCGCAGCGGTCGGCGCTTCGCAACTGCCGAAAGCTGATCCACCACATCGAGCTCGCGCATGAGATCCTCAGCGGCTTCAGCGATGACGCCTTTGCATACTGGGCGAAGATGGCGGCCGGCGTGAAGAACCAGACCGCCAAATGGTACAAAACCGATAAAGAGAGGGCCGCCAAGCTGGACGCGCAGAAGCGTCACCAGCGAGGCGGCCCTCGGGGTATGCCTTGTTTTTTCGTGCCGGCTCGGCCAACAACGCCCGCAACGTCAACACCGATGGCACTCTGAACAGGAACAACGCCTACAACGGCAACAACGGCCTGCGCCCCGCTTCGATGGATCGCCCGACTTATTAACCGCCCGGAGACGGACGGCGAACACTGTGCCCCATCATCCAAGGAAGGCATATCCCTCCCGCAGCCGCGGCCGTCTGACCGGCCCGGTCATGGGTAAACACAAGACCGCCGATGCCCCCGGCGGCGCACGCAAAGCGTGGCCGGAGCTATACACGGCGGGGAGACTTTTCAATGGAGAATATCGTAAACAGCACCATCGCGCTCTACAAAGCATACCGCAAAACCCGCTGCGGAAAGCGCGACAACCCGACCGCCATGCGCTACCGCATGGAGGCCATCGAGCGCACCGTCGCCCTCTCTGAGAGGCTCCAGCGGCGCGACTATTCCTTCGGGCCCTACTACCCCTTCAAGGTGTACGAGCCCAAGGAGCGGCTCGTCCTCGCCATCGACTTCGAGGGCAAAGTCGTCCAGCACTCGCTCTGCGACAACGTCCTTGAGCCGGCGTTCTCCCGGCGCTTCATCCGGGACAACTACGCCGGCCAGATCGGCAAAGGCACCCACGACGGCCTCGACCGTCTGGCTGCGGCTATGCGCCACTATTTCTTCAGCCGAAAGGCAGCAGACGAAGCAGCCCGCAAGGCTGCCGGCCTGCCGCCCCGGCCGATGAACGAGTGGGACTACGCCGACGGCTGGGTACTGAAGGGCGATTTTTCAAAGTTCTTTTACACCCTGCTCCATTCCTACTGTTACGAAACGGCCCGCCGGGCCCTGAAGTGGCTGAAGGATCCCGAGCTGATCGACTTCGCTGAGTGGCTGCTATGGCTCATAATCGACAGCACGCCAGACCCCGGTATCCCGATCGGAAACCAGTCGAGCCAACTGCTCGCGCTGCTCTATCTGGACGCCTTCGACCACTGGCTGAGGGATGACCGCGGCCTCGTATATGGCAGGTACATGGACGACTTCTACATCATCCACAGCGACAAGCTGCTGCTCCGGCAGATACTCAAGGAGATCGAGGCGTACATCAAGCCGCTCGGCCTTCGGCTGAACGGCAAGACGCAGATCCTCCCGCTGAAGAACGGCATCGACTTCCTCGGTTTTCACACCTACCTCACGCAGACCGGCAAGGTCGTGAGGAAAGTGCGAGCCAAGAGCATCGACAACATGAAGCGCAAGATCCGCAAGTTCCGCGGGCTGGTGGACTCCGGCAAGATGACACTCGACAGCGTCGTGCAATCCTACGCGAGCTGGACGGGCCACATCTCACACGGCAACACCTACCACCTGCGGCAGAACATGGACGCCTATTTCTTCAGCTATTTCCCGGAGCTCAAACCATCACTGAAAGGAGACACAACTCATGGCCCAAAAACTGAGCAACCTCGCAAACAAGTCGAAGGTCAAGTTCGGCAGCCTGTACGGCAGCCCGATCGTCTGGATCGTGGCCGATAAGAACCACGCAGGCTACCCCTCCAACAGCGTCACGCTCGTGACCAACCAGATCATCAAGATGCTGTGCTTCGACGCGACAGAACCGAGTAACGGCAACAGCGACCGCCGCAACTACGGCAACAACCGCTACATCTACTCGAACCTGCGCCAGTGGCTCAACAGCCCCGCGGCTGCCGGCCAGTGGTACACCGCACAGCACTCCGCAGACCAGACGCCGGACTCCTCCCACGTCTGGAACGGCGTCAACCCGTACAGTGGCCTCGCCGGTTTTCTGAACGCCTTCACCGCCAACGAGCGGGCGGCTCTGCTGAACACCACCATCACGGTCGGCAAGAGCTCCACAGACGGCGGCGGGACGGAGACCTGCACGGACAAGATCTTCCCCTTGTCCTGCACTGAGGTCGGCCTGAGCGGCGACCACGTCTGCGGCAGCAAGCTGGCGATCTTCAGCGACAACAACAGCCGCATCGCCACCGTGACGGCCTCCTGCGTCGCCAATTCCAACTATTCCGGCAACCCGGGCTCTGGTGCCGCATGGTACTACTGGCTGCGGGACGCCTATGCCGGCTCGGCCTACTTCGCCCGCAGCGTCCTCGCCGATGGCACTCTGGGCAGGGGCAGCGCCTACTACGGCAGCCACGGCCTGCGCCCCGCTTGTAATCTGTCCTCTGATCTCCTGATCTCCGACTCCGTCGACTCGGATGGATGCTATACAGTGATCTACAATCAGGCGCCCACAGCGCCGTCGTCCATCACTGTCCCGAGCGAAGTGCTCGGCGGCGAGAACCTGAGCATCTCGTGGGCGGCCTCCACCGACCCCGACGGCAACCTCTCCGGCTACGTTCTGGAGCGCAAGGTCGGGAGCGGCACATGGGCGCAGATCTACAAGGGATCCTCGCGCAGCTACACCGACGCCATCACCTACGGATGGACGAGCGTGCAGTACCGCGTCAAGGCATACGACGCCGCCGGCGCGGAGAGTGCGTACACCACCAGCGCCACCCGCACCGTCACCAATAACCGACCGCCCGTCATCAGCGGCACGGACGGCGCCCTCGGCAGCTTCAGCACGGCGGCCCCGTCCTACGAGTACACCGTCACCGACGCCGACGGCCATCAGGTCGACGTCGTGGAGATGCTGGACGGCGTCACGCTGCGCAGCTACACCGTGACCCTCGGCCATACCAACACGCTGACGATCGGCTCCGAGGCGTGGCTGAAGGTCGTGAACGGCAGCCACACCCTGAAGATCGTGGCGACCGACGCCAAGGACGCCAGCGTCACCCGCACGCTGACCTTCACCAAGGCCGTCACGTCCGTCGAGTTCGAGCAGACCCTCGCTATGGAGGCCGACGCCATGCCGACCAAGGCCCTCGTCAACATTCAGGGCAATTTCCCGGCCGGCTGCACGCTTCAGGTCTGGATCTGCAACAACGGCAACGACGCGAGCCCGACGTGGGAGGACATCACGCAGAAGGTCAGAGCCGGCCAGAAGCACTACTTCACAAACAAGACCAAGACGGCCGCAGCGTGGGGCGTCAAGGTTAAGGCCAAGCTGCTCCGCGGCTCTGCTACGGAGACCTGCTACATCCAGTCGATCGGAGGTAACTTTGCATGATTAAGCACAGAGCTGACAGCATCAAAGAGCTGAACGAGAAACAGGCCGCAGAGGCCAAGAAGGACAAAACCATCGCCGAGCAGGCTGACACCATCGAGCTGCTGAAAGGCTGCATCATGGAGCTGGCCGACGTGGTCTACGGCGACGGAGGGGAGGTAACAGCATGAGCAAGATCGTCGAGCTGTACGTCAAGGAGCTGACCCGCGAAGGCTCCACCATGACCATCAACGACGTCCCGAAGAAGCTGCGCAAGCAGGTCGAGGACGCCATCGCTGCCATCGAGGCAGCCTCAAACGCTGGCACCGCGAAGGAAGGGGCGAGCGAATGATCGCCCGGGCCCTCGCGTGGCTATTATTAAAAATTGCAGGAAAGGAGGAGCGTGAAATGCTGGTACGTCTTTTTGCAGGCGAGATCATCATGGGCCGCATCACCGAGGACGACGTCCCCGCGAAGCTGAAGGCCCGCGTGCACAAGTATCTCGTCGACATGGGCTACTTCGACGACGTCGAGGAGTAAGCCCAACAACAAGGAGGGCCGCGTCCTGCGGCCCTCCGGCTTTTATGAGGTGACACAATGATCGAAATCAACATCGGCGCGCTCGTCGCCCTTATGGGGATCCCGACGGCCGTGACCGGCTTCTGCTTCTGGATGCTCGAGCACAGGATCCAGAAGCGCGAGAAGCAAAAGGAGGCCGAGGAGGCCAAACGACAGAAAGAGGCAGCGGCCCGAGAGCGTGCCCGTGAAGATCTCCAGATCATCACCATTCAGGGCACGTCGGCAGCCATCGCCCTCGGCGAGGCGACGGCCCGGGCCGTGCAGCGCATCCCTGACGCGCATTGTAACGGGGATATGCACGCGGCCCTCGACTACGTTGCCAAAATCAAACACGCGCAGAAGGACTTCCTCACCAGTCAGGGGATCCACGCGATCATCGACTAAGGAGGTGAGCAGCATGGCCGCAAAGAAGCGCCGGCGCAAGCGTAAAAAGAAAATCGAGGCGAGCAAAAAGCTCGCATACTGGGCGGCCAGCGTGGCAACGCTCAGCGCAGCCAGCTCTCTGCTGCTCTCTGCCTTCGGGCGCGACCCGGTCGGTGAGCTGACCGGCACCATCTTCACCGCCTGCGTCGGCTATCTAATCACATACGCCGGCAAGAGCCTCGGCGAGAAAATCAGCCGAAACCGCCACGGGCTCGACGCCGACGGCAACCCGCTCCCGGATCCGTCCGGGGACACTCTCAACAATGAGGAGGCAAAAGGATGAACACCATCGACATCACCCCTATCGTCAACGCAACCCTCGCCCTGATCGGCGCCGGCGTCAGCGTTTTCCTGATCCCGTGGCTGAAGAAGCAGACCACCGAGGCACAGCGCAAGGAGCTGACCGCGTGGGTAAAGATCGGCGTCGCTGCCGCTGAGCAGCTCTACGTCGGACAGGGCCGCGGCGAGGAGAAGAAGCAGTACGTCCTCGACTTCCTGAAGCAGAAGGGCTTCAAGGTCGACGAGGAAAGCGTCGTCAACGCGATCGAGGCAATCGTCAAGCAGCTCAACACTGAGGGCCTGACCATCGAATAACGGAGAGGGCGGGCTCCGGCCCGCCCTTTTCTTGCTTGTAAAGGAGGTAAACCCATGAAAAACCAGAACACCGACGACATCAAGCTGAAGCCCGGCGAGGCCATCACAGACGAGACTCTCGACGAGCTGACCGGCGGGAAAGGAGACGACGACAATGAGTAACAGCCCTCTGGTGGTCTACACCAAGCTCAGCCCGAACCACTCGGGCAAGCGCACCAAGAAGATCGACACCATCACGATCCACTGTATGGCCGGCAACTGCTCCGTCGAGACCTGCGGCAACCTGTTCGCCAGCTCTGCGCGGCAGGCGTCCAGCAACTACGGCATCGGCACCGACGGCCGGATCGCCCTGTACGTCGACGAGGCAAACCGCTCGTGGTGCACCTCGTCCAACGCCAACGACCAGCGGGCCGTCACCATCGAAGTCGCCAACAACGGCGGCGCGCCTGACTGGCCCGTCTCCGCGAAGGCATACGCCGCGCTGCTGGATCTCGTGACCGACATCTGCAAGCGCAACGGCATCAAGCGCCTCGTCTGGTCGACCAGCAAAAACGACCGCGTGAACCACCTGAACGGCTGCAACATGACCGTGCACAGGGACTACGCGAATAAGAGCTGCCCGGGCAACTACCTCTACAACCGCCACGGCCAGATCGCGGCCGAGGTAAACAAGCGCCTCGGCATCACGGACGCAGGCGGCAGCACCGGCGGCCAGACCTCCGGCAACGCCGAGACCGGCCTGAAGGTCGGCGACGTGGTCAACTTCAAGGGCACGCAGCACTACACCAGCGCAGCGGCCAAGGACGCCAAGACCTGCAAGCCCGGCAAGGCCACCATCACGGCCATCGCGGTCGGCAAGGCGCACCCGTACCACCTGAAGGCGGTCAGCGGCGGCGGCTCCACCGTTTACGGCTGGGTAAACGCTGCGGACATCTCGACCGGCAGCACCGGCACGGCCACGAGCTACCGCGTGCGGACGACGGCCGGCGTGCTGAACATCCGCAAGGGCCCCGGCACCAACTACGGCGTCGCCGGCCAGATCAAGGGCAAGGGCATCTACACCATCGTCGCCGAAGCCGCAGGCCCCGGCGCGACCAAGTGGGGCAAGCTCAAGAGCGGCGCGGGCTGGATCTCTCTGGACTACGTCACGAAACTCTAAAACCGCATAGAAAAGCAGAAACCCGCCCGGAGATCCCGGGCGGGCTTTTTCTGTTATGTAGTGCTTTACTCCTCGGCGTCAGGATCCGGCGCTTCACCGGCAGCGGCGAGCTCGGCCTCTGTGGGCTGGAACCGCAGCACACGGCCCTCGGAGTCATAGAAACCGCCGAGCAGGATGGTGAAAATATCTACCAACCAGCCGATCCCGCAGGCCCCGGCCGTCAGCAGCCAAATGACGCCTGTGCCGGTTTTCCCGACATAGAACCGATGGACACCGAAGAAGCCGAGGAAGATGCACAGCAGCAGCGCCACCGTCTTGCTTTTCGGCGACGTCGGCCGCTGCGCTGCGGGGATGCTGACCGCGCCCTGCTGTGCGCCGGACTTCCCGCCGGAGCTCGTCGTATATGACAGACCCGTCCCGGGGATCCCGACGGTCGTGTGGCTTTTCCCCGTCGTGCTGACCGTGTGCTTCAGACCCTTCGGGCCGAAGCTGATGCTCGCGCTCTTTTTGTTCAGGTTTACCCGGACACCCGGGGCCACCTTAAAGCTGCGTCTAAACCTTGTACCCATGCTTTTCCCTCCTATGTGCGCTTTTTAGCGTTTAGTCATCTTTGGCATAATATTACCATGCCAAAACTGGTAAAGTCAATATTGCATAGTCATCTTTAGCATAAAGGGAGGCGAGGGCTGCGAAAATATACAAACCAGACGGCAGGTGCAACATCTCCGGGGAGAGAGTCAGGGAGGAGCGGCTGCGGGCAAACCTGTCACAGGAACAGCTCGCCTACAAGCTCCAGATCATCGGGCTGGACGTCACGCAGAAGGTCATCAGCAGGATCGAGAACGGCAGCCGAGTCGTCGCTGACTACGAGCTGGACTATCTGGCGACCGCTCTCGGCACCACCATCAACCACCTGCTCGGGAAAGAATGAGAAAACCGCACGGCAGCGACGCCGTGCGGCTTTTTGTGGAAAAGCGCGGGAAAATGTTGAAAATCTGCCGAATTATGCTTGACATTATAGAGCAAATGCTCTATAATATAATCACAGGCAAGGGATAGCCGAGTACAGAAAGAAAGGAGAGCAAAACCGCGGAAAGGAGGCAAAGCCGTGGATGCTGAGCAGATGAAAAAACTGCTCGAGCTGCTGGAACAGGCTCTAAAGTGTGAACAGGTTGCCACCATTACGATCACAATAAAGCCGAACCAAAAGCCCAAGCAGTAAGGTCGAAGGACGGCGGGAAAAATCCCGCCCGCCGTTCCTTTTCATTATAACCACGAAACCACGGCAAAGTCAAGCGGGAGGAACAACATGGACATCTCGATCAAAGTGACCTACAAAAGCGAGGGGCTGCAAAAGCTCCGCAAGGCTGCCGGCCTGTCTCAGTCTCAGCTCGCCGATCTGGCCGGGATCAAGGTGCAGGTGCTCCAGCAGTACGAGCGCGGCGCCCGGGACATCAACGGCGCGAAGCTGCCGACGCTGCTGAAGATCTGCAACGCGCTGGAGTGCAGGCTGGCCGACATCATCACAGACGAGGAGACGCTCGAGCTCCTGAAAAAGTACGAGGAACACTGACACACAGAAGGGGGCGGCCGGCGGGCCGCCCCTTTTCTTTTATCACGGAGGGGAACACAATGGGACAGCACTGGAGCCATCTGACGCCGACCAAGCGCATCCAACTCGACGCCTTCATCCGCGCAGGAATGAAGCCGACGGACATCGCCAAGGAGCTCGGCGTCCATCATACGACCATCTACCGGGAGCTGAAGCGGTGCACCTATGAGCACCTCAACAGCGACTACACCACCGAGACAAGATACAACCCCGAAGGCGCACAGGCCCGCTATGAGGCCAACCTCCGCGCCAAAGGGCCGGAGCTGAAGATCGGCAACGACTACGAGCTGGCCGACTACCTGATCGCCAAGATCCGCGACGAGAAGTACAGCCCGGAGGCTGCGATCGGTGAGGCCGAGGTCAAGGGCTGGCCCTTCAAGACCCACATCTGCGCGAGTACCGCCTACAACTATATCCGCGGCGAGATCTTCGGCGACGAGCTGACCGTCTCCATGCTGCCGCAGCACGGCAAGCGCCACCAGCCAGAGCGCCCGGCCGGATCCATGCCTCGCAAGCCCGCCGGCCGGAGTATCGAGGATCGTCCTGAGCACATCAACGACCGCAGCACCTTCGGTCACTGGGAGATGGACAGCGTCGAGAGCTGCCAAGGCGTCAGCAACACCTACATCGTGATGACCGAGCGGAAAACGCGCTGGGAGCTCATTATACCGTCGCCGGACAAGACGGCCGCCAGCGTCGTCGCTGCGATTGACGGGCTCGAGGCCAAGTACGGCGACCTGTTCCCGAAGGTATTCAGATCCATCACCTGCGACAATGGCTGCGAGTTTGCCGACGCCGCCGGGATCGAACGAAGCGCCAGCGGCAAGGGCACCCGCACCGAGGTCTACTACTGCCACCCCTACCGGCCGAGCGAGCGCGGATCCAATGAGAACCAGAACGGCCTCATACGTCGGCACCTGCCGAAGGGCACCGACCTGAGCACGATCCCCTACGAGGAGACCAAGCGGATCGAGGACTGGCTGAACAACTACCCCCGCAAAATGTTCGGTTATCTGTGCTCCGAGCAGCTTTTCCGGGAAGAAATCGCCCTCATTCTGGCCTCATAAAAATATTTTTGCTTTTTTGTGCATTTACTCTTGACAAATGGCAAAAAAGGCAATTTGAGGGAAACGCACCTCCGCTGGCAGCTTTTTCTTGGGCAAAGTTGTTTACAGCGACGGCGGCCAGGGTGTAGAATACGAATTG
>NZ_JAXJZK010000055.1:0-5304 GCF_036306485.1 Gemmiger sp. | reverse complement strand
GCCGCCCTCCCTTCTGCTGAGTGCCTCGAGGATGAAGTCGATGAACTCCGGCTCGAGGTCGCGGAGCTTTCGGATCAGGGTGTCCTCGTCGGTGTCGCCCTCGACCTTGATCTGAGGTGAGAAGGACAGGCCGCTCAGGTCATAGACCACAGCCGTGCCCGATCCGCTGCTGATGGGCTCGTAGTCGGCCTCGCTGGATGCGCCCAGCATCCGGCCAGCCTCGGCCCAGTAGGACAGGTTTTGCGAGCGGTACGCAGGGTTGAAACTGATGACCGCCTCGGTCGGATAGCGCGGATCCTCGCCCGCGATGGACGGGCCACTCGTGAAGCCGCCGGTCGCATAGCCGGAGACGTTGGCGCTGCCGCCGCCTCCACCTCCAAACAGGCCCGCGATCTTGCTGATGACGCCGGAGCCGAAGCTGACAATCTTCGATACCCAGCCGACGATCGTACCGAGCACGCTTGCGATGGGCTCCAGAATAGCCAGCAGGGGCGAGAGGAGCGGCATGATCGCATTGAGCAGGCTCACGACCGGGGGCAGCAGGGCCTCGATCAGTTGCATCAGCGGAGGCAGCAGCGGCATGATGACGCTGTTGACGATTTGCAGGGCAACCTCCAGCAGCGGGGTGATGACCGGCAGCAGCGCGGCGATCAGGTTCGCCAGCACAGGCAGCACAGTCGAGATGATCTGCGTCAGCATCGGGAGCACGGTGGCAAGGATGCTGGCGATCGGCGGTAGAATAGCCTGAACGATCTGCATGAGCGGCGGGAGTAGCTGCTGTGCGAGGTCGAGCAGAGGCGGCAGGAACGAGCCCACGAGCTGAGCCAGTAGTGGCAGGATGCCCGCAGCCAGCTCCGTGACCATCGGCATGACCTTCTTCAGGGTGTCGCCCATGCCGACGAGGAAGTCCTGCACAAACGGCATACAAGCGTTGAGCGTGTCGGTGATGACCGGGCTGATTTCCTCGAAGGTGTCGGTCAGGATTGGGGCCAACGATGTCAGCGTGTTGGCGATCATCGACGCCATAGGCAGTAGGGCCACTTCGGCCGACCTCTTGACCGCCTCGAAGGCAGAGCCGATGTCGTTGTACTTGACGTCGTTAATCTGCTGGAGCGCGGCGGCGCCGTCATAGGCTGCGGTCTCGATGTCACCGAGCACGGGCAGGATGCCCGCCTCCAGATCCTCGAACTGCGAGCCAAACAGTGCGACGCCGATCTCGTTGCGCTTGAGAGGATCCTCGAGCTTGTTCAGAGCCTCGACGGTGTCGAAAAATGCAGCCTGCGCGGTCTCGCCGCCGGCTGCAAAGGCCGCGAACATTTTGTCGGAGTTGAGGCCGAGGCCCTTGAAGGCTTCGGCGCTGCTGTCGCTGCCGTCTTTCGCTCTGATGTTGAACTCCTTGACGGCGTCGGCCACTTTGTCGATGCTGAACAGGCCGGCGTCAGCGCCTTCCACGAGGGAGCCCATGAACTGGTCGGCGCTCAGGCCGAGGGCCGCAAACTGCGCCGAGTATTCGTTCAGGGTGTCGAGCAGGTCGCCGTTTTTGTCTGCGCCGTTCTGTGCGCCGGTGGCGATTAGGCCGTAGGCTTCTTCGGCGCTGATGTTGAAGTTTTTCATCAGAGCCGAGGCGGCTCTGGCGCTTTCACTGATGTCGTAGTCGAAGGTGTCACGCAGCACGAAGCCGGCCGCGGTGGCCTGCTCCAGCGCTTCGCCGGCCAGATCGCTCGCTTTCTGCGTAGCGGCCAGCCCTTCGGCCACGTCGTTGAAGTCCTCGCCGAGGTTCTGCGCGTAGATGTTTTTTACACTCTCGCCCAGCGCGTCCAGCTCGTCGCCGGTGGAGCCGGTAGATGCGGAGAGCTGGTTCATGGCTTTGTTGTAGTCGTCGCCCAGCTCTGCCAGATACTTCCCGGCCTCGACGACCGCCTTGCCCGTCGCCACAGCGATGCCGCCCACGGCAGCACCGACGGCAACGGCCTTCCAGTTTACTTTGTCGAGGTGTCCCGCGACGTTGTCCATCGCCTTCCCGAGGGAGGGGTCGATGGTGCCGGCGAAGCTGACGACGGCCTGCATGATCTTGTTTTTGCCTGCCATCAGTGTCACCTCCTTCTGTATTTCCTGAAGTTATTCCGGGGCATTGAGGCGGCCTTGTCGCGTTGCCGCTTGGCCTCCTCGGCTGCCTCGTAGTATTCCATCAGGAAGTCGGTCAGGCGTTCCCGTCGGAGCTCGCCGACTGAGGTGTGGAAGGCTCGAGAGTAGTCTCGGACGAGCTCTCCGAGCCGCTTTCCTCGGATTGTGCCGCCGACCTCGCCGTAGTAAAATTTCGGCCGATCCTCATAAGCTCCATGATGTCGGGGCCGCTGATGCGCTCGAGGTCGCTGACGTCGATGTCGCTGTTGACGGCGACGATCGCCATCATGGCGAGATAGGCGTGCAGGGAGTAGTCGAGCTCGCAGGCGCCGGCGCTGCCGCCGCCCTTGTTGGAGGTCGCGCGGAGCTTGCGGGCCTCAGCGTCGGCAAACATTCCCACGGTGATCGCGTCGGTGTCATAGGTCAGAGTCTTGACCTTTTTGCCGTTGATGGTGATGGGGTTCTGAAGTGTCAGCTTTTCCATGTGTGTCTCCTTTCGATAAATAGAGGGCGCCGCCCCGGAGGCGACGCCCTTCTTGTTACAGGACGCTGCGGATGTCCTTGGCGTAGTCGACGCCGCCGACGCGCATGATGGTGTTGAGCTGGTCGATCAGCCAGTATTCGTTGCCAGCGACGAAAAGCTGGTAGCGGCTGACGGCCAGCGCGATCTCGTTCTCGCTGGCGTTGCCGGGATCCACGTTCAGGCCGGGGATGCCCTTGGAGACGCAGCGGAGGAACGCCTTGCAGCCTTCGGTCTTGGTAGAGCCGTCGGAGAGCTTGACGTCCTGCGCCCAGCGGATCTCGATGGTCTTGCTCGTCAGCTTGACGAGGCTGCGCAGGCCGAGGTCAATGCCGATCTTGGTGATGGATGCCTCCATCGCCTCGATCTGGCCGGGCAGCGGCGCCGTGTAGGTTCCCATCGCCTTGAAGTCAGCCGTCACAAGGTTGACGGGAGGCAGGGCGATGGTCACGTCCTTGGCGGCGAGAACGCCGTCCACATAGACGGTATCGGCGAGGATGGGGCCCTTCAGGTCGAGCCACAGGTTTGCCATTACTCGTCACCTCCTTCGTAGTAGACGGAGAAGCCCGCGTCGGTGTAGGCGACGTAGACGCTCGCAGACTTGAGGGGCGGGGTCGGGGTGACGGCGATGTCCCAGCGGAAGTCGCCATTCATCACGTCGGTGGTGCTGTTCTCGCTCTCAAGGAACAGGATCACAGGGGATCCGAGCAGCGCGCCCATGCTGACATAGCCGTCGAGCTTCTCCTGCTCGCGGTTGATGATGCGATCCTTCAGTGCGCGGGTCATGGGCTCGTCGATCTCCGGGCTCCACTCGCGCTGGAAGTCGTTGGTGATGTGCATGAGCATCCGCATGGAGACGTCGAAGATCGCGCGAGGATCCACGTCTGCGCCGTAGGTGTAGGCAGCCGTATGGTCGCCCCACAGTACCCATTCGCCGCCCCATGCCACGGCGGTGCTGATGCCGTTCTGCGTCAGCTCCTTGCCGCTCTGCTGGTCGAAGCCGCGGTTTTTCGCGTTGGCGCCGAAATACTGCTTGATGACGGGGATCGCCTTGTTGCCGCAGGTCTCCATCGGGACGCTGTTGTGGCTGAAGTCGGCGCGCATGAGCTCGACCACGGCCAGCGTGCTCAGGTGGAACACGTTGCCGAGGTTGTCCACAGCCTGCGGCCAGTAGACCTTAGAACGCTCGTCGGTGAAGGCGTTGGCCTTCTTCCATGCGATCGCCTTGGTGATCGTGTCGACCGCCTGCGCGGTGCTGTCCACGAGGGGCAGGTCGGCCACGACGAAGGCGTCCCAGTGGCCGTTGATCTTCTTGCAGGTCGTCAGCATGGCGTTGTAGACGGCAGGGCTGTGACTCCAGCCGGGGGCCGCGATCAGATTGCAGACCGCGAACTGCTCGGGATAGAGCAGCGCGATCGCGCTCAGGCCGCTGTACTCGCCGGAGGAGGTGACGCCGCCGATGATGTCGCTGTCTGCGATCTCAGAGTCGTCCACCTCACTGAAGCTGGCCGTCAGGCTGCCGGCGAGCTGTGCATCGTCCTTCAGGCTGGTGATGATGACCGTGCCCTTGGTGAAGTTATAGTCCACAGCGTAGTCGGTGCCCTCGACGTAGTTGCCGCTGTCATTCTTTGCGATGGTCAGGGTGTCGAGGATGATCTTGTCGCTGGCGAACTCGGCGCGGCCGCCGGTGAAGGTGAGGGCCTTGGTGGTGGCCGCCTTCTTGCGGTGCTTGCCCGCGGAGGGGTCGAGCACATTGATGACGTAGATCGGGCCGATGTTCCCGAGGGTGTTGTTGAAATGCGCGTACACGGCCTCGCACAGGGTAAAGGTGCCCCAGTCGGACGAGTAGCCGATCTTCTTCTGCGCGTCGACCAGACTGGTGATCTTGATCGGCGCGTTGATGATGCCGGCCTTGCCGAAGCCGCGCACGAGGTTGACGGGCGCCGTGCCGATATAGACCGGCGTGGTGCCCGCCTGCACGGCGCTCTGTGCCACGGTCTCGCCGATGTGGCCGTAGGCGCCGTAGAGGTATTCGTTTGCCATCTGCTTATCCTCCTTTGCATGAAATTAGAGCAGCCGAGTGGCTGCCCTTAAAGCAGGTGTTGGTAGCTTTTCGGGTTGCGGGTCATGGTCTCCTCGACGGAGAACTCAGCCCATGCAAACCAGTACGGGTAGAAGTCGGGGACGGCGTCTTGCTCCGCGACGGGGCCGAAGGTGATGCCCTTCTCCTTGATGACGCGGAGGTCGCCGAGGTACTCGGCATTTTCAATCAGCCGGAGGGCTGTGTCCACAAAATTCCATGCGTCACGCCAGCCCTCTCCGTTCTTCACGAAGTAGGAGGCCGCCGCCTCGTTGTATTGCTGGATGTAGGTGCCGCTGCCGTCGCCCTTCGGCTTGAAGATGTCGGGCCCGTGGTAGCCGGGATCCCACGCTGAGAAGCAGAGCCGGATCTTGATGTCTCGGGCACTCTGGAGCAGGTCGTCGTCGCCCTGAACGATCTGCACGCAGACCGACGGGATCGGCGCGGCGATGTTCGGGGGCGTCCTGTCCTTCGATGGTACGAAAAGCGAGAACGCGGCCGGGTTTACCAGCTTGTATGGGTAGGAGGCGTCCGTTGCGTTGTCGTCGGGGAGCTTCAGCTTGACCAGAGGGCAGACCTC
>NZ_JAXJZK010000054.1:0-34531 GCF_036306485.1 Gemmiger sp. | reverse complement strand
GAGACCGGCGCAAAATCAATGAGCAGTTCGCCCAATGCGACAACGTCTTTCATGAGATCCTCCTTATCGTTCGTCGGGGCGGGCCTGTTCGGGGAAGGCCCGCGCAATGCTTTCTTCGATCGCAAACGCCTCGTCGAGGCGGTCGTACAGCAGGAACAGCGCCACAAACAGGTCAAACCAGACCCCCACAAAGGGCATCAGCAGCAGCGTCCAGGGGGCAAACAGGGCAAAGAAGGCCCACCAGACCAGCTGGAGCAGCGCCGCGCCCACCGTGGGCCAGAAATACCGGACGGTGAAGAGCAGCGCATTGCGCAGCCGCACGACGGGGCGCTGGTCGAACAGGACGAGCTGCGGCCAGTACAGCGTGGACAGCACGAGAAAGACCAGCCAGCTGAACAGATAGACCAGGACGGTCACGGCGGTGGGGCGGACGGTGCTCCAGAAGAAGAGCAGCATCCCCGCAAAGGCCGCCGCGCCGAGGAACAGCCCGGTCAGGGCGCCGGGCAGCAGGGCGGCCCGGGCGTTCTGGGTCAGGCTGCGCCTGTAGTTGTGCGCCCAGCTGCCGGGGGCATCCCGCATGGCGCGCAGGATGGTGTCATACAGGCAGGCCAGGAACGGCCCCGCGATGGCGCCGCCGATCAGGCCGGCGGGCAGCAGCACCAGCACGCTGCTGCTGAGGATGGCATACCCCACCCCGAGCGCCAGCGGCAGACAGCCCAGCAGAGTGACCAGGCCGGTGAGGAAGAACCGCTTCCAGCTGCGGCCCAGCACGTCCTGGTAGCGGTCGATGCCGATGAGCCGGCCGCGCGCGTCGCGCTGCGGCTCCCCCATCTGATAGGGACGAAAGAGATTCATGTTCCGGTCCTCTCCTTTTTATGATACGTCGGGCTGGCTGTCCCGCGTGGTGCCGCCGGGCTGGTACCGCACCGGCAGGCAGACGAGCGGCGGCAGGCCGGTGAAGTCCTTGGACAGCACCATGCTGACCGCCATTTCGGCCAGGTCGGGCACCGGCTGGACGATGGTGGAACAGATGTAATCCTGATCGCCGAACATCCGCACCCCGTCAAAGCCGATGACCTGCACATCCTCCGGCACGCGGAGTCCCATCGCCCGCACCATCTTGATGGCCTGCCAGGCCATCTGGTCGGTGCCGCAGAACAGCCCGTCCAGCGGCTGGTCGGTCTCGAGCAGGTTGTGGTGGAGGAACACCTCGAAGGCGGACAGCGGCGACCCGTCGGGAAGGTTGCACATCTCAAAGGGCAGCCCGGCCTCCATGCAGCCGCTGACAAACCCGTCCTTGCGCTTGCTCGGCTCGTTGGTCAGCGAGGACCCGGTGCGCAGGCAGGCCACATGCCGGCAGCCCAGCTCGGCGAGTTTCCGGGCGGCCATCTGCCCGCCGCCGAAGTTGTCCGACGCGACGCAGGGCACCGATACATTGAAAAACCGGTCAATCGTCACAAAGGGGATGCCCGCCGGGATGCTGAGCTTGGGATTGTAGGTCAGCGCGATGATGCCGTCCACCCGGTTGTGCACGACCATGCTGATGAACTCCTGCTCACGGTCGCGGTCATACTCGGTAAAGCAGAGCATCATTTTATAGCCGCGCTTCTCGAGCGCCATATTGACGTAGTGGGTCAGCAGCGCAAAGAACGGCGTGATGGTGTTGGGAATGATCAGCGCAATCGTGCGGGTGCGGTTGCTCTTGAGCGCCTTGGCGCTGGGGTTGACCTGGTAGTTGAGTTTGCGGACCGCGGCCTCGACCCGCAGGCGGTAGCTCTCGCCGACCGGCAGCCCGTTGATGACCTTGGATACCGTGCCCAGCGCGACGCCGGCCTCGCGGGCCACATCGCTCATCGTCGCGGCCTGTTTTTCTCCTTTCATAAGAATTCACCTCACAGCTTCTGGTTTTTCTGTGATTCATTATACATCGTTTCATGTGATTTGTAAAGATAGTTTCATGAAATTATCGTGGATTTCACGCGGCGTCCTCCCCGGTCAATCTCCACAAGCGGCGCTGCCGCGGATTGTACAAAACGCCAAAATCATAAGAATACGCAGTTTTTTCCGCCAAAACGCATTGACTTTTGGGGGTAGGCGTGGTATTTTGATTTCACAGGATACATGAAACGATTCATGAATCGGTTCAACAAGAAGGAGGAATCCGTCATGAACAAACAGCGTGCCGCATCCAACAGCGCCACGGCCACCGTCGCCGTCCAGGGCAGGCAGCCGCGCGGGAAAAAGCTGTGGCGGCGTATGCGGGAGAACTGGCAGCTCTATCTGCTGCTGCTCATCCCGGTCATCATCACGATCGTCTACAAGTACGGGCCCATGTACGGCATCCAGATTGCCTTCCGCGACTTCAAGGCAAGCCGCGGCATCACCGGCAGCGAGTGGGTGGGCATGCAATGGTTTGAGGAGTTCTTCTCCTCCCCGAACTGCTGGCGGATGATCAAGAACACCGTTCTGCTGAGCCTGTACAGCCTGCTGTGGAGCTTCCCGGTGCCGATCATCCTGGCGCTGGCGCTCAACCAGCTGCGGTTTCACCGGCTCAAGCGGGTCGTCCAGACGGTGCTCTACGCGCCGCACTTCATCTCGACGATGATCATCTGCGGCATGCTCCGCATCTTCCTGAGCCCGTCGGGCGGCCTGATCAACCTGATCTTCGGGACCAGCATCGACTTCCTGAACCAGAGCACGATGTTCCGCACGATCTATGTGGCCAGCGGCATCTGGCAGGAAGCCGGGTGGGGCACCATCATCTATCTGGCGACGCTTTCCAGCGTGGACACCGCGCTGTATGAGGCCGCCAAGGTGGACGGCGCGTCGGTGTTCCAGCGCATCCTGCACATCGACCTGCCCGCGCTGGTGCCGATGGCCGTATTGCAGCTGATCCTGAGCGCGTCCAACCTCATGAACATCGGCTTTGAAAAGGTCTTCCTGCTGCAGACCGACCTGAACAAGGCCACCAGCGACATCATCGCCGTCTATGTGTACGAACAAGGTATCCAACACGCCGAATACAGTTACTCCACCGCCATCGGCCTGTTCAATACCGCCGTCAACATCGTGTTGTTGATCATTGTCAGCCGCATCGCCAAAAAGGCCAGCGACGTGCAGTTTGTCTGAAGGAGGGGTCCCCATGTCTGCCAATTCCAAAACTCTGGGCAAGCGTCCGGGCGGCCTGTCCGACCGCGCCAGCGATGTGGTGCTGGTGGTGCTGTCGGTGGCCATCCTGCTGGTCGTCGCCTATCCGCTGTACTATATCCTGGTCGCCTCGGTGTCCGACCCGTATGACGTCTACGCCGGCAAGACCTTCTGGCTGCCCAGCCAGTTCACCCTCAAGGGCTACGCGGCGGTGTTCTCGGATGACAGCATCCTGCTGGGCTACTGGAACAGCATCAAATACACCGTCGTCGGCACCGTCTTCTCGGTGGTCATGATCTACATCACGGCCTATCCGCTGTCCAACCCCGATCTGCCGGGCCGGAAATTCTTCAACATCTTTTTCGTCATCACGATGTATTTCGGCGGCGGTCTGATCCCCACCTACCTGATTGTCCGCGACACCGGCCTCATCAACACGATCTGGGCGATGTTCCTGCCCGGCGGCGTGGCGGTGTCCAACATGATCATCGCCCGCAACTTCTTTGAGACCAGCATCCCCAAGGAACTCAAGGAGGCCGCCGCCATCGACGGCGCGTCCAAGCTGCGGATTTTCTGGAACATCATCATTCCGCTCTCCAAGCCGATCAT
This sequence comes from Gemmiger sp., assembly GCF_036306485.1. Taxonomy (GTDB): domain Bacteria; phylum Bacillota; class Clostridia; order Oscillospirales; family Ruminococcaceae; genus Gemmiger. The sequence continues at coordinate 30,775 of NZ_JAXJZK010000054.1, read as the reverse complement.
GGCGGTCATGGTCGTGTTCAGCATGGTGGCCTACTGGAACGACTGGTTCACCGCCCTGATCTACATGACCGGCGAGGGCCGCGCCCCGCTGCCGCTGGTGCTGCGCAACATCCTGATCGCCAGCGAGACCTCGGCCAGCCAGGCCAGCATGATCTCGGGCGGGTACGCCGAGCTGAACAAGCTGACCGAGATGATCAAGTTCGCCTCCATCATCGTGGCCGCCGCCCCCATGCTGATCGTCTATCCCTTCGTGCAGAAATACTTCGAGCAGGGCTTTATGGCGGGCGCCGTCAAGGGCTGATCCGCAAGTCGTTTGAGGGAACCGTTCCCACCACATAACAAAGGAGAAAACGTCATGAAAACATCCACCAAACGCATCGGCGCCATTGCGGCGCTGCTGGGCATCACCGCCGGCCTGGCCGGCTGCGGCGGCGGCAAGACCAACACCGTCGAGCCCGGAACCGTCAACACCAACACCGACCAGACCTCGTTCAACATCATCAGCGGCATCTCGGCGCTGTCGGGCGGCTACGATTCCAACGAGGTGCTCAACACGATGGCCGACAATGCCGGCATCTCGATCACCTGGGACACGATGAGCGACTCGCTGACCGAGCAGGTCAACATCCGCATCGCCGGCAACGACCTGCCCGACGCCTTCAACGCCGTCGGCTTCTCCAACTACGACCTGACCAACTACGGCGAGGACGGCACCTTCATTGACCTGACGCCCTACATCACCGAGGAGTACATGCCCAACCTGACCAAGATCCTCGAGGAGCACCCCGACATCCGCGCCGCCATCACGATGGACGACGGCTGCATCTACGGCCTGCCGGCCGGCGAACAGATGGGCACCGCCGGCATCGGCAAGGACGAGGACTACAACATCTACACGATCCCGCAGTATTCGATGATCAACAAGGCATGGCTGGATGCGCTGGGCCTGCAGGTCCCCACCACGCTGGATGAACTCCACGACGTGCTCAAGGCCTTCAAGGACAACGACATGAGCGCCACCTACTACGGCAACGATCCCGGCTCGACGATTCCGATGAGCTTCGGCATCGACCAGTGGTGCTGGGGCCAGAACATCTTCTATGCGGGCTTCGGCTTCACGAACTGGACCAACGACATCTGCGCCGACCTGCTGCTGCAGCCGGACGGCACCGTGAACTTTGTCAGCGATGACGACAACTACCGCGCCGCGCTGGAATACTTCCACAACTGGTTCGCCGAGGGCCTGATCGACCAGGAAGCCTTCAGCCAGACCGACACCCAGTACATGGCCAAGTGCTCCCAGGGTGAGGTCGGTGTCGCCACCTGGTGGTACATCGAGGAGCTCATGGGCGACTACGCCGACGACTATGTCTTCCTGCCGGTCCTGGCCGGCCCCGACGGCACCTACAACGTGACGGTCCGCGACGGCGGCGGCATCAACTCGGGCAACCTGAGCATCACCTCCGCCTGCGAAAGCCCGATCAACCTGCTGAAGTTCTATGACCAGTGGTATGACCCCGAGAACGTCATGCAGCTGCAGTACGGCCCCATCGGCACCTACTTCACCGAGCAGGACGAGAACGGCCTGTGGCAGAGCATCTCGGACGAGGAAGCCCAGCAGAAGTTCGGCAAGAGCGCCGGCGAAGTCAAGAGCGAGTACGAAGTGTACGGACCCAAGCTGATCCTGTCGGACTACTACGCCACCACCTTTGAGATGGAGCCCCGCGCCATCGAGCGTCTGTCCGACCTGTACGACTACTGGATGCCCTTTGTGAAGGATACCACCTGCTACCCGATCGACTGCGTCTACACCGAGGACGAGCTGGACACCATCGACAAGTGGCGCGTTGACTTTGAGAACTTTGTCGCCGAGCAGGAAGCCACCTGGCTGCGCGACGGCGGCATCACCGACGAGACCTGGAACGCCTACAAGGAAAACCTGAACAGCTACGGTATGCAGGAGCTGCTGGACACCTACCAGGCCGCCTATGACCGCTATGTGCAGACGGCCGGCGAGGCGCAGACCGCCACCCCCGAAAACGCCGCCTGATCCCTACATCTGATCCGAAAGAGAGGTTCTTCCCCGATGCCGACCAAACTGGAGGAAGCCCGCATCTACGAGGCCCGGGAAGGCAATGCCATTCCCGCCGATGACCGTCCTTTGTTTCACCTGACGCCCCGGACGGGCTGGATGAACGACCCCAACGGCTTTTGCTGCTATCAGGGCGCCTACCATCTGTTTTACCAGTATCACCCCTACGACACGGTCTGGGGTCCGATGCACTGGGGCCACGCCGTGACCACCGATTTCCTGCACTGGGACTACCGCCCCTGTGCGCTGGCCCCCGACACGCCCGCCGACGCCAAAGGCTGCTTTTCCGGCACGGCGGTGCCGGCCCCCGACGGCCGCCTGCTGCTGCTCTACACCGGCGTGCAGGACGACGGCCAGGGCGGCGTGCTGCAGCTGCAATGCCTGGCCGCGGGCGACGGCACCGACTTTGTGAAGGATGCCGCCAACCCGGTCATCGGGCAGTCGCTGCTGCCCGAGGGCGGCAGTGCCGCGGATTTCCGGGACCCGAAAATCTGGTACGAGGACGGCCGGTATCTCTGCGTGGTTTCCACCCGGGACGCCGACGACCAGGGACGCATCCTGCTCTATGAGAGTCCCGATGCCCGCCGCTGGACCTACCGCACGACGCTGGACGCCTGCCGCCGCGAATACGGCCGGATGTGGGAATGTCCCGATTTCTTCGCGCTGGACGGCCGGCAGGTGCTGCTGGTCAGCCCGCAGGAGATGCAGGCCAGCCCCGACGGGGAATTCCACCCGGGGTTCGGCACGGTGGCGCTGCTGGGAAGCTACGACAAGGCGCAGGCCCGCTTCACGCGGGAGGCGGTCCAGCCGGTGGACTACGGCACCGACTTCTATGCCCCCCAGACGCTGCTGACGCCGGACGGGCGCCGGGTGATGGTGGCCTGGATGGAGAACTGGGCGACCGTCAACGAGGCGCCGCGCCGTCACCGGTGGTTCGGCCGGATGACGATGCCCCGGGAGCTCTTTGTGCGGGAGGGCCGGCTCTGCCAGCGCCCCGTGCGGGAACTCGGGATGCTGTGGCAGAACACCTGCCGCCGCCGGGAAACGCTGGACGGCGACGCCGGGTACGACGGCCTGGCCGGACGGCGCCTTGACCTGACCGTGACGGTGGACGCCGCGGCCAGCCCGGACTGCCGCCGGCTCACCCTCTGCGCCGCGCAGAACGAGCGGTTCTGCACCCGGATCGAATGGAGCCCCCTTTACGGGGAGCTGCTCTTTGACCGCAGCGGCTGCGGCAGCCGCCGGGACATCCCCCACCTGCGCCGGGTCAAGGCCGCGCCGCGCAACGGCCGGCTGACGCTGCGGCTGATCCTGGACGGGGATTGCCTCGAACTGTTCATCAACGACGGCGAGCGGGTGCTGACGGCCCTGCTGGACACCCCCGCCGAGGCGGACGGCATCTCGCTGCACAGCGAGGGCCCCGCGACCTTCGATCTGACCTGGCACACGCTGGGCTGACCGCTGCCCCCTTCCCCCGGGAAGGGGGCTTTTTGTATGCCGGGCCGCCGGTCCTTGCATCCGGCCGCCGCTTTTGCTATACTGAAAAGAAATTTCCGGCAGCCGGGCGTTTTTGCCCCGCGCTGCGGATCACCAAGGAGGTCTCCATGGCAGACTGGCGTCAAGTGCTTCATCTGGAACCGCCGCAGGGCTGGCTCAACGACCCCAACGGGCTCTGCTTTTTTCATGGGCTGTACCATGTCTTTTTCCAGTACGCGCCCGACAGCACGGACGGCCGCACCCCCAAGGGCTGGGGGCACTGGCAGAGTCCCGACCTGCTGCACTGGACCTTTACGGGTTCCACCCTTCTGCCCGACACGCCGTGGGACTGCAGCGGCGCCTACTCGGGCTGTGCGGTGCCCTGCGGCGATGTGCTGCGGCTCTACTATACCGGCAACGTCAAGCACCCCGGCCCCCACGACTACACCCACACCGGCCGGGATTCCAACACCCTGCTCGCAGAGACCCCCGACGGCATCCGGACGGGGCCCAAGCGGCGGCTGATGGCCAACGCCGACTACCCCGCCGACTGCTCGCTGCATGTGCGGGACCCCAAGGTCTGGCGGGAAGCGCAGGCCTGGTACCTGCTGCTCGGCGCCCGCAGCCTGCAGGATGCCGGGCGGGCGCTGCTCTACCGCAGCCGCGACGGCCTTGCCTGGACGCTGGCCCGGGTGCTGGAGCCCCGGCCCGCCTTCGGCTACATGTGGGAGTGTCCCGACGGGTTCCGGCTGGACGGCCGCCGGTGGCTGAGCGTCTGTCCCCAGGGGCTGCCCCACGGCGAGACCGAGAACCAGAACCGCTACCAGAGCGGCTATTTTGGGCTGGACGGCGATTGGGAGACCGGCACCCTGACCGCCTTTGCCGAGTGGGACAAGGGGTTTGATTTCTATGCGCCCCAGACGCTGCGGACGCCGGACGGCCGGACGCTGCTGATCGGCTGGATGGGCATGCCCGACGCCGACTACCGCAACCCCACCGCCGCCTTGGGCTGGCAGCACTGCCTGACCCTGCCCCGGGAACTCACGGCCGGCCCCGGCGGGCTGTGCCAGCGCCCCGCCCGGGAGCTGGACGCGCTGGCCGAGGGCGCACCGCTCGACCTGCCGGCGGGCAGCACCCACACGCTGCCGCTGCCCTTCCGGCTGCGGATGACCGCCCCGGGCGACTTTGCGCTGACCCTGGCCGATGGCGTGCAGTTTGAGCGAAGCGGCGGCCTGCTGGCCCTGCGCTTCCGCGACGAGGCGCTGGGCGGCGGCCGCACGATCCGCCGGGCGCGCTGCGGCGGGCCGCTGACCCTCGACCTGGTGGCGGACCGTTCCTCGCTGGAGTTTTACGCCGACGGCGGCGCCACGGTGTTCTCGACCCGGTTTTATCCGGCGGACCCGCGGATCTCCCTCTCGGTGCAGGGCGCCGATGCCGCCGTGCAGACGCTGCGCCCCATGCACTTTGTGCTGTCCTGATCTTTTTCGGCCCCGTACCGCCTGCGCGGTGCGGGGCCGTCTGCGTCTGCGAAACACTGCACAAAATCCGGGCTTGAAATTTGTGTGTTCCACGAATGGAATTGCCCCGCCAGGTATTGTAGAATAGCTATGGAAGCGCAAGAATACGAATTCACGGAGGATTTCCTATGATCACCATGGCCGAGATCGCGCGGCTGACCCATGTGTCCCAGCCGACGGTTTCCCGGGTGCTCAACGGCAACCCCAAAGTCTCCCCCGAGATCCGCGAGCGGGTGCTGGCCTGTGCCCGGGAACACGATTACCAGCTCAACGCCCTGGCCAAAGGGCTCAAGGGCAGCCCCACCCATCTGCTGGGTGTGCTGGTGACGGATATTTCCAACGGGTTTTTCGCCGACCTGACCAAACAGATCGAGATCTGCGCCCGGGAGCGCGGGTACAGCATCATCCTGTTCAACAGCGACTACAATCCCGCCAACGAAGAGGAATACCTGGATGTGGTGCGGCGCTATCGGGTGGATGGGGTGCTGGCCGTTCCCATCCGGGAGACCAGCCCGCAGTGGTACCGCTATGTGCAGCGGCTGGATGTCCCGGTGGTGACCATCACCCGCCGGGCCGAAGGGCTGGATTCCTTCTATGTGGACCACCCGACCGCCGGCGCCCAGGTGGCGGCCTGCCTGGCGGAGCAGGGGTACCGCCGGTTCCTCTTCATCGGCAAGGACTATGACGGCAAATACGTCGGCTTCCGCCGCTGGCTGACCGAGCACGGCCTCGGCAGCGCCGTCACCAACCGGGTTCTGGTCGACCACGACGGGTTCCGCCGGGACCTTGCCCAGTGGCTGGCGGAGCAGGACGGCCGGGCCGCCGTCTTTGCCGGCAATGACATCTACGCCCTGCAGGCGCTGGACATCCTGCGGGAGCTCAACGTCGCGGTGCCCGCACAGGTGGGCGTCATCGGCTTTGACGATACCTTTATGGGACGGTTCCTCAACCCGCGGCTGAGCACCGTCCGCCAGCCCACCGCCCGGATGGCCCGCGAGGCCGTGACCTGGCTGCTGGACCGCATCGAACATCCCGGGGAGCGGCCCCCCATGCTGCGCCCCTTTTCGGCAGAACTGATTCTGCGCGAAAGCACCTGACCCCTGCCGCCTCCAGACGGCGGGCAGGTTTTTTTGCCCGGCTGTGAATACGAATTCACAACCCCCGGCCTTCTCAATTCCGGTATCCGATCCCCCGGGCGGGGGACTGAATCAACACGTTTTGGAAAGGATGGAATGTAATGGATTACAAAAAAGTAGCCCAGGAGATCTACGACAAGGTCGGGCGAAAGGAAAACATTGTCTCGGCTGCGCACTGCGCCACCCGGCTGCGGCTGGTCCTGGTGGACAATGCCAAGTGCGACGCCAAGGCGGTGGAGGACATCGAGGGCGTCAAGGGCGTGTTCAGCGCCTCGGGCCAGCTCCAGATCATTCTGGGCACCGGCGTCGTGAACAAGGTCTATGACGAGTTCATCGCCATCTCGGGCCTGAACGCCGCCACCAAGGAGGAGGTCAAGGCCGCGGCCGCCGCGCGCCAGAATCCCTTCAAGCGGGCCATCAAGACGCTGGGCGACATCTTTGTGCCCATCATTCCGGCCATCGTGGCCAGCGGCTTCCTGATGGGCATCATGGAAGCGCTGAACTTCATGGTCAACAACAACTTCCTGAACATCGACACCTCGGGCTCCATCTATGTGTTCGCCAACCTCTTCTCCAACACGGCGTACACCTTCCTGCCCATCCTGATTGCCTACAGTGCGGCCAAGGCCTTCGGCGGCAACCCGTATCTGGGCGCCGTCATCGGCATGATGATGATTCACCCCAACCTGCAGAACGCCTGGACCGTCGCGACCGAGGGCGTCAAGCAGACCCAGAGTGTCTGGTTCGGCCTGTACTCGGTGGATCTGGTCGGCTACCAGGGCCACGTCATCCCGGTCATCATCGCGGTGTGGGTCATGTGCTTCCTGGAAAAACGGCTGCACAAGATCGTGCCCGCCATGTTTGACCTCTTTGTGACCCCGCTGGTCAGCGTCTTTGTCACCGGCTACCTGACCTTCTCGATCATCGGACCCATCTTCGTCACCATCGAGAACGGCATCATCGGCGGCATCCAGACCCTGCTCACCCTGCCCTTCGGCATCGGCAGCTTCATCATGGGCGGTCTGTACTCCACGACCGTCGTGGCCGGCATCCATCATATGTACACCGTCATTGACATGGGCCAGCTCTCGATGTACGGCGTGACCTACTGGCTGCCGCTGGCCTCCGCCGCCAACATGGCCCAGGGCGCCGCCACGCTGGCCGTGGCCCTCAAGAGCAAAAACGGCAAGACCAAGGCTGTGGCCCTGCCCTCCGCCTTCTCCTGCTTCATGGGCATCACCGAGCCCGCCATCTTCGGCGTCAACCTGCGTTTCTTCAAGCCCTTTGTCTGCGGCGCCGTGGGCGGTGCCGTCGGCGCCATGTATGCCTCGCTGGTCCATCTGGGCGCCAGCGGCACCGGCGTGACCGGCATCTTCGGCCTGCTGCTCTGCCTGCAGCATCCGCTGGAATACATCATCATGGCGGCCATCTCGATCGGCGTGGCGTTTGCCCTGACCTGGATGTTCGGCTACAAGGACCCCGCCCCCGAGGCCCCCAAGGCTGCCGAGCCCCAGCCGGCCCTGACCGTCAAGCCCGGCACCGTCTATGCGCCGGTGGCCGGTGAGGCCGTTGCCTCCGAGGACATTCCCGACGAGACCTTTGCCACCGGTGTGCTGGGCCGCGGCGCCGGCATCCGGCCGCAGGGCGAGACCATTGTGGCGCCCTTTGACGGCGAGATCTCCTCGGTCACCGACACCCACCATGCGGTGGGCATCACCTCCCCCGACGGCATGGAGCTGCTGATCCATGTGGGCGTGGATACCGTCGATATGAAGGGCGACGGCTTTGCCTGCTTTGTCGAGCAGGGCCAGCAGGTCCACGCCGGCGACAAGCTGCTGACCTTTGACCGCCAGAAGATTGCCGCCGCGGGACACCCCGACATTGTGGCGGTCCTGCTGACCAACGCCGACGACTTCGGCGAGATGACGGTGCACACCGGCGCCTGCCAGGCCCTGCAGCCGCTGCTGGAAGTCCCGGCCGCCAAGTAAGAAAAGGAGAGGACATCCCATGAAGATCCGTTATCTGGGCACGGCCGCCGCCGAAGGCTGGCCCGCGCTGTTCTGCTCCTGCCCCATCTGCACCCGGGCCCGGGCGGAAGGCGGCAAAAACCTGCGCACCCGCACCCAGGCCATTGTGGACGGGGAGCTGCTGCTGGATTTCCCGCCCGACACCTACTGCCACGCCCTGCAGAATCACCTCGAACTGGCCCGGATTCAAACACTGCTGGTGACCCACAGCCATATGGATCACTGGTTCCCCACCGATCTGATCCACCGGCACGAGCATTTCGGCCACGGGGTCACCGGCGTGCTGGATGTCTACGGCAACCAGGCCGTCAAGGACGCCTTTGACGCCCACATCCTGGTGGACCGGTTCAAGCCCCATCCCATCGGGGATGTCGTGCACTTCCATGTGACCCACGGCGGCGACCGCTTTGAAAGTCACGGCTGGCAGATCATCGCGGTGCCCGCCGACCACGACAAGCGCGAGGAGTGCCTCGTGTACATCTGCAAAAAGGACGGCAAGACGCTGTTCTACGGGCATGACACCGGCCTGAACCTGAGCCCGGAGGCCTGGGCGCTGCTCACCGCCGAGCACTATGACCTCATCAGTCTGGACGCCACGATGGGCAAAAAGACCATCGGCGGCTACCACATGGGCCTGCCCGATGTGGAACAGATGATCGACCGCCTGACCGCGGCCGGCTGCGTGGATGACCACACCGTCAAGGTCATCAACCACTTCAGCCACAACGGCGAGATGACCCACGACGAGCTCACCCGATGGGGTGCCGAGCGGGGCATCCTGGCCGCCTATGACGGGATGGAAGTAACATTCTGATCGGAACCCCTGTGCCCCGCGGCCGCCGGCCGCGGGGCCTGCGGCGTTCCGGGATTCCAAAGGAGGGACCCGCCTTGCTGCACGATTTTTTGCATCTGAAAGCGCCGGGCAACTGGATCAACGACCCCAACGGCTTTGTGTATTACCGGGGGCAGTACCATCTGTTTTACCAGCACTTTCCGTATCTGCCCCGCTGGGGCACCATGCACTGGGGCCATGCGGTCAGCGACGATCTGGTCCACTGGGAGCACCGGGGTATCGCGCTCTACCCTTCCAAGGCCTATGACCGCAACGGCGTCTTTTCCGGCAGCGCGGTGGAGGTGGACGGCGCGCTCCGCCTCTACTACACCGCGATCCGCTATGAGGAGGAAAACCCCGACAACATTCACCGGGCCCTGAACAACAAATTCCTGGCCAGCCAGGCCCTCGTCATCTCGCCGGACGGCGTCCGGTTCGACAACCTGAGCGCCAAGCGTCAGATCCTGCCGGTGCCCGCCTCGCCGGAGGAGGGCGACCCCCAGAACACCCGCGACCCCAGGGTTTGGCGGGCGGCGGACGGCAGTTTCCGGATGGTGCTCGGCAGCACCCGGGACGGCGTGGGGCAGCTGCTCTTCTATCGCAGCGAGGACGGCCTGACCTGGACTTTGGCCAACCGGTTCGCCGACCCCGCCCTGGGCACCACGCTGGAATGTCCCGATCTGTTCTGCCTGGACGGCCGCTGGCTTCTGCTCGGCTCCCCGATGGGCATCACGGCGGACGGGCTGCACTACCCCGACCAGTCCACCTGGACGCCGGTGGATTTTGAGGAAGGGACCTGCCGCTTTGCGCTGCGGGGCACCCCCGCCATGGTGGACTGGGGGCTGGACCTCTATGCCCCCCAGACGACGCCCGATGCGGCGGGCCGCCGGGTGCTCATCGGCTGGATGCGGATGCCCTGCCCGATTGAGCACTCCCCCGACGGGCGCGCGCCCTGGCGCGGCATGATGAGCCTGCCCCGGCTTGTGGTCTGGCGGGACGGGCAGCTCTGCTTCCCGGTGCATCCCAACGTGGCCGCCCGCTTTACCGAGCCGGCTGCCGGCCTGTCGCCGCTGGCCGACCATCGGCCGGTGCGGCTGCAGGGCAGGATTCACAACGGGCAGTCCTGGAATGTCGGCGGCTACCGCATCCGGATGGAGAACGGCCGGCTCTGCACCGACCGCAGCGCCGTTTTCGACAACCAGCCGGACAGCCGCCTGACCGCCAGCACCCCGCCCGTCGGCCGGGACAGCTGCGCCCTCGATGTCTTTGTGGAGGAAAACCTCATCGAGATTTTCCTCGACGACGGGCGCTATACCCTCAGCCATGTCGTCTTCGGTCTGGACAACACCCTGGACGGCACCTTCGACGCCGTCACCACCGCCCGGCCGTAAAAACCAACGCAGCACCCCGACGGGTGCTGCGTTTTTTGGTTGGCGGACCTGATCACGCCCCACTCCCCCCAGCGCCGGATACCGTGCCCTGCACAGATCCGGCGCTGGGGGAGTGTACAAAAGAATATTGAAGCGTGAAAAGCGATTGCCGGAACCGGCTGGAAAGAAGGAGTGGTCAGATGGTGGTCAAGCCGCAACCAATATGGTTACTTTTTACTAGAAACATTTCGCGTTCCCCTGCAGGGGGCGACTAGATGGCAGCGGTTGTACACATATCCTCCATCATTTCAATTCACGCCCCCGCGTGGGGGGGCGACTGAGCGCGTCCCGGCCTTCTGGGCCGTGCACATGATTTCAATTCACGCCCCCCGCGTGGGGGGCGACTGCTGGGATGCTGGCAATCTATCGTCCGATTGACAAATTTCAATTCACGCCCCCGCGTGGGGGGCGACGTGGGAAGGTCGTACGGACTGGACACGGCACCGATTTCAATTCACGCCCCCGCGTGGGGGGCGACGTTTTGCCTGTTATTTTGTGCATTGTGCCTATTATTTCAATTCACGCCCCCGCGTGGGGGGCGACGGCAAATTTGCACAAAAGAATTGCTTTTTCTTGTTCAAAACAACAAGAGAACGCGGCTGTATAGCACGAAAACTGCCGGTTTCCAAAAAAGGCAAGAGCAAATTTATACACGTCATTGCCAAAAGTTCAAAAGCGGAAAGGCTTTTCCTGCGCCGACCTGCCAGGAAATTCTGTACGGGTCACCCCGGCGCATAAGAAGGTCATAGCAACAGCGGCTCCCCGGTCTGCACCGGGCCGACCCGTCCCATCGTATCAATCCGAGGCTGATAGTGATTGCCAAGGCGGTAAAAACGAACCGAGTCTTGCTTATGGTCGATGACCGACGAAAGGCCTGCTTTCAAAGTCTCCAGCTGAGCGGCATCCACAAGCACCTCGAACACCGAGTTCTGGACCCTTATGCCATAGCGTTCACACAATTTGGCGACCTTTCGCAACCGCTTCTGACCCTGGCGCTGTTCGGTGTTGACATCATAGGTGACAAGTACCAGCATAGTCTACCTCCATACGAATGGCGGGTAACAATCCAAATCGCCGCGCAGCACCCGCGCGAACAGCATGGCTTGCGCATAAGGGATCAATCCAATCGGGACTTTTTCGTTCAAAAACGGATGCAGGATTGGCTCCCCCTTTCGCTTTTGCCATTCAGAAAGGACGATTTTCCGCCCCTTCTCGTTAAGAAAGGCCGCTTCCTCGTCCTTTTCAAAATGCTCGGCGGATAACTGCCTGCGGTGAAACAGCGTCAAAACGAAACGGTCACACAGGGGGACACGAAGTTCCTCCATAACATCCAGGGCGAAGGAGGAACGCCCCGGACGCAGCGTGTGCAGGTAACCGACCGCCGGGTCCAGGCCTACCGTCTCCAGCGCAGACTGCACCTCCCGGCACAAAAGCGTGTAAACGAAAGACAGGACCGCATTGACCTCGTTTTTCGGCGGTCGGCGACTCCGGCTCTCAAAACGGAACGGGCAGGACGCGCCCAGCATCTGGTCAAAACAGGAAAAGTAGATGGTCGCAGCTGCGCCCTCGATCCCACGCATGGCATCGATGGATTCCGCTGCGTTGAGGTTCTTCGCCAGCTCACCCAGCCGCTCCGCCGCCCGGTACAAGGAAGCTCCGTCGCCAGTCGATTCGTTTCTGGCACAGCGCAGCAGGACGCCTTTGCTGTTGCGCAGTTTGGCCAGCAAAAGACTGCGCACAAATGCGGCGACGAACGCTGGCTCGTGCAGACTTTCGTATTGGCGTTTGCGCAGCAGGACATTGCCGCTGACTGGCCCCTCCACGCGGGCAAGAAACTGCCCGTGGGGAGAAAGAAATACCAGTGAGATGCCGCGCTCTGCACAATAGCCGATCAGTGGGGTGGATACTGTGGCCTTGCCGAAACAGACGATAGCGTCAATGCTCAGTGCAGGGATCGACACTTTCTCTTCCTCGCCAATTTTTACGCATACTGTTTCATTCCGACAAAACAGATAGCTGTCGGGGGTCAGGATGTATAGCGTATTGAGCAGTTTTTTCAAAATTCCACCTCCCCGGCTGCCTCCTGTGTGAGCCGCTGGCAATATCCTTTTGCGGAGGTCTTGACTTTTGGCATACAGTATTCCCGCAGGGAACACCGCTTGCATTTGGCGCTGTAACTGGCGGGCGGCACGCGCATACTTTCGCGCAGTTCCCGCAGGGTTGCGGCCCGTGTGCGCACAGTGGCGCGAAGTTCGGGGGTAAATTCCACCTCCATACGTCGGTGGGCCGAGATAAAAAAGAGTGCACCGCAGGGAATGGTTGTGTTCAACATTTCTTCCAGGCAGAGGGCCTGGGCGCAAAGCTGGATCATGTAGGAGTTCTCCCGGCGCACCGAGCCGTGTTTATACTCGATAGGGTATAGCGCGACAGGAAAGTCTGCCGCCCGGATATGACACCCATGCTCGCAGCGGCAGGCCTCGATACAGTCGCATTTTCCCCAGATTGCCATGCTGTCGGAGAAAACTGTGTACTCGTACAATTTCAGCGCATCGCCCCGGCGCTCGACGCGCCTGTCATGTACCCGCTCGTGTTCCGCACGTCCCCTGGCGGTGTCGACGCTTTCGACCCAGACCCGCTCATTGAGCAAAAGCGCGGCGCGCCGCGGGCAGTAATCCACCTGGGACAGCCAGGAAAGGGGCAGGTAGTCTGTATCGTCACGCAAGTCGGAACCAGTCCTCTCCGGCGGGCAGTTCACCCCAGCTGACCTGTGCATAGGGGTCGCTCAGGAAGCCGAGTTCCACACCGGCGGGCAGGTGGCTGGTGTCGACGCTGGCATCGTAATCCCGGTACCGGCGGGGAAACTGCACCTCGGGCTTTTTCTGCACATGGACCAGCTCAAACAGCTTGTGCGCCGGTGCACAGCCCAGCTTGGCCTGGCGGACACGCTGCGCCGCGTCGGTATCGGTGCCAACGTGCTTGAAGATAATCAGCGGCGACACCACCGACATCTCCCCCTTGCTGGCTGAGTGGTCATGTTCGTACATATTCAGGATCGCCTCAAACAACACCTTGAGGTCGGCGTCATCAAAGCCGGTCTCGGCAGCCAGGTTGGCGCTGATAAAGCCCCGCACTTCATACAGGCCGAAGGGAATCAGCTGCTTGCGGCCCATGGTGCGCAGCTTGTCCTCCGAGGTTTCGGCCTCTTTCTTCAGATAATCTTCGACGGTTCCCTCTTTAATGGGGTCGGCCACCGCCACGCGGGTGATGGCAATATCCATGGGCAGCACCGGGTCCAGGCTTTTGCCGAAGGTGATCTGGACCGGGCCGCGGACCTGCCCGGCATTGGGGCCGGTGGACATGACGGCTCCGAAGGTGCGCACATCGTAAAAGAGTTCACACGCCTTTTTGCGTCCGGCGTAGACTGCCTCCTTCTGCTTGGCACAGTCCTCCACGCCGGCGGCGCGCTTGGCCTGGGCAATGTGGCGGTTCAGATTGGTGGATTGCTGTACGATGATGTTCATACCGGGCTGGCCGGCGTAGGCGGTTTGGATATAGTTGCGGATTCGACGCTTTGTGGCCACATCGGTGATAAAGCCCTGCATGGTCTGCGGATCAATGCGCGGGGTGTTGCCCATGTCGGGGTCTCCATTGGGGTTTGCGTTGGTGCAGGAAACATAGTACATAAATTCATAACGGTTTTGGATGGCCATCATACATTCCTCCTCATGCATTTGCCTTGGCGACCGCGGCGGCTTTCCGCGCCCGGCGATCCTGTTCCAGTTTGGCGCACATCTGGTAATACCCCAGCGCAAAGTAGGCCTGCTGTTCAGGCCGCAGCACCGTGGGAATGCTGTTCCCGATGGCGCAGGCGACCTGATCGCGCAGATTGGCAAAATAGGTCTTGCGCCCTTCCAGCTTGGCAAGGTGATAGTTGGACATCCGCGCCAGCTGCCCCAATACCAGGGCGGGCGTCTGACTGGCAGATGCGTAATAGCGGTCGATCAGGCTGGCGTTTACCTCCGGCATGGCCGCGTTCTGGATCGCGCCGTATACGGCGACCAGTGCGCCGCAGTGATAGGCCGGTTCTGGGTGGTTGGCATTGTATTCCACAGCAAGCTCCTCCTTCTGATACAGGGTACGCTCCAGACGGCAGAGCCAGGCCTTGAGCCACTGGCAGGCCCAGGGGTCCGGCACCTTGCGTGTTTGCTCCTCCTCCGAGGAACTGAACATCTGGGAACGTATATAGGCGAGTGCCCGGCTGATGACTGCGTCGGGCAACGGGCGGTCATTCAAAATGGCTTGGATGATGGCGGGCATAAGGCCGGCCAGCTCCTTCGCCAATCGCTCAAACACCTTCTGGTCCGTGTTCTGACGGGCGATCAGTCGGATCAGCCGGGCGGAAAGCTTGGCAGGCTTCATCAGGCCGGTACCCGCACGATTGGTAAGGGCCAGGTCGCTCTCCCATTGCCGCAGGTTTTCGGTCAGCCGGTGGTAGTTTCCCTGCTGGTAGGCGCGGATCATGACGCGGCCGTTCACCCCGGAAAGCAGCAAAATGTAATATTGGTTGGGCAACTCATGGACAGGGCGGCCGGTTTTCACGCTGCCGATCAGCGCATCCGCCTGGCGCCGCGCCTCGTGGGGATTCACGGAGGGTGTGTCATCCCCGTCACTCCCGCCATCCTCCTCCAGGGGGATGACCCCGAAGATGCGGTTCAGGGAATCCTCCTCGGGCTCCATGGGCTTGTCATACCAGTGCACAAACTTCATGCCGGCCAAGATGGGGGCGTCTACCAGCAGGTCGTCCAGCGCGGCCTTGACGCCAGCAAAGGCCTCTTCCGATACAGGGGCGTTGGCGGCCTGTTTCAAGCCGTAGGAGCAGAAAGCGTCCTTATCAAAGCAGATCAGCGCATCGCCCCGGGCATGCCCGCCAACAACAGACAGACCGGAAATGGGCGGAACGGTTTTCATCGGCACGGTGAGCCGCCCGGTGATCAGGCAGGGAACTTTCCGCTCTTTGCCCGGGTCGGGGGCAAACTGCCGCCGGAACTGTTCCCACCAGCGCACAACGCCAGGCAGTTCCAGGATGCTCTGCCCGTCGATCATAAAGCTGACCACATCACCAGCACGCACCTTCATCCGGTCCAGCTCGGCAAGGACGGCGGCTGAGGTTCCGGGGTCCTGCATGGCGTGCAGGCAGAAGGTCAGGCAAGGTTCTGCTTTGGCTGCGTCGGCCATCGTCTGGCTGAAATAGGCGGTCTTGGCGGCGTTGGCCTCGCGCTCGGATTTTTTGGTGCTGCCGGCCGGTTCGGTGTCGTGGGGAAACAGGATGCTGCGCCGGACCGCCAGCACATTGCACTTATCGCCGCTGTTGGCCATGCTGCCGATATCCGGGCAGGGGACCTTTTCTTCGCTGCCCGGCAGGATGCCAAGAAAGGTGCCGTCCTCGGCGAGAGAAACATAGGCGCGGATGCTTTTTCTGACGTAGCCGGGCGGCAGGACTAGCTGCTCCCGGACGGCGTAGTCGTAGAGAGCTTTCAGCATAAGGCCTCTCCTTTCAGTACCTCCGGGCTATCGTAAGGCGGCACCCGGATGACCCCCTGCTCCATGACACAATGGTACAGCGAAAGGCGGGTCTGCGCCTTTTTGCGCACAGCGGCATCGTGCAGGTCGAACACATCGTAAACCATCAACCCCAGGTCCATGTCTACCGGGATGGGATGGGGGCCGTTCACGCTATCCCCCTCCTGAAAATAGGCCACGAATTCTTTAAGCCCCAGGCTGGGCTGCACAAAGGCCTTTCCCTCGCGGATGCGGCGCAGCGCCTGGGCGTACAGCTGCGCCGCGGTCCCGGCAAAATCCGGCCGCGGGCAGATGCTGGCCGCAAAGCGATAGCGGACATCCCGCAGGGCGACAGTCTGGCGCTGGGTACGGTCCTCATCGGTATAGATGGGCTTGTCCCGCACTTTGGACTTGACTTCGTTGCGCTTGAAACTGATGTACCGGATGGGATTGAGCACCTCGATGCGGTTGACCTGCCAGTAAAACTCCTTCGGCTTGCTGTAAATGCTGGACAGAATTCCCCGCACGGCCGAAGGTGTGGGTACCGGGTAGGTCAGACGTTCCACCTTCCCGATGGGTTGTGCGAAGCAGGCAAAATCCCCCCACACTTCCACGACGACTTCCAAAGGATCACCTCCTGTGTCTTGTGCCGGAATCCACCGGCATAAAAATCATACTCTTTATATTTCAATTTTCAGTTATTATTCGCTGTTATAAATAGCGTGATTAAAATTCAGTTCCATGTCAAGCGGCTTTAGAACAGAAAAAGACCATCGTCCGCCTTTAAATCCTCCGGGTTGAAACCGATGTCCGCGCGGTAGCAGCCTTCATGACCGGTAGCCAGCAGGTACACATCGCTTTCACGCTGAAAATCCCCCGGCCGTCTGTGCGGATACACCGGCTCACCATGCAGGCGAACCAGCTCCTCGTTGTAGCAGGACACCGTGATGGGGGCGGCGTCGCGGAGCAGGCCTGCCGTGAGCCCCTCGGCCCGGGCGCGTTGAGCGATGGTTTGGAACAAGTGAGCCTGCCCTTCATAAGGGACAATCACCTGGACGCCGTGGTTCTGGATCAGCCTGTACGCCTGCTCAACGCCTGCATAATCCTCACTGCGAAGCGCAGCGGTCAGGGCGGGCTTTTCCTGCGTCGCGCTGAACAGGCGGCGGTAATAGGCGGTAATGCTCTCCGGGTCATGGATGTCCAGATTACCGGAAGCCCACAGCAACTTGACGATCTCCGCGCCCCGCTGATAGCTCTCGCCCGGGTAGAGGCGGCCGCTGTCCTCGGGTACGAACACGGTGACCCGTCCGCCGCCGGGAACATTCCCGTTGCGGTTGCACCGTCCGGCGGCTTGGATGATTGCCTCCAGCGGGGCCAGTGCCCGGTACATCGCCCGGAAATCCAGATCCACGCCAGCCTCCACGCACTGGGTTGCCACCAGCCGACAAGGTTTGTTTGCCTGCAATCTGGCCTGAATGGTCTCGATCACCGCACTGCGGTGGGCCGGACACAAATCGGTCGTCAGGTAAAACAGGGAGTTTTTCTCATCGGGCGGACAGGATTCGCATAGCGCCTCATACAGCTGCCGGGCGTGGCGGCGCAGGTTCACGATGGCACACACGCTGCCCTGGTGCGCCATCTCTGCGGCGATCTTCGGGAGCGGCGTGGGGACTTTGAGCCGCCAATCGACCCATGTGCGCCGCAGCGCCGCATAGTATTGCCCGGTATCCGGCAAAATCTCGCGGGGGTTCCATCCGGTCAGGTTCGGCAGAGCGGCAAAGTCTGGCTGCGTGGCGGTGGAAAACACCATCGTGCACCCATAACTCCTGCATAGCGACGCCGCGGCCTTCATGGTGGCGGCGGCCAGGTCTGCGGGCAGGCTCTGGGCTTCATCAAACAGGATCACGCTGTCTGCGATGTTGTGCAGCTTGCGGCAATCCCCCGGATGGCAGCGGAATAGGCTCTCGAAGAACCGCACCGAGGTCGTAATGATAAAGGGCGCATCCCAGCGGGCGGCCAGCTCGCGCTCTTCCTCGCTCAGGCGGCTCTGGCTGTGATCAGCCAGAATGTGGGGAACCAGTGTGGAATATACCCGCTGGCTTTGCTCGGTCAAGGTGAGGAAGGGCAGAACCAGAATAATCCGGCGTTTGCCGTATCTGGCGCAGTGCCGCAGGGAAAAGTGCAGCAGCGCCAGGGTCTTGCCCACGCCGGTGGGCGCTGTCAGGGTAAACAACCCGGGGGCGGAATCCCCGGCGTCACCGCACAGCCGGAACACCTGATCCCGCAGACGGTTCAACGCTCCGTCAGCGCGGGAACTGCTGCGCAGCTTCTCCATCCGGCTGTACAACCGCTGAAGCAGGGCTTCAGGGACGAGAGGGTCGGTTGGGGGCAGCGCTTGCCCGGACGACGCCGTGTAATCCGCATCCACCAGGCAGGAGAAGAGCAGCCGGGTACGCAGCATCGTCTCCTCCTGCAATTCGTCGGGGGACTTTTCCAATGCCTTGAATTGAAAATCGGGAAAATCCTGCAAGAAAGCCTGCCACGCCGCCGCATACTCCGTCTGGCCGAAGAGGGCAGCCTGTTTCCCGGTAGAACAAAGTCGGCTTCCCCGGCCGTGGAACAGCTCGGTCAGTTCCGGGCGCATGGCGTCATAGGAATGTAAAAGACTGTGGTGCGCCATCGTGACTGCCGCGACGATTCGGTAAGACGGGCGGCGGGGACAGACGGCGGCGCACAGAAAAACCGCCGCGCAGACTGCATGGTCGATGTTCGAGGCCGTCCCGTCCAGGACCTTTTGAAAAGCCAGGCTGTATTTGCCGAAATCATGAAGCAGGCCGGAGATCCAGGCACAAACCGGCATACCGATCTCCGCCCCAAACCGCTGCGCCAATTCCGCTACGGCGGTCAAGTGCTCCCGGTTGGTAGGCTGTAACCCGTTTTCGTCTCTGGATTTGGCAAAATAGGTCATCCCGTGCAGCCCCTTCTTTCAGGAAACGCTCTAGTTTGTTTCAAGTATACCATAGACTGTGTACGTTAAAAGGGATGACAGATACACAGCCATATAACTTTGTGGGAATTGCCCAAAGGAGCCATGCGGTATTGTGCAGATCAACAGGAAAAGCCTGGGGCTCAAAAAGCGGAGTGCTCGGTGTACGCTGCCGCAAAGGGTGTTGAAGGCAAAATTGCCATAACAAAGCGCCCGGATATTGCGACATACGCAAATCCAAGCGCTGATTTTTGTGATGATAAACAGATGCTGGCGGCTGCCAATGCTGCTCCAAGGGGCTGTGCTTTCCCCAGGTCTGCTGTATAATGAAAGCAAATGAGAAATCGCAGGAGGTGACAGCCATGCAGGAAAAGCTCTACGCAACGCCCTGTGGGGAGATTCATTACTGGGTGAACAGTGACCTCGGCCCCGCAGCCATCACCCTGGTTTTTCTGCCGGGGCTGACTGCTGACCACCGGCTGTTTGACAAACAGGTTGCCTGTTTCGAAGGAAAATACAATCTGCTGGTATGGGACGCCCCCGGCCATGGCGCTTCTTGGCCCTTCCGGCTGACCTTTTCCCTGATGGACAAGGCAAGATGGCTGGACGAGATTCTCTGCCGGGAAGCCCTGTGCCAGCCGGTAATCGTAGGGCAGTCCATGGGCGGTTATGTGGGACAAGCCTATGCGGAATTGTTCCCTCAGAAATTGAAGGGCTTTGTGGCCATTGATTCGGCCCCTCTGCAGCGAACGTATGTGACGGGCCTCGAACTGTGGCTGCTGAAACGGATGGAGCCGGTCTATCGCCACTACCCGTGGAAGTCCCTGCTGAAAACCGGGTCGAAAGGGGTGGCCACCTCTGCCTATGGACAAGCCCTGATGCACGCCATGATGATGACCTACGACGGCGACCAGGAACGATACGCCAGACTGTCAGGCCATGGGATGCGGATGCTGGCCGAAGCCATGGAAGCCGACCTCCCCTACAAAATTCCCTGTCCGGCGCTGCTGATCTGCGGAGAAAAAGATCATGCCGGTTCCTGCATCCGGTACAACAAGGCCTGGCACAAAAACACCGGCATCCCGCTGGTGTGGATTCCCGGGGCTGGACACAATGCCAACACCGATGCGCCAGATGAAGTGAACGGGGTGATTGGGAAGTTTGTCGAGGGATTGTGACGGGAGGAAGAGTGCTCCCGGGTGCGTTTTACCTTGTTCAGTAAAAGTAATTATTCTATAATAGGATCAGATCTGTTGCGCATCCACTCTATTGAATGCCATAAGCGGTATACTGAAATTGTCTGTACGATGAAAAACGCCGAGGGAGGGATTGGATTGAAGAAAGATTCCGAGCGTCAGCAGTTTGAGAAAGCCTTTCAGGACAGGATTGGCCGTTCTCCGGCCGAATTCGTTCGTCAAAAGTTGGCCAACGGCACAGAGCCGAAAACCATCCAGTACCAGTACGAAATGATGGCTGCGGAAATCGCACGGCAGAATTCTTGTGCCGCTCCTCCTTTCAGCCTGTATGCTTCCCTCAAAAAGAAAAGGTACCACAAACTGGTCCGGGACCGCATCCCGGAGATCATCGAGGCCTCCGGCAAAACCTGCACCTGGGAATCCCTCTCCGACGAAGCCTACCTCCAGCTGCTGGACGAAAAGCTGAACGAGGAGCTGGCCGAATACCAGGAGAGCAAATCCCTGGAAGAACTGGCCGACCTGCTGGAGGTCATGGGTGCTGTCGTGGCCGCCCGGGGCTGGACCTGGGACGAACTGACCGCACTGCGAAAAGAGAAGCGCCGGCAGCGCGGCGGCTTTGCCAAAAAAATTTTGCTGAAGGAAGTGGTTTCCGCTTCCGCCGGGCACCCGCAGAATGCCGGAAAGCCCTGGAGCAAGGAAGAAGAATCCCAACTGTTACAAGAATTTCGCCGCGGCACGGATATTCCCAGTTTGGCACAGCATCACGGCAGAACGGAAAAAGCCATACGCAAACGGCTGGAGCTGTTGGGCGAAATAGAAGTCTGCAACGAATGAGGTATCGGTATGGCTGTATATCACGCACTCTCCGGCAGTGCTGCCGAGGACCTTTTCATCGATCTGTTCAGCGAAACCTTCGGTGCCGAGAAGGCTGGGTATCTCTATTCCCAGTATCCCTTCTTCGACATCTACCAGAACAGCCGCTATGCGGATTTCCTGCTGGAAAACGGCGGCCGCCGGGTGGCCATCGAGATTGACGACGAGACCTCCCACAACAAAAGTCTGGTCTCCTCCAACAAGTTCTACGACGACCTGCTCAAGCAGAACAGCATGATCTATCTGGGGTGGGATGTTTATCGCTGGGCGGTACGCCAGATGCAGATCCAGCCCGAGGCGGTCAAGGACGAACTGCGGGTCTTTCTGGGCAGTCAGCCCCGGTTCAAGGAAATCGAGGACTATCTACCCACCCAGCGCGGCAAAACGCTGGACGGTGCCCATCTGGAGCTGAAACAGCACCAGCGGGAAGCCCTGGACGCTCTGCAGGCCATGCGGGACCGGCACGAAACCATTGCACTGCTCTACCACGCCACCGGCACCGGTAAGACTGTCACCGCCGTGATGGACGCCAAGCGCTGCGGCGGGCGGACGCTCTTTCTGGCCCACACCCAGGAGCTGGTCAACCAGGCCGCCGACACCTTCCGGACTCTCTGGCCGGAGGTCACCGTGGGGCGGTACATGGAAGCCATCAAGGAGCCGGAAGCCCATGTGGTGTGTGGCAGCGTCCAGAGCGTGGCGCTCCATCTGGAGGACTTCCGGGATGATGCCTTTTCCTACCTCATCGTGGATGAGGCCCACCACGCTGCCGCGGACACCTACCAGAAGATTCTGGCCTACTTCCACCCGGCATTCACCCTGGGCCTGACCGCCACGCCGGATCGCACCGACGACAACCGGGCGATTCTGGATATCTTCAAAAACACCGCCCACAAGCTGGACATCCGGACCGCCGTGGAGATCGGCGAGCTGGTGCCCATCCGCTGCATCCGCATCCACACCAACATCGACCTGACCAGGGTGCGGTTCAACAGTGTGCAGTACAATATCCGGGATCTGGAAAGCAAGATCTATGTCCCCGAGCGCAACCGGCTCATCGTGGACACCTGGCTGCAGTACGTCCGGGACAAGCGCACCGTGGTGTTTTGCGCTTCGGTGCGCCATGCCGAACAGATTGCGGAACTGTTCCGGCAGGCA
Source organism: Gemmiger sp. (assembly GCF_036306485.1). Taxonomy (GTDB): domain Bacteria; phylum Bacillota; class Clostridia; order Oscillospirales; family Ruminococcaceae; genus Gemmiger. The sequence goes on along the minus strand of NZ_JAXJZK010000054.1, from coordinate 8,496 downwards.
GGCGTGTCTGCGGCTGCGGTCTCGGGTGGGATGAAGCCCGCCGAGCGCCGGGAGTTCCAGGATCGGTTTGTCCGCCGGGAAATTCTGGTGCTCTGCGCCTGCGACCTGCTCAACGAGGGCTGGGACTGTCCCGAAATCGAGGTGCTGTTCATGGCCCGGCCCACCATGTCCCGGGTGCTCTACATCCAGCAGCTGGGCCGCGGGATGCGGCTTTTCCCAGGGAAAGAGAGCTTGATGGTCTTTGACTTTGTGGACAACGCCAGCCAGTACAATATGCCCCAGTCACTGCACCGTCTGTTCAAGCTGAAAGAATACCGTCCCGGCCAGCTGGCCGTGGCCCCCGCTGCCCAGAAGACCGCCGAGGCTGCCCTCTACGCCAAAGGCGAGAAGCCCGAAGCCCTCATCAACTGGCCGGTGGATGCCACCGACTACGAGTTGGTGGACATCTTCGACTGGCAGGACGAGGCCGCCGGGATGATTTCCCAGATGGAGTTTGTCCGCCGGGTGGACGTGCAGACCGAGACCATTGAGCGGTATGTGCGGGAGGGCAAACTGGTGCCCGACCTGGTGGTGCCCATGAGTGAGCACCGTACCTTCAAGTATTTCAAAGAGGAAACGCTGGAGCGCTACGCCAGACAGTACGGCTGGACCCTCATCGACGATTCCAACCGCAAGGAACTCTTCCTTGAGATGGTGCGCCAGATGGATATGAGTTACTCCTACAAGCCGGTGCTGATCCAGGCGATTCTCCGCCACGCCGACGAAAAGGGCCGCATCCAGCTGGCGGACATCGTGGCCTACTTCCGCGCCTACTATGAGGGCCGCCGGGCTGCCGGACTGGTGGTGGAAAAGCCCAACAGTCTGTTTGCCCGGGGCGGGTACACCGACAAGGAGGCCGAGCGGAATATCCTGGCCAATCCCTTCAAGCGGTTCGAGGATATGCAGATGCTCCGCCACACCCGGACGCTGGGCATTGTCCAGGTGGACGAATCGGTGTGGAAGAAACTCACCGCCGAGGAGAAGGCGGAAATGGAACGAGTGTGTGACCAGAAGCTGATGGAGTACTTTGAACGCTTACGTTAAGAAAGTATACTCTCCTTTTAAAAAGCGTTTTATTATAAAATCAATGCTCAATCGTCCAAAAGCTGCTTGTGCCAACAATCACACGTGTACCTTAAACACGAACTTGTTCCGGCACAAGTTCGTGTTTTTTATACTGAGTGCTTAAGCACAAAAAACCACCAGCTGTTCTGGTGGAATAAAACGGCTTTAGCCATAAACAAAAGAGAACCTCCCTGCAGAATAGGATGCGGTTTTGCCAACCACATTCAAAAAACAGGGAGGCTGTCCTTGAAATGAGGAATAACAAAGACGTAGACAGTTTAAGCCACACAACGTGGAGATGTCAATATCATGTGGTGTTCGCAGCAAAGTATCAGAGAATAGTAGTATGCGGACAGATCAAAAAAGAGATAGGGCAGATACTGAGACAGTTGCGTGAACAGAAAGGAATCGAGATCATCGAAGCAGAAGTATGCCAGGACTACATATATATATGCTGATCAGCTTTTCGCCAAGGTACAGTATCGCATATGTGATGGGATACTTAAAAGGGAAAAGCAGTCTGATGATTTTCGACAGGCACACAAATTTGAAGTACATGTATGAAAACAGGCATTTCTAGGCAAGAGGGTATTTTGTAGATACAGTAGTTAAAAACCAAAGGCGCATTGAGGAATATATCAAAAACCAACTGCAACAAGACCAGATAGCAGACCAGATGAGCCTAAAAGAATTTGTTAACCCGTTTACGGGTGGCAAGAATACTATGAGGCCCCTTGAGGGGCTTTGCTAGTACTATGCCCTTATAGGGCTTACTCAAACCACCGGCTTAACCGGTGGTTTTGATTTATTCCTTTTGCCATTACTCTTTCAACAGATTCTCCAGCGCTATGGCAAACGCCTCATCCTGCTCCCTCGTGCGTTTGGCTGGCCCTTTCGGGTGCTTGCCGGCACGGAGGAGCTTTTTGTTTTCATGCCGACGGGCCAGCAGACCGTCAATGTTCTGAGCCGTGTACTCCAGCCCGTTCTGGTTGAGCACTCTGGCCCGCCGGGCCAGGCAGATACAGGCAAGCCCATAGTCCTGGGTGATGACAAGATCTCCCGGCTGTACCCGGTTGACCAGGGCAAAGTCCACGCTGTCAGCTCCCTTGTCAAAAACCAGCGTCTCGGCCCCCTCCCGCTCGATGCGATGGGCCGTATCACAGAGGATTTTCACCGGCACGCCGTGGGCTCGGCCGATTCGCACCGTCAGGTCCACCACCGGGCAGCCGTCTGCGTCAATCAATATCGTTGGCATCCTGGTTTCCTTTCCGCCGCCGTTGATCGGCGGCTTTTTGTTTGTATTGTAGCAGATTCCTGTGCAAACGGCGATGCATCCCCCCTGTTTTTTGAAAAATGGGAACCAGGTTTTCTCCAAAAGTGAATCACGTTATCACCTTCCCGGCTGGCTTTTTCTACCGACTGGGAGGGAAAAGGGGCCAAAAGGCCCCCAACCTGCTGGCAGACGGTTTTGCAAGCATAGCGTTTGGATATCCAAACGCAAATTTGGGGACTCTCCCCAAACCCCGTACCCACTGCAACAAAAGGAGGCATGAAAATGCAGGACACATTAAAAACTTATACTACGCACGACCTATGGAACCCATCTCCTGGCTGCTGGCACCCGGGTTGTACTTCCTGGGCGGTTCGCCCAAGGTGGGAAAAAGCTGGCTGGCACTGCAGCTCTGTCTGGCCGTCTGCCGTGGAGAGCCCTTTCTGGGGTTCAAGACCAGGCGGAACGAAGTTCTTTACATCTCTTTGGAGGACGGACCTCAGCGTCTGCACACCCGTGCTTTGCATCTGACGGAGGAAGATCCCGCCGGTCTGTATTTTTGCAGCCATGCGCATTTGATTGGTCACGGGCTGGAGCAGCAACTGGATCAGATGCCGGCTGAACACCCGTCCATCCAGCTGGTCGTCCTTTCAAGCAGCTGTCGGGAACCAACGGTTTGAGCGGTGCCGCCGACGGCACAATCGATCTCGACCGCCAAAAGCGCCAGGAGGGGACGGCTATGCTGCAAGCCACCGGACGGGATATCGAGGATGTGGAACTGACGCTGGAATTTTCCGGCTGCCGCTGGAGCATCTGCAGCGTTTGTTGGCCGACAAGCCGTTTTCCGGTACCGCCACCGAATTGACAGACCGACTGGGGGACGAGGGGAACTTATGGGGCCGGCTCGGCTGTCCCGGTACCTGCAGAGCCATGAAGAGGAACTGGCAAGGTATGGTATTTTGGTAAGTCCCCGGCGTACCAGCAAGCAGCGCCTTCTGCAGCTTTGCAGCTGTCCTCATGACGAGAATGACGGCTATGACGCTTCTGACTTTGAAATACCGGATGTTTCGTCACAACCGTCACTGACGTCACAGGCATCTTAAGGAAGGAGGAACAAGCACGGCCTATATTTAACAATTTGGATAAAGAAAGCATAAAATTGCAATTTGTAATAACTATGCTACAACGGGGAAAAACGGATGCAGGCGCGCACCATGGATGTCCCCAAGGAGATTCCCAAGCGCAGTATCAGGCAGTATGTCTATGCGGAGGCTGAGCGCCTGGAAAAACGATTCCGCACCGGCATCGACGAAAGCGAAAACACCAAGTTCGAGACCTATGCGGAGCATTGGCCGGACCGGGCAGCCAAGCGATACAAAACCAGCACACTGGCCGGTTACCGAAAAATGCTGGAAGTGGCATACCCAGCGATTGGCGGTTTGCCGCTCTGCAAAATCCGGCCCATGGTCCTGGAGGAATTTGCAGAGGAGCTGCGCAAACGGCCCGGGCGGGGCGGCAAGCCTCTGAGCGAAAACACCGTACAAAAATATCTGGATGCCGTTTCCGCTGTGCTGCAGGACGCCGCAAAAAATGACATCCTGCTCTATCATCCTGCCCATCGGGTTGAAAACGTCCGGGTGGAAAAGCCTCAGCAGCGCATTCCCCAACAATGGGAGATGCAAAAGCTCCTGCAGTGTATTCTGCAGGAGCTTTTGCTCTATCGAGTATTCTATCTGATGGCGCTCTCCACCGGTCTGCGCCGCGGTGAGCTGTATGCCCTTCGGTGGAGTGATCTGCACGGCGGGAATCAGGTGAAGATCCAGCATTCCCGCAGTACTGTGGTTGGACAGGGCGTGCTGGAAAGTGACACCAAGAACCACCGCACCCGCATCTTGGTCATGCCGCAGATCGTCTTTGATGAGCTGAGGAACTGTTCACGGAGCAGGCCCTGGAAAGCAACGGGGCTGACTGGAACGGGTTGATTTTCCGGCGCAAGGGAAAGCCGATTCATCCCGACAGCTTCAGCCGTCACCTGCGGCAGCTGTATGACCGGAACGGGTTTCCCGAGGAATACCACCTGCACACCATGCGGCATTTCTTCGCCGCCTATCTGCTGGAACATGGCAGGCAAGCAGGTGGCAGCCGACCTGCTGGGACACGCAGATACCGCCTTTCTGGAACGAACCTACTGCCATCCGCAGGATATCTGCAAAGAGGAGGCTGCCGGGTTGTCTGAGTCTCTGCTGGCACCGGCAGAGGAAGAATACCGTGACACCTTGAATGAACGCCAATGCTTCTGTTTGTCCGGCACACCCACAATGAGGCTTTTCCCTTTTGGGAGGATGTTGTCAAGATATTCGAAGGGAATATCTTCCGAATTTTTGCCTCAGAAACTGGCGGTTTTAACATCATCCCGCATCAAGCGCTTCATTTTGTCCTCCAAGGTGTCTTTCGCGGTCTGGCTGAAGTGAGCACCTACTACATAGGTAAGAGATCCGTTTCAACGCAACTTTTCTTTTAGCGCCAGAACCTTCTTTTCAATTTGAGCGATCGTTTCAGCAAAGACGGCATCCTCTTTGCCAGACGGGTCCTCCAACCCCCAGTTTTCCGCATACTGAGAAGGCACATTGGGGCAGCTGACATTGCAGCCCATGAAGATTACCACATCCGGCTGGGGAATGTCGGAGATCAGTTTGTTGTACTGGGTTTCTTCCATGTCAATCCCGTGGAGCTCCTTCATCATCCGCACCGCACCGGGATTGATATGGTCTTTCAACTCAGTACCGGCAGAGTAACTTTCAAATACATCACTGGCCAGCTTTTTGCCAAGAGCTTCCGCAATCTGGCTGCGACAGGAATTGTGAACACAGACAAACGCCACCTTGGGCTTACCCTCACAGACAATCTTCGGCTTATAGGTGTCATAGTCATAATCGATGTCCAACGTGCCGTCATCCCCGAAATAGTGGATTGCTCCAGCAGGGCATTGACGTTCACATCCGTGACAGCCGTGAACGCAACCATTTCCATAGACCACTTTGGGTTTTCCGTCAGGGCCGTCCGGTTTATACACACCATGACGGCACATATCGTTGCAGGCCATACAGCCTACGCACTTGTCGTAATCAATAACCGGATACCAACCTTTGCTCATCTTCTTTTCTCCTATTACTCAAACCATTTTCTCGTGGAATTGGCGATCTTCACCAGCATCAGCATCACCGGAACTTCCGTCAGTACGCCCACGGTGGTAGCCAGAGCCGCCGGGGAGGTGGTCCCAAACAGGGCAATGGCAACCGCCACAGCCAGTTCAAAGAAGTTGGACGCACCGATCATACCGGCAGGAGCTGCAACATCGTGGGGCAGTCTCAAGACTTTGGCGGCCAGATACGCGATAAAGAAGATAAAGAAGGTCTGAATGGTCAGCGGAATGGCAATGAGCACGATGTGCAGCGGATTGTTCACAATGACCTCGCCCTGGAAGGCAAAAATCAGAATCAGGGTCAGCAGCAGGCCGATAACAGTCACATTGTCAAACTTTTTCAGAAAAGTGTTTTCAAAATAGTCCAGCCCCTTGTTTTTCACCACAACAGACCGGGTCAGCACACCGCCCACCAGAGGAATCACCACAAACAGCACCACGGAAAGAATCAGAGTATCCCAGGGTACAACCACATTGGATACGCCCAGCAGGAACTTCACAATGGGTACAAAAGCCACCAGGATGATGAGGTCATTGGTTGCCACCTGCACCACGGTGTAGGCAGGATTCCCTTTGGTCAGCGTACTCCACACAAACACCATGGCCGTACACGGAGCTGCCCCCAGCAGCACTGCGCCGGCCAGATACAGGATTGCAGTAAACATAGAGAAAACCTCCCTCAGATCAGCAGGAACTGGATCGCGTTGAAGAAATACCCCACGATGATGATGCCTACGGTGCAGATCGCGATAAAGGTAGCCAGCAGCTTGGGCTTTACCGCCTTTTTCAGCATAATCAGAGAAGGCAGGCTCAGCGTGGTAACGGCCATCATAAAGGACAGGATGGTGCCCAGGCCGGCACCCTTATACAACAGGCTTTCCGCAACAGGGATGGTGCCGAAGATGTCAGCATACATGGGAACACCCACCAGAGTGGCCAGGATAACGGCAAAGGGATTATCGCTGCCCAGGATCATCTCCACCCACTCCTGGGGAACCACATTGTGGATAAAGGCACCAATGCCTACACCGACAAAGATATAGGGGGCAACTTTCCTGATGGTTCCGAGCAGCTGCTCTTTTGCAAACTGCACGCGGTCATGGCGGGTCAGTTCCTGCCCTTCTGCTTCAATGTGAGGCGCATTTTTGATGAAGTCCTCCACATAGCGCTCCATCCCCAGTTTTTCCAACAGCGTGCCGCCGACAACAGCAATGACCAGACCGAGAACAACATACAAAACCGCTATTTTTGCCCCGAAGATGCTCATCAGCAGGACCAGCGAGCCCAGATCCACCATCGGGGAAGAGATCAGGAAAGAAAAGGTCACGCCTACCGGCAAACCAGCGCTGGTAAAGCCCATGAAAATAGGGATAGAGGAGCAGGAGCAGAAAGGCGTCACCGTACCCAGCAGCGCTGCCACCGAGTTGGCGCCGATGCCGTGAAACCGCCCCAGAATCTTCTTGGTGCGCTCCGGTGGAAAGTAGCTCTGAATGTAAGAAATACCGAAAATCAGTACCGAGAGCAGAACAAAGATTTTGACGGTATCGTAGATGAAAAATTGCAATGCACCGCCGATGATGCTGTCAAGAGATAAGCCCATTGCCGTCAGGGCATTCCCGATCAGAGCATTCATCCATTTCATTCCAAGGATCTGATCCTGGAAAAACAGCCAGATCGTACGAATCGCTTCCATAAAAGGTTCTCCTTTTGCCGATATATAGTTCTAATTTTTTCGATTTAATGTTCCGAACAAAAGCCATCGGCCAGCCGATGGCTTCTATTTCTGGCAAGTACATTCTGTGCCACAGATGTTTTTTTGGGTCAGAATCTGCAACAGCTCTTTTGCATACTGACTGCCTTCGTCGCTGATTCCGTAGTGCGTCCATTTGCCTTCTGCACGGCCGACTACAATGCCTGAATCACACAGGATTTTCATGTGATAGGACAAGGTTGATTGGCTGATATGCAGTTTTTCCAGCAGAACACAGGAACATTTTTCGCCGCTGCGAAGCTGTTCCAGAATTTGCAAACGGTTCACATCACAGAAGGCTTTGAAAACCTTTGCATCCGCAGCGTAATCGTGCATACTCCCACCTCGCTCAAATCTATTTTGTTCGAACGGTTCACAGTATATACCTCAAATCGAAAAAAGTCAACATGAATTTTTGGCGCTGGATGCTGTTGGATTCACCCGCCTGCTCGTCATTACGGGATAGTCTTTCCTAAAAAAGCCGTGCTCTTGCTATCTTCCGTTCCGGCCGCGGTTTTTACCGCCTTTCCTTGTTGGCTTTGTGTGATGTTGCTTTTCTCCAGCCCACGCAAGCATAGCCCTTTCGGAAGAACCCTCACGATTCGTCATGTTTGCAACCTTTTGGTGTTTTGTCCGGTTTGCACAAGTATTGTGACCGTTCTTCGTTGGGTTTGGCGATTGCTTTGTGTCAATACACAGCGGCGTGGTCAAGATGGCAAGCATCCGAAAACGAGGGCAAAACAGTTATCTTATCGTAATATCCCGCGGCTACGATTACGAAGGGAACCGGTTGAAAGCTGCACAAAAAACGGTACGCCCACCGAAAGATCTCACGCCCGGCCAGTGCAAAAAATGGCTGAACGAACAGGCAGTTCTGTTCGAGCGGGAAGTACGGCATGACCCACAGCCCGTGAACCATGCCATGACGCTGGCAGCGTATACCGAGCACTGGCTGCGGGATATCGCCCCAGGCAAGTCGCCCGCCAGCACCTATTCCCGTGACCCGCAGGATCTCCGGCGCATCCTGCCAGCACTGGGGCATTACAAACTGACCGACCTTCGCAAGGAAACCATCCGTGCCTTCTACGAAGCCATGCGCTCAGAGCCTAAACTGACGGATGGACAGCCGCTATCGGAACGGTCCGTGGAGGGACTGCACAACACACTGTG
>NZ_JAXJZK010000053.1:0-23498 GCF_036306485.1 Gemmiger sp. | reverse complement strand
TACGGATGCAGGCTTGCCGCAGCACCAGGAGACCACCGCTTAATGCTGCTCGGTTCCCCGCCTGACATGGTTCACAGGGCTCCTGCGCACGGGGCCCACATCCGTATGCAAAACAGCGCAATACAGCCCTGTCCGCTTTTCATATTATACTATACGTCCGAACAAAATGCAAGTGGGTGTCACACAGCCGCAAAGACCTGTTTGGCATAGTCGGCACTGGCTTTGGCATCCTTGGCATAGAAATCCGCGCCGATCTGCCGGGCATAGGACTCGGTCAGCACGGCACCGCCCACCATGACCTTGCAGGGCAGCTTTGCGGCGTGCAGTGCCTCAATGGTGGCCTGCATATTGGGAACCGTCGTGGTCATCAGCGCCGAAAGCCCCACCAGCGCCGCACCGGTCTGGCGCACAGCCTCGACGATCCGCTCCGGCGGGACATCCCGTCCCAGGTCGAGCACCTCATAGCCATAGTTTTCGAGGATGACCCGCACAATATTCTTGCCGATATCGTGCACATCCCCCTTGACGGTGGCAATCACGATCCGACCGCGGTTTTCCCCTTTGCGGCCCTGGCGGTTCACGGCGTCTTTGATGACTTCAAAGGCTGCCTGTGCCGCCGTGGCAGACTGCAGCAGCTGGGGCAGGAACAGCGTTCCCTTTTCAAACGCATCTCCGACGGCATCCAGCGCGGGAATCAGCGTACCGTTGACGATCTCCATCGGGTCCTGCCGGGCCACGGCCTGTTCTGCGGCAGCTTTGGCTTCCTTTTTCAGGCCGCGGCGGACCGCCTCCGTCAGGGCATCGGCGCCGCCGGTTTCGATGCCGTCGGTCCGGGCCGTGCCGACCTGCCGCGTTTCGAGCTGCACGTTGGCATAGGCTGCAACGTACGCATTGCATTTTTCATCCCGTCCCGACAAAACCCGGAAAGCGCGCACAGCCGCCATCATTTCCGGCGTGTTGGGGTTCATGATGGCGAGGTCCAGTCCCGCCTGCATGGCAAGCGTTAAGAAGGTTGTGTTGATATATCCGCGGCAGGGCAGTCCGAAACTGATGTTGGAAACCCCCAGCACCGTTCTGACGCCGAGTTCCTGCTTGCAGCGGCGCAGCGCCTCCAGTGTCTGCGCGGCGCCGTCCTGCTCGGCCGAGACGGTCAGTGTCAGGCAGTCGATATAGACATCTTCCCGCGGGATTCCGGCCGCATCGGTCGCCTCGACAATCCTGCGGGCAATCTCCACGCGGCCCTCCGCCGTTTTGGGGATACCCTGTTCATCCAGGGTCAGACCCACAACGGCGGCGCCGTATTTTTTGCACAGCGGCAGGATGGTCTGCAGCACCTTGCGTTCCCCGTTCACCGAGTTGACGACAGGTTTGCCGTTATAGATCCGCAGGGCGCGGGCCAGCGCTTCGGGGTTGGAAGAATCCAGCTGAAGCGGCAGGTCGGTCACTGCCTGCAGTTCACGGGTCAACATTTCCAGCACGGCCGGTTCGTCAATATCCGGCAGACCCGCATTGACATCCAGTACCTGGGCACCGGCTTCCGCCTGGGCCACGGCCTGCCCGCAGGCGTAGGCGCTGTCCCCTTCCCGCAATGCCTGCTGCAGGCGCTTTTTGCCAGTCGGATTGATTCGCTCACCCACCACGGTGATGCCGTCCACCTCCACGCAGCGCACCGGCGTGCACAGCCGGCTGCGTCGTACCGGGACCTTGGCGGCAGGCTGCCGGCCCTTGACCAGAGCCGACAGTTCCCGGATGGTCTCAGGTTCGGTTCCGCAGCATCCGCCCATCATCGAGACCCCGGAAGGCAGGTATTCCGCCATCTGCCGGGCAAACTCCGCCGGCGCAATGTTGTAGCTGCCGTCGGGGTTGGGCAGTCCTGCATTGGGTTTGGCGAACACCGGCGTACCGGCCGGCACCACGCGGGCAAGACGTCTGGCAAAGGGAAGAATCTCGAGCGGTCCGAGCGAGCAGTTGATGCCCACCGCATCCGCGCCCAGACCGGAGGCCGTGACGCCGAAACTCTCGACGGTACAGCCGGTAAAGGTCCGTCCGTTGGCTTCAAAGCTCATCGAGACAAACACCGGCAGACGGCAGTTTTCCTTGGCGGCCAGGATCGCGGCTTTGAGCTCATACAGATCGGTCATGGTCTCGAAAAAGACAAGATCCACCCCCGCCGCCGTTCCCGCACGGACCACCTCGGCAAACTGGTCATAGGCCTGTTCAAAAGAGAGTGTTCCGGTCGGAGCCAGCAGTTCTCCCAACGGCCCCACATCCAGCGCCACCAACGCGCCGGTTTCGGCAGCTGCGGCGCGGGCACAGCGCACCGACGCCGCGACGACCTGCCCGACGGAATAACCGCTGCCCGCCAGTTTGCGGGCATTGGCGCCGAACGTATTGGCAAAGAGGATATCTGCCCCGGCGCGGGCATAGTCGGCATGGATAGCCGTCAGCGTTTCAGGCATCGTAAACGCCGCCAGCTCCGGTTTCTGTCCCGGCTGCAGACCCCTGGCCTGCAGCTGTGTACCCATGGCACCGTCCAGCAGAATGAACCGCTGACGGTCAAACACTTCCTCAATTTTCACAGGTCGTTCCCCTCTTTCTGTACGCGCACTTTTCCCGCAGCAGGCAATGCCCGCATCCAGCGCGTGTTCCGGTGACGGGATGCTGCGCCACGCCCAGAACGGCGGTCACGCTCTTGCGCGGCGTCAGCAGATGTTCCGGTGTGACCGCCAGGCCCAGTCCCCGCACGGTATCCAGCGCCAGGCAGAGCGGGTCCTGCAAGGACAGCGGGCAATCCCCGTATCCCGGGGAATACCGGCCCGTCAGATACCGCCCCTCTGCGCTGACCGAACGGCGGATTTCCGTTTCTGCCGCGTCACATACTTCTTCCATCACCGCCGAGGCGGCCGCATCCACCGCAGCCGCCAGGGCAATATCAGTGAGTTCCAGCCGTCGGATCAGCATATCGGTACGGCTGCCCAGCGTGACTGCCAGCAGCACCATCTCGTCACAGCCGCGCAGATGCCACGCCAGATCGCTGCCGGCTTCCTCGAGCGGCAGGACGGAGAAGGGCAGCCGTTTCCAGACGGCCCGCGGCACCGCCGCCTCGCGCAGCATGGTCTGTGCGCTCTCCAGCAGGGCCGCCGTGGCATCATCGGGCTGCCAGCCCGCCGCGCCGAGGTAGCGAAGAATCTCGGCATTGAGATTTTTTTCGGGATAGGCAAGCGTCAAGGTCGGTCACATCCCCTCACAGCAGGTCGCTGATTCCCTCATAGACGGCTTTTGCAACCGCCGCATCGTTCATCGCATACAGATGGACGCCGTCCGCACCGCCTTCGATCAGGTCCCGCAGCTGCTGCACGGCGTAGTCGATGCCGGCGGCATAGAGACTCTGCGGGTCATCCTGATACCGGGAGATCATCCGGGTGAACTCGCTGGGCAGACTGGCGCTGGACAGCGCCACGGTCCGCTCAATCTGGCTGCGCTTGACGATGGGCATGACGCCTGCCGAAACCGGCAGCGTGATGCCCTCGCGGCGGGCCAGGTTCAGGAAGCGGTAGAAATGACCATTGTCAAAAAAGAGCTGGGTCAGCAGATGGGAGGCTCCCGCCTCCTGCTTGAAGCGCAGATTAGCCACGTCCTCCCGCAGGTTCGCGGCCTCAGGATGGCCTTCGGGATAGCAGGCAGCGTGAATGTCAAATTCCGGCTGCGTCTTCCAGACAAACGCAGCCAGGTCGCTGGCATGGGCGAAATCCGGGCTTTCCGGCCGGGAGGGCGTACGGTCACCGCGCAGCGTGAGGACATTGCGCACCCCCGCTGCCTCCAGCTGGCGGAGAAGCTCTGCCGCCTTACTGCGGTCCGAGCCCATGCAGATCATGTGCGCCAGCGGTTCAATGCCGATGTCCTGCTTGAGGTACTGCGCGACCTCCACCGTGGAAACGCCGCCGGCAGATCCGCCGGCACCATAGGTCACACTGATGAAATCGGGATGCAGCTCGCTCATTGTGCGGAGCGTCTGCTTCATCTTCTCAAAGTTGGCCGTCTGTTTGGGCGGGAAACATTCAATCGAAAAGACACAGGGTTTGCGCTTGAACATCTGAGAGATCAGCATACGATGTTGTTCCTCCGTGATTATGCCGCCGGGTCCAGCGCTTCGGTCTGTTCCCGGGTGGTTTGGACCGTCAGTCCTTCTTCTCCGGCCGTGACGGTGACGGCGCCGTCGAGGTCTGTGCGGTAAAACGCAATGCCGAGGGCTTCCATCCGGTCAATCACCGCCTGATGCGGATGCCCGTAGGAGTTGTTCAGTCCGCAGCTTGCCACCACAATCTGAGGGCACACGGTCCGCAGCAGGGTTTCGCCGTTGGATGTCTGGGAGCCATGGTGGCCGGCTTTCATCAGGTCGGCCCGCAGTTCACTGCCAAGACGCGCCGTCACGGCGGCTTCGGCTTCCTGTTCGGCATCACCGGTATCTAGGAAGGTAAAGTTCCCTGCTTCAAAGAGGAGCCAGAGTGACAGATCGTTGACATCGTCATCTTCCCCGCCCTCCGGTGTATATCCGTCGCAGAGAACCGTCAGCGTTCCCGATCCGATCGGGAAGGACATTCCCTCTTCCGCTTCCTTGAGTTCGGTTCCCTGTTCCCGCGCCAGTTCCAGCGTTTTGCCAAGGTTCCCGGACTGTGTATCGGACTGGGAAAGATCCGGCAGAAGCAGCGTCTGTACCGGAATCTCTTCGAGAACGCCCGGCATGCCGCCGTAGTGGTCGGAATGAGGATGAGTCATGACCATCAGTTCCAGTTCGGTCACCCCGAGGCTTCTGAGGTCATCGGCGATGGTATCCTGCACATCCGGCGTACCGGCATCCAGCAGGCAGAACACGCCGTTCTGCTGGACCAGGACGGCATCGCCCTGTCCCACGTCCAGAAACGTAACGGCAGTCTCCCCCTGTGCCGGCAGAGCGGGGCGCTCCTCCAGACCTCCGGATTCGTACAGATCCCGCCAGGTGGGGATCACACCCTGACCGCCGAACAGTTCCACCGCATAGGGCACAACCGCAGCCACCAGGGCTGCCAGTACGGTCAGGATCAGGCGCCAGGGACGGCGCCGGGCTGTTCGGCGTCGTTTACGCATCGGCGCCACCATTGAGCTTGCGTTCCTGCCACTGGGACTGGGTGATCAGCACCGCGCGGGGCTTGGCGCCTTCGTAGGGTCCGATGATCTTTTCCTGTTCCATCTGGTCCATGATCCGGGCGGCACGCGCATACCCCAGCTTGCAGCGGCGCTGCAGCAGGCTTGTCGAAGCCTGTCCGGCCTCGATGACGCACTCCACCGCCTGCTCGAACATGGGATCGTGGCTGCCGGCCTCGTCGCCGTCGTCTCCGGACTCGCCTTTGCGGCTGCCCTTTTCGGCCACTGCGCGGCGTTCCATCTCAGCGATCATATCCTCGTCATACTGGGCGCTCGAAGTGGATTTGATGAAGTTCAGCACGGCGCTGATCTCCTCATCGGTCACGAAGGTGCCCTGCACACGGACCGGCTTGGAGGCACCCACCGGCAGGAACAGCATATCGCCGTTGCCCAGCAGTTTTTCGGCGCCGCCGCCGTCCAGGATGGTGCGGGAATCGATCTGACTCGAAACCGCAAAGGCAATCCGGCTGGGGATGTTGGCCTTGATCAGACCGGTGATGACATCCACGCTGGGACGCTGGGTTGCCACAATCAGGTGAATGCCCGCTGCACGGGCTTTCTGGGCAATGCGGCAGATATAATCTTCCACTTCCTTGCCCGCCACCATCATCAGGTCAGCGAGCTCGTCAATGATGATGGCAATATACGGCAGATGTTCCAGCACCGGGTTCTGCTTGGCCAGTTTGTTGTAGCTCTTGATGTCGCGGACATTGTTTTCGGCGAACAGCTTGTAACGGCGCTCCATCTCGGCAACGCTGGCGCCCAGTGCACCGGCCGCCTTGCGCGGTTCGGTCACGACGGGCATCAGCAGATGCGGGATGCCGTTGTATTCGGCCAGCTCGACCACCTTGGGGTCAATGAGGATCAGCTTGACATCCTCGGGACCGGAGCGGAACAGGAAGCTGATGATGATGGAGTTCACACACACCGATTTACCGCTGCCGGTGGAGCCTGCGATCAGCAGATGGGGCATCTTGCACAGGTCCGCCACCTGGGCCGTACCGGCAATATCCTTGCCGAGAGCCATCGTCAGCGGGCTGCGCATATTGATATAGTTCTGGGACTCAAAGACGCTGCGGATGCTGACGGTGGTGCGGATGCGGTTGGGCACCTCGATGCCGACAGCGGGCTTGCCCGGAATCGGTGCCTCAATACGCACCCCGGCCGTCGCGAGGTTCAGTGCGATATCATCGGCAAGGCTGGTGATGCGGCTGACCTTGATGCCCGCCTGGGGCTGCAGCTCGTACCGGGTAACGGACGGGCCGCGGCAGATGTCCAGGATATGGGTCTTGACACCGAAGCTGTCCAGCGTATTGACGAGGATATCGGCATTCTTCTTCATTTCCCGCACAGCGCCGCTCTCATCCTCCGGCGCCGAGGCGTTGAAGAGATTCAGCGAGGGATAGCAGTACGGCCGCGGTTCCTCCTTGGCCTCCAGGGCCGCTGCCTGGGCTTCCGCACTGGCTTTGGCGGCATTGGGCGGGCTGGAGATCGGCGCGGAAGCTGAGTTGCCCTGCTGCTCCGAGACAGTCAGCCGGGCGGAATTCTGTGTCGTTCCGGCGGCCGGGCGGGCAGAAAGGTCCACATGGCCGGCCAGCAGCTCGGAGACCGGAACACCGGCATTCCAGGCTGCCTTGGCGGGGTCGTAGCGGTCCTCATCATCGAAGCTGCCGCCCAGGGTGGGGATCACATCCATCGTGGGCCGCGAGGCAGGCTGCGGTGCTGCGGGCGCCGGCGACTCTTCCACGGGGGTCAGCGGCGTCTCAAAGCTTTCGGCCTGCTGGGGAGCGGCATAATCCGGCTCCATGACCAGCGGCGTCTCAAATTCTTCGGGCTCGGGCTGGCGTACACCGGCGCTGCGGCGGCCGTCGGCGGCACGGCGGATCAGGTCATCCAGATCGCCGTCCTCCTCCGGTTGGGTTTCCGGCTCCGGTTCCAGATGCAGCTCAAAGCTGGGTTCCGGTTCGGGCTGGGGCTGCGGTTTGGGGGCCGGGGCCGGTTTCTTTTTATGGTTGAGCTGTTCCAGCGGGTCCAGACCGAACGTGCCGCCGGGACCGATCTCAATTTTCTGCAGCGGGTCATGCTGCACCGCATTTTCCAACGCACGCTGGGAGGCATCCGGCCCCAGATCCACATCGAAATCCGGGCGGACAGCCGGAATCGGCTGTGTCGGGGCAGCCGCCTGGGCTGTCTGTGCCGCCGGACGGGCTGTTTCGGGCTGGGTACGGCCGCGGCGGGCCGCTTCCTCCTGTTCCAGATAAGGCGCCACATCAAATGCGCGGTGCTGGACCGCAGGCCGCGGCGTGGGATCGGGCAGTGTCCCGGTCAGGTTTTCGAGGGGTTCCTCCTCCGCCTCGGTACCGAACAGCTGGGTGTCGTAGGCGGTATCCTCCGCGGCGCGGGCAGCCTGCTTTTCCCGGAACTGCTGTATATAATAGGAAACAAACTGAACCACATCCACCGGTGTGACGGCAAAGAAGACCATCAGTCCGACGGCAAGGACAATCAGCATCAGAATATTGGCGCCGGGACGTCCGCACACGGCCAGCAAAGTGGCGCCGATGGGCAGGCCCAGCACGCCGCCGGTCCAGAATTTGCGCTGGCCCCAGGCAAACAGAATCTTGACGGTCTGCCAGACGGTATCACCGACCTTGAAGGAGGAGAAGATGACCGGCAGGCTCGCCAGAAGAATGGCCATCAGCACCACCTTGCCCACAAAGCGCCCTACCCGATACCCGGAAGCCAGCAGATAGGCCAGGTACAGCAGGAACGGTCCCACCAGATAGGTGATGATGCCGAAACTGCCGAACAGCCAGCTGCGCATGGTGTGCCAGAAACTCTGGCCCGGTACGATCACGAGGGCCACCACCAGGATTCCCAGACCGGCCAGCACCGCACTGCGGGTCAGGTTCTGACGCTGGGCGCGGCGGCGTTCCCGGTTGGACATCTTCTTGTGCGACGACGCGGAACTGCTTTTCTTTTTTGCTGAAGAGGCACTTCTTCCCTTGGATGACGAAGTGCGGTATGTAGATTTCCCGGATTTTCCGGAACGTGACTGTGCCATGTCTTTCCGACCTCTCTGTCTTTTCCCTCTGTGGGGTTCACGAATCCCGAATCGAACAATCTCTATGTAACAGAGGCAAACTGCCCCTTATAGCATAATTTAGTATTGTACCATGAAAAGCCCGTCTTGTAAAACCTTTTTACGAAAAATCCGTCTTTCCTTCGATCTCCCGGTACAGATACCGCAGTGCGTCCTTGAGGTTTCCGAGCGAGTCGATGAGTCCTTCCTGCACGGCCTGTTCGCCGTTGAGCACCGTTCCCATATCCATGACCAGCTCCCCGGTATTGTGCATCAGCTCTGTAAAGCGTTCCGCCTTGATCGCGGAGTGTCCCGCCACAAAGCGCACAATCCGCTCCTGCATCTGTTCAAAGTACCGCATCGTCTGCGGGACGCCGAGAACCATGCCGGAGTGCCGGACAGGATGCACGGTCATCGTCGCCGTGGGCACAATGAAGCTGTGACGCGCCGCCACCGCCAGCGGAATGCCGATGGAATGTCCGCCGCCCAGGACCAGCGTGGCGCTGGGCTTGCTGATCCCGGCAATCAGCTCCGCCAGCGCCAGTCCGGCCTCCACATCGCCGCCCACCGTATTGAGGATCACCAGCAGTCCCTCAATCTCGGGGTCCTCCTCAATATCCACGAGCTGCGGGATAACATGCTCATATTTTGTTGTTTTTTGATTGTCCGGCGCCAGCGAGTGCCCCTCAATCGTACCGATTACTGTCATACAATGGATCGCATGACGCCCTTTGGTGGCCGTCAGCATCCCGTTTTCGGTGATCAGTTCCTGCTGCAGACGCAGTTCTTCGGGGTCATGTCCCGGCGTTTCACTCTTTTTGGCATTGGATTTGCTCATGGTAGGCCCTCCCCTGTTTTGTTTTAGTCATTATGTCCAAAGAAAGCCGATTCTATTTTGGCAATATGACATGTAGCAAAAAATGTACCGAAATACTTAGACAAAAAATTGACAATCATGGTGAAATTGATTATACTAATAGCATAAAAATCACAAGGGGCGCGACGGATCGGAAGCGCGCCGGAGACTTACGGATTTATGAAGAATGGGAGTGCATGCGATGTCATCTGTACAGAGTAAGGCTTCCCTGCCGGTGATCAAACGGCTGCCGAAATACTATCGGTACTTATCCAGCCTTCAGGCAGACGGCAGAGAAAAAATTTCTTCCAGCGAACTTGCGCGTATGATGGGCACAACGGCCAGCCAGGTGCGTCAGGATTTCAACTGTTTCGGCGGTTTCGGCCAGCAGGGCATCGGCTACAAGGTGGATGTGCTGATGGCGGAGATCGGCAAGCTGCTGTTCGGCAACGGAGAACTTCTTCCCACGGTCCTGATCGGTGCCGGCCGGCTGGGCACTGCCGTTTCCAGCTTTATCAGCCGCGATACCAACGGCTACCGTCTGATCGGCGCCTTTGATATCAACCCCGATCTGGTCGGCAAGGAGATGGCCGGTGTCGTGATCCGTCCGCTGAGCGAACTGGAAGATTTCTGTGCCAAGAACAAACCGGTGGTGGCGGTTCTGTGTGTGCCGCGGCAGAGCGCCATGGATCTTTCGGATGAGCTGGTGCGGCTGGGCATCCAGGGATTCTGGAATTTCAGCCATTACGATATGTCGGTGGAGTATCCCCAGGTGACTGTGGAGAATGTCCATCTCGGCGACAGTCTGATGAGTCTGGGCTATCGTCTGCGCAATCAGGAATAAACCGGGCAGAGTTGCAGCTGCCCAATCCATGCGGGTGCCTTCTTCGCTCCCGCAATTTTTATGCAGGAGGGTCTTTCCATGGCCAAATTGTATTTTCGCTACGGCGCGATGAACAGCGGCAAAACCACCGCCCTGATCCAGGTTGCCTTCAACTACAAGGAACGGGGGATGCGGGTGCTGATTCTCAAGCCCAGCATCGACACCAAAGGCAAGGATTGCATCGTTTCCCGGCTCGGCGTTGAGTGTAAAGTGGATCAGCTTGTCACCCCGGAAATGAACATTCTGGACATCGTCCGGGCGGATTGCGACGCCCACGGGGCCCCGGCCTGCGTTCTGTGCGACGAGAGCCAGTTCCTGACGCCGGCCCAGGCGGAGCAGCTGTTTCTTGTGACGGTGGACTGGAACATTCCGGTCATCTGCTACGGATTGCGCGCCGATTTCATGCTGCGCGGTTTTCCCGGTTCGACCCGGCTTCTGGAACTTGCCCACACCATCGAGGAGATGAAGACCATTTGTGCCTGCGGACGCAAGGCCACCTGCAACGGCCGGAAAATCAACGGCAAGTTTGTTTTTGAAGGGGATCAGGTCGCGATTGACATGGTCGGCAATGTGGAATACCAGAGTCTGTGCCCGCAATGCTGGTATCGAGAATACCGTGCGTTTTTGAAGGAGCGCCGTCAGGGCTCAGACAAATAATGCACGGTTATGGTCAAGATTCGTTCTCTTTTTCGCACATATTTTGAGGGAGCGTGCCTATTTCGCTCATTTTTCGGAGCGGGATAGGCAATTTTTGTTTGTTTCCGCAAGAGATACGCGTTCCGCGCATATTTTGCAGATTTTCTCAATCTTTGCGCTTTTGTCTGTGTTTTGTATGGTTTTGTTACAAAATATTGAAAAAAAGAAGCCACTTTCCACAAAACATGAAACAAAAACGTTCTGTAACCCTTTTGTAGTCCTTTTTTCGTTTTCCAGCTTTTGTTAATTTGCACAACTTTTGTCCCGTTGATTCAGCATATTTGACGGTCTTGTTCATTTTTGTTTTGCAATCACGGCAAAAATTGTTCGTTTTTTGAAACGTCGAACAGTTTCGGGTATTTTTTTGAACGCATGGATTTGTTATCATAATCATGTCGAATGCGACGTGTGAATGCAGCGTCGCATACACCAAAATATAGGAGGACACAAACAATGAAAAAGGCAATTGCTCTTGCACTCGCCGGCGCGATGAGCGTTGGCCTGCTGGCAGGCTGCGGCGGCGCCGGTTCCAGCTCGACCGCCTCTTCTGCTGCGTCTGGTGAATCCAGCTCCACTGCGGAAGCCACCACCGAATCCGCCAATGCTACGGTGAACACCACCGATCCCATCACCCTGACGATGAGCTGGTGGGGCGGCGACTCCCGTCACGAAGCATATCAGGAAGCCGTTGCGGCGTTCAGCCAGAAGTTCCCCAACATCACCGTTGAGACTTCCTACGGCGCCTGGTCCGGCTGGGAAGACAAGAAGAGTGCTCAGCTGTACTCCAACAGCGCTGAGGACGTCATGCAGGTCAACTGGAACTGGCTGAGCCAGTACAGCCCCGACGGCAGCAAGTTCGTCGACCTGAACCAGTACAGCAACATCATCGACCTAACCCAGTTCAGCGATTCCTCTCTGGAAGCCTGCACCGTCGCCGGTGAGCTCCAGGCCATCCCCGTTTCGATGACCGGCCGTATCTTCTACTGGAACACCAAGACCTTCGAGGCCGCCGGCATCGAGTATCCCAAGACGCTCGACGAGCTGCTGGCCGCCGGCAAGACCTTCCAGGAGAAGCTGGGCGATGATTACTATCCCCTGGCCCTGGGCGAGTACGACCGCATGATTCTGATGGTCTACTACCTCGAGAGTGTTTACGGCAAGCCGTGGGTTGAGAACAACGAGCTGCAGTACACCGCCGAAGAAGTGACCGCTGGTCTGGACTTCATCGAGACGCTGGAAGAGAACCACGTCATCCCCACCATCCCGCAGATGAACGGCAAGGGCATCGACGCCAACAACTCCATCGATAAGAGCCAGGTCTGGATCGACGGCATCTACGCCGGCATCTTCGAGTGGGATTCTTCCGCCAGCAAGTACCGCAGCGCTCTGGCCGACAACTCCGGTTTCGTCGTCGGTGACGAGATCAAGTTCGGCGACAAGGCCAACGGCGGTTTCTCCAAGGTTTCCATGGGTCTGGCCATCACCGAGACCTGCCAGCATCCCGCCGAGGCTGCTGCCCTCATCAACTTCCTGCTGAATGAGGACGCCGGCGCCACCATCATGGGCTCCGAGTGCGGCATCCCGAACTCCGCTTCCGGCCTGGCTGCTGCCGAGGCTTCCGGCAAGGTCGATGAGCTCGTCAATGAGGCCAACTCCAAGGTCCTGGCGTTCGTTGACTTCCAGCTCGATCCCACCTTCGAGAGCACCGATCTGAAGGCCAACCCGGGCGGCACCTACGCGGATGTGTTCGGCGGCCTGAGCTACGATGAGTACGGCTCCACTGCCGAGGCTGCTGAAGATCTGGTCGCCGGTGTTCAGGATGCACTGGCTTCCAACTGATCCCATCCTCTTTGATTAACTGAACGATCAACAGCCGACCCCTCCTCCGACTGCGCGGGGGTCGGCTGTTCTTCTTGGGAATGCACAATTCAAAAAATACTGCCAATTCGTTAAGGAGGTTTCCCGGATGAGTGCTGCAACCGCAACCAAAACTTCGGGCCGCACCCCTTTCAAAAAGTGGTGTGACGAAAATACCGGCCTGTTTTTCCTGATTCCCTGGATTGCCGGCTTTTTGATCTTCAAGGTGTATCCGTTCGCAAGCTCCCTGTTCTACAGCTTCACGGATATGAACTTCTTTAAGGGAATCCATGAATATGGTATCATGAACTATGTGGAGATCTTCACCGACAAGGCTACCACCACGTCGCTGCTGATCACCTTCAAGTACGCGTTCATCACCGTTCCGCTCAAACTGGTCTTTGCTCTGTTCATCGCCTACATCCTGAACTTCAAGATCAAGTTCGTGAACCTGTTCCGTACGATCTACTACATTCCCTCCATCCTGGGCGGTTCTGTGGCCATCGCCGTTCTGTGGCGTGCCCTGTTCCGTGATGACGGCGTCATCAACATCGTGCTGAGCTTCATCGGCGTTCAGGGTCCCTCCTGGCTGTCCGACCGCACCTGGGCGCTGTTCATCATCTGCCTGCTCCGTGTGTGGCAGTTCGGTTCCGCCATGGTGCTGTTCCTGGCCGCTCTGAAGGGCGTTTCGGTGGATCTGTACGAAGCCGCTACCATTGACGGCGCTTCCAAGACCCGTCAGTTCTTCTCCATCACCGTTCCGATGATCACTCCCGTTATCTTCTACAACCTGGTTACCCAGATTGCCCAGGCATTCCAGGAATTCAACGGACCTTACATCATCACGGGCGGCGGTCCCCGTAACTCCACGACGCTGGTCTCTCTGCTGGTTTACAACTACGCCTTCAAGAGCAACGAAATGGGTATGGCCTGTGCCCTGGCCTGGGTCATGTTCGTGATTGTCTGTGTCCTGACGATCATCGCGTTTGCCAGCCAGAAGCACTGGGTCTACTACGCCGACTAAGGAGGAATCGAACTTATGAAACTTGAAACTCGTCATAAAATTGCGCGGTTCTTCCAGTATCTGATCCTGATCGTTGTCGGCTTCATCATGATCTATCCCCTGCTGTGGATGATCGGCGCCACCTTCAAGAGCAACGCCGAGATCTTCTCCGGCATCGGCTTCATCCCCAAGAACCCCACGCTGGAAGGCTACAAGCTGGCTGTCACCCAGGACTACGGCGGTGACATCAACATCTGGCGCTCCATGCTCAACACCTACAGCTATGTCCTGCCCAAGGTCGTCTTCACGGTGATCTCTTCGGTCATTGCCGCTTACGGTTTCAGCCGCTTCAAGTTCAAGGGCCGTGACATCCTGTTCAGCATCATGATCTCCACGCTGTTCCTGCCGCAGGTCGTTCTGAACGTTCCCCAGTACCTGATGTACAACACCTTCGGCTGGATCGACAGCCATTGGTATCTGCCTCTGTGGGTGCCTTCCCTGTTCGCCACCGAAACCTACTTCGTGTATCAGCTCGTGCAGTTCATGCGCAGCATCCCCCACGACCTGGACGAGGCGGCCGCTATCGACGGCTGCGGCCCGGTCAAGACGCTGTACAAGATCATCTGCCCCATGCTGAGCCCCTCTCTGGTCGCCTGTGCTCTGTTCCAGTTCATGTGGAGCTGCAACGACTTTATGGGTCCCCTGCTTTACGTTTCTACCCCGAGCAAATACCCCATGTCCATCTTCGTCAAGCTGTCCATGGACGCGGACAACGGCTTCAGCTGGAACCGTATTCTGGCTCTGTCCCTGATTTCCATCATCCCGCAGCTGATTGTCTTCTTCTGCGCACAGGATGCCTTCATTGACGGCATTGCCGCCGGCAGTGTGAAGGGCTGATTTTCGCAAGCGCCTGGCACTTGCAGCGCAGCCCCAAGCGTTCCAAGCTGCCCCGTACCTGTTTGGGGTGCGGGGCAGCTTTTGTTTTGAAAATGATTCTTCCCGGTTCTCCCCTCCCGGGATCATCGGGAAGCTTGCCATAAACGCCTTTTCGGGCATCAAAAAAAGGCGGACGCCGTTCGCGTCCGCCCCCGTATCGGGAATCATTTTTCGGGCTTGTTGACCCGCTTGAAGTACTGCCGGTACTGCTGCGGAGAAAGCCCCGTCGCATCCTTGAAGACGCGGCGGAAATGCGCACTGGTCATGAATCCGGTCTTTTCCGCCACCGTCGAGATGCTGTCATTGGTTTTCTCGATCAGGTTCTGGGCCGCCTTGATCCGCACACCGTTGATGTACTCGATCAGGCTCAGGTTGATGGTCTTCTTGAACAGCCGGCTCAGATAGTACGGGCTGATATAAAACTGACTGGCAATCCCCGTCAGGGTCAGCTTCTCGGCATAATGCTCCGCGATGTAGCCCTGGATCTGCCCCACAATCCGGTTGGTGACCCGGCCGTTGTCGCCGCCCAGTTCATGCTGGGTCTCGCACATCTTTTTCAGCTGCAGCAGCAGCGTTGCCAGCGTCATCTTCTTGATGGCCTGACCTTCCGCAGAATCATCTTCCTGTGCCTGGATCAGTTGTTGTAAAATAGAGTAGATATAGTTCTGCTGCTTGACCGTGATGTTGCTCAGCAGATGGTTGTTCTCATCGCTCAGAAAGCTGAAGAAATCCAGGCCCGGGAAGGCCTCGCTGATCTCGCGCAGGTATTCCACGCTGAAATTGCAGACAATCCGGCTGGAGGGACCATCCCCTACCGATCCGGTTTTGTGGATCTGGTTTTCACCGATCAGCACCACACTGCCTGCATTGACAATGTAGGCGGAATCCTCGATGAAATAGCGGCGGGTGCCCTCCACCTCGTAGTAGATTTCATACTTGTGATGGGTGTGGAAGCTGGACATATCGTAGCCGGATTCCCGGTCGATCATGTCGATATAAAAATCCACGTGGGGGGAATAGGTATAATCCTTTACCATGATTTCAACCTCCCTTCCGCCGGCCCGGAAGGCAGCCCAACGGAAACTATATTGTCGTTGCCATTATATTAGCACATTTTTTGCTTAAGTTCAAAACTTTTTCAATATTTTTCAAACGGAGGTTTAACACTATGCAGCTTTCGCTTGTTCGTGCGACAACACGCAGTGCCTGCTTTGAGCTCGACAGCAATACCTGTTATCTTTCCCCTGCCCGGTATGAGGTGTTCCTGGACGGTAAGAGCGCAATTCAGGAGGGAAAAACCAACGTATTTTCGCTGTTCAGCCTGGAACCCGCACATCGCTACCATCTGGAAGTGGTGGCCGGGGACGACCACGGTGTGCTGGATTTCGAGACCGAAACCGAGAGCTACTTTGTGGACGCATCCCGCTACGGTCTCGCGGGTGACGGCGTGACGGACAACACCCCCTTTCTGCAGGCGGCGCTGGCCACCTGCCCGCCGGGCGGAACCGTCTATGTTCCGGCCGGTACTTACCGCACGCAGAGTCTGTTTCTGCGCAGTGACACCACGCTCTACCTCGAAAAGGGATGTACGCTGCTCGGCGGAACGGACCGCCGTTCCTACCCGATCCTGCCGGGTGTTCTGCCCTGCGCCGACGAGGAGCATGAAGCCTACCTCGGCAGCTGGGAGGGCAACCCGCTGGACTGCTTTGCCGGTCTGATCAACGTGATTCATGCGCGGAATGTGACGATCACCGGCGAAGGCTGCATCAACGCCAACGCCGACCAGGGCGACTGGTACCAGACCCCCAAGGTACGCCGCATTGCCTGGCGTCCCCGACTGTTCTTTACCAGCAACGCCGAGAACGTGACGCTGCACGGCCTGGAAGTCTGCAATTCCTATTCCTGGACGATTCATCCCACCTATTCCCGGGACGTCAATATCCTGCAGCTGCACATTCACAACCATGCCGATACCCCGAACACCGACGGCATTGATCCCGAGAGCTGCTGCAATGTCAACATCATCGGCGACTATGTCCATGTCGGTGATGACTGCATCGCGCTGAAATCCGGCAAGCTCTTCCTCGGCACCGTCATGCACACCCCCTGTGAGAACGTCATCATCCGCAACTGCTGCCTGAGCCGCGGACACGGCGGTCTGGTCATCGGCAGCGAGATGAGCGGCGGCGTCAAAAACGTGACGGTCACGCAGTGTCTGATGGACCACACCGACCGCGGCCTGCGTGTCAAGACGCGGCGCGGACGCGGCAAGAATGCCGTGATTGACGGGCTGGTGTTCCGCAATGTCGAGATGCGCCATGTGCTGACGCCGTTCGTCATCAATATGTTCTATTTCTGCGACCCGGACGGCAAGAGCGACTATGTACAGAGCCACGATCCCCTGCCGCTCGACGATGCCACCCCGCGTCTGGGCAGCCTGACGATGGAGAACATCACCGCCACCGATGCCGAGTATGCGGGATGCTGGTTCAGCGGTCTGCCCGAGCAGCCCATTGACAAGGTCGTGATGGATCACGTCCGGATTCACTTTGCCCCCAAGGCCCGCAGCGGCCAGGCCGCCATGATGTGCGGCGCCGATGCGGTATCCAAGCTTGCGATCCATGCGGAGAATGTGCGGCAGATCTGCCTGCATCATGTCCGGATCGAGGGCTATCAGGGAGAACGTCTGCAGTTTACCAACGTACAATCGTTTGAGGAGGATTGACCCATGACGCACGAGGAAATCTTGAAGACGCTGAGCGACTATGTGGACTATCTGATTGCGGGAAGCACGGCGGAAGCCCCGCTGTGGAACATCGAAAAGGTCCGCAGCGGCAAGCCGAACAAATGGAACTACATTGACGGGTGCATGATCACCGCCTGTCTGAGCCTGTTCAAGACCACCGGCAACAAAAAGTTTCTGGCGTTCTCCCGCCAGTTCATGGACTACTTTGTCAAGGACGGTGGCATCATTGACACCTATGATCCGATGGAACACAACCTGGACAACATCAACCAGGGCAAGAATCTGTTCACGCTGTACGATCTGACCGGCGAGCGCCGCTACCGGGACGCAATCGACACGATCCGCAGCCAGCTGGACACCCAGCCGCGCACCAAGGAAGGCAACTTCTGGCACAAGGAAATCTATCCCTGGCAGGTCTGGCTGGACGGCACCTACATGGCGCAGCCCTTCTATATGGAGTACGAGACCCGCTACAACAAGATGATGGGATGCCAGGACAGCTATCAGCAGTTCATGAATATCCGCAAGCATATGCGCGACGCCGACACCGGTCTGTACTACCACGGCTATGACGAGAGCCGCCAGATGTACTGGGCCGACCCCGCCACCGGCTGCAGCGCCAACTTCTGGCTGCGCGCGATGGGCTGGTTCCTGGTGGCCATGGTGGACGTTCTGGAGCGGATGGATGAACAGATGTACTATGAATACCGCGCCATCATGTCGATGCTGCAGGATGCCGTCAAGTCGATGATCCAGTTCCAGGACGAGGAGACCGGCATGTTCTGGCAGGTCATTGACAAGGCCGGTGTGCCGGGTAACTATCTGGAAACCTCCGGCACCGCGCTGTTTGCCTATGCCGTGCTCAAAGCTGTGCGGCTGGGCTACCTGCCCAAGCGGTATGCCGCCTACGGCGAGAAAGCCTTCTACGGCACCTGCGACCGCTATCTGGGCGTGAGCGCAGACGGAAAACTGCAGCTGTCCGGCATCTGTCTGGTGGCCGGTCTGGGCGGTCCCCAGCACCGTGACGGAAGTCTGGCCTATTATTTCAGTGAGCCCGTGGTGGAGAACGATGCCAAGGGAGTCGGTCCCCTGCTCCTCGCCTACACCGAGATCATTGCCCGGAAATAACCGGCTGCGGAGGGAAACGGAATGGCTACATTCAAAATCGGTGCCAGAGCGCACGATTACGGAAAAGGCACGGTGGACGAGCTGTTCGGCCGGATTTCTGCCGACGGGTTTTCCTGCGTGCAGCTGGCCTACAAGAAGTGTGTGTCCGGTGTGAAGTTCTATGCGGATGTGACGCCCGATCTGGTCCGGGAAACCCGGGAAGCCGGAGCGCGGCACAGCATCAGCGTTGCCGTGCTCGGGACGTATGTGGAGCTTGCCATCGACGATGGGGCCCAGCGCAGCGCCAACACGGCGGACTTCATCAGTCAGCTGTCGGTCTGCAAGGCACTGGGCGCCGGATGCATCGGAACCGAAACGACCAGCATGGCCAAGCAGCCCGCCGGAACTTCCCGGGAACGCGCCCAGTATCTGCTTTGCAAAAGTCTGGAACGCATCCTGCCCGAAGCCGAACAGCTGGGGGTTATGGTGGCGGTTGAGCCTGTCACCTATCACAGCATGAATTCGGTACAGGCCACCCGGCGGATTCTGGATACCATGCAGAGTCCTGCCCTGGGCGTGATTCTTGACATGAGCAATCTGATCTGTGCCGACAATGTCAACTGTCAGGAGCCGGTCTGGCAGGCCGCCGGCGAGCTGCTGGGCGACAGGATTCTGGCTGTCCACTTCAAGGGACAGGCGTTCCGGGAGGATGGCAGCCTCTACTCCACCTCCCTGGAGGAATCCCGCACCGATTACGCCGGCGCCTTCCGGATGCTGCGCACGCTGCCGCAGGAGCTTCCGGTTCTCCGTGAGGAGGCCGTGCCCGCCCGCGCCGCGTCGGACATTGCTTTCATGCAGCGCTTTATCTTTCCCAAAAGGAGGAACCCCCTGATGTCTTCCCGCCATGTTGTTACCGTATCTTTGTCCGGGCCTGCGGACTTTCGCTCGCTGCAGGCCGCTGCCGATGCCCAGGACCCTTCGGTTCCCGTTACCTTCCGGCTGGGCCCCGGCATATACCATGAACGCCCCGTTCTTGAACTGGACGATTACTGCATCGTCGGTGCCGGACAGGGAAAGACCGTGATCTCCGCCGGTGTGGGGGCCCTGGACCCCTGGCCCGGCGAAGCCAAGACCGGCACGTTCCGCAGCCAGACCCTGTTTCTGGGCGGCCGGTGTGCCCGGCTGGAACATCTGACCGTCGAGAACACCGCCGGCGACGGCGCCAAAGCCGGGCAGGCACTCGCCGTCTATGCCGATGCCGCGCGCGTCTGCATGGTGGATGTGGAGCTGTGCGGCAATCAGGATACCCTGTTCACCGCTCCCCTGCCCCTCAAGGTCCGCGAACCGAACGGCTTCCGCGGCCCGCGTGAGAATGCACCGCGGCTGGATACCCGCCAGTATTACCGGGACTGCGTCATCCGCGGCAATATTGATTTTATCTTCGGCGGCGCAAACGCCGTGTTTGATCACTGCACCCTGGTGCCGCTGGCCCATGCATCGGGCGTCAGCTACATCACCGCCGCCAGCACACCGGAAGGCAAGCCGGGCTATCTGTTTGCCGACTGTACGGTGGAAGGCAACTGCCCCGCCGGCAGCGTGTATCTCGGACGCCCCTGGCGCGATCAGGCAAAGGTTTTCTGGCTGGACTGCCACCTGAGCGCGGAAATTTCTCCCGCAGGCTGGGACCCGTGGAGCGTTCCCGCGGATCACTTCACACCGGTTTTCGGAGAGTCCGGCTCCCAGGGCCCGGGAGTCCCGCATTCCGGCGCTCTGCGTGCGTTCGGCACGGTGAATGATCCTGCCCTGACCGACGAAATGCGTGCGATGCTGGCCGCTTTCCGCGCGGATTTTGCGGTGTGCTGAGCCGTCGCTCTCCGTTCACAGAACCGCCATCTTTGGATGGTATAATTTTAAAATTCATCTGCGGACAGGAGGCATTCCCATGACGGAACGTGAAAAGATGCTGGCCGGGGAACTGTATGACTGCAGCGACCCCGAACTGCTGGCCCGGTGGCACAAGGCCAAAGATCTGGTGCGGGACTATAACCGGCTGGACTCCGAACAGCTGGCCGAGAAGGATCGTCTGCTGACCGAACTTCTGGGCGGCCGCGGTAAAAATCTGTGGATCACCGCCCCCTTCTATGTCGATTACGGCAACAACATCTTTTTCGGCAACAACTGCGAAGTGAACATGAACTGCACCTTTCTGGATGACAACACCATCACCATTGGTGACAATGCACTGATCGCCCCGAATGTGCAGATCTACACGGCGTTTCATCCCACCAATGCCGCCGACCGCTTCGGAACACCAAAGGAGGACGGGTCCTTCATCTTCTGCAAAACCCAGACCGCACCGGTCACCATCGGCCGCAATGTCTGGATCGGCGGCGGCGCGGTGATTCTGCCGGGGGTCCGGATCGGGGATAATGTGGTCATCGGCGCGGGAAGCGTTGTGACCCACAATATTCCCGACAATTCCGTTGCCGTGGGCAATCCCTGCCGTGTCATCCGTCCGAATGTCTGATCGGCGTGCCGGAAAAAATCTGCTGTGTTTTTCCAAAAAAAGCTTGACATTTGCCTCACCGCTCTGTATAATAATATTCGTCGCCCGGAGAACGGAACGACAAGAAATATGCGGATGTGGCGGAACTGGCAGACGCGCTAGATTCAGGTTCTAGTTCCCTTAAAAGAGTGTGGGTTCAAATCCCTTCATCCGCACCAAAAACCGGATCTCTTCCAAACGGAAGAGATCCGGTTTTTCTTTTGTCTTAAATTCCTCGGACCGGTCATTGTCCGCCTTCGATCTGCATGGTCTCCATCTCAGCCCTGGTGATGCCATGTTTCATGCCGTAGTTTTTCCAGTATACCGTCGAGGCTCTGAGAAACAGCGGTTTGGAGAGCGGCATGGTCACCTGGAGTGAGACATCCTTCCCGGCGGCTATCGCCCTGGCCAGACGCCGGATGCCGGCGCGCACCAGAATCCGGAACGGCGTTCCGAGGATGGCCTCCCCGCTGCCGACCCGGAGCGTGGAGCCATAGGGAAACCCGGCGTGAAGACAGAACAGACGGACCATCCGGACGGCAATATCATTCTGTTCCGGCTCCAGAAAGCCGCAGTTGATGAGGACCGAGATCTTCGGCCGATGGCGCGGCGGCGCCTTTTCGAGCGATTTGAAGAAGTTCAGCAGCGTGACGGGGATGGCGTCGGCGTACAGCGGAAAGACCAGCAGAAGGTCCGATGCGTGCTCCATGGCCCGGGCCAGTTCCCCGTGGTTGGCGCGGTTTAGGCAGCGGTAGTCGGTGGGAATCGGGCAGACGGCGGAAAACATCTCCGCGTAGCGTCTGGAATTGGATTTCGGCGCCCGCGGGCTGGCATTGATGATCAGGACCTTTTCCATAGTTCTATCTCCTCGCGGACCGTATCGTGCAGTGCATCCTCGGTGGTGAACACCACACGATACCTTTCAAAATTCATGTTTCTGGCATTGCGGGCGATCAGCTGCCGGAATACAAGTTGCTCCTCCGGCAGCAAATCGCCGTAGCCGACGATTGTGGCCTGTTTGGATGCCACACGGCGCTGCAGATGGTGGGTCTCCCCGTGGAGCAGCCGGATAAACGCCTGCTGGATCGGGATGGCCCGCTCCAGCACGGTTTTCATCAGCGTGTCATAGCCGCCGTACCGGACCCGGCTGACATACATGACCCGGTCGCTTGCCGCGATGCGCGGATAGACCTTCACGGCATCGTCGCGGATCACACATCTGCCGGGGGTCCTGGTCCAGCACCCGTAGCAGCCGACGCAGTTCGCGATCTTCATCCGGGAAAGATCCATCCATTCGGTCTGGCTCGGGTCCAGTTCCGGCAGCTCCAGATGCCGGTCACTCAAAATCAGATTCATCCCTGTCTCCCTTTTCCTGTCGGAGTTTCAGGACTAGTATGCCTCCTTTTGTCCGGTTTTTGCAGCGGATTCAGGCAAAAGGCAAAGAAAAAGCCGGCCCGCAAACGCAGGTCGG
Organism: Gemmiger sp.; assembly: GCF_036306485.1. GTDB lineage: Bacteria > Bacillota > Clostridia > Oscillospirales > Ruminococcaceae > Gemmiger. The sequence goes on along the minus strand of NZ_JAXJZK010000053.1, from coordinate 1,135 downwards.
CTGGCAATTCTTGCACCGGATTTCCGGATCAGGCGGCGCCGGAGGTCTTTTGTACCGGGGATTTTCTGTCGGGCTTGTCATCGGGACGGAGTTTGCGGCAGTACTGCGTACAGAGTTTATCGGTACATTCCGAGCACTGCAGCGCCGCATTGGAGTGATCCCAGAACCGTTCGGGATACATCATCACGCAGAGTTCCCAGACCAGCCAGGCCACCGCCGACAGAATCACCAATGAAGTGGCAAAGAATCCGCCCATGAAAATCAGCGGAGAGAACATCATCAGATGATCCCAGTTGAAGATACGGCAGGTGGTGCAGCAACGGTTCTTCATGATGAGCCGGAAAGGACACCAGATCAGAACACAGATCAGGTCGCATACATAAAACAGAACCGAGATCATGAAGAGCATGACCTTATCGATCAGGCCGGCGTAATAGACGGCACCGATCGCTGCAATCAGCACGCACCAGAGAAGGAACACCTTGTAGGCGGCCTTGGTAATGGCAACGATATAGTTTTTCAGTGCCTCGTAGTTGATTTTGTCACGGATAGGCTTGAAGCGATTGGCAAACAGCTTCTGGGACCCCAGCGGTACTTTGTTGCGGATGGGAATGATCTGAAGAACCATATCCACAACCCAGACGCCCCACAGCAGATGCAGCCAGGAGAATTTTTTGAAAAAGTTCAGCCCATTGAGCACCTGGAACGCTTCCCGATGGAAAACGCTCATGACGGCACAGAGGGCAAAAATCAGGCAGCGCCCCACGAGCCGGGCCACATAGATTTTTCTGGTTCTGGACATGGTTTCCTTCTTTCTTGGTAGCGGGAGTTCCGCGTGGAGTCTTCCCTGCGTATCTTCGGATCGGCTTTACGCTCTGGCCGACGCAGAAGTCTGCCATTTCCAATACGGCAGACAGCCCGCAGAAAAACGGGCCATCGTATTTCTTCCTTTTATAAGGGCACTGCACAGGTCCCGTGGGGATTCTTATGCAGGACGCGATAAAAGAAAAATCCCGAACACTCTCGTGCTCGGGATTTGGTGCGGATGAAGGGATTTGAACCCACACTCTTTTAAGGGAACTAGAACCTGAATCTAGCGCGTCTGCCAGTTCCGCCACATCCGCATATTTCTTGT
>NZ_JAXJZK010000052.1:0-17549 GCF_036306485.1 Gemmiger sp. | reverse complement strand
TACTTGCGCAGGCGGGGCAGATCCTTGTAATCGATGTGGTCGATGCGGTCCACGCAGAAGCTGCAAACCTTCTTGCGGCCACGATGCATCTGACGAGAAGAACGATCCATAGCCATGATCCAGTTACCTCCTTATAGGATTTTACGGTAGAATCGATTGTCAGAACGGCAGGTCACCCTCGTCCTCGATCAGCGCAAAGTCATCGTTGCTGCCAGCGGAATACGCGGGAGCAGCGGGCTGCGCGGCGGGACGGGAATACTCTGCCGGAGCAGGTGCCGCACTGCCGTAAGCGGGAGCACCTGTGCCGGACGCGGCGGGATTCTGGGACTTGGGAGCAGCAAAGTTGATGTTGTTGGCGACGATCTCAATCGCCGTGCGGTTGTTGCCGTTCTTGTCCTGATAATTGCGGCTCTGCAGACGGCCGTCAACGGCAATCATCGAACCTTTCTGGAAATACCGGCAGACAAACTCGGCGCTGCGGTCCCAGGCGACCACATCAAAGAAGTCGGCCTGATTCTGACCGTTGGGATCACGGCGTCCGCGGTCCACGGCCACACGGAAAGACGCAACGTTCTTGCCGGTGGTCGTCTGGCGAAGCTGCGGGTCCGCCACCAGGCGGCCCATAATGGCAACAACATTCAGCATGGTTTTACTCCTTCATCTCACTGCAGCAGGGCTGCAATCAGTCTTCCTCAGCAATGATGATGCTGCGAAGGACGCCTTCCGTAATCTTGTAGATACGGTCCAGCTCGGCCGGGAAAGACGGTTCGCTGGTGAACTTGATCACCGTGTACACGCCCTCGGTCTCGTCGTTGATGGGATAGGCGAGATGACGCTTGCCCCAATCATCGACAGAATCGATCGTACCGTTCGCCTCGATCAGGGACTTGAACTTGCCGATCAGAGCGGCAGAAGCCTCCTCATCCAGAGCAGAACTGGTAACCATCATGGTTTCGTACTTAGCCATTTCTGTACACCTCCTTTTGGACATTAAGGCCCACCCACGCGGGGTGGGCAAGGATGTGTGTCGGTTCTTCGACACAGCAATTTATTATATCAACAAATCAGAGATTTGTCAACACTTTTGAAATCCCACGCTCTGTGCAAACTTCAGGAAGGCGGCCTGGCCGGCGGCATCCTGCTTGAAGACACCGGCGTTCTCCAGCACATGGCTGAACACCGTGCCGATCTCGTCGCGCACCACCTGCTCGGCCTCTTCGGGCTTCAGGTTCGTGCCGTACTTGGCAATCAGGCTGTCGATCCAGTCGGCATGGACGGCCAGCGGGCTGTCGGGCTCGCGGCTGGTGTTGGCCTCGCTGCCGGACAGAATCCGCGCAATGGCGGCGCTCTGATCCTTCAGCCGGGCCGGCAGGATGGCCAGGCCCATGACCTCGATCAGGCCGATGTTTTCCTTCTTGATGTTGTGGTACTCGCGGTGCGGATGGAAGATGCCGTCGGGGTACTCCTCGCTGGTGCGGTTGTTGCGCAGCGCGAGATCCAGAATGTAGCCGTCCGTCTCATCGTAATGCAGGATGGGTGTGACGGTATTGTGCGGCGTGTCGCCGGTATGAGACAGAATTCCCACGCTGGCGTCGGAGTACTCCCGCCAGGCGTTCAGAATGTTGTTCGCGGCGTTCTGCACCTGCTGGGAGCTGCGGCCCACCAGACGGATCGTCGAGACCGGCCAGTTCAGGATGCCGGCGCGGACGTTGGGATACCGCGGGTCACGCAGCGGCACGGCCACCCCGGCCTTCTGCATCGGGAAGACATACCGGCCGCCCTGGAAATGGCTGTGGCTCAGGATGCTGCCGCCCACAATCGGCAGGTCGGCGTTGGAACCGCAGGTGTAATGGGGGAACTGGGCCACAAAGTCAAAGATCTGGGCCAGCGTGCCGCGGTCCATCTCCATCGGTTTGTGGCTGTCATGCAGGATGATGCAGTGCTCATGGAAGTAGGCATAGGGGCTGTACTGCAGATAGAACGGCTCCCCGGCCAGGTTCAGCGGCACAATGCGGTGGGTCTGGCGGGCAGGGAAGTTGATGCGGCCCGCATAGCCGATGTTTTCCTTGCACAGCATGCACTTGGGATAGCTGGACGCCGGCTGCAGGCGTTCCATCGCAATGACCTTGGGGTCCTTCTCGGGCTTGGTCAGGTTGATCGTGATTTCCAGTTCCCCGTAGGGCGTGGAAGCATTCCACTGGATGTTCTTGGCAATCTGGGCGGTGCGGATGTAGTTGCTCACCACGCACAGATCATAGAACCAGTCCGTTGCGGCCTGGGGGCCCTTCTTGGCATAGAGCTTCTTGAACTTCTTGCAGACTTCGCTCTCCCGGGGCATCAGCGCGCCCATCATCCGCGTCTCAAAATTGATGCGGTACTGCGGAACGCTGCCGTCAAACAGTCCCTTGGCGGCGGCCAGTTCCACCATCTCGTCCAGCAGGACGGCGGGGGTATCAAAGTTCTCCTTGGGGACTTTCTCCTCGCTCGGTTCGCTCAGACCCAGCAGGTCAAGCAGCGTGTTGCGGGCGACGATTTCGTCCAGGTCGCGGATCAGCTTGTGCTTGCGGCCAAACCGCAGCAGGCGCTCCACGTCCAGCGCCAGCGCAGCGTCGCGCTGTTCGGGGTTCAGCTCAGAAACATTCACGGGTTCGATGTTTTTTTTCGGCATCAGTACATCCCTCCTATAGTTACGATACCGCATTTTTTCCTCGCTTTCCATGGGACACAGTCCCATTGGTTTGCAATTTTATTGCTAAAAAAGGGGGCCGGAAACGCCGGAATCCGATACCCCGGCCCTGCCGGGCACCCCCTTGATTCCGCGCTCCCGGTCCCCGGACGGCGTGTATTATTTTTTCAGATCGCTGAACAGATCGCTGCGGTAAACGCCCGCCTGGATCAGCTTGGCAAAGCTCTCGATCACAACGGGCTTGTCCTCCTGATAGGTGACACCGAACCACTTGTCGTGGGTGGGCAGCACCTTGACCGAGACGGCGTTGTGCTCAAGCAGTTCGCCGATATAGATCGGCAGCAGGTACTCCGCCTTGAGCGGATTGCTGTCCACCGTGCAGCGGAAGAATTCCTCAAAGCCCTTGTCCAGCACCTCGACGAACTCCGGCGTCAGACCCCAGAAGTTCATCGAAACCAGACTGTCGGGGTCCACCGGACGGCCCTCGACGGCCGCACCGTCGGCGGTCTTTTCAATGCCAGAAGTCTCCACCACATCGGTCAGATATCCGTCAGCGTTCATCTGGCAGATGCCGCGGGTCACGGCGCCGTTGTCGCTCAGGGTGTTCTTGAGCACAAAGCCCGCCATGCTCAGGTTGTTCGGGTGGGCGGGATCATAGCCCTGCAGGAAGTCGTGAATCTGCACAAAGGCTTCCTTGCCGTAGTAGTCGTCGGCATTGATGACCGCAAAGGGCTCCTTCAGCAGCCCCTTGCAGGCCAGCACGGCCTGGCCGGTGCCCCAGGGCTTGGAACGGCCTTCCGGGACCTTGTAGCCGGCCGGAATGTTGTCCAGCGCCTGATAGGCATAGGCGATCTCGACGCCGAGCGAAGCGCAGATGCCCTCGATGCGGTTGCCGATCGCCTCCTTGAACGCCTCCTCGATGTCGTGGCGGATGATAAAGACGATCTTGTCAAAGCCGGCTTCGATGGCGTCGTGGATGGAATAATCCATGATGATTTCGCCGTTCGGTCCGACTGCGGCCAGCTGCTTGATGCCGCCGCCGAAGCGGGAACCAATGCCGGCCGCCATGATGACCAGAGCTGTTTTCATGATATGCCTCCTGAAACGTTGTATTTTATCCGTACATGGGCAGCGCAGGTGCTGCCGCTCAGAGACTGAACAGGGAGAGGACGGCGTTCAGATCGGGGCCGAGCAGACGGGAAGCGCCGAACGCCACCGCCAGATAGACCGCCAGATAAATCACGACCGCCACCACGCTGGTTCCGCCCGTCAGTGCCAGCGCATCGCTGCGCTGAGGCCCGGCGGGGCAGGTGTCATAGATGGCATGGATGCGCCGCTCGCTTTCCTTCTTATACCAGTAGACCGCATACAGACCGCGGATGACCATCTGCACCCAGTTGAGCATATAGCAGATGTCGGCGGCCAGGGGAATCCAGCTCAGCGGAAGCCCCACCATCCATTCTGCGCCGGAGAGCGCCATCAGATACAGGGCCGACGGAATTGCCAGGACTGCCTCCAGCAGGGCAAACAGAACGCCCTGCTTCCACATTTTGCGGTAAAAGAAGTAGATCGGTCCGAAGAAGAACGCCGAGAAGGAGACCGTGACCTTGCGGCGGGTTTCCTGCATGCGGAAGAACTGCATCAGGTAGTACAGGCTCGAAGGGCCGAGAAAACTCGCCCAGTCGGAAGCCTTGATGCCGTCAATCAGATCATCGGGTCCGAGTTCCTTGCGGTAGACCGTGGCGCGGGGACCGTCGGTCTGGGCGTTGTTCGGGGATTGCGCGGCACCGCCGCGATAGTTGGGGTTGGTGTAGACGGGACCCTCGCTGTGGGGCTGCTCGTCCCGGTAACTCACATTGTCGGGATGATCGGGAAGCGAAACGCCGCAGTGGTTGCAGTACCGGGCCCCCAGCGGGTTGTGGGTGCCGCAGTTGGGGCAGACAACGTCCTCCGGCCCGCCGGAAATCACATTGTCGGGTGTCCATTCATACCCGGCGGCGTGCTCGGCCTGGTGCAGACAAACGCCGATTTTCTGCCAGCATTCGCGGTGATACGGGGTACCGCAGTCCGGACACACAACGATGTCGTCCCCGTCCTGAAACACCTTTTCACAAACAGGGCAGTGACTGCCTTTGTAATCTGTCATTCAATTTCCTCCGAAAAAACATCCCACAGCCGGCCAACCGGCCGTCCGGGAATAATTTATCCTTATTATACACTATATGTCCATGGAAAGCAAAGAAAATTCCGTGAACAAGGCACGTTCGGGCAAAAATCAGGACAACATCGCTCCCGGCAAAAACAGAACACGGCGGGCCGTCCTTTTTGTGAAAAAACGGCCCGCCGTGCGGCGGCAAACAGTCAGGCAGAAGGAAAATTCTCCTGCCGGATCAGATCAAAACAGCATTCCAGATAGATTTTGTGCGCCACGGCCACAATGGTCGTGCGCAGCATCATCTGCTCGTCGGGGATGGCGCCACTCTCCGGCTCGGGCGCGCTGCCGCACCCGAACACATACTGGATGGACCGGATCAGTTCCCGGCTGAAATAGTCGTAGGCGGACCGGCAGGAGTAGCTTTTTTCCCGCATCAGCAGAAGCATGCGGATGTTTTCCATCGAGAGGACGCTTTTGGCAAAGCAAATAAAGATCAGATTGGCAATCTGATCCCGGTCATACTGTTTTTTGACCGGCCGCCCGATCAGCCCCGATTTGACGTAGTTGCTGATCATCGAGGTCGTGATGCTGCTGCCCGACAGCGGCGCCAGTGCCTCGTTGATATACTTGGCGGTCTGTTCCAGATACAGCCCTACGTTGGGGATCTCGGTATAGGTCGGAAGGCGATAGTCCTGCGCCATGGTGCGCAGACGTTCTTTGTTCTCTGTTTTCATGGCTTTATTGTACCGCGCCGGAATGAGACTGTCAACCGCCCATCGGATTTTTGAAAACGGTTGACAGCGAGAAGAAAAACTGCTACAATTTGCACAGCCTTTATCGGATATTGAAAAACCGATAAAGAGAATATGCAAAACCGGAGTGATCGCTGTGGAAAACAGGTTCAACTATAAAATTGTGGCGGATTCCTCCGCCGATCTTCCCGCCCTGGCGGAGGTGAACTACGCGCAGGTTCCGCTGCTGATCCGGGCAGGACAGAACGAGTATCTGGACGACGAGACGTTGGATGTCCACGCGATGGTGGAGGATCTGCGCCAGTACAAGGGCCGCAGCACGACGGCCTGCCCGGGCATCGGTGACTGGCTGGCGGCGTTCGACGGGGCGGATGCCGTGTTTGCGGTGTCCATTACCAGCGCCCTGTCGGGCGGATACAATGCGGCGGTGGCGGCAGGGGAGACCTACTGCCAGGAGCACCCCGGTGCCTGTGTTCATGTGCTGGACTCCCGTTCCACCGGCCCCGAAATGCGGCTGCTGGTGGAGAAACTCCGGGAGTATGTGCTGGCCGCGGAACCGCCCGAGCGCATCTGGCAGAAGATCCAGCGCTATGCCCGGCATACCCATCTGCTCTTTTCGCTGGAGTCGCTGACCAACCTTGCGGGCAACGGCCGGGTGCATCCGGCGGTGGCCGCGGCGGTGGGAATCCTGGGCATCCGGATTGTGGGCTGTGCGAGCGAAAAAGGGGAGCTGCATCCTCTGGCAAAATGCCGGGGCGAGAGCAAGGCCCTGGCCGAACTGCTGCGGCAGATGGAGCGGATGGGCTATCGCGGCGGCAAGGTCCGGATTGACCATTGCGAGAACGAGCCGGCCGCCCTGCTGATCCGGCATGCCCTGCTCAAACAGGGATACCACGATGTCGAGATTCACCGCTGCCGGGGTCTGTGCAGCTACTATGCCGAAAAGGGCGGAATCCTCATCGGCTTCGAGGACGGCGGTGTCTGAGGCAGGATTTTCCGCAACCACTTTACAATCCCCCCGCTTTGGTTTATACTAAATTCTGTATGAAGGTATGTCTAAACTAAACCAAGGGGTAACGATACTATGATAACCATTGACGAACTCAAATCCAGACTGGGCGGACTCAAGACGGCGGTGGACGACCTGCGCGACGCGCTCTCCATCGAAGCCAGCGAAAAGCGCCTGGCCGAGCTGGAACACCAGATGACCCTGCCCGGCTTTTACGACGATCAGGAAAAAAGCCAGAAAGTCATCGGCGAAATGGGCGAGGTCAAGAACAAGCTTGAACGGTTTTCCAAACTGACCACCCAGTACGAGGAAGCGGAAACCCTGCTGGAGATGATCGAGGAGGAAAACGACCCCTCTCTGGTCTCGGAAGGCGAGGAAGCCGTGAACGGCGTGGAGAAGGCCATCGAGGAGCTGCAGCTCATGACGATGCTCTGCGGCGAATATGACCACTCCAACGCGATTCTGACCTTCCACGCCGGTACCGGCGGCACCGAAGCCCAGGACTGGGCCGAGATGCTGTACCGGATGTACACCCGCTGGGCCGAGGCACACGGGTACAGTGTGGAGGTTCTGGATGTGCTGGACGGCGACGAGGCCGGCATCAAGAGCGCTTCCATGATGGTCAAAGGCCCCAACGCCTACGGTATGCTCAAGTCGGAGAACGGCGTCCATCGTCTGGTGCGCATCAGCCCCTTTGACGCCAATGCCCGCCGTCAGACCAGCTTTGCCAGCCTGGAAGTCATGCCCGAGCTGGACAACAACATCAAGGTGGAAATCAACCCGGCGGATATCGAGATGCAGGTCTACCGCTCGTCCGGCGCCGGCGGCCAGCACATCAACAAGACGTCCAGCGCCGTCCGTCTGATCCATAAGCCCACCGGCATTGTCACCTCCTGCCAGACCCAGCGCAGCCAGCTGCAGAACCGTGAGTACGCGATGGAAATGCTCAAGGCCAAGCTGTACCAGATCGCGCTGCAGCAGCATAAGGAAAAGATCGACGACATCAAGGGCGTCCAGAACGAGATTGCCTGGGGCCATCAGATCCGCAGCTATGTCTTTATGCCCTACACCCTGGTCAAGGATCATCGCACCAACTACGAGAGCGGCAACGTGCAGGCTGTCATGGACGGTGACCTCGACGGCTTCATCTACGCCTACCTCAAGGCCAGCTCCCGCGGGGAACTGCAGGAAGTCTGATCCGAACCTCTCATCACAATCAAAGGGCCCCGTACCCATGGACGTTGCGTCCGGGTACGGGGCCCTTTTGATTTGTCTCAGGTATCGGAATCCAGCTTGAGCACAGCGGTGAAGGCCTCGCTGGGCAGCGTGACACTGCCCAGTTTGCGCATCTTCTTCTTGCCGGCTTTCTGCTTTTCCAGCAGCTTCTTCTTGCGGGTGATGTCGCCGCCGTAGCATTTGGCCAGCACGTCCTTGCGCATCGCCTTGACGGTTTCGCGGGCAATGATTTTGCCGCCCACAGCGGCCTGGATCGGAATTTCAAACAGCGCGCGCGGAATGTTCTCCTTGAGCTTCTCGCAGATGCGGCGGCCCTTGGCATAGGCGTTGTCCGCAAAGACGATCATCGACAGCGCATCCACCGGCTCGCCGTTGAGCAGAAAATCCAGCTTGACCAGCTGGGAAGCGTGCCAGTCCTGCCACACATAGTCGTAGCTGGCATAGCCGCGGCTGCGGCTCTTGATCGCATCAAAGAAGTCATAGACGATCTCGGCCAGCGGCATCTGGTAATGCAGATCCACCCGGGTCTCGTCCAGATAGTCCATCGCAATCAGGACGCCGCGCTTCTGCTGGCACAGGTCCATCAGCGGGCCGACATAGTCGTTGGGCGTGTAGATGTGGACATCCACAAACGGCTCCTCGGCTTTGGCGATGCGCGCCGGATCGGGGTAGGCGGAGGGGTTGTCAATCACCTCGACGGTGCCGTCGGTCAGCGTCAGACGATACTGGACGCCCGGCGTCGTGGTGATCAGGTCCAGGTCGAACTCCCGCTCCAGGCGCTCGGTGATGATCTCCATGTGCAGCAGTCCGAGGAAGCCGCACCGGAAGCCGAAGCCCAGCGCCGCGCTGGTTTCCGGCTCAAAGCTCAGCGATGCGTCGTTGAGCTGCAATTTTTCGAGTGCGTCCTTCAGATCGGGGTAATCGGCGCCGTCCGCCGGATAGATGCCGCAGAAGACCATCGGCGTGACCTTGCGGAAGCCGGGCAGCGCCTCGGCGGTGGGCCGTTCGGCCAGCGTGACGGTATCGCCGACGCGGGTATCCCGCACGGTCTTGATGGAGGCGGTCAGATAACCGACCTCGCCGGCCTCCAGCTTGTCGCAGGGGGCCAGGGAAGTGGCGCCCATATGGCCGACCTCCACCAGCTGGAAGGTCGCGCCGGTGTGCATCAGCCGGATGGTGTCGCCCGGTCTGACGGTGCCCTCAAAAACGCGCACATAGACGATGACGCCCTTGTAGCTGTCATAGATGGAGTCAAAGATCAGGGCTTTGAGGGGGGCATCGGGGTCCCCCTGCGGCGCCGGAATGTCCCGGACAACCCGCTCCAGCACCGCGCGGATGTTGGTGCCCATCTTGGCACTGACCCGCGGCGCATCCATGCAGGGCAGACCGATGACATCCTCCACCTCGTGGGCCACCGCGTCTGGGTCGGCGCTCGGCAGATCAATCTTGTTCAGGATCGGCACCACTTCCAGGTTGTGGTCAATGGCCAGATAGCAGTTGGCCAGCGTCTGGGCCTCCACGCCCTGACTGGCATCCACAACCAGAATCGCGCCCTCACAGGCGGCCAGACTGCGGCTGACCTCGTAGGAAAAGTCCACATGGCCCGGCGTGTCGATCAGGTTGAATTCGTATTCGTTGCCGTCGTCGGCATGGTAGTGCATTGTGACGGCCCGCGCCTTGATCGTGATGCCGCGCTCCCGTTCCAGCTCCATGTCATCCAGGATCTGGTCCTCCATCGTGCGTTTGTCCACGCTGTCCGTCAGTTCCAGAATCCGGTCCGACAGGGTGGACTTGCCGTGGTCGATGTGGGCAATGATGCAGAAATTTCGGATGTTGTCGCGTGCCATCAGGTTTCCTCCAAATCGTTCCAAATCCGTACCGGGGCGCCGTCCTGCAGATAGACGCGCGGTACTCTGCGGTTGATGCCGCAGATCAGCTCATAGTTGATGGTTCCGGTCTTGGCGGCAATGGTGTCCGCCGTGTCGGCGCCGAGACCCTGGTTGCCGGGACCGAACACCGTCACCTCGTCCCCCATGGCGGTGCCGGGAATGTCGGTCACATCCACGAGCGTCTGATCCATACAGACGCGGCCCAGCACCGGGGCCGGCCGGCCGTGAATGGACATCACGCCGCCGCCCACGCCGCCCGAAAGCAGCCGCGGATAACCGTCGGCATACCCGACGCAGACTGTCGCCACCCGGCGGGGAACCGCGGCCGTGTAGGTCCGGCCATAGCTCACGCTCTCGCCGGGCGCCAGGTCCTTGACGTAGGACACCACGGATTTGAGCGTCATGACGGGCCGCAGCCCCTCGATGTGCACATCGCTGCTGGGGTCCAGGCCATACAGGATGATGCCGGCGCGGGTCAGGTCACACCGCCAGTCGGGATGCCGCATCTGGGCCGCCGAGTTGGCACAGTGCACGGTGGGCAGAACCAGTCCGTCCGCCCGCAGCCGGTCCACGACCTGCAGAAACAGCGTGTGCTGATGCTCGGTGTAGGCGATGTCGTCGGCCAGGTTGCTGTCCGCCACCGCAAAGTGCTGGAAGATGCCGCTGAACCGCAGCCCCGGCAGACCGGCGCACCGCTCCATCGCAGCCACGGCGGATTCTAGGTCGGTCCGGGCGCAGAACCCGATCCGCCCCATGCCGGTATCCACCTTGAAGTGACAGTCCACCGTCACACCGGCGCTCTCGGCTGCGGCGGACAGCGCCCGGGCATACTCCTCCGAAAAGACAGCCTGGGTGATCTGCCCGGCGGCCAGTGCGTCGGCGCGCTGGGGATCGGTGTAGCCCAGGATCAGGATGGGACGGTGGATGCCGTGCCGGCGCAGTCCCGTCGCCTCGGACAGACAGCTCACCGCAAATGCGGCGGCCCCGGCCTGTTCCAGCACCGGCGCCGTCACCGCGGCACCGTGCCCGTAGGCGTCCGCCTTGACCACGGCCCCCACCGGGCCGCCCACCGTCCGGCGGATCAGTGCAAAATTGCTGCGCAGCGCATCCAGGTCGATCTCCACCCAGCAATGCTTTTCAAACCGTTCATCACTCATCTGTCTCTGCCCACTCTTTCTTGCGTCCGGTGTGTACCGGTTTCCAGCCGTCAATGCCGCTCTGCTGCAAGGCGTGCAGCATCTTCTGCCGGAAGGCGGGGTCCTTCCGGCTCATCTCCCGCACAAAGATTTTGGTATCCTCCCGCGTGGTGGTGCCGTCCGCGGGGCAGCGGCTCTTGATGACCGGCAGCCCGTCCTGCCGCACCGCACTGCGGACCTCCGACTCGGTGGCCAGGATCATCGGCCGGATCATCGTCAGTCTGCGCCGGGACAGATAGGTCACCGGCGAAAAACATCCGATCCGACCGCCCTGCAGCAGGTTCATATAAAAGGTTTCCACAGCGTCGTCCAGGTGATGCCCGAGCGCCACCTTGCCGCAGCCCAGTTCCTGGGCAACGGTATGCAGCATTCCGCGCCGCAGTTTGGCACACAGGGCGCAGGGGTTGCTCTCCTTGCGGTAGTCAAAGACAACCGGACCGATGTCGGTGCGGCGGATTTCATAGGGAATATTCTCCCGGGCAAACAGCTCGGTCAGCGGGGTATAGTCGGCGGGGACGCCGCCGAACTGGGGGTCCAGCGTGACGGCGTACAGCTCAAAGGGAACGCCCAGATAGGCCCGCAGCCGTCCGAGCGCCACGGTCAGTGCCACACTGTCCTTGCCGCCCGAGACCCCCACACAGATCCGGTCCCCCGGAGAGATCATCTCATAGTCCTGTATCGCCTTGCGAAGCAGACCTTCCAACCGCTGCATACCATCCCACCTTATGAAGAATTGTCCTTTATTATAGCATACCGCCCCGCGGTTTTCCAGCATTCCCCTCGGAAAAGGCAAAATCCCCGGCCCGGAGCAGGCAAGTAAGAAAAACCGATTCGCAATTGTTTGCATATTTACAGTATTTTGTAAAAATATTACATCTTTTCTTCTCCGGGTTGTGAAAAAACTGTAAAATTTCAGGCTTTTTGCCGCTGTGAAGAACAGGCAAAAGAACATGGAAAAAGCCAAACCCCGCATTTAGAATGAAATTAACAGATTTCGGTTCCGCTGAGAATGGAATTCTGTGCGGAATTGAAAAAAATGCTGTGAGAAGGAGAGTATGCAAACACATGAAACGCAAGAATCAACCAGGCAGACGGCTGTTGGCTTCGCTTCTCTGTGCAGGGATGCTGGCCAGTATGGTCCCCACTGCGGCCCTGGCAGAAGGAACGGAACCCTCTGCTGCCGCGGACACCACTGCGGTTGAGCCTCTGACGGCGGACGGCGAAGATGAGCCGGGCCCGACGGCTGAGCCGACGGCGGAACCCTCTGCCGAGCCGACCGCGGAGCCCACGGCCGAACCGACGGCGGAACCCACCGCCGAACCGACGGCCGAGCCCACGGCGGAGCCGACCGCAGAGCCCACGGCGGAGCCGACCGCAGAGCCCACGGCGGAACCCACCGCTGTGCCGACCGCGGAACCCACCCAGACCCCCGAGGCGACTGTGACCCGCATTGCAACGTATGTGGGCCAGAAGCCCGCCAACATTGAATGGAGTGCCGATGTGACGGAGAGCACCTTCTCCACGCCGTACAGCACCGTTACCGCCAAGGCGGCGGACGGCACGCAGTACACCGTGGACGTTGTGCCGCAGAACACCGTTTACTTCATCGACAACTTCAAGAACAACCCCTCGGAAGAGGCCGATGGCGGCAGCAAGGTCGTCGGTACCACGACGCCCGTCTATGAGAGCGTCAAGGCGCTTCTGGGCGACAGCCTGAAGAACGATGCCTCCGACAAGATCTACACCGAGGGCAGCTGGGGTTTTGAGAACACCAACATCAAGACCAAGGGTGGTTCGGCAGACGCGGAAGCCTGGCTTGCCGACATGAACCTGACCGGAATCTACAACGACAATGACAAGGTGATTGCCTATCATCTGCCGCTGGATGCCGGCATCTATACGGTGACCACCGGCCACTATGAATGGTGGACTTCGTATTCCGGCCATCGTCCGATGACCCTGTCTTACCGCGTCGGCGACGGACAGGAAATTCAGACCGATTCCCTTGATCTGACGCAGAGCGGCCAGAGCGGCCGCATGACCGCGCAGAACATCATCCTGACCGAAGCGCAGGACGTGACGGTGTATGTCCGTGCCAGCAGCGAAGGCGCGGTCCTGAGCTGGCTGGGCGTGGAGCGTACCGGCGATGCGACGGACGATCCCGTGGCCTCTCTGGAAGGCAAAGCGCTGGAGGACAACGGCCTGATCACGGTCCGCACCGGCGCCACCCTGACCAATGATGCGCTGGAAGGCAAGATGATCGACGTGAACACCGGCTGGATCAGCGGCGGCGACAGTGCCTCCAGCGAGGCCGGCAAGGCCGGCGGTGCTGTCATCAACAACGCTGACAGCTTCTTCAAGCGCACGGCGTTCACCCTCTACACCGATCTTCTGATCAAGGAAGAGCATGACAACACCTCCGCGGTGCTGTTCGGAACCAGCGACACCACCTGCTTCCGTGTGATCCCGCGCACCACGCAGGGCACCGCACTGCTGAAGGTGGGGGACAAGGCCATTGAACTGAGCAAGCCGCTCGAGCTCAACACCTGGTCCGCCCTGGCCATCGTCTACGAGGAAAACGAGACGGAAGGCACGGTGGCTGTCTACGCTGACGGCGAGCAGCTCCTGGCGCCCACCGGCGTCGGCTTCAAGCTCAGCGAGATGAGCAATCTGACCGCGGGCTTCAGCATTACCTTCAAGACCGGCTTCATGCGCTGCGCCAACTATGACAACATCACCTACTATGGTCATGCCGGCACTGCGGAAGAAGTCCAGGCCGAGACCGCTTCCCGCAAGGAAGCGCTGGCCAACCGTGCCGACGGTCTGGTCCGGATCAACGGCAGCGATGTGGAAGCGGCTGCGCAGAATGTCAACGGCCTGACCTACAAAGGCCTCGGCATGCTGAACGGCAACTCCACCAGCAACCTGCTGCTGGACTACAAGGCCGAGAACCCCGACGCCTACTGGGAGATGATGGAATATCTCTTTGGCGGCGAGTACCCGCTGTTCACCTCCATCAAGATGGAGATGGGCAACGACGGCAACAACTCCACCGGCGCCGAAGCCTGCACGATGCGCTCCGCGGATGACGAGGCGGATGCCTCCCGTTCTCCCGGCTTTGTCATGGCGGGCGATGCCAAGAAGATCAACCCCGATGTCAAGGTCATCATCCTGCGCTGGTGCTACCCCGACTGGATCCGTGATACCGGATTCACCGACTGGGATTCCAACAACCAGAACGGCTGGGATGAGATGTATACCTGGTACCGTGAGACCATCTTCGACGCCTACGAAAAGTACGGCTACGTCGTGGACTACGTCAACCCGGACCGGAACGAGACCAGCAACCCCAACGGAGGCCTGATCAAGTACTTTGCCGATCGCTTTGCCTCCGAGACGGACTTCCCGGACTACTTCTCCGAGGATGCCAAGAAGGCGTACAACAACATCAAGATCGTGGCCTCCGACGAGAACAAGAGCCTGAACATTGTTCCCGAAATGCTCGCAGACCCCGAACTGTATGAAGACGTGGATGCCATCGGCTTCCATTACCGCACCAGCTCCAACGCCGACTACATCGCCATGGCGGATGAGGCGGACAAGGAAGTCTGGTACAGCGAAGGCTGCGCCACCTTCGGTTACACCGAACTGCAGGAGAACAAGACCATCGAATACGGCGCCGGCACGATCGGCGGCTACCAGAGCCCGCTGGCCCTGCTGGACAGCCTGCCCAATGCCTTCATCGGTTCCCGCCGCACGATGTACATGTTCCAGCCCGCCATTGGTTCCTTCTATGAAGGCATCCAGTACGGCCACAAGGAACTGCTCTCCGCCCGCGACCCGTGGAGCGGCTACATCCACTATGACCCGGTGCTCTACCTGCTGAGCCACCTGACCAAGTTCGCCCGCACCGGCTGGGAGAACGAGACCAACACCAACGGCATCTGGCGTGTCATCACCAATGCCACCTTCGCTTCCTTCGGCGGCAATGACAACGAGCATGCCACCGCCGGCATCGACGGCAATGCCAGCTACATGACGCTGGCTGCGCCCGACAAGAGCGATTTCTCGACGATGTTCGTCAACAACACCCGCAACCAGAAGACCTTCCTGATCCGTGCCACCGACATGAACCTCAGCACCGATACGCTGAACATCTGGACCACCGAGACGGACAGCTATCTGCAGAAGACCGGCACGGCCACTCTGGATGAGGACGGCACCTGGAGAGTGACGGTTCCCGCTTACAGCGCCGTGACTGCCACCACCCTGGACACCACTCCCGAGCGGATTCCCACCGAGGTTGACAACGGCGGCGACGGCGTGGATGACGATTACATCCTCAACGAGACCCGCACCGTTCTCGATACCGATGAAACCGGCCGCAATGCCAACACCGAGGACGATTACCTCTATGCCGATGACTTCGAGTACACCGAAGAGCCCGACATGGAGCAGTACAATTCCGAGACCAAGACCACCACGACGGTGGATTACCTGACTGCCCGCGGCAACGAACCCCGCTACATGCTGGATACCCATGCGGCATGGATCGTCGAGGACGGCCGCCTCAAGCAGGATCTGACCGAGAGCGTGGACGAATGGAACGGCGGCGAACCCGCGACCATCGTCGGCGACTTCCGCTGGATGGACTATGACGCCTCCATCGACGTGCAGATCCCCGATGCCGACGCTTCGACCTATGCCCGCATCGGCATCCGCAACCAGACCGGTATGAACTGGAACCAGAGCGGCTACACGCTGGAAATCAACGGCGCCGGCGCCTGGAAACTGTTCCGCATCGGTACCACCGTTGCCAGCGGCTCCGTTGAGGCGGACCCCGAAGGCAACTACAACCTGCGGATGATGGCTCTTGGCGACACTGTCTACGCCTTTGTGGACAATGAACTCGTCAGCACCTACCGCGACACCAGCCCGATGCTGTCCGGCCGTGTCCGCATCAGCTCCAACTGGAAGCAGGTTTACTTTGACAATCTGACCGTCAAGACCGTTTCCGGCGGCATTCCGTACGCCACCGCGATGATCGACGGTCAGGATGACGGCGTGAGCTACTCCGGCACCTGGGCCATCGACAACCCCGGTTCCGGCAGCGCGGATGACTGGTACCGCACCAACTCCATCACCAGCACCCCCGGCTCCTCCTTCACCTTCAACATTGACGGTGCCGGCTTTGCCATCCTGGGCAAGAACAATGCCGGTACCCAGCTCAAGATCTCTGTGGACGGCGCCGAAGTCGAGCAGGCTTCCACCGTCGCCACCTCCAACCGTTACGAGTCCTACATCCTCTCCGATCTGGAGAACGGCCCCCACACCATCACGGTTGAGGTTGTCTCCGGCACGCTGCGGGTGGACGGCCTCTACACGCTGGGCAGCCGTCTGGAAGCCAGCGAGACCAGCGTTGTGGAAGTCCTGACCGAGATGCCCGCCCTGGATGCGGTGATCACCGGTTCTCAGATCTCCGGCCTGCCTGAGACTGCGGAAGTCCTCCAGCAGAACGGCGAGAAGAAGAGCTATCCCATCGTCTGGGATACCACCAATCTGGATCGCTATGCCTTCTCCAACGGCACCATCTCCGGTACGCTGGAAGGCGCCACCAACGCGGCAGGCCTGCCGGTCACCGTGTCGGTCAGCATCCAGGAAGTCATTCCCAACGGTACCGTCTACATGATTGATACCGTTGATGCCGACCCGTCGGGCCGCACCGAAACCGAACCCTACAACGTCTACAAGAACGCGCTGGGTGCCCAGCTGCTCAATGCCGTCAACGACCAGTTCAAGGCGGACGACAACACCTGGGGTCTGCTGGACCGCGATGCCGGCACCAAGAGCTACACCAGCACGACCAACAAGATCGACACCGGTATCTACGGCCATGACAATGCGGCCGGCGAAACCCTGACCTATGTTCTCACTCTGCCCGCCGGCAGCTACACGCTGACCTCCGCGCACCGTGAATGGTGGGGCATGACCCGTCCGATGACCGCGGAACTCACCGATCAGGACGGCGCCGAGCTTGCTCCGATGACGACGATCAACCTCTCCGGCGGCAGTGGAGATCAGTTCAACTCGATGTCCTTCACGCTGGAAGACGAGACGGAAGTCCATTACACTCTGACTGCGACCGGCACCCAGGCTCCTGTCATCAGCTGGCTGGCGGTTGTGAATCATGACGTCAATTCTGTCAGCTGGGCCGAACTCAACAGCCTCAAGGCGCAGGCCGCGAAGCTGGACGAGACCCAGTACACGCCCGCTTCCTGGGCAGTGCTGCAGGAAGCCCTGACCGCAGCTGACGAGCTGGCCGACGATGCCGACCAGCAGGCCGTGAACGCTGCTGCCAAGGCAATCCGCGATGCGATCGATGCCCTCGAGGAAATTGTTGTGGAGCCGACTCCTGAGCCGACCGCCGAACCGACGGCCGCGCCCACTGCTGAACCCACCGCCGAGCCGACGGCTGAGCCCACCGCAGAGCCGACCGCCGAGCCGACGGCAGAGCCCACCGCAGAGCCTACCGCCAAGCCGACGGCAGAGCCCACCGCAGAGCCTACCGCCAAGCCGACGGCAGAGCCCACCGCAGAGCCTACCGCCAAGCCGACGGCAGAGCCCAC
>NZ_JAXJZK010000051.1:0-186284 GCF_036306485.1 Gemmiger sp. | reverse complement strand
TGTTTTGCATACGGATGTGGGCCCCGTGCGCAGGAGCCCTGTGAACCATGTCAGGCGGGGAACCGAGCAGCATTAAGCGGTGGTCTCCTGGTGCTGCGGCAAGCCTGCATCCGTATGCAAAGCAGCGCAGCCGCGGGGCGCACCCGCGCGGGCCCTGTCCTTTTTCTTTCCCCGGACAGAAAGGTGGGTGTGCTGATGTACCGTGCGCTGTATCGCAAATGGCGTCCCCGCAAATTTGCGGATGTGGTGGGGCAGGAGGCGATTGTGACCGCCCTGCAGAACCAGATCGCCGCGGGGCGCATCGGCCATGCCTACCTGTTTACGGGAACGCGCGGAACCGGCAAAACCACCTGTGCCAAAATCTTTGCCAAGGCGGTCAATTGTCTGGATTCCCACGGTGCCGACCCCTGCGGCGAGTGCGCGGTCTGCCGGGGCATTGATGACGGCAGCATCCTCGATGTCTCCGAAATCGATGCCGCTTCCAACAACAGCGTGGATGATATCCGGGATCTGCGGGATGAGACTGCCTATCTTCCGGCAGTCTGCAAGTACAAGGTGTATATCATCGACGAGGTTCATATGCTGTCCACGTCGGCCTTCAACGCGCTGCTCAAGACGATGGAGGAACCGCCAGAGCATGTGATCTTTATCCTTGCCACCACCGAAGTGCAGAAGGTGCCGGCCACCATCCTCAGCCGCTGCCAGCGCTATGATTTCCAGCGCATCACGGCGGAAAAGATTGCCGGACGCCTGAGCTATGTGGCCCAGCAGGAAAACATTGATCTGGACCCCAATGCGGCGGCGTTGATCGGCCGGCTGGCGGATGGCGCCATGCGGGATGCGCTGTCTATTCTCGATACCTGTGCCGGCGTCAGCAACACCGTGGATGAAGCCCTGGTCCGCCGGATGGCCGGCGTCACCGACCGGCGGTATCTGTTTGAAATCAGCGATGCCATCGCGGCGGGCAATGCGGTCGGAGCTCTTCAGAAAATTGCGGAGCTTCGCCAGCAGAGCGTCGATATGCGGCGCCTTTGCATGGAACTGGCCGGACATTACCGCAACTTGATGCTCAGCTCCCTGCCCGACGGCACCCAGCTCCTGACCGGTACTTCGCCGGAGGAGGAGGCTGCCTACCGGGAACGGCAGGATTTCCCGCAGGCCGAGGCGGTGCGGGCTGTCAGCGCCTTCGGGGCAGCACTCGAAAAGATGGCGCGCGGCATGGACCAGCGTATCGAGCTGGAACTTGCGGTGTTCTCGCTGACCCGCCCGGAGCCTACCGCGGTGGCGGTTCAGCCCGTCCGCACGGTCCAGGCCCCCGCGGCAGTGTCGGCAGCGCCTTTCACCGCAGCGCCCGTCACGGTTCCGCCGGTGGCAACAACGCCGCCCCCGACCGTTCCGCCGGTCGTGCCGGCGTCCGTCCCGGCCGCAGAGCCTGGGAATCCCGCAGTGCAGCAGACACCGCCTGCGGCGCCGCAGCCCGCTCCCGCACCGCGTCCGGCGCCCCTGACCGAACCGCAGCTGTTTGCCCAATGGCCGGCGGTTCTCAGTCTGATTGCCGAGAACGACCCCATGCTGAACTCGTATCTGCGGGGAACGAACGCCTATTATGACGGCCGCCGTGTCCTGATCGAATGCAGCGACGAATTCCGGGATTTCATGCGCCGCAGCAAGGAGACATCCCGCAGCATCAAGCAGTATATCTACCAGGTCACCCACATCAAATGTGGTATCGGCCCTTACGAGAAACCGAAAAACGACGAAAACGGTTCGCCCGCCGTCAGCGTGGAGGAAACCCTGCGCCAGATGCAGAGCCTGGGCGTGGACGTCGTCGTTGAGGATAAATAAGATTTTTCGCGCCGCGGCAATGGCGGCAAGAATTGTACAAAGGAGAATTTACCCATGAAAGCAAGACTTCCCAAAGGCTACGGCCGCCCCGATCCGCAGGCCATGATGCGCCAGGTCCAGAAAATGCAGGACGAGATCCGTGCCAAGCAGGAGGAACTCGAAGCCCGCGAATATACCGGCACGGCCAGCGGTGAGATGGTCACCGTCACGATGACCGGCAAACATGAAGTGACTTCCATCAAGATCAAGCCTGAGGCCGTTGATCCGGACGATATCGAGATGCTGGAAGATCTGGTGGCGGCGGCCGTCAACAGTGCCGTTGCTGCCGTGGATAAGGATTCCGACGACGAAATGGCCAAGATGACCGGCGGCATGAACATTCCCGGCCTGGGCTGATCGGAGGCACTAAGGTATGCAGAACGCCGAACCGCTGGAGAATCTGGCCGACCAGTTTGCGCGGTTCCCCGGTGTTGGCCGCAAGGGCGCCGTCCGCATGGCCTATGAGGTCATGTCGATGAGCAATGAACAGGCCATGGCACTTGCCAAAGCCATCGAGGATGCCAAGACCAAACTTCACCGCTGCCGGCTGTGCCAGGATTATACCGTAAACGAGGTCTGCCCGATCTGTTCCTCTCCCAAACGGGACCGCTCGGTCATCTGCGTGGTGGAAGCGCCCCGCGATATCAAGGCCATTGAGCGTACCCATGAATACAACGGCCTGTATCATGTGCTGCACGGACTGATTTCTCCCATGGATGGCATCGGTGCCGATCAGCTCTGTGTCAAGGAACTTCTTGCGCGGCTCAATGCCTCGGTGCGGGAAGTCATCATGGCTACCAGCCCGACGGTGGAAGGGGAAGCCACGGCCATGTACCTGGCCAAACTCATCAAGCCGCTGGGCATCAAGACGACCCGCCTGGCGTATGGTCTGCCGGTAGGTTCCAGCCTTGAATATGCCGATGAAACCACACTGTACCGTGCCATGGAGGGCCGCGGGGAAATGTGACGCTTTCCGCTTGACATTTTGGAAATCCCGCGCTATACTGTGGTATCCTGATTGTATGCCCAAAGGAGGTGTGTCTTGTGGCAAAGGAAAATTCCGGAAAAAAGGTCATTGCCCTGAACCGTGAGGCGCGCCATGAGTACTTCGTTATCGAAGCACTGGAAACCGGGATCGAGCTTGTCGGTACCGAGGTCAAAAGCCTGCGGGGCGGCGGAGCCAATCTCAAGGATTCCTGGGCCGATATTGATGACGGGGAACTGATCCTCAAAGGAATGCACATCAGCCCGTACGACCATGGCAATATCTTCAATCGCGACCCGCGCCGCCCCCGGCGGCTACTGGCCCATAAAAGTGAGATCCGCCATCTCGCCCAGCAGATCAAACTGCAGGGCTACACCCTGATTCCGCTCCAGCTGTATTTCAAAATGGGACGCGTCAAGGTGGAACTGGGCCTTTGCAAGGGCAAAAAGCTGTATGACAAACGCGCCGATGCTGCTGCGCGTGATGCCAAACGGGATATCGACCGTGCGATGAAATCAGCACGATAACAGCAGCAGATCGGCTTTTCACAACTCTTACCTCCTCACGCCGCACACAGCGGCGTTTTCATGGGGCTGTCATGGTTTCGACGGGGAGAGAGAGGCGTGAGCAGCGGGCCGTGGCGGCACACCACGATAAAAGTGCCAACTAAAATGAACTGACAACGATTATTCTGTTGCCGTCGCTGCCTAATTAGGCGCGACCGTCCTGCCTGTTTTAGTACCGCACAGGGTCAGGGCGTCGATTAGGTACTGAACGTGCACGGGCCTAAGCTTTGCAGCCCGTCATGAATTTATGAAGCTACCAAAGTGACAAGCGTGTACACTCGCTCGCACGGCGGGAAATTCAATAAATGTACTGCGCCCGGAGATACTCTAACCGCTTTCTTTTCGGACACGGGTTCGACTCCCGTCAGCTCCACCACATCCACAGCCGCAGCCCTGATGCATCTGCCTCAGGGCTGCGGCCTTTTTACTGGGAGCAAAAGCGGCCGGGGCCGGTGCGGTTATTTCCGCAGACGGCAGGAATGTTCTTCCCGGGGAGCTTGCCATGTATGCCAACGGCAGGACCCTTGTACGGCGCGGAAAATCCATTGGCCGGAAACGGTGTACATCTTTTGAAGTCAAAGAAGGGAATATTATGAAATTTCAAACTATCGGTCTGCTTTACCTGATCGCGGTGAATCTCATCGGCTTGCTGCTGATGGGCATCGACAAACACCGTGCCCGCCGGCACAAGTGGCGCATTCCCGAAAGCACCCTGTTTCTGGCGGCACTGCTGGGCGGTAGTCTCGGGACCTGGAGCGGAATGTATCTGTTCCACCATAAGACAAAACACTGGTATTTCGTGCTCGGAATGCCGCTGATCCTTGCCGTTCAGCTGGTACTCGGGTATGTTTTTCTCTTCCGATAAAGAATTTTTGTACAGAATAGAGAAAGTTATCAAAAAAATCAAAGAGGTTTTGTGCTTTTGCATATTGCGGGATCTTTTTCTCTGTGGTATACTTTAAAGCATTAAACCGCAGAAGGGGAAGGACATTCCATCCGGAATGCCGACTGCGGGGGATGAATGGAGGAAAAGCAAGATGAAAAAATGGATTTCTCTTTTGACGGCAGGCTGTCTTGCCCTGTCGCTCGCTGCCTGCGGCAGCACGACGGATACCGCTTCTTCGCAGGACAGCACCGCTTCGGAGGCATCGTCCGCACAGTCGTCCGAGACTTCTGAAGCTGCTTCGACGGCATCGGACGGCAAGGTCTACAATGTCGGCATCTGCCAGCTGGTTCAGCATGAAGCGCTCGATGCGGCAACGAGCGGCTTCAAGGATGCCTTGACCGAAGCGCTGGGTGACTCGGTCAAATTTGACGAACAGAACGCCCAGGGCGACTCCAATACCTGCGCGACAATCATCAACGGTTTTGTGTCGGACGGTGTGGACCTGATCCTTGCCAATGCCACGGCCGCGCTGCAGGCGGCACAGGCCGGCACCGATACGATTCCCGTGCTGGGCACTTCGGTGACGGAATACGGTGTGGCCCTCGGCATCAGCGATTTTGACGGCCTGGTCGGCACCAACATTTCCGGCACCAGCGACTTGGCGCCGCTGGATCAGCAGGCGGCAATGCTGCAGGAGCTGTTCCCCGATGCCAAGACGGTCGGTCTGCTCTACTGCAGTGCCGAGCCCAACAGCCAGTACCAGGTCGACGCTGTCCAGGGTTACCTTGAGGATATGGGGTACACCTGCCAGATGTTCTCCTTCTCGGACTCCAACGATCTGTCTACCGTCTGCCAGAATGCTTCGGATGCCAGTGATGTGATCTATGTTCCCACCGACAACACGGTGGCGTCCAACACCGAGATCATCAACAACATCTGCCTGCCGGCCGGCACGCCCGTCATCGCCGGCGAGGAAGGAATCTGCTCCGGCTGCGGCGTGGCCACGCTGTCCATCAGCTACTATGATCTGGGCGTTGCCACCGGCAAGATGGCCGTCAAGATCCTGACCGGCGAGAGCAAGGTCGAGGAAATGCCCATTGAATATGCCCCGCAGTTCACCAAGAAGTACAATCCTTCCATCGCGGAGCAGCTGGGTGTAACGATTCCCGACGACTATGTAGCCATCGAAGAATAACACTCCCGGTCTCATCTTTCAGAACAAAATTCGCGGAAACGGTTTCCTTTTCCGCGATTTTTTGTTACAATATCTTTAATTCTGTTGTTTGGGAGTGACTTTACCTCGTGAATATCGCATCACTGATCAATGCGCTGCCCGGCGCTGCGGCACAGGGACTGATCTGGGCCGTAATGGCCATCGGTGTCTACATTACCTTCCGGATTCTGGACGTGGCCGACCTTACGGTGGACGGCACGCTGGGCCTTGGCGGCGCTGTCTGCATTATGTGCATGCTGGGCGGCATGAACGTCTGGACCTCCATGCTGATTGCCTTTGGCGCCGGAATTCTCGCGGGTCTTGTTACGGGACTGTTCCATACTTTTATGGGCATCCCGGCGATTCTGGCCGGCATCCTGACGCAGCTTTCCCTGTACTCTGTCAACCTGAAGATCATGGGAAAATCCAACCAGGCAATCAACGTGGACAAATTTGACCTGCTGGTTTCGCTGCGGTACATCAAGGACGTGCCCTTCTACCGCAACACGATCCTGATTGTGGCGGTGATTGTTGCCCTCGTGATCGCTGTTTTGTACTGGTTCTTCGGCACAGAACTCGGCTGTTCCATCCGTGCCACGGGCTGCAACGGCAACATGTCCCGTGCCCAGGGCATCAATACCAGCTTCACCACCGTGCTGGGCCTGATGCTCTCCAACGGTCTCGTGGCGTTTTCCGGTGCGCTGCTCAGCCAGTACCAGGGCTTTGCGGATGTTCAGATGGGCCGCGGCGCCATCGTCATCGGCCTGGCGGCGGTGGTCATCGGTGAAGCGCTCTTCAGCAAGATCTTCCGGAATTTCGCGCTCAAACTGCTCAGCGTGGCCATCGGCAGCATCATCTACTATCTGGTCATGCAGATTTGCATCTGGTGCAAGATTGATACCGACCTGCTCAAGATGCTTAGCGCCATTGTGGTGGCGATTTTCCTGGCGGTTCCGTACTGGAAAGCCAAGTACTTTACCCGTGTGGCGGTGAAGAAGGGGGAAAAGACCGATGCTTGAGATCAAAAATGTCTACAAGACCTTCAACGCCGGTACGGTGAATGAGAAAGTGGCCCTGAACGGTCTGAATCTGACCCTCAACGATGGGGACTTCGTGACGGTCATCGGCGGCAACGGCGCCGGAAAATCCACCATGCTCAACGCAGTGGCGGGCGCCTGGCCGGTGGACATGGGAAAAATCCTGATTGACGGTCACGACATAACCCGTCTGCCCGAACATAAGCGTGCCGCCTATATCGGCCGTGTGTTTCAGGACCCGATGATGGGAACTGCCGCCACCATGGAGATTGAGGAAAATCTGGCCCTGGCAAAACGGCGCGGCTGCCGCAGAACGCTGCGGACGGGCATCACCCGCAAGGAGCGGGAGGAATACCATGAGCTGCTCAAAATGCTGGATCTGGGCCTGGAAGACCGGATGACCAGCAAAGTGGGCCTGCTGTCCGGCGGACAGCGTCAGGCCGTGACGCTGCTCATGGCGACACTCAAACAGCCCAAGTTGCTGCTGCTGGATGAACACACGGCCGCGCTGGACCCCAAGACCGCAGCCAAGGTGCTGGAACTGTCTGACCGGATTGTGCATGAAAATCATCTGACCACCCTGATGATCACCCACAATATGCGCGATGCCATCCGTTACGGCAACCGCCTGATCATGATGCATGAAGGCCGGATCATCTACGATGTCCAGGGAGAGGAAAAATCCTCCCTTCAGGTCTCCGACCTGCTGCTCCGTTTCGAGCAGGCCGGCGGGGAAGCCAATGACCGGATGATCCTTTCCTGAACCGAATAGACGCGGAAAAGCGCCGGATCTGAGGATTCCGGTGCTTTTTTCGTGTGCAGCATCAAAATCCGTCAAAATTTTATGAAATGATTTTCAAATGCTGAAATTTATGCTATAATAAACCCTGTATACCGAATCAGGAGGGAACGTATGGCGTATTATGATGTGATTTTGTTCGATGTGGATGGGACCTTGATTCATTCCCGACCCGGCATCGTCCATTGTTTTGCGTATGCGTTCCAGCAGATGGGACTCGATCCGCAGGGGATTGATCTGTCCCGGTATCTCGGACCGCCGCTGCGCTGGAGTTTCGCGCAGCATTTCTCGGACCCCAAGGATGTCGAGAAGGCGGTCGAACTGTACCGCGCACGGTATGCGGAGCAGGGAATGCACGAATGTACGCTGTTTCCCGGCGTGGTTCCGATGCTGCAGCGCCTGCGGGAGCAGGGATTGCTGCTGGCAACCGCAACCTCCAAGCCGCGGGATGTGGTCCTGCCGATCCTGGAGGAAAAAGGGCTGCTTCCGCTGTTTGACCGTGTGGGCGGCGCAAGCATGGATCAAAGTGTAGATACAAAGACGGCCGTGATCCGTCAGGTATTGTCCGATCCGCTTTTTGCGGGCAAACGTGTTCTGATGGTGGGGGACCGTCAGGACGACATGAAGGGCGCGGCGGACTGCGGTCTGCCCGCCGTCGGCGTGCTGTACGGATACGGCAGCAAAGAGGAACTCGAACCCTGGCATCCGGTCTTTCTGGCCGGCGACTGCGAGGAACTGACCGGGTTTATTCTGAAGAACCATACTATGGGAATGGGGGACAACACGCAATTATGAGCCGTAAAAATTCCGGCGCCCGCGCCTCTTTCAGCTCGATGCAGAGGAAAGCCTGTCTGGTGATCCTCGGCTGCGTATTGGCGGTGATCGTTTCGTTCGTGGCGGCATGGATTCTGCCCGCCAAACTGGGTGGAGGCAATGTCAGCTATGATGCCGACAAATATCCGCTCGATACCTCTCTGGACGCCGTTCTGACCCAGACCGATGATGCCGGCACTGACTATACGTCGTCCACGGTCTTTGCGGGTGATCAGTTCGCCGCATCGCTGTACAGCAACCGGCTGATCACGCTGGACCAGAGCGCCGCCAAGGATGGCCTGGATGTGTCGTCCCTGCTGCGGGACGCCTTCATCAACTTTGAAGGAGACTCCCAGTCCTACACGGTGCCGCAGGCCATGGCCATCATGAAACCGCGCCGCGTGGTGCTGATCCTGGGCTCCAACAATCTGGACGGCAGCCTTGCCAGCGATTACTTCGTGCAGGATTATCAGCAGGACCTCAAGGCGATCACAGCGGCATATTCCTACTGCGATGTGATTGTCAGCTCTATTCCGCCGGTGCTCAAGAGCGCCAAGGATGCGGCCAAGACCCAGCTGCGGATTGACGAGTTCAACCAGGCCCTTGCCGTCATGTGCAACGAAAACGGCTATAAGTTCCTCAACACCGCCGAGGCGCTCAAGGCGTCCAACGGCTTTGCCGAGGCATCCTATTTTAATGAGGACGGGACGGCATTCAACACGGCCGGTGCCAACGTCTTCATGAACTATCTGCGCAACCATGCGTATCAGACCACCGACAACCGCCCCGATACCGACGACATC
Organism: Gemmiger sp.; assembly: GCF_036306485.1. Classification (GTDB taxonomy): domain Bacteria; phylum Bacillota; class Clostridia; order Oscillospirales; family Ruminococcaceae; genus Gemmiger. The sequence goes on along the minus strand of NZ_JAXJZK010000051.1, from coordinate 177,298 downwards.
CCGCGCCGAACCGAGCAGAGTGCTTCGTCGGACAGCACGGCACAGGCCACGCCGCAGCCCACGCCGACCACCTATAAGCTGCAGTACCTTGTGGAAGAAGGCAAGGGCACGCTGAGCGGCAACGGACAGAGCGGCGTGACCTCCATTGAGGTCGAGGCGGCGGCCAAGCAGTCCGTCACCATCACTGCCCAGGCGGCCGACGGTTTTGTCTTCTATAAATGGAGCGACGGCCAGACCAGTCCCACCCGTGTGGATAATGTCTCGCAGAACATCTCTGTGACGGCCATGTTCAATGACGCGCGGCTGGAACTCACCCTGGACCAGGGCGATACCACCATCAAACTCGGCGATACCATCACGATCAACGCTTCGGTGACGCTGGGCGGCAAGGAGTACGACAACAGCGGTGTGCAGTGGTCCGTCAATGACGAACTCGAACAGAACGGCGCTTCCTTTGCCTTCACGCCCAGCTCGGCGGGAGATTATCTCATCAAGGCCGGCCTGGAAGTCAACGGAACCTTTGCGTCGCAGACGCTGACCGTCAAGGTCGAGGCACCGTCCACAACGGTTTCCATCACCGGCAGCAGCACGATTGCCGCCGGTTCCACCACGACGCTGCAGGCCAATGTGACCAACCCTGTCGGCGATACCACCTGGAGCTGCGCACAGCAGCCGGACTGGTCCGCCGTGGGCGACAATACGCAGTTCACCCCGGCCTATCCGGGACAGTATATCATCCGTGCCACAAACAACGGACAGTACAGTGAATTCACACTGCAGGTGACCGAACCGACCGCGACGGAAAATCCGTTCCCCTGGGGCAATGGCTGGGACTGGGATCACCGCGACAATGACGACTGACCGGCACAGACTGTCCAGGACCCTGCAGCCGGGAGGAAGAAAACAGGAGTAAACCATGGCATATTATACTTGTCTTTTGCTGGATGTAGACAACACGCTTCTGGATTTTGACGCCGCCGAGCGTGCGGCGATCACCGATACGCTGGAACATTACGGACTGCCCCATGACCTTGAGGCCGTCCAGACCTACCACCGTGTGAACCGGCAGCTGTGGGACAGCCTTGCCAAAGGAGAACTGAACCGCAACAAGCTGTTTGCCATCCGCTTCAGCCGGGTGATGCAGGCGCTGGGCCTGCCTGACAGCGGCAACGGGCGGGAAATGAATGAGTATTATGAGAAGGAACTGTCCAACCATGCGGACCTGATCCCCGGTGCGCTCAATGCGCTGGAGGAGCTGGGTGAGGTGGCGACATTGGCGATTGTCTCCAACGGCGCAACGATGGTTCAGCAGCCCCGCATTGAAGCTTCGGGCATCGGCCGGTTCATGGACGGCGTGTATATTTCCGAAAAGGTCGGCGCGGCCAAACCTTCCGCCAAACTGTTTGATTACTGCCTGAAGGATCTGGGCCTGTCCAACCGCAGCCGTGTGCTGGTGGTGGGGGATGACCTTCTGGCCGATATCAAGGGCGGCGTCAATGCCGGTCTGGACACCTGCTGGGTCAACTTCAGAAATGAAGAGAATAAAACCGACGTGCATCCGAAATTTACCGTTCAGAGCTATGAAGAGCTCTACCGCATTGTGATGGAACCCGAAGAGCTGGAGAACGTTGGAGTCCGCAACCGCCGGCATACAAACGACATCTGATTTTGTGCCGCTGCCCTGATCCGCAGCGGCACATTTTCGGGTCAACAGGACAAAAACACAGATTAAGGTGCAATTATGCTGATCGAATTACAGAACCTTGGCAAAAGCTTCGGCGAACACGAAGTGCTCAAGGATGTCACCGCCAATGTGGAACGAGGAGACCGCATTGGCATTATCGGGGCCAACGGGACCGGAAAAACGACGCTGCTGCGGATCTTGTGCGGCGAGAGTCAGCCCGATGCCGGAACGGCATCCTTTTCGGCGGGGGTGACCTGCGGCTACCTGGAACAGACCGGACACCTGGCACCGGAAGCCGATGTCTATGAGACCATGCGGGAGGCTTTCCGCCCGGCGCTCGATGCGATGACCGAGATGGAAGCCTTGCAGAAACAGCTGGCCGCAGATCCCAGCAATGCCGAAATTACCGAAAAGATTGCCCATTGCAATGCGCTGATCGATGCCATGGATGCTTACAACATGGATACGCAGATCAAGAAGGTGCTCAACGGCATGGGCTTTCCGGCAGATACCTGGAAAAAGAAAGCCGGTGTGCTTTCGGGCGGCGAACAGACGCGGCTGCGCCTGGCACGGCTGCTGCTGGAACGCCCCGACATCCTGATCCTGGACGAGCCGACCAACCATCTGGACATTGAGACGATGGAATGGCTGGAAAGTTATCTGAAAACCTACCGCGGCGCCGTGCTTGTGGTCAGCCATGACCGGTATTTCCTCGACGCTGTCTGTACCCGGATCTGGGAACTCGTCGGGAAGACCATCGAGACCTATCGCGGCAATTACTCGGCGTATCTGCCGCAGCGTGAGGCCGCGGACGAGCGGCAGCAGAAACAGCACGATGCCGATGTGGAAAAGGCTGCCAAGCTGCAGGATTACATCGACCGCAACCTGGTCCGCGCTTCCACCACGAAGATGGCGCAGAGCCGCCGCAAACAGCTTGAAAAACTGGAAATCACCGAAGCGCCGCGTCCGCAGGCCCGGGAACTGAAATTCCGCTTTGAGTACGACATCGAGCCGTATGACGAGCTGGTCATCATGAAAGGCCTGACCATCCGGATGGGGGAGCGGACCCTGCTGGAACCGCTGGATTATGTCGTGCACCGCGGCGACAAGCTGGTGATTGCCGGACCGAACGGGACCGGCAAGTCCACGCTGCTTCAAGTGCTGGATGGCAAGCGCCGTCCCTCGGGCGGCATGGTCCGGTTGGGCAGCGGCGCCAAACCGGGAATCTTTGTGCAGCAGCAGATGCGGCGGGCCGGGCGCGTCATTGATGCGATCTGGAACCAGTATCCGCGCTTCACCGAGCTGGAGGTGCGCAGCCACCTGGCCCAGTTCGGTTACCGCGGCGAGGAGGTCTTCAAGGACTGCGCCACCCTTTCGGGCGGAGAACTGGCCAGACTTCGTTTTGCGGAGCTGGCGCTGGAACGTCCCAACCTCATGTTCCTGGACGAGCCGACCAACCACCTGGATATCTATATGCGGGAGAGTCTGACACAGGCACTTGCCGCATATACCGGAACGCTGCTGCTGGTCACCCATGACCGCTACCTGATGCAGACGCTGGGCTGTCCGATTCTCTATCTGGAAAACGGGAAAGCCGTATTTTACCGCGATTTCCAGGCTTTGCATGACCGCGATCAGGGCAAGGCACCCGAGACCGCGTCCCGCCAGGAGGAAAAGACGCCCCGCGCCGGCTACGGCAAGGAACAGCGCCGCCGCCGTGCCGAAGTCCGCACCCGCCTCAAGGCGGTGGAGAACGAGATCGAATCGCTGGGCGCTCACATCGTGGAGCTGGAAAACGAGATCAACGATCCCGAGGTCCTGCGCGATCACCTGCTCCTTCGCGATAAATGCGATGAGCTGGAGGATACACGCTTCCATCAGCAGGAATTGTTTGAAGAATGGGAAAAACTGGCGGAGGAACAGGAAAAAATGGATGCCGAGGATGCTCAGTGATCCGCCGCCCGGCCCCGAAACGGGAAAGAGTAATGGAACTGTAACTTGCTTTCCCGGTAAAAAGAGGTATACTAGTTTCAAATTGTGTCGTAATTTAGACGTTCAAACACAGCCCCTTTTGCCGGCGTAGGCTTGTGGGCAGCAGAAATAGGCAGGGAATCTGTATTGCAAACGACAATTATCATTGCGACCCATAAACCGTATTGGGTACCGGAAGATCCCATGTATCTGCCGGTACAGATGGGCCATGCCATCCATCCGGATATCGGGTATATCGGCGACGATACCGGTGAGAACATCTCGGAAAAGAACTGGAACTTTTGCGAACTGACGGGGCTGTACTGGGCCTGCAAGAATCTGGACTCGGACTATATCGGCATTGTGCATTACCGCCGCTATTTTGCCTCCCGTCTGCACCGGCTCGCCCCCAAAAAGCAGCGGGTGATCGGCCATGAGGAGATGAACAAAATCCTCGCCACCACCAACGTTGTCCTGCCCCGGGAGCGCCACTACTACATTGAGACCAACTATACCCAGTACATTCATGCCCATCACGAACAGGACCTGGCCGTGACCCGTTCCATCATCGAGCGCAAATGCCCCGAATACCTGCCGGCCTATGACCTGTACATGTCCAAGACCCACGGCCATCACTTCAACATGTTCGTGATGAAACGGGAACTGCTGCAGCATTACTGTACCTGGCTGTTCGACATCCTGTTTGAGCTGGAACGGGAACTGGATATCAGCAGCTATACCACCAACGACAAGCGGGTCTTCGGCTTTGTCAGCGAGCGGCTTCTGGACGCCTGGCTGATCACCAACAATATCTCCTACGAGGAACTGGACGTTGTCTATATGGAGAGCCAGCACTGGCTCCGCAAGGGAACGGCCTTTTTGAGCCGGAAATTTTTCCCCAGGAAGGATCTTCACCGATGAATCAGACCGCGGCGGTGGTTGTCACCTACAACCGGTGCGGGATGCTGAGCCGCTGCCTGCAGGCGTTGCTCGCGCAGCAGGAACAGGAACTGGATATCTGGGTCATCGACAATGCCAGCACGGACGGAACGGCCCGGATGGTGTCGGATCTCCATTCGCCGCGCATCCGGTACTGCAATACCGGCGCCAACCTGGGCGGTGCGGGCGGTTTTGCCTGGGGCATCCGGCAGGCGGCCCGGGCAGGATATCGGTATCTCTGGATCATGGATGATGACTGCCTGCCCCAGCCCGGGGCGCTGACCGCATTGCTCGACGCTGACCGGGAACTGGAAGGAAGCTACGGCTGGCTGTCCTCCCGGGCACTGGCGCCGGACGGGACCGATCAGCCGATGAACCGGCAGCGCATCACGCCTTACCGGGACCTGCCGGATTTTGAAGGAACATATCTTCCTGCCGTGATGGCCAGTTTTGTCTCGCTGTTTCTCCGCACCGAAACCGTACAGCGGTTCGGGCTGCCGATCGCGGAATTTTTCATCTGGTCGGATGACTGGGAATATACCCGCCGAATTTCCCGCGAGGTGCCCTGCTACGTCATTCCCCAGAGTGTCGTGGTTCATGCCATGGCGCGCCCGGCGGTGGTCAATATCGCCACGGATGCCCCGGACCGCTGGCCGCGGTATCGGTTCTTTTACCGCAATGACGTCTATCTGTACCGGCGGGAAGGATTGCGCGGCTGGCTCTGGCTGATCGCCAAGGACCTGTGGCACAGTGTCCAGGTCCTGCGCTGCGGTCCGCAGAAGGGAAAGCGCCTTGCGATCATCTGGAAAGGATTCCTGACAGGAATCCGGTTTCATCCTCCGGTACGCTATGTGAACGATGTATGGAACACAGCAGTCTGACAGATCGAATCTTACGGGCAGCCGCACCGTTCGGTGCGGTGGCTTTTGATGTCTTTGATACGCTGGTCAAGCGATGCTGCGCCCGGCCGACGGATCTTTTCCGCTGGATGGAGCGAACCGGCCGTGCACCGGAGGGCTTCTGTGAAAATCGTATCCGGGCGGAGCGGCAGGCCCGCGCCCGGCATGACCGGGAAGTGACCCTCGCGGAAATTTATGCCGAACCGGAGTTGCGTGGGGCAGACCCGGCCCGGGAATGTCAGGCCGAGCGCGCTTTCTGCACGGCAAACCCGCCGCTGCTGGCCGCGGCCCGCGCCCTCCATGCCCGCGGACAGAAACTCTATGCGGTCTCGGATATGTACCTGCCGGCGGAGGAAATCCGTGCAATCCTGACCGGCTGCGGCTACGATTTCCTGGAGAATGTGTTTGTCTCCTCGGAGTTCGGCGTACAGAAGCGGAGCGGGAAACTGTTCCGTCTCTTTCTGCACGAGACCGGATACCGCGCTGCGGACGTCCTGTTTGTCGGCGATGATCTTCGTGCCGACCGGATCGGGGCAGCGGCGGCGGGAATCCGCAGCTTTTTGGTGCCGGCTCGCCGGCCCCTGCCCTATACCGAGAGAACCGGGGACGATCTTGCCGATGCGGCGGCCGCCCTTCAGCAGATTCTTCCAAAGGACTCGCCGGCCGCTGCGCGGGGGGCTGAGCTTCTTGGCCCGCTGGCCGTTTCTTTTGCCGGCTGGCTGCACGCCCAGCGGCAGCAGCTTCCCGGGGCAAGACTGGTCTTTCTTGCGCGGGATATGGAACTGATCCGCCGGGTTTATGAAATGCTGTATCCCGGGGAACAGACGGACTATCTGCGGGTGTCCCGCAAGAGTCTGCTGCCGGCCCTGCTTTATCGCCCCATGGATGACGGTACCTTGGCCCTGCTCGCCGATGCCTTGCCTCGCCAGCGTCTGACAAGGGGACAGATCTGTGAATATCTGGGCCTGGATGCAAAGTTCCTGCCGGCAGATGCTCAGCAGATCTGCGATCTTCGTACCCGACCGCTGGACCGGGCGACGCGGGAACTGCTGCTCTCGCTGGCAGCCCGCTGCAAAACGGCGGCAGGGGAACCAATCCGCGAGGCCGCTGCGCTGGTACGGCAGTATTTGCAGCAGTCCGGACTGGACCATGGACAGATCCTGCTGGTGGATATCGGCAGCGGCGGCACGACCCAGCGGATTCTGGAGGAACTGACCGGCCATCCTCTTGACGGGCGCTATCTGGCCTGTGACAGCCGGCTGCATGAACAACTGCCGGCACAACGCGCCCGGGCGTTCCTGTTCGGCGGCAATCCGGCGCCGCTCTGGTACTGGGCGGGTCAGCCCATGCTGGAACGGTTTGTCTCGGAACTCTGCGGGCCGACGGTCGGATATGCCAGGGAGGATGACGGCCGGACGGTTCCCCGGATCGGCCGGTATGACCCGGCACAGGACGAGGTAATTCTGGCGCTGCGCAAGGGAACGCTGGCCTTCGCAAAGGCGTGGAAGGACTCCCCGCTCAGCGAACTCACACTGCCCGCACAGACCGTGTGTGATCCCTTCCTGCGGATGGTCCGCTGCCCGCGCAGCGAAGAGATTGCCCTGTTCGGCCCGCTGACCGTCGAGGACGGCGGCAGCTGGCAGCTGGCGGCGCCCCGGAAAATCACGGCGTATCTGCGCCGCCCGGCTCTTGCGGCGCGGGATTTCAGAAACTCGCGCTGGAAAGTCGCATTCATGAAACAACTGATCGGATTGCCGCTTCCGTATGACAGAATCTATGCGGCGATGAAACAAAAACAAGGCAGGTGAAAACGCATGGAACGGGCACCGCTCGTCAGCATTATTATGCCGGTGTACAATGCGGCGCCGTTCCTGCGTTCGGCGGTGGCCGATGTGCTCGGACAGACCGTCCGGGACTTTGAGCTGCTCCTCATTGATGACGGTTCCACCGACGGAAGTGCGGAACTGTGCCGGGAACTGGCGGCGGCCGATGCCCGGGTCCGGGCATACCATCAGCCCAACGCGGGCATCTGTGCCGCGCGCAACTGCGGGCTTGAGAGGATGCGCGGACGGTGGTTTACCTTCTGCGATGACGATGACCGCCTGCTGCCGACGGCGCTGGAAACCCTTCTCACCGCTGTGCGGGAGCAGGGGACCGATGCGGCGCGCACGGGGTACCGGCTGCTGCGCCAGAATGCCGCCGGCAAGCCGGTGGAACTGCCGCACCCGCCGGGGCGTGCCCGGAGACTGTCTGCGGACAGTACCGGGACCGAGTATCTGGCCTTCCTGCAGGACAGTGGCCCCCAGTTTGTCTGGAATGCGCTGTACAGCACCGAAAAATTCGGGTCGCTCCGCTTTGATCCGAACTGCAGGAACGGTTTGGAGGACTTTGTCTTCAATGCGGCGTTCTACGCCTGCAGACCGACGGTTGCGTATCTGCCCGACGTTACCTACGAACACCTCGAGCGCCGCGGCAGTACCTCGGCCTGCGCGGACCCTGCGGCGGTGCTGGCGCGGCTGCAGACCGTGCCGCGCTGGGTGGAAGGGGAATATGCGGCCGTCTGCGCCTGGTGCAGTGACCGGGAACGCGGCAGTGTCTGGGCATCCCGCTGTGCCGAGGTGATCGCCTTTGCGATGCACCAGATGCGGGACAGCCGGATGCCGCCCGGACAGGCCCGCGCCGCCTGGCGGATGCTGTACGCCGTGCTGGCGCCGTATCCGTATACGGTACTTGACTTTTGGTCCGTACTGCGTCAGAATAAAAAGAAAGCGGCGGTGCTGCTTTTGTTCCGCACGCACCTGCAGGGACTTTACGGGTTCCTGCCCAACAGGGAGGAAAAATTGCTGCGATGAAGAAAACCATTCTTGTGACCGGCGCAGCCGGTTATATCGGCCGCCATGTTGTCAAGACGGCTCTGGATATGGGATACTCGGTGATTGCCTCGGACTTTGCCTTCAAGGGCGTTGATGAGCGCGCCGAGTTCTGTGACCTGCCGATTTTCAGCGGGGACAAGAACATCTACAATACGCTGGGCCGTCCGGATGTCTGCATCCATCTGGCCTGGCGTGACGGTTTCCGTCACAATGCCTCCAGCCATATGAAGGATCTGTCCTCCCATGTCACCTTCCTGAACAATATGGTCAGCGGGGGACTGCCCGCCCTGACGGTGATGGGAACCATGCACGAGGTGGGCTACTGGGAAGGCGCCATCGAGGAGGATACGCCCTGCAATCCGCAGAGCCAGTATGGGATTGCCAAGAACGCCCTTCGCCAGAGCCTCATGCTCTCGCTGAAGGACTCGCCCTGTGTCCTGCACTGGCTGCGGGCCTACTACATTACCGGCGATGAGGCTCACGGCAGCTCGATCTTTGCCAAGATCACCCAGGCGGAACTGGACGGCAAGGAGACCTTCCCCTTCACCAGCGGCAAGAATCAGTACGATTTCATTGATCTGGAGCGTCTGTCCACGATGATTGTCGCGGCCAGCGTCCAGAACGAGGTCAACGGAATCATCAATGTCTGCACCGGCAAACCGCAGTCGCTGGCCGACCGTGTGGAGCAGTTCCTGCGCGACAAGAATTACCGGATCAAACTGGATTACGGCGCCTTCCCGGACCGTCCCTATGACAGCCCGGGCGTCTGGGGTGACCCCGCCAAGATCAATCAGATTCTGAAGAATGCACATCTGGAATAAACAAGGATGATACGATGAGACGACTGGGAATCTTTTTCTTCTATGAAAAAAACGGCGATGTGGATGAGTTCATCACCTACTATCTGCGCGACCTCGCCCGCAATCTGACGGAACTGATTGTGGTCTGCAACGGCAAACTGAGCGACCAGGGCCGCAAGGCATTTTCGGAATTCACCGACCAGATCATCGTCCGCGAAAACAAGGGACTGGATGTCTGGGCCTACAAGACGGCGCTGGATCATTACGGCTGGGACCGCCTGTGTGAATTCGACGAGGTGGTCATGACCAACTCGACCCTGATGGGACCGGTCCGCCCGCTGCGGGAAATGTTCGACGCGATGGCGGAGAACAAGGATCTGGATTTCTGGGGCCTCACGGTCCACCACGGGGCCGAGGGCAACCCCTTCAAGGGCAAGCATCTGTACAGTTATCTGCCGGTACATATCCAGTCCCATTTCATTGTCTACCGCAAAAAGTTCCTGCAGTCCCGCGATTTGCAGACGTACTGGGACAAGATGCCGATGATCGAGGATTACAACGATTCCGTTCAGCGGTATGAATCGGTCTTTACCAAACAGTTTGCCGACAAGGGTTACCAGTGGGATGTCTATGTCAAGACGGACGATCTGCGGGACTTCACCGATTACCCGCTGCTGGTCTGCCCGGTCCGCCTTCTGCGGGATAAAAAATGCCCGCTGTTCAAGCGCCGCAGCTTCATGCACGACTATGAGGCATACCTGAACGATACGGCCGGCGAGCCGGTGCGGGAACTCTATGCCTATCTGCGCGATCACACCGACTATCCGGTCGATCTGATCTGGAAAAACATGATCCGCACGATGCACCCGTATGATTTCACGAGAAATTTGGGCCTGACGCGGCTGATCCCGCAGCAGGTGCAGGACCCGGCCTGTGCACAGAAGGTGCGCAGCGAACGCCGGATTGCCCTGGCCATGCATCTCTATTTCATGGATATGCTGCCCCAGAGCTATGCGTTTGCGGCCAACATGCCGCCCGAGACGGATGTCTTTGTCTCCACCAATACGGCTGAGAAAAAGGCCCAAATCGAGGAGGTTTTTGCCACCCTGCCGGTTCATCATGTCACGGTCCGGGTGGTGGAGAACCGCGGCCGCGATGTGGGCGCGTTTCTGTGCGACCTGGCACCGCAGCTGGCGGAATATGACTATGCCTGCTTCATGCACGATAAAAAGGCAATCCAGACCAAACCCGGCAGCGTGGGTGCCAGCTTCGGCTATGTCTGCAACGAGAATGTCTGCAAGGACGCCGATCATGTCCTGAATATTCTGTGCGAGTTTGAAAAAGACCCCTACCTGGGCCTGCTCTGCCCGCCGTTCCCGACGCACGGCGTCTATTTCATGAATATGTGCTCCAACGGCTGGGGCCCCAACTTTGACAACACCAAGGCGCTAATGAAAAAGCTGGGCATCGACCGCCCCATTTCCGGGGAAAAGATGCCGATTGCCCCCTTCGGCAGCGTATTCTGGTTCCGCGTCAAGGCACTCAAGCCGCTGTTTGACTACGGCTGGAAGCATGAGGACTTCCCGCCCGAACCCCTGCCGCAGGACGGGACCATCAGCCATGCCATCGAGCGGATTTACCCGTTTGTGGCACAGGGGGCGGGGTACTATCCCGCCGAGGTCATGAGCACCGAGTTTGCGATTTCCCGCTGCGATGCCATGCAGGCGTATGCCGGCGGACTTGTGCGGCCGCTGGCAAGGGTGTTTGACTGCACCACCTTCGGCGCCGCTGCTGCCGCTGCCGGTGCCTTTGCATCGCGCCGCCATTTCTTCAGAAGCTACGGCCCGTACTCCAATTCCAGACGCCGCCGCGCCCGCAACTGGCTGCGCGACCGGATGTCCCCGGAAGCGTACAAGAGCATGATGCGCGTCAAGCGAACCGTCTTCGGACCGCACAACGCCCCGTATGAGGAGTAACACCGGCCATGAACAAGCGGCTCATTGTTTATTTCCATTATGATCCCCGCGGGCAGGTCGATTCGGCCTGCCGTTTTGCTGTGCAGGCGCTTGCACGGTGCGGGGACCTCTTTTTTGTCACCAACGGAACGCTGGAGGAAGCCTCCCGCCGTTGGGTCGGAAGCGTCTGCTTTGACTGTCTCGAACGCCCCAATACCGGGTTTGATGTGGGTGCCTACCGGGATGCGCTGTGCAGACTCGGCCGCCCGACGCTGGACCGCTATTCGGAAATTGTCCTGATGAACTACACGCTGGCCGGTCCGGTTTTGCCGGTGGAGCGGATGTTCGAGACGATGGACCGCCGTACTGAGCTGGATTTCTGGGGGCTGACCCGGCATTATGCCATGAAGAGCCGCCGGTTCGGCGGGCAGGTGCCGGAACATCTGCAGTCCCACTTTCTCGCGGTGCGGCCCCGGATGATGGAGGATTTCTGGAACTACTGGCAGACCATCCGGCTGCCGTCGCGGTACGAAGAGTCGGTGATCTGCCACGAAACGCGCTTCACCCCGTATTTTGCCGCCCGCGGTTACCGGTGGGACAGCTATGTGGATACCGGGGACCTTGCCCCGGTGTTTGTCAATCCCATCATGGCCTGCCCGGCCGAACTGATCCGCAGCCGCGGCTGTCCGTTTTTCAAGCGGCGCAGCTTCTTTACCCCCTACGGGGACGAACTGCGCCGTACCGATGGCCAGGCCGCCGCAGAGCTTTACCGGTATCTGCGGGAACAGACGGCGTTTCCGGTACAGGAGCTTGTTGCCTCCCTGCTGCCGGTCCAACCGCTGACCAATATGGCCCAGAACCTGCACTGGCAGTTCCTTCTGCCGGAGAAAGCGGATGGGAAACTGCCCCGGCAGCTGGGCCCGGACGATCTGCGCAGCCCCGTCAAGCTGGACCCCGACGGCATCTATTTCTTACCGCTGCCGCAGAATTCCGGCGATGCGATAGGGTGGTACCTTGACCGCAGCATCCCCGACGAGACGGTGCAGCGTGCGGCGGCCGCGCTTCTGCGCCGGGAACCGTGGATCGGCGTTCTTGGACCTGCATTGCCGCTTTTCCCGGCCTGTCTGGCAGAAAAACAAAGCCGCTGGCATCGGGACCTGCCGTATCTCCGGCAGCGGATGGAGGAACTGCATCTCAAGGTCCCGCTCGAGGAACGCCAGGCATTGCCGTTGCCCAACGGGGGCGGACTGTTTTTGCGCGCAGAGGCTTTTCCGCAGGGACTGCCGGCCATCACGCAGCGCGGGGATCTCTGGCTGCTGCCGCTGATTGCGCAGTACAACGGCCATGGCAGTGCGGTCTATGAGACAGCGTCGCAGAGCCTCGCCCGCGGTGCGGTGCTCGAACAGTGTCTGTACAATCAGATGGGGCTGCGCGCCAACGCAAAGAATCTCGCCCGCTCCGCAAAAGCGGCATGGCGGGAACGCAAAGGGGAGAACGGAAATGCCGGTTAAACGGCCACGTCTTTTTTATCTGGATCTGATCCGCACGGTCGCGCTGATCAGCATTCTGATCATTCATTTCAACGCCTCGGTGACGGGGTACTTTACCTATCCGTCCCGGCTGTTTGGCAGCATCCTGCCGTTCGGCATCTATCTGGGAGATTTCGGCTCCAGCCTCTTCTTCATGGTCTCCGGAACGGCTCTGGCCTTCACGACGAAGGAACCGTTTTCCGTCATGGCATTTTATAAAAAACGTGCCAAGGCGGTTTATCCGATGTTCTGGCTGGCGTGGTGCATCTTCTTCTCGCTGCGGTTCGTCACCCGTCCCTGGTACTACGCTTCCGCCAAGCCGGTCACCCTGATCCTGACGGTGCTCGGCCTTGACAACTACGCTGTGGCGGCCGGATGGGTGTCCCAGGACTTTGCTTGTGTGGGTGAGTGGTTCCTGGGAAGCATCCTCTTTCTCTATCTGCTGTTCCCGCTGCTCCGCGCCGGACTGAAAAAGCATCCGGTCCTGACCTGGGCGGCGGCTGCGGCGGTCTGTCTGCCGGTGCATGCTGCCGGTTGGGACGCCCACCTGCTGGCGGTGCATCTGCTGGAATTCCTTTTCGGAATGACCTTCCTGCGCTTCGGAAAACGGGCCAAAATTCTGACGGCAGCGGTCTGTGCGGTGTTCCTGCTCTCGCCGCTGTGGAAACTGGACAGCAAGATCACCTGCGCCCTGGCCAGTGCCCTGGTCTTTGTGGTGCTCGCCTGGCTCGGCGGCCGGATTCACTGCCCGCCGCTGCAGAATTTCTGCGCTTTGGCCGGCAAGTATTCCTATGCCATTTTCCTGACGCATCACGTCATCATCCTGCGTTTGGTGGAGGCGTTTGACCTTTCCGCCATCACCCGGCGCGATACGGTGCTTCTGTTCGGGGCGTATCTGTTCCTGGTCGGGCTGATCTCGGCCCTGCTGTTCCGTCTGGACAAGGCGGTGCACAGCGGAACCGCGGCTCTGTTCGCAAAATCGTAAGTCTTTCGGTACCTGCTTTCCCGGCGGGTACTTTTTTGTTTTCCGTATTTTTTCGTTTGGATTTACTGTACAAAAAAAATCTGTTACGGTATAATAGAACCAAATTGAACCGGTATGAAAGGAGCGTTTTTTGTGGAACAGTTTTCCGTCAGTCTTGAAAAGCTGGCTCAGGAATCCAACCTGACCGTTGCGTATACGCCCAAAGAGCTCGGAGAGATCAAGGTGTTCACCGCAGAAGTCTATCGCCCCGGTATTATGCTGGCCGGTTATTACCAGTATTTTGACCGGACCCGTATCCAGATCATCGGCCTGACGGAGTTGTCCTACCTCAACGAGCTGGAACCCGACATCCGCCGCACGCATCTGGAAAAACTGTTTTCCTTTGTGCCGCCTGCGGTGATCCTTTCCCGGGGACTGGACCCGCTGCCTGAAATGATGGAGTTTGCGCAGAAGTACGAGGTGCCGCTGCTGCTCTCCACCGAGATGACTTCTCCTCTGATGAGCACGCTGATCACGACGCTCAACACCGAGCTGGCCCCGCGCATCACGCGCCACGGCGTTCTCGTCGAAGTATACGGCGAAGGCATCCTGATTCTCGGCGACTCCGGCGTCGGCAAGAGCGAGACCGCCATCGAGCTGGTCAAGCGCGGCCACCGGCTGATTGCCGACGATGCGGTGGAGCTCCGCAAGGTGAGCAGCCGCAAGATTATGGGCATGGCGCCTGAGAATATCCGCCACTTCATCGAGCTGCGCGGCATCGGCATCATCAATGTGGCCCGGCTGTTCGGCATCGGCGCGGTCAAGAACAGCGTGGAAGTCGAGATGGTTGTGGAACTGGAACCCTGGGACCGCACCAAGAACTATGACCGCACGGGTCTTGAGACCAGTACTTATGACATTCTCGGGGTCAAGGTCCCCAGCATGCTCATCCCCGTCATGCCCGGCCGTAACCTCGCGGTCATCCTTGAGACCGCAGCCATCAATAACCGTCAGAAAGAGATGGGGTACAACGCGGCCCAGGAACTGCTGCAGCGCCTTGGTTTGCAGAATGACATCGACGGCGGTTTTTAATCCTCAAGAAACGGAAGTTTGAAATTTTATGCAGGTTATCGCAGATCTTCATACCCATACACTGGCAGCCACCCATGCGTTCCAGACCGTCCTGGAGATGGCAGCCCAGGCCAGACGGCTGGGCTATACGGCACTGGCCATCACGGACCACGGCCCGGCCATGCCGGATGCCCCGCATATCTGGCATTTCGGCAATCTCAGCGCCCTGCCGCGCACGGTGGACGGCGTGACGATGCTGTACGGCATCGAAGCGAACGTCATGGATACCAAGGGCGGCCTGGACATGACGCAGCGTCAGCTCAGCTCGATGGACTGGGTGGTGGCCTCCATCCACAGCCCCTGTATTCCCGGCCTCCTGACCGAGCGGGAAGCCAACCGGATCTGGCTGGCGGTGGCCGAGAACCCGGCAGTGGACTGCATCGGTCATTCCGAACAGCAGAACTACCGGTACGACTATGACCTGGTGACCAAGGCATTTGCCCGGAACGGGAAGGTTGTGGAGCTCAACGGCAATTCCTGCAATGTCCGCCGGGACGGGATTCCCAATATGCGGGCGCTGCTGCGGGCCTGCCTGAAGAACGGGTGCTCCATCACACTGGATTCCGACGCGCACAGCACCATGCAGCTGGAGGAAAACATTCCGCCGCTGCTCCGGATGCTGGAAGAGATGGACTTTCCCGAAGAGCTGGTTGTGAATGCGAACCGGCAGAACCTGATCCATACGCTGAAATCGCACGGTAAGGCCTGTGCGGAATTGATAGGAGGAAACAAAACATGAGCAAATATACAATCGGCATCGATCTCGGCGGAACGACCATGACCGCCGGACTCGTGGATGAAGCATACAATCTGGTGGGCAAGGTTACCTGGGCCACCCGCCTGCCGCGCCCGGCGGATGATCTGGAGAAAGCGCTGGCGGACCTCTGCCGCACGGTGGCCAAGGAATGCAAGGTGGATTTTTCCGAGGTTGCCTATGTGGGCATCGGCACGCCCGGCAGCGTCAACTTCACGACGGGCTTTGTGGGCTACAACACCAATTTTGGTTACTACGACTGGAACCTGGGCCCCGATATGGAAACGCTGCTCGGTTGCAAGGTCTATGTCGAAAATGACGCGAATGCTGCGGCATTTGGCGAGTACATTGCCGGCGGCGCAAAGGGGTATAAGGACGCCGTCGTCATCACGCTGGGCACCGGCATCGGCAGCGGCATCATTCTGGGCGGCAAGATTCTGCGCGGCTTCAACTTTGCTGCCGGCGAGATGGGCCACACCGTCATCGTCAAGGGCGGACGCCAGTGCAACTGCGGCCGCCGCGGCTGCTGGGAGCGGTATGCTTCCTCGCGGGCGCTGTCCGAAGATGCCAAGGAGGCCATGGAACAGCACCCCGAATCCCTGATGTGGAAACTGGCGGGCAGTCTGGACCGCGTCAACGCCAAGGTGCCGTTCGATGCCATGGCGGCCGGCGATGCGACGGCCAAGGCGGTCGTGGACAACTGGATTGAGTACGTTGCCTGCGGCATTGCCAACGTTGTGAATACCTTTGAACCGGAGGTCATCTGCATTGGCGGCGGTGTCTCCAACCAGGGCGAAACGCTGCTGGCGCCGGTCCGCACCTATGTCGAGCAGGAAACCAAGAACATTACCAGCGGCAACGTGCCGGCCATCTGCGCCTGCCGCCTGACCAATGATGCCGGCGTGATCGGCGCCGCGGCATTGGCCGATTCCATCTGAACCCGGTGACCTGATACGAGGAACCGCTATGAACGAACTGTTTTTATCCGCGCTGCGCGCCGAAAATCTTCCTTTTCTGACTGATGAGCCGCTGAGCCGGCATACCACTTTCCATATCGGAGGACCGGCAGATTGTTTCTGCCAGCCGCAGACCGTTCCCGAACTGACCCGGACACTTGAACTCTGCCGGCAGTATGGGCAGCGGGTGTATCTGCTGGGCAACGGCTCCAACACGCTGTTTTCCGATGCGGGATTCCGCGGGGCAGTGGTCTGTTTGTCCCGTCTGCAGACACGGTTTTCCGTGTCGGAATCTCCCGACGGCAGTGCGCAGGTGTATGCCGGCGCCGGCATGATGCTCTCCGCACTCTGCCTTTCGGTGCAGAAGCGAGGACTTTCCGGTCTGGAATTTGCCTACGGCATTCCCGGAACGGTCGGCGGTGCAGTTTATATGGACGCCGGTGCCTACGGCGGCGAGATGAAGGACGTGGTGACGGAGGTCTCCTTCCTGGACGAATCCTTCCGGCTGCGCACCTTGCCGGTCGGCGAGCTGGGACTCGGCTACCGCACCAGTATCTTTGAAAAGCAGCCCTGGTGCATCCTGGAAGCGGGGTTCCGCCTTCATGCGGGCGATGCCTCGACGATTCTGGCTTCCATGCAGGACTATATGAAACGCCGCAGGGACAAACAGCCGCTGGATCTGCCGTCAGCCGGCAGTACCTTCAAACGGCCGACGGGACAGTTTGCCGGCAAGCTCATTGAGGACTGCGGTCTGCGCGGGTTCCGTGTGGGCGGAGCCGCCATCAGTGAAAAACACTGCGGCTTTGTTGTCAATCTGGGCAACGCCACCTGTGCCGACGTCATCAAGCTGACCGACGAGGTGCGCCGCATTGTACAAGAAAAAACCGGCTATACGCTGGAACGGGAAATCCGTGTTGTGGAATAACATAACAAGACGAAAATACGAGGTAGGGCAATGAATTTTTTGGTGGTTACCGGCCTTTCGGGCGCAGGGAAATCCATGGCGGTCAACGCTCTGGAAGATATCGGCTTTTTCTGTATTGACAATATCCCCGTGGGCTTGCTGCCGAAAATTCTGGACTTTGCCCAGAAAGGCGAGAATCAGCTCAGCCGGGTAGCGGTCGTCATGGACGTTCGCGGTCTGCACTCGGTGCAGGATACCAAGGAGGCCCTGGACGCACTGGACGAAAAACAGATGCCTTATGATATTCTGTTTTTGGATGCCAATGATAATGCCATCCGCCGCCGGTATAAGGAAACCCGCCGTCTGCATCCCATGACGATCAGCGAGGGCCTGCCGGTCGGGGATGCCATCACCAAGGAACGCACAATCCTGCAGCCGCTGCGCGACAGGGCCAAGTATGTGATTGATACCTCGCTTCTGTCGGCCGCACAGAACCGGGAACGAGTCTGCGGACTGTTCCTCGGCAAGGATCAGTGCTCCATGTCGCTGAGCATTGTCTCGTTCGGGTTCAAGTACGGGCTTCCGCAGGAATCCGACATCGTCTTTGATGTGCGCTGCCTGCCCAATCCCTTCTATGTTCCCGAGCTCAAATCGCTGACCGGACTGGACCAGCCCGTGGTTGATTATGTGATGCAGTTCCCCGAATCCCAGGAACTGCTTCGCCGGATGGAAAGCTTTCTGGAATACGCTCTGCCGCTCTATGTCAAGGAAGGGAAGAGCCAGCTGGTGATTTCTGTGGGCTGTACCGGCGGCAAGCACCGTTCCATCACCTTTGCACGCAAACTCGGGGAGTTCTGCCAGAAACTGGGCTACCAGCCCAGCGTGCAGCACCGGGATGCCAACCGGACTTCCTGATTCCCGACAGGAAAGGAGATTCCCGTATTTTGAGTTTTTCCCAGGATGTCAAGGCGGAAATTCTGCGCCGCAAGGTTTCCCGTAACTGCTGTGCGGCTGCGGCAGCCTATGCGATTGCCTGCTTTGGCAAATATTTTGATGACCGCGGTGTGGTGCTCCAGACCGAGAACGAGGGCGTCGCACAGTTTGCCCAGAAGATGTACGCACGCAGCGGGATTGCGGGTACGGTGCTGCGCAAGGAACGCACCTGCGGCGCGATCTATGAATTCAGCGTCAAGGACCCGGAACAGGTCCAGAAGATGCTTGCGCTGTTCGGCCATACGGGACGGGAAACGACGCTCCGGATCCGGCCGGACTGTTTCAAATGCCAGAACTGTGTTTCTTTCTTTGTCTCGACGGCATTCCTTTGCTGCGGGACGGCAACGGACCCCGAAAAAGAATACAACATCGAATTTCTGTCCCCCCGTCACTCGCTCTCCCAGCAGCTCGAGGGAATTCTGGCCCAGCATGAATTCAACCCGCATCGGGCGGTCCGCAAAGGCGCCAATACCGTCTATGTGAAATCCAGTGATCATCTGGAAGATCTGCTCACCTTCATGGGCGCTACCAATGCGTCCATGCGCATCATGGAACAGCGGATGTACAACGACATGCGCAACAAGACCAACCGTCTGTCCAACTGCGAAACCGCCAACATGGGCAAGACCGTCCAGGCTGCTGTCCAGGTCCGACTGGCCATCCAGACGCTGGAGGAAGCCGGAGCGATGGAAACCTTGCCCAAGCCGCTGCAGCAGACGGCCCGCCTGCGGATGCAGTACCCCGACCTGCCGCTTGCCAAGCTGGCCGAAAAGTTTGATCCGCCCGTCAGCAAGGCGGGACTTTCCCATCGGCTCAAGCGGATTCAGGAAGCCGCCCGGCGGGTGAGCGATCCCTCCGGCCGGTAAGATCACCTGATTTTTTAAAGAAGGACCACTATGCCCGAGACCATTTCCCAAAACAAAAGACAGTTTGCCCACCTGCATCTGCATACCGAATACAGCCTGCTGGACGGCGCCTGCCGGATCGATCGGCTGTTTGACCGGATCAAGGAGCTGGGCCAGACCGCCGTGGCCATCACCGACCACGGCGTCATGTATGGCTGCGTGGCGTTTTATGACGCGGCCAAGGCGGCCGGCATCAAGCCGATCATCGGATGTGAGGTGTATGTCGCGACCCGTACCCGGTTTGACAAAGTCAACCGGATTGACGGCAACAACCACCTGATTCTGCTGTGCAAAAACGAGACCGGCTATAAAAACCTCATCAAGATGGTTTCGGCAGGCTTTCTCGAAGGTTTCTATTCCAAGCCCCGCATCGACAAAGATCTGCTGGAACAGTACCATGACGGCCTGATCTGTCTGTCGGCCTGTCTGGCAGGGGAGATCCCCCAGGCAATCCTGGCCGGGGATTACGAGCAGGCCCGGCGCACGGCGCAGTATTATCAGGACCTGTTCGGCGAGGGAAACTATTATATCGAACTGCAGGACCACGGCCTTGAGGAGGACCGCGTCGTGCTTCCCCAGCTGATCCGGCTTTCCCGGGAAACGGGAATCCCGATGGTGGCAACCAACGATGCCCACTATCTGCGGCGGGAAGACAGCAAGATACAGAGCATTTTGCTCTGTATCCAGACCGGCAAGACCATCCGCGACGTGGATCGTATGGAGTTCCAGACCGAGGAGTTCTATGTCAAGAGCACCGAGGAGATGTACGACCTGTTCTCGATGGTGCCCGAAGCGTGTGAGAACACCAACAGGATTGCCGAACAGTGCAATTTCGATTTTGTGTTCGGCGACACCAAGCTGCCCTATTTCAAAGCGCCTGACGGAATGGAAAACCAGGCGTATTTTGAAAAGCTCTGCTGGGAAGGCCTGGAACGCCGCTATCCCGGCAAGGTCACGCAGGAACTGCGGGACCGCCTGCAATATGAGATTGATGTCGTCAAAAAGATGGGGTACACAAACTACTACCTCATCGTCTATGACTTCATCAACTATGCCAAGAGCCGGGACATTCCGGTCGGACCGGGACGCGGCTCCGGCGCAGGCAGCCTGGCGGCCTACTGTGTCGGCATCACCGATATTGACCCGATCCGGTACAACCTGATCTTTGAACGCTTCCTCAACCCCGAGCGTGTTTCCATGCCGGACTTTGACGTGGATTTCTGCTATGAACGGCGGCAGGAAGTGATCGACTATGTCAACGAAAAATATGGCCGGGACCATGTGGCCCAGATTGTCACCTTCGGAACGATGGCGGCCCGGGCAGCGGTGCGCGATGTAGGCCGTGTGATGGGCATGTCCTATCAGGACGTGGACCGGGTTGCCAAGCTGATCCCGATGGAACTCAAGATGACGCTCAGCCATGCGCTGGAGGTCTCGCCGGATCTCAAAGCCATGTACGACAGCAATCCGGAGGTCCATGAGCTGATCGAAACCTCTCTCAAGGTCGAGGGAATGCCCCGCCATGCCTCGACCCATGCAGCCGGCGTCGTGATTACCCGGGAACCGGCCACCGAATATGTGCCGCTGTCCACCAACGACGGCCTGCCGGTCACCCAGTTCAACATGGTGGAGATCGAACGCCTCGGCCTGCTCAAGATGGACTTCCTGGGGCTGCGGACTCTGACGGTCATCCATGATACCGAGACGGCTGTCCGGCTGCGGGAGCCGGAATTCCGCGTTGCCAACATCGACTACGACGACGCCGACACCTATGCGATGCTTGCCAACGGCGAGACCGAGGGCGTGTTCCAGATGGAATCCACCGGCATGACGCAGGTGCTGGTCAGTCTGCATCCGAAGAACCTGGAAGATCTCATTGCCCTGATTTCCCTCTACCGTCCCGGCCCGATGGATTCCATCCCCACCTATCTGCGCAACCGCCGCGAGCCGGACAAAGTCACCTACAAGACGCCGCAGCTGGCCCATATCCTGGACGTGACCAACGGCTGCATCGTCTATCAGGAGCAGGTCATGCAGATCTGCCGGGAACTGGCGGGATTCAGTTTCGGCCAGGCTGACAACGTCCGCCGCGCTATGAGCAAGAAAAAACACAAGGTCATGGAGGCGGAACGCGAACATTTCGTTCACGGCTGCACCGAACCCGGCAAGGAGTGTGCAGGCTGCGTCAAGAACGGCATCCCGGAAGATGTCGCCAATGAAATCTATGACGATATGTCCAGCTTTGCCTCCTACGCGTTCAACAAATCCCATGCCGCCTGCTATGCCTATGTGGCGTTCCAGACTGCCTATCTCAAATGTCACTATCCCAACGAGTTCATGGCGGCCCTGCTGACCAGCGTGCTGGACAACACCTCCAAGGTCATCGAGTACTCTACTGAGTGCCAGCGTCTCGGCATCAAGGTCCTGCCGCCCGATATCAATGTTTCCCGCGGTGGATTCACCGCGGACGGCGGCAGCATCCGCTTTGGACTCAACGCCGTCAAGAGCGTGGGACGAGACCTGATTGACGCGGTGGTCCGGGAGCGGGAAGAACGCCCGTTCCGCGGCCTGTATGATTTCTGCAAGCGGATGCGTGGCAATACCCTCAACCGCCGCGCACTGGAAAGCCTCATCAAGGCCGGTGCCTTCGACAGCCTGGAGCCCAGCCGCCGCGGCATGCTCGAGAGCGTCGAGACCATCCTGAAAATCGTCGAGAATGACGCCCGCCAGAACCTGGAAGGTCAGCTGGACCTGTTCAGCGCACTGGGAGGGGAGGACGCTGAGCAGAACGATGACTATCAGGTCCCCCATATGCGGGAATACGAGACCGATGAACTTCTCAAAATGGAGAAGGAAGTCTCGGGACTTTACCTTTCGGGACATCCTTTGGATGCCTACCGGGAACAGATCAAGAAGATTTCCACCTGCACGATTGCCCAGCTGCAGGGGGAGAACGCCAAGGATTTTGACAACCGCACCGTGACCATTCTTTGCACGGTGGTCAAGAACAAGGTCATGACGACCAAGTCCAACACCCTGATGGCCTTCACCACCGTTGAAGACCTGACCGGCACCATGGAACTGCTGGTCTTTCCGCGGGTATATGCCAACTGCCGGGCCTATCTGCAGGAAAACGCCGTTGTCGTCACAAGCGGCCGGGTTTCGGTCAAGGAGGACGAGGGCACCCGCCTGATGGTGGAGAGCGTCCTGCCCGTGGAAGGATACGATGCCTCCAAGAGCTTCGGACAGAACCGTGCCGACAAGGTCAGCGAATCCGTCGCGGCTCCCGCTGCCGGGAGTATCTGGCTGCTGGTGCCGTCCATGCAGAGCCCCGAGATGCACCGGATTGAAAATCTTCTGCACAACATTTTTGATGGGCCCACGCCGGTCTATTTCAAGTTTGAGGACACCGGCCGCAGAATGCGGGCTCCCCAGCGGCTCTGGGCGCTGGATCATCCGCTTTTGCGTCAGGAACTGGAAAGAATTCTCGGACCTGATCACGTCAAGATCAGCAGTGCAAAATAAATCCATATGTTTTGCAAGTTTTGTCCATAATCCCCGGGCGCCGTCTATGGTATAATGGAGCCGAGGGAGTATGTTAAAAAATAAACTTATCTGTGTTTTCCGTTTACTCTCAAGGAGGACATTTTTATGGCGAAGGAAATCAAAACCATCGGCGTGCTGACCAGCGGCGGCGACGCCCCCGGCATGAACGCAGCGGTGCGCGCCATTGTGCGTGCCGGCATCACCAAGGGCTACCGCATGATGGGCATTCAGCGCGGCTACAACGGTCTGATCAACGGCGAGTGCTATGAGATGAACGTCCGCAGCGTTTCCGAGATCATCCACCGCGGCGGCACGATTCTGTACACGGCCCGCTGCCTGGAGTTCAAAACCCGGGAAGGCCAGGCCAAGGGCCTTGCGCGCTGCAAGGAACTGGGCATTGATGCGCTGGTTGTCATCGGCGGTGACGGCTCCTTTATGGGTGCCCGTGCGCTGGCAAACCTGGGCGTGCCCTGCATCGGCATCCCCGGCACCATTGACAATGACATCGCCTGCAGCGAGTACACCATCGGCTATGACACGGCCATGAATACTGCCGTCGAGGCCATCGACAAGCTGCGCGATACCACCCAGAGCCATGACCGCTGCAGCGTTGTGGAGGTCATGGGCCACCATGCCGGCTATATTGCACTGAATGTGGGCATTGCCACCGGTGCGCTGTCGGTGCTGCTGCCGGAGCGTCCCTTTGATTTCGAGCGCGATATTCTGCAGCGGATGCGTCAGACCCAGGTGACCGGCAAGAAGCATTTCATCATTATCGTGTCGGAAGGTGTCATCGGGGCGCAGGAACTGGCCAACGAGATTCAGGCTGCCACCGGCGTCGATTCCCGTGCAACGGTTCTCGGCCATATCCAGCGCGGCGGTTCTCCGACGGTGCGTGACCGTGTCAACGCCTCCCTGATGGGCTATCATGCGATTGACCTTCTGGACAAGGGCATTTATAACCGCGTCGTGGCGGTTTCGGGCGGCAAGATCGTGGACTACGATGTCAACGTGGCGCTGTCCATGCACAAGACCATCGATCCGTATGAGATCGAAGTGGCAGAGTCCATCTCGATCTGAGCGCAGAACTGTCCGATCCGCAGTCCGCTGGACTGCGGATTTTTTGCGGCTCCGGCGGACTATCGCGGGCCGGTTTTGCCAATTCTCTCGATGCAGGAAAAAAGTTCTTGCATTTTGTGTGGGATTGTGCTACTATATTACGGCAATACACACGCATTGCGTTGTTTTTTTGTGCCTTTTTGGCCGTCCGGCCGGAACGGTTAGAAAACAAGTACGCAGTGCGGAGGGTAAAAACTAAATTTTGGAGGAAAATTACTATGGCAGTCGTTTCTATGAAGCAGCTTCTCGAAGCCGGCGTACACTTCGGTCACCAGACCCGCCGCTGGAACCCCAAGATGGCGAAGTACATCTTTACGGAGCGCAACGGCATCTACATCATCGATCTGCAGAAGACCGTGAAGAAGCTCGATGAGGCTTACAACTTCGTGCGCGATGTCGCTGCTGACGGCGGCGAGATCCTGTTTGTCGGCACCAAGAAGCAGGCTCAGGAGTCCATCCGTGACGAGGCTACCCGCTGCGGTATGCACTATGTCAATGCCCGCTGGCTGGGCGGTATGCTGACCAACTTCCGCACCATCCGCAAGCGTATCGACCGCATGGAGCAGCTCAAGACCATGCAGGAGGACGGCACGTTTGATCTGCTGCCCAAGAAGGAAGTTGTCAAGCTCGAGCTCGAGATGGCCAAGCTGGACAAGTACCTGGGCGGTGTGAAGAACATGAAGACCCTGCCGAAGGCCATGTTCATCGTTGACCCCCACAAGGAGCGCATTGCCGTTTCTGAAGCCCGCAAGCTGAACATTCCCATCGTCGCCATCGTCGATACCAACTGCGATCCCGACGAGATCAGCTATGTCATCCCCGGCAACGACGACGCCATCCGTGCCGTCAAGCTGATCTCCGGTGCGATGGCTGACGCGGTCCTCGAAGGCAAGCAGGGCACCCAGGAGGCTCCTGCTGAGGAAGCCGCCAAGACGGAAGAGAACTAATTCCGAACGCATCCGAAACCTTTGAATCAGAAAGGACTTGTGAATATGGCTGTTTCTGCAAAAGACGTTATGGAACTCCGCCGCCAGACTGACTGCGGCATGATGGAGTGCAAGAAGGCTCTCGTCAAGGCTGACGGCGATTTTGCCAAGGCAATCGAGATCCTGCGTGAGGAAGGCCTTGCCACCGCCACCAAGAAGGCTGGTCGTATCGCCGCCGAAGGCATGGTTTATGCCACTTCCAACGCCAACGGCGCCGTTGTGGTTGAGGTCAATGCCGAGACCGACTTCGTTGCCAAGAACGAGAAGTTCGTTGAGTTCACCAAGGCTCTTGCCGATGTCATCGCCGAGCAGAAGCCGGCCGACGTCGAGGCCCTGATGGGCTGCAAGATGGGCGACGGCACGGTTGACGATGCCCTGAAGGCCCTGATCCTGGTCATCAAGGAGAACATCAAGATCCGCCGCTTCGCCGCCTACGAGGGTGCCTGCGCTGCTTATGTCCATGGCGGCGGCACGCACGGTGTCATCGTCAAGTTTGACACCACGCCCGAAGTGGCTGCCAAGCCCGAGTTTGTCGAGTTCGGCAAGGATATCGCCATGCAGGTTGCTGCTGCGAACCCGAGCTACCTCGACCGCAACGCTGTGCCTCAGGCTGCCATCGACAACGAGAAGAAGATCATCCTCGCTCAAATGGCCAACGATCCCAAGGCTGCCAGCAAGCCCGACGCCATCAAGGAAAAGATGGCTACCGGCCGTCTGGGCAAGTTCTACAAGGAGAACTGCCTGGTCGATCAGGCCTTCATCAAGGACGGCAACATGGACGTCAACGCCTATGTGAACGCCACTGCCAAGAAGCTGGGCGGCGACATCAAGATTGTTGCCTACACCCACTTCATCAAGGGCGAAGGTCTGGAAAAGCGCAACGAGGACTTTGCTGCCGAAGTTGCTGCTGCCATCAAGCACTGAGTTCCTGAAACGAAATGAAAAGGCCCCCGTCTGCCAGTCCGGCAGGGCGGGGGCCTTTTTGTGTCTGCCTGAAAGAATAACACCATGCAAAACCCCGGAACGCAGAATGCGTTCCGGGGTTGTTGCGATCAGATAACAGGGTTTGTCATTCAGTAGGTGCAGGGGCGGAAGGTGATGTGGCCATCGTCGTCCATCGAATCCACAATCGCGAGACTGGCCAGCTTGTAACCCTCGGCGCGCAGTTCATCGCCGCCCGGCTGGAAGCCCTTTTCGATGCAGATGCCGATGCCTGCAACCGTGGCACCGGCCTGCTTGCAGACATCCAGCAGCCCGCGCATGGCCTTGCCGTTGGCAAGAAAATCATCCAGGATCAGAACACGATCCTCGGGACCAAGGAATTTCTGGGCGAGGGTGATGTCGTAATCGCGGCCGTAAGTATAGGAGTGAACCGTGGAGGTGTACACATCGCCGTCAATGTTTTTGCTTTTGGCTTTTTTGGCAAAGACGACCGGAACATTGAAATGGCGGGCGGTCATGCAGGCAATGGCGATGCCGGAGGCTTCGATGGTCAGGATCTTGTTGATGCCGTCCTTCTCGAAGATCCGATGAAATTCGGCACCGATCTGATCCAGCAGCTCCACATCCAGCTGGTGGTTCAGAAAGCAGTCCACCTTCAGAACATTGCCGGGCCGTACCTGCCCTTGACTCAGAATTCGATCTTGCAAAAGCTTCATTACATATAACCCCTTTCAGACGCTTGCATCCATTATGCCGAATTTCGTCGAATTTTGCAATCCCCTGTGAAAAAAATACGGAAAAAGTCTGCCTTGACCACGAAGTCGCTCAGTTTTCGGGTTTGTTTTTTGTGCAAAACGTCCACAAAGATGAACAAACTAAAAATAAACTATGTCGATTTAACATATTGCAGTCTGTGTCCGGCAGCGCTATAATTTAGAATAACTTGCAGTGAAGAGATTGTGCAACTCAGATCGGAGGATTTTTCCTCCGGCACTGCAAACGAATGTAGGAGGGAATACATTATGAACAAGAAAATCGTCAGTGCATTGCTTGCCGCGGCCATGACGTTTGGTCTGGCCGGCTGTGGTGCCACCGGTACGTCCGGTTCGACCGGTTCTGAAGGCTCTACGATGGAGTCCGCCGATACCACCGGTGCCATCAAGATTGGCGGTATCGGACCCCTGACCGGCAGTGCAGCCGTTTACGGCACCGCCGTCAAGAACGCCGAGGAACTCGCCGTCAAGGAAATCAACGAGTCGATGGGCAAGACCGTCTTTGAACTGGAGTTCGAGGACGATGAGGGCGATCCTGAAAAGTCTGTCAACGCTTACAACCAGCTCAAGGACTGGGGCATGCAGATGCTCGTCGGTCCCGTCACCACCAACCCCTCTGTGGCTGTCGGTGCTGAGGCTGCCAACGACAACCTGTTCATGCTGACGCCGTCCGCCTCCGCTGAAGCGGTCATCGAGACCGGCGACAACGTGTTCCAGATCTGTTTCACCGACCCCAACCAGGGCGTTGCTTCGGCAGACTACATTGCCGAGAACAACCTGGCGACCAAGATCGGTGTCATCTATGACTCTTCCGATACGTACTCTTCCGGTATCTACGACAAGTTCTCTGCCGAGGCGGAGGTCAAGGGCCTGACCATCGTGGCAGCCGAGGCCTTCAACAGCGATAACAAGAGCGACCTTTCCACGCAGCTGATCAAGTGCCAGGATGCCGGTGCGGAACTGGTGTTCCTGCCGATCTACTACACCGAGGCTTCTCAGATCCTGACCGCTGCCAACAAGATCGGCTATGAGCCGAAGTTCTTTGGCTGCGACGGCATGGACGGCATCCTCAATGTGTCCGGCTTTGACACCTCCCTGGCCGAGGGCCTGATGCTCCTGACCTCCTTCGCCGCCGACGCACAGGACGATCAGACGCAGAAGTTCGTCGCCGCATATCAGGCAGCATACGGGGATACTCCCAACCAGTTTGCGGCGGATGCCTATGACTGCATCTACGCACTGCTGCCGTTTGCCGTCAGCGGTGATATCACGGCCGACATGTCCGCGTCCGAGATGTGTGACGTTCTCAAGGTCAAGATGACCGAGACCACCTTCGACGGCCTGACCGGTTCCGGCATGACCTGGGATGCTTCCGGTGCTGTGTCCAAGTCCCCCAAGGCTGTTGTCATCAAGAACGGCGCTTACGCTGCCCTGTAATTGCTGCCAGCTGCGCAGCTGATCCAATCGAATCCTTTGTCAATGGGGGCTGCCGAAACAGAACGGTTCGGCAGCCCTCATGCTTTTTTTGCAGGGATAGCGCGAATTTTATCGTCTCTCGTCGCAAAAGGGCATTGTCCTGTCACAACAGATGTGTTAATATTATATACATATTTTCTTCCTTGCGGTGTCCTTCGGGGCGGGGAAGGCGATTGAGTGAGGTGTTCTGCACAATGCAATTTTTATCCTACCTGATTAACGGCATTAGCCTGGGCAGTGTGTACGCGCTGATCGCGCTGGGCTACACCATGGTTTACGGCATTGCCAAAATGCTGAATTTCGCCCATGGCGATGTGATCATGATCGGCAGTTATGTGATCTTCTTCACCTTCGGTTCGTTCGGGATGAACCCGTTCCTGTCGATCTTCCTTTCGATGATTGTCTGCACGATTCTCGGTGTGACGATGGAGCGTGTGGCATACCGTCCTCTGCGCGAAGCGCCGTCGCTGGCCGTCCTGATCACGGCCATCGGCATTTCCTACCTGCTGCAGCAGGTCGCTCAGCTGCTCTGGACTTCCAACCCCAAGAACTTCAAGTCGGTGGTCAGCCTTCCGCCGCTTGAGCTGTTCGGCGGTCAGCTGGTCATCTCCTCCGAGACCATCGTCACCATCCTGGTCTGCATCGTCATCATGATTGCGCTGACAACCTTTACCAACCACACGGCCACCGGTCACGCCATGCTCGCCGTGTCGGAGGACCGCGGTGCGGCGCAGCTGATGGGCGTCAACGTCAACGCCACGATCTCTCTGACGTTTGCCATCGGGTCCGCGCTGGCGGCCGTGGCCGGCGCCCTGATGTGCTCGTCCTACACCATCCTGATGCCCACCACCGGCTCGATGCCCGGCATCAAGGCTTTTGTGGCGGCTGTGTTCGGCGGCATCGGTTCTATTCCCGGCGCCTTCCTGGGCGGTATCCTGCTGGGCATCATCGAGAACCTGAGCAAGGCGTACATTTCCACCCAGCTCTCGGATGCCATTGTGTTTCTTGTCCTGATCGTTGTGCTGATCGTCAAACCAACCGGTCTGCTGGGCAAGAAAGTCAATGTGAAAGTGTAAGGTGATCGACATGGCAATCACGAAATGGAAACATATGAAAAAAACCACCCGCAGCAATGTCATCACCTTCGGCATTGTCCTTGCGTTTTTCCTGGTCGTGGAGCTGCTGACGGCTCTCGGTCTCATGACCAACTCGTTTGCCGGTCAGCTCGTTCCCATCTGCGCCTACGTCATGATGGCGGTGGCACTGAACCTCGTGGTCGGCTTCCTCGGGGAGCTGAGCCTGGGCCATGCCGGATTCATGAGCGTCGGCGCATTCAGCGGCACGCTCGTCTGGATCTGCCTGTATGATGCGGCCCCGCACTGGCTCGGTCTGGTTCTGGCCTTCCTGATCGGCGGCGTGATGGCCGGTATCTTCGGCTTCATCGTCGGCGTCCCCGTGCTTCGTCTGTCCGGCGACTACCTGGCCATCGTCACGCTGGCTTTCGGCGAAATCGTCAAGAACATCATGAACGCACTGTATCTCGGTGTGGATTCCAGCGGCCTGCATTTTTCGCTGAAGGATTCCTCCTCCCTGGGGCTGGCTGAGGACGGCAAGATCCTCATCAACGGTGCCATGGGTATCACCGGCGTCAAGAAGGCCTCCACTTTCGGCATCGGCATCGTCCTGGTGTTCCTCACGCTGATTGTGGTGCTTAACTTCATCAATTCCCGCGCCGGCCGTGCGATCATGGCCATCCGTGACAATGAGATTGCCGCCAAGAGTGTCGGCATCAATATTTCCCGCTATAAACTGATGGCGTTTGTGGTGTCGGCTGTGATCGCCGGCATGGCGGGCGTGCTTTACGGCCTGGATTTCTCGACGCTGGTCGCCAAGAAATTCGACTACAACACCTCCATCAATATTCTGGTCTTCGTGGTGCTCGGCGGTATCGGCAGCATCCGCGGTTCCGTGATCGCCGCTGCAATTCTGACGGTTCTGCCCGAAATGCTCCGTGGCCTCAACGACTACCGCATGCTTATCTACGCCATTGTGCTGATCGTGATGATGATCTTTACCCGCAGCCCCAAGATTGTTGCATGGCGCGAAGGGGTAGAGGAAAAGATCCGCAGCCGATTCGGTTCGCACAAGACCAAACAGACAAAGGGGGTGGCGTAAATGGCACTGCTGGAAGTCAGCAACCTGGGTATTGCGTTCGGCGGTCTGCAGGCCGTTACGCAGCTTGACCTGAAAATTGAGAAGGGCCATCTGTATGGCCTGATCGGCCCCAACGGTGCCGGCAAGACCACAGTGTTCAACATGCTGACCGGCGTCTACAAGCCTACCGAGGGCAACATCGTGCTGGACGGCAAGGACATCACCGGTGCCACGCCGGAGGCCATCAGCAAGGCGGGC
The DNA here is from genome assembly GCF_036306485.1 of Gemmiger sp. GTDB lineage: Bacteria > Bacillota > Clostridia > Oscillospirales > Ruminococcaceae > Gemmiger. Next base: position 146,787 of record NZ_JAXJZK010000051.1, on the reverse strand, counting down.
ATTGCCCGTACCTTCCAGAACATCCGTCTGTTCAGTGAGATGTCTGTGCTGGACAACGTCAAGGTGGGTCTGCACAATCAGGTCCCGTACAGCATGTGGACGGGCATTCTCCGCCTGCCGTCCTTCCGTGAGAAGGAGCACGAGATGAACCGCCGGGCCATGAAGCTCCTGAAGATTTTTGATCTTGACAAGGAAGCCGAATTCAAGGCCAGCCAGCTCCCGTACGGCAAGCAGCGCAAACTGGAGATCGCCCGTGCACTGGCCACCAACCCGAAACTGCTGCTGCTGGATGAGCCGGCGGCCGGTATGAACCCCAACGAGACCGACGAGCTGATGAAGACGGTCCGCAGTGTCCGTGATCAGTTCGGCATCGCCATTTTGCTGATCGAACACGATATGAACTTTGTCATGGGCATCTGTGAGGAGATCACGGTCCTGGACTACGGTCGTGTGATTGCGCACGGCGACGGCAAGGCAATCCGCAACAACCCCAAGGTCATTGCGGCATATCTGGGAGGTGACTGAGATGGGGGAGCTGCTCTCTGTCAAAAATATCAACGTCTTTTACGGCTCGATTCATGCGATCCGGGATGTCTCGTTCTATGTCAACGAAGGAGAAATCGTCACGCTGATCGGTGCCAATGGTGCCGGCAAGACCACAACGATGCACGCCATCTCGGGCCTGCTGCGTCTGGCCAGCGGTGAGATTGACTATTGCGGTCATGTCATCAGCAAGATGGAGCCGCATAAGATCGTCCGTCTGGGCCTTGCCCAGGTTCCGGAAGGACGCCGCGTGTTCAGCGGTCTGACGGTTCAGCAGAACCTGCAGATGGGTGCCTACACCCGCCGTGACGGCAAGGAAGCCATCCAGTCGGACTATGATATGGTCTTTGACCTGCTGCCTCGCCTGAAGGAACGCCGCAACCAGCTGGCCGGCACCCTGTCCGGCGGCGAACAGCAGATGCTGGCCGTGGGCCGTGCCCTGATGTGCAAGCCCAAGATCCTGCTGCTGGATGAACCCTCGATGGGTCTGTCGCCGCTGCTGGTCAAGGAAATCTTCAAGATCATCCGGGATATCAACCGCAACGGTGTGACAGTCCTGCTGGTCGAACAGAACGCCAAGATGGCACTGGACATTGCAAACCGCGCCTATGTGCTGGAAACCGGCACGATCAAGATGGAAGGGGAAGCCACCGAGCTTGCCAACAACATCGAGGTCCGCAAAGCCTATCTGGGCTGCGAATAAACAAAAAAACACCCACATCCGCGCTGCTGCGGAGTGGGTGCTTTTTTGTTTACATGGCGCCTTCGGGCGGGCGCTCCTCATCGGTCAGCGGCTGGGTCAGGGTGGTCAGCAGCCTGGCGTAGATCTCGCTGCCGCGGGAGATGAACCGGTTCTTGACCTGCTCGGCGGTCAGAGCGTCCGGCATGGTCAGTTCCAGACGGAACGCATCATCGGCGTGGCCGTCATCCTGGATTGTGCAGGTCACACGGAAATGGTCGCCGACCTTCTGGATGGTGGCATGGTTCTGGGCTGCCTTGTGCACCCAGCTCTGGATGCGGATCACCGCCAGAATGGCGCTTTCCCGCACGCTGCGGGGCAGGTCCTCCGAGAGGGTATCCGCCACGACGGCGCCTTTGCGGGTGATGCGGTAGCCGTCCTCGCTCAGTTCGGCCAGTTCCTGGCTTTCCAGATCCACCAGGGCATTCGCGAACTCAAAGTAGTTGACCAGCTCCTCCTGCAGGACGGCGCCCTGCATGGCTTCCTGCGTGACAGGACCGACGGTCTTGATCAGATAACACAGAAGAATCCGGATCTCGACATCGCTCGTCAGTCCGCCCCGCTTCACCCCGCCGGTAAAGGCTTCCGCCATGGTATCACTTCCCGAATAAAATCTTTATCCTCATTATACAGGAGTTGCCCAAAAGTTACAAGATTAAAAAAACGTTTCGATCTGCTTGCGGCTCTGCGGCGTGGAGTAGGTCCAGTGCTTGAGTCTGCCGCGGGTCACAAAGTAATGCGGTTCAAACCGCAGCGGCTGATTCAGATGCTTGTTGACGATGACAAGCTTGATTTTCATCTTGTCCGGCAGAATACTCTTGATGTAAACGCTGACGGCCTGCCCCGGATGCAGCTCGGCGTCCGGCTCGGCCAGCCCGGCCAGGTTGGGGGCAATCTCAACAAAAACGCCGTAATCCTCCACACTGCGCACAATGCCCACCACCGTCTCGCCGGCGGCAAAACAGGCGGCGTTTTCACTCCATGTTCCCAGCAGCTCCCGCAGCGTCAGCACAATGCGTCCCTGCTCGTCGCGGTTCTTGATCACGCAGAGCAGCTGCTGGCCAACATTGACGCGATCGGCGGGGGAGGCAATCCGGGACACCGACAGACAATCGATGGGCAGCAAGGCGGAGATGCCGCAGCCGACATCACAGAAGGCACCGAAATTCTCGATATGGGTGACGGTGCAGGGAATCACGCTTCCGGCCTCCAACGTATCCAGATACCCGGTCCGGCAGGCCCGCTGTGCGGCTGCACGGGAAAGCAGATACACCATCTCTCCCGATTCGTCCCGCTCGGTTCCGGTGATGACAAAACAGGTCGGACGCCCCACGCGGGTCAGAACGGCAATGTCCTTGATGCTTTCGCCCGGTGCCACATCCAGACATTCCTCGAAGGGCATGTAGGCTTTCTGACCGCACAGTTCAAAGCGCAGGCGGCGGTTGGTGTCGAACGCCAGAGCGGTACTCTGCAGGACCTCTCCGGTGGCGATACAGTGATCCAGCTCTTCTTTGCGAAGATGCGACGCATTGCGGCAAAGCCCCTCGGCACGATATTCAAGCATTTCGTGGTTCCTCTTTTCTTCAGTATGGTTTTACAAGTTGCCTATTTGCAAAAATGCAAGGTTGGTATATAATAGAATCTGCGAAAAAATGAAAGGCGGCGGGATAGATGGACGTACAGGTCGGAGATGTGATCGTGACAAAAAAAGCGCACCCTTGCGGTGCAAACCGGTTTGAAGTGCTGCGCGTCGGCATGGATTTCAAGATCCGCTGTCAGAAATGCAGACATGAGATCATGCTTCCGCGGGTCAAGATCGAGAAGAACATCAAAAAGATCCTGCGTGGCGGGGAAGAGTAGATCGGAGCTCCTGTCCAATAGCTATGTAAGGAGAAGCTGATCTATGTTTGAAGAACTTCAAGATGTGGAGCGCCGGTACGAAGAACTTGCCTATCGGATGACAACCCCCGAAGCCATGGCCGATGCGGCGGAATACGGCAGACTGACACGCGATTATAAAGAACTGACCCCCCTTGTGACGGCGTATCGTTCCTACCGCAAGCTGTCCCGGGAGATCGCAGAGGAAGAACAGTTCCTCCGCAATCCGGAAAGTGATCCCGCCTTCACCGATATGGTACAGCAGGAGCTGTGCGAAAATAGGGCAAATTTGGAGGCTGAGGAACAAAATATCAAGCGGCTGCTTCTGCCCAAGGATGCCAATGACGAAAAGAACATCATCATGGAGATCCGCGCAGGGGCCGGCGGTGACGAAGCGGCACTGTTTGCCCACAGCCTGTTCCGGATGTATTCGATGTATGCGGCGCGCCGCGGCTGGACCTGCTCGCCGATCAGCATGAATGAAACCGAGCTGGGCGGCCTCAAGGAAGGCGTGTTCAGCATCGAGGGAGCCGGTGTGTACAGCCGGCTGAAATTCGAGAGCGGCGTCCACCGCGTGCAGCGCGTCCCCGAAACCGAGACCCAGGGACGGATTCACACCTCCACTGTGACGGTGGCGGTGATGCCGGAAGCCGAGGAAGTCGAGCTGGCCATTGATCCCAAAGATCTGAGGATTGACACCTTCCGGGCTTCCGGCGCGGGCGGACAGCATATCAATAAGACGTCATCGGCCATCCGGGTTACCTATCTTCCGACCGGGATGGTGGTGGAATGTCAAGACCAGCGCAGCCAGCGGGAAAACAAGGAACGCGCCCTCCAGGTGCTGCGCAGCCGTCTGCTGCAGCAGAAACAGGCCGCCTACGATGAGGCATACAATGCCCGGCGGCAAAGTCAGGTCGGCACCGGCGACCGCAGCGAAAAAATCAGGACCTACAATTTCCCTCAGGACCGTGTGACGGATCACCGCATTGCGCTGACGCTGCGCAATCTGCAGGATGTTCTGGACGGAAACCTAGACCGGGTCATTGATCCACTGATTCTGGCGGATCAGGAAGAAAAACTCAAGCAGCGTCAAGAGGAAACAACATGATTACAAAGGTTTTACCGATCAATGAGGAAAGCATCGCCCTGGCAGCCAAGCTGCTTCGCCAGGGGGAACTGGTGGCTTTGCCCACCGAAACGGTCTACGGCATCGCAGCAGATGCCCGCAATGCCGAGGCAGTCAAAAAGATTTTTGAAGCCAAGGGGCGCCCCCAGGACAACCCGCTCATTGTGCATATCTGCGGCATGGAAATGCTGCACGGCATCGTGGCGGAGGTGCCGGAGCGTGCCAAAAAACTGGCGGCAGCCTTCTGGCCCGGCCCGCTGACGATGGTCATGCCGCGCGGTCCCGAGGTGGCGGACGTGACCTGTGCCGGTCTGGATACCGTGGGCGTGCGGATGCCGTCCCATCCGGTTGTCCAGGCGGTCATCAAAGCGAGCGGCGTGGCATTTGCGGCGCCCTCGGCCAATCTTTCCGGCAAGCCCAGCCCCACCAATGCGGCGGATACCTTCGCCGATATGGATGGTCGGCTGCCTTTGATCCTGGACGGCGGCGAGAGCGCCGTGGGTGTGGAATCCACGGTGGTGGCCGTGACCGGCGACAAACCGATGATCCTCCGTCCCGGATATGTGACCAAGGAACAGATGGAAGCCGTCCTTGGCGAGGAAGTGCTGGTCAACCATGCCATTCTCGAAAAACTCCGGGATGGCGAGGTGGCCCGCTCCCCGGGTATGAAATACAAACATTATGCCCCGAAGGCGGAAGTCACGATCGTCAAGGGATCGTTCCCGGCGTATCGGTCCTACCTGGAAGCCCATGCGGCGCCCGGTGTCTGGGCCCTCTGCTTCGACGGGGAAGAGTCTCAGCTCCCGGTGCCCTGCATTTGCTATGGCAAGGCCGATGACGGCATCAGCGAAGCGCATCGTCTTTTCACGGCGCTGCGGGAACTGGATAAACACGGCGCCAAGACCGTCTATGCACGCTGCCCCCGCAGTGACGGGGTTTCGATGGCGGTCTACAACCGTCTGATTCGCGCGGCGGCATTCCGTGTGGTGGAGGTCTGAATGACCATGAAGATCATTGGCCTCACAGGGCGTTCCGGCTGTGGAAAATCCACGCTGACCTCCCTGATCGTCGGGGCGGGGTATCCCTGTGTGGATGCCGACAAGATCGCACGGGAAGTCCTGCTTCCGGGATCTTCCTGTCTGCCCCTGTTGCAAAATATCTTCGGTTCTGATATCGTAGAGGAAAAGACGGGCCAGCTCCGGCGCCGTCTGCTGGCCGACCGTGCCTTTGCCACCCCGCAGGGAACGGCGCAGCTGACGCAGATCACCCAGCCTGCGATCTATCGCCGCATCGACGAAGAGATCGAAAAGGCAGAGAAAGCCGGGAGCCGCCTGTTTTTTGTGGACGGTGCCGTTATCATCGGTACACCGTTCGAGAGCCGATGCGACCACATCGTGCTGGTTTCGGCGCCTTACGAGGTGAGCGTTGCACGGATCTGTGCACGCGACGGCATCTCCGCCGAGATGGCGCGCCGCCGGCTGGATGCCCAGGTCCCGGAAGAGACACTGCGGCAGGCAGCCGATTTCTGCATTGAGAACAACGGCACGGTGCAGCAGATGCAAGAACGCTGCAGGGCTTTGCTGGAGACCCTGAGAAAGGAGGCCTATGACTAAAAGCAGACGCAGAAGAAAGAGAAAGACCAGGACAGGGGGACTGCGCAGGGGATTGCTGCGGCTTTCCGTTGTGCTGCTGATTCTTCTGGCCGCCGGAATGCTTGTATTGTTCTTTGGGCACGACACGGTCATGAACACGGCATACCCCCGCAAATATCAGGAATATGTGGATTACTACGCCGACAAATACGAATTGGACCCGCTGATTCTGTATGCGTTTATCCGGACAGAGAGCAACTTCAATCCCGAAGCGGAATCCAATGTCGGGGCCCGCGGCCTGATGCAGATCACCGAGGAAACCTTCGACTGGATCAAGAGCAAAATCGCTGCCGACGAGCCGCTGACGTTTGATGACCTGTATGATCCCGAAACCAATATCCGGTTCGGAACCTACTTTGTCAGCTATTGCCTGCTGCGGTATCACGAAGATCTCGCAACGGCAGCTGCGGCCTATCACAGCGGATGGGGCACCGTGGACAGCCTGCTGTCGGATTCCGCTTACTCCCAGGACGGAGAAACCTTGACGGCATTCCCGTACCCGCAGATGCGTCGGTATGTCCAGAAAATCACCGATGCGTATGCGATGTACTGCGAAATATATGCGCCGGATTCATGATCCGGTGAAAATCTGAAAGAAAAGAGGACCAACCAAGACTATGAAATCCGCAAAAGAACTTCAGGCGCTGCTTTACAAGAACGAAACCGTGGCCGATCAGGCTCCGGAACAGATCGCCAAGGCAGCTGAATTCTGCGAAGGCTACAAGCGCTTCCTGGACAACGGCAAGACCGAGCGGGAAGTGACGAAATACAGCGAAGAACTGCTGAAGAAGGCCGGCTACAAGCCTTTTGTCGCCGGTCAGACGCTGAACCCCGGCGATAAGATCTACAAGATCAACCGTGCCAAGTGCGTGCTGGCTGCCACGATCGGCACCAAGAGCATTGCGGAAGGCTTCCATCTGAACATTGCGCACATCGACTCTCCGCGCCTTGACCTGCGCCCGGTGCCGCTGTTTGAGAAGGAGGGCATTGCCTACTTCCGCACCCACTATTACGGCGGCATCCGCAAGTATCAGTGGCCCACGATTCCTCTGGCCATCCACGGCGTTGTGTGCCGTCAGGACGGCAGCAGCGTTGAGATCAGCATCGGTGAGGCCGAGAACGATCCTGTCTTTACCATCACCGACCTGCTGCCGCATCTGGGCTCTCAGCAGAACGAGAAGAAGCTGCCCGATGCCATCACCGGCGAGAATCTGAACGTGCTGCTCGGCTCTCTGCCCATCGAGGAAAAGGATGCTTCCGACCGCATCAAGCTGCGTGTCCTGGGACTGCTCAATGAGGCATACGGCATTTCGGAGGCGGATTTCACCACCGCCGAGATTGAGATCGTCCCCGCTTTCAAGGCCCGCGATATCGGCTTGGATCGCTCGATGATCGGCGCCTACGGCCATGATGACCGTGTGGATGCGTACCCGGCACTGATGGCGGAAATCGAGAACAAGAATCCCGCCTACACCACGGTCTGCGTCCTGACTGATAAGGAGGAAACCGGCTCCGACGGTGTCACCGGCCTGAACAGCATGTACACCTTCCACTTCCTGCAGCAGCTCTGCGCCTGCCAGAATGTGGATGCCATCACCGCGTTCCAGGCATCCAAGTGCCTCTCTGCGGACGTGACCGCTGCATACGACCCGAGTTTTGCCGATGTCTTTGAGCCCTGCAACGGCACCTATGCGGGCCGCGGCGTGGCCATTTACAAGTACACCGGCGCTCGCGGCAAGAGCTCCACGAATGATGCATCGGCCGAAATGGTCAGCTACCTGACCAGCCTGATGCGCCGCAACGGCATTGTCTGGCAGATCGGCGAGATGGGCAAAATCGATGTCGGCGGCGGCGGAACCGTTGCCAAGTATGTTGCCAACCAGGATATTGACACCATCGATATCGGCGTGCCGGTTCTGTCGATGCATTCTCCGTTCGAGGTTGTCTCCAAGGCGGACGTTTACATGGCATACCTGACCTTCAAGGCTTTCGGCGAAGACGCGGAATAAATAATTCTGACCGCCCCTTCCTTTTATGGAGGGGGCGGTTTTTTGTGCGGAGCCGGATACGGCAGAATTTTTTTGAACAAAACGGGAGAAAACGGCAAACTATTTTACGAAGGGGTGGTAGAATGTTTGAACAAAACCCCTTTTTTGACTATGTACAAACGGCCGAAATTTGACTAAAATTACAACATGGCGAAATAATAGAAGGGAGCAGCATGAAACGTGCTGCTTTTTGTAAGGAGAGAGTATTTATGCCGATGAATAAAGTTGTGCATACCGCTCAGCGCGCCGCTTTCAGTGCGGCGGTTGACCTGGCAATCAATTCGATCCGCGGAAAAGGCACGGAAAAGCTGTCCGAGAATGCGGTCAAGCTGATCAATCTGGCCGAACCGCTTCTGAAGGACCGGTATCCCGCGTCCGCGTTTGAGGCGGCCAGAAAGTTTGTCTCGGACCCCAACAGCAAATGGATGCAGTACGCTTACCGCGCCATCAACGAGATTGATCCCCATATTCTCAAGATGAACGCGCTGAACCTCGTGTATGAAGGCATGTTTGCGGGCTACAACTATGTCGAGGAACTCCGCAAGAAGTACGACTGCAATATGCCCTGGATTCTGCTGTTCGATCCGACCTCGGCCTGCAACCTGCACTGCACCGGCTGCTGGGCTGCCGAGTACGGCAACAAGCTGAACCTCAGCTACGAGGATATGGATAAACTGGTCACCGAGGGCGAGGAGCTCGGCATCCACTGGTACATGTGCACCGGCGGCGAGCCGATGTGCCGCAAGAACGACCTGCTCAAGCTGGCCGCTAAACATCAGACCTCGGTCTTCCATCTGTTCACCAACGGCACCCTGATTGATCAGGAGTTCTGCGAAGAGGTCAAGAAGGTCGGCAACATGGCGTTCTTCCTCTCGGTGGAAGGCATGGACAACGCCACCGATGACCGCCGCGGCGAAGGGGTCTTCAAGAAGGTCATGCACGCCATGGACCTGATGAAGGAGAACGGCCTGCTGTTCGGCACCTCCATCTGCTACACTTCGGCCAACTACAAGGCCGTCACCAGCGACGAATTCATGGATATGCTGATCAGCCACGGCGTCCGCTTCAACTGGTATTTCCATTACATGCCGATCGGCGACGGTGCCAATGTGGACCTGATGCTCAACCCCGAGCAGCGTGAATACATGGTTCGCCGTGTCCGCGAAATCCGCGGCTTCACCGGCGGCAAAGAAATCTTCTGCATCGACTTCCAGAATGATGGCGAGTACATCGACGGCTGCATTGCCGGCGGCCGCCAGTATGCACACATCAACCCCAACGGCGATGTGGAGCCCTGCGTCTTCATCCATTACTCCAACGCCAACATCCATGAGAAGAGCCTGCTGGAATGCCTGCAGCAGCCGCTCTTCAAGGAATACCACAAGGGCCAGCCGTTCAACGAGAACCACCTGCGTCCCTGCCCGATGCTGGAAAACCCGCAGATCCTGGGCGAGATGGTCAAGCGCAGCGGTGCGCACAGCACCGACCTGCAGCAGCCGGAATCTCCGGAGGATGTCTTCCGCCGCTGCCGTCCCTACGCAACCAGCTGGATGCCCACGGCCGACCGTCTGTGGGCGGAAGAGCATCCCGGCTATGTGGACCCTGAGAGCCAGGAATGCACCTCCTGCGAGTCCTGCGCAGCCTGTGCCGGCGCCAAGGAGTAAAATCCGGAATCCGGCAGGGAAGAGTCCCTGCGGCAGTTCGGAGTGAATACAACCAAAAACAGCCTGTCTTTTCCTTTTCGGAGAAGGCAGGCTGTTTTTTTGATGCGACAAAAAAATCTCCCGCGCCAGGCGCGGGAGAAAATGACGATCAGATGGAGCGGAACCCTTTGCCGATGATCTCACTGCTGTTCACGATCGTGATGAAGGCATGGGGGTCGGCGGTGCGGATGAAGTTCCGCAGCATGGCGGCTTCATGGCGCGTCAGCACCGTCATCAGCATCCGCTTGTCATCGTGCGTATAGGCACCGAAGGCTTTCTGCTCCGTCGCCGAACGATTGAGGACCTTCACGATAAAATCCTCAATCCGCTCGGGGTCAGAGGTGACCACCGTGCAGACCTTGCGCAGGTTGAGACTTTCAATGGCGTTGTCTACCACGGTGCATTTGAGAATCAGGCCCAAAATACAGTACAGTCCGGTTTTGGCGCCGTACAGATACGCAGCAATCAGTACAATGCCAAAGTCACTGACCATCAGCGCACGGCCGATTTCCAGGCTGGTGTATTTGTGCAGGATCATGGCGACAATGTCGGTTCCGCCGGTGGAGGCGCCGACGTTGAAGACGATGGCACTGCCCACAGCCGGAAGAATAACGGCAAAACACAGTTCCAGGAAGGTATCGTCCGTCAGGGGCCGGGTCAGGGGCAAAACCTTCTGGCACAGGCTGACAAAAAAGGAGAGTGCGAAGGAAGAGTAAATCGTCCATCCCATGGCACGGGCGCCCAGAAAAATCAGGCCCAGAACGACCAGGATGGCGTTGACCAGCCACATGAAACCGCCTACATTCCAGGTCGGAAAGAGGGTCGCCAGAATGATCGATATGCCGGAGGTGCCGCCGAAAGCAAAATGGTTCGGCGTTTTGAAAAAGGCGATGCCCGCGGCAGTACAGAACAGACCGCTGTTCAGCAGTGCGAAGAAGATGGCGCTGTCCCGCAGCTGGGACTTGCTCAAATGAAGCTTCTCTTCGATCATACAGATCTCCATTTCTTTTGTTATATTCCGGGAAAAGGCAGATTTTCTCACTTTTGATCGGAACCCCGGGAAAATCCCGACTAAGCGTACCACCGAACCACGGCCCTGTCAAGCGTGCCGGACAAATCTTGCGGGACATCAGGTTTCCCGCATTTTTTCTCTGCGGAAGGAATACACTGGGAAAGCCACCATGGACCTGGGCAGGGGAGGAGATGCGGTGAAAACAGTTATCTATCTGGACGTATTGCTTCTGGTCAATTTTCTGATTGCCTATTTTCTGCTGCTTGCTGCCGGGATGCTCACAGGTCAGCAGGCGTCCTTCCGCCGGATGCTGCTGGGCAGCGTGCTGGCCAGCGGCAGTGCCCTGATTCTCTTTGCACCGGAACTGTCCTACCCAGCACAGGTTGCATACAAGCTGGTCACGGCCGGCGCCATTGTCGGGGCCTGCTACGGGATGCGGCGGGTCAGAAAGTTCCTCTCGGCAGTTTTCTGGTATGCGGCGCTCAACATCCTGCTGGCAGGACTTGCGATTCTGGCTATCCTGCGCACCGGCACACCGATGATCCAGACCGGCAACCTGACGGTCTATCTTCGTCTGCCGCCGGTATTGCTGCTGCTGTTGTCGGCGCTGTGCTGCCTGGCGGTGTGGGTGTACCTGTATTTTGCGGGCGGAACACCCCGGAAAACGCCGACCATCGGTGTGGAGTTTGAACTGTGCGGCAGTATGGTGCGTCTGCGTGCCATGCTGGACACCGGGTGCCATCTCAAGGACCCGGTTACCTGTCTGCCGGTGCTGGTTATCAGTTGGCCGGGCGCCCGGGGGCGGCTTCCCGAACCGGTTGACCGCTATCTCCGGGACTGGTTTGACGGCCGACGACCCGACCGCCCGCCCGAACAGACCTCCCTGCGACTGATTCCCTGCGCGACGGCTGCCCGGAATACGCTTCTGCCGGGATTTGCAGTGGACAACATCGGTCTCATCACCGAACACGGGGTCGTCGAACTGGGACATTCTGCGGTGGCGTTTTCGCCGCAGGAATTCAACTCTGCCGAATATGAAGCACTTTACGGCCCGGATTTTCTGTAAGGAGGGGTGATTATGGAAGCTCTGAAAACGATCCGCCGCAGTCTGGAACATCTGGTTCTCTGTTTCGGGAACCTACCGGATCTGCATTACATCAACGGCCCCGATACGCTGCCGCCGCCCCTGACATCCGGGGAGGAAAAAGAGGTGTTCGCTCAGCTGGAAGCGGGCGTGCCCGGTGCGCGGGACCGGCTCATCACACATAATCTTCGTCTGGTGGTCTACATTGCCAAAAAATTTGAGTCCGCAACCGCCGGGGTGGAGGATATGATCTCGATCGGAACCATCGGCCTGATCAAGGCGGTCAACACCTTTGAACCGGACAAGAATATCAAACTGGCGACCTATGCCAGCCGCTGCATTGAAAACGAAATCCTCATGTATCTTCGCAAAAGTTCCAACCGCCATCAGGATGCCAGCATCGACGAACCGCTCAACACCGATTCGGACGGCAATGAGCTGCTGCTGATGGACGTGCTGACCGGCGAACAGACGCAGGTCGGGGAGGAACTGGAACGCAGTGCCGAGCGTGCGGCCCTGCATGCTGCCGTTCAGGGACTTGCTCCGCGGGAGAGGCAGATCATGGAGATGCGGTTCGGGCTGCGGGATGGCGTCGAACATACCCAGAAAGAGGTGGCCGACGCCATCGGGATTTCCCAGAGCTATATCTCAAGGCTTGAAAAAAGGATCATCAAGCGGCTGAGACGCGAGATTGAATCCATTGTCTGATCGCATAATTTGCAGAAATTTCCATGCTGTCTGTCCGCCATCCCGCCAGCCCATACTTCCTGTATCAGCCGGGGCAGAATACGGCCCCGGAACAGACGGGAGGATGGTTAAATTGTTCACAGGCAAAGTAGAAATCTGTGGGGTCAATACGGCGATGCTGCCGGTTCTGAGCGAACGGCAGAAAAGCGAGCTGCTGGTGCAGGCCAAAAACGGGAACCAGGAAGCCCGGCGCCAGATGATCCAGGGAAATCTTCGCCTGGTATTGAGCGTGGTCCAAAAATTTACCGGCCGGGGAGAGAATCTTGACGACCTCTTCCAGGTCGGCTGCATCGGGCTGATCAAGGCCATCGACAACTTTGATCCTGGCCTGAATGTCCGTTTTTCCACCTATGGTGTGCCGATGATCCTCGGGGAGATCCGCCGGTTCCTGCGGGACAACAATCCGGTCCGGGTCAGCCGTTCCATCCGGGACCTGGCATATCACTCGATGCAGGCGCGGGAAAGTCTGCAGAAAGAAACGGGGCGGGAACCCAAGGTGAGCGAAATCGCCGAGCGGGTGGGCAATACCCCGGAAAACGTGGCCATGGCGCTGGAATCGGTGATTGAACCGGCGAGCTTGTATGAGCCGGCCTACTCGGACGGGGATGACAGTCTCTCGGTGATGGACCGGGTTCCCGAAGCCAGCTCCGAGGAAAGCTGGATCAGCACCATCATGTTCCGCGATACCATGCAGCAGCTGACCCCGCGGGAACGCAAGATCATTGCACTGCGCTATTTCTCCGGCCAGACACAGACACAGGTGGCACGCACGATCGGCATCAGCCAGGCCCAGGTCAGCCGTCTTGAGAAAAGCGCCCTGGGGCACATCAAAGAACAGATCTCTTCCCGCTGAACGGTCAGGACTCCTCAGAGGCGGATTTGACCTGCGCGGGGCGTGATGCGCGCTTGTCCAGCTTGATGCCGCACAGACCGAGTGCGCGGTTGAAGGACTTGTGATTTTTGTAAAGAATCCCGGTGATGCCCAGGTTGTAGGCGGCCTGGGCATTTTGCTTGCTGTCGTCAATGAAGATGGACTCGTCGTAGGCCAGGCCGTATTTCTGCATCAGCAGCCCGAAAATACGGGGGTCCGGCTTGCACAGATGAACCTCGCAGGAGGCAATGCCGCCGTCAAACAGCGGGAAAAAGTCCCGCTGCCGGATCTCATCGATGATGTCCTGGGAGATGTTGGACAGATAATACAGCCGGTAACCCGCCAGCTTGAGCTTGCACATCGTCTTGACGGTCCGTTTGTTGGTGTGCAGAATGGCCTGCCATTCGTCAATCACGGCCTGCACTTCAAAAGTGCGTCCGTGTTCGGCGGCGTTTTCCAGCATGATGCGGTTGGCGGTGCCGCGGGTGATGTCGCCCCGGTCAAGATCCTCCCACTCCTTGCTGCCGAACGTCAGGTCATACACTTCATTTTCTGCGTGCTTATTCATAAAATGATCCATCAGGAAATCGCGCGGCTTGAAATCCACAACGACACCGCCAAGATCAAAGATAATGTTTTTGTACATAGAGGTACCCTCCGGTTTTTGCTTTCCTATTATTATACACGCAAACTGCGAAATACACAAATGAAAAAACCGCTGCATAGAATGGAAACGAGAAAAAAGAAGGGGGCGATCCGATGACACTGCAGGAACTGCACGAAAAAGATGTCATTCAGATCAAATCGGGGGAGAATCTCGGGCGCATCGATGATCTGGTATTTGAAAATTCCCAGATTGTGCAGGTCATTCTGCACGGGCGTTCAAGACTGTTCGGGCTTCTGGGGCGGGACGATGACCTGGTGATTCCCTGGCTGGCCATCAAGACGATCGGGACCGATGTGGTGATGGTGGATACCGAGATTCCGCAGCCGCACGCCAGCCGCAGCAAGCACAGCTGGCTGTAAAAAACAGGAAAAATCTTTCCCGGCGGGATGAAATCAACGCCAAGGTATGTTATAATAAAAACAATTCTATGGCCTGCCCGGAAAACGGAGGAATTCTTTACCATGACATGGCGCCGAATGCTGGTTGTGACGGCCGCTGCGGTGCTGATCCTGCTGCTCGGTGCGGCATTTCTGATTGCGCCGGTCTGGCAGTTCGGCTATACGACGGGACAATCTCGGCAAACCGGTACGGACATCCGGAACGGGACGGCCTGTATCAATGTAAATACCGCCTCGGAGGAAGAGCTGATGGAACTGCCGGGGATCGGCCGCACCAAGGCGGCTGCCATCCTGACGTACCGGCAGGAACACGGTCCTTTTCTGAAGGTGGAAGATCTTGCGAACGTGGAGGGCATCTCGTCCCGGATGGTCAGCGACTGGGACGGGATGATCTGCGTTGCCGATCCCTGAACTCCCCAAATTGAATTAGGAGGAACCTGTTTTGGAAAAAACGTCGGACAGCATTTTTATTAACCGGGAACTCAGCTGGCTGGATTTTGACAGCCGTGTGCTGGCGCTCGCCAAGGAAAAGAGTGTCCCGCTGGCGGAGCGGATCAAGTTTGCGGCGATCTTCAGCAGCAATATGGACGAGTTCTTCATGGTCCGTGTGGGCTCGCTGTATGATCAGACGCTGCTCAAGAACAACAAGCTGGACATTGTAACCCATATGACGGCGTCGGAGCAGATTGCCGCCATCACGCCGCGGGTCGCGGAACTGCAGGCCAAGTGCGATAAGTATTATCAGCACCTGCTGACGGCTTTGCAGGAAAACCATTTCCGCAAGGTGGACTTTGACCATCTGGACAAGCATCAGGAACACTACTGGAAGGCCTACTATGAGCAGGAGATCTTCCCGATCCTCAGCCCGCAGATTGTCGATCAGCGGCATCCGTTCCCGTTCCTGCGCAACAAGGAAATTTATTTTGCCGTGCAGCTCAACAGCAAGAATGATGGTGTCTATTACGGCATCATTCCGATCAGCAACCAGTTTGAGCGGGTCCTCTTTACCAAGGAGGAGGACGGTACCACCAGCTTTGCCTTTGTGGAAGAGCTGATTGCCCATTTTGCGGGCCGTGTCTTCAACAAGAGCACGGTGCAGAAATCCTGCCTGTTCCGTGTCACCCGCAATGCGGACATCACGGTGGACGAGGGCATGATGGATCATGACATCGATTTCCGCGACGTCATGAGTGAACTGCTCAAGAAGCGGCGCAAACTGGCGGCGGTACGGCTCCAGTTCTGGCCGGAAGCGCCCCAGGATATTGTCAAGTTCCTGCGGGAAAAGCTCGTCGTTCCGGCGGACCGCTGCTATGCGCAGACCTCGCCGCTGGACCCCGGCGGGCTGTTCCGGCTGGCCTCCCGCGTCAGTGCGGAGGGCGGACCGGCCATGAGTTATCCGCCGGCACGACCCATCCAGGCGCCGCCGGACTATGATCTGTATACCGAGGCACACAAGCATGACGTGCTGCTCTCTTACCCGTACCAGAGCATCCGTCCGTTCATCCGGATGCTGATGCGGGCCGGGTCGGACCCTGACGTGGTCAGCATCAAGATGACGCTGTACCGTATGGCCAGCGACTCCCAGATTGTGCAGGCGCTGATCAACGCGGCGGAAAACGGCAAGGAAGTCGTGGCCATGGTGGAGCTGCGGGCCCGGTTTGACGAGCAGAACAACATCGACTGGTCCAAACAGCTCGAGGAAGCCGGCTGTACGGTCTTTTACGGATTTGACGATTACAAGGTCCATTCCAAACTGACCCTCATTACCAGCAAGGTCAACGGTAAATACCAGTACCTGACGCAGATCGGTACCGGCAACTATAACGAAAAGACCAGTGAGTTGTACACCGACCTCTCCTTCATCACCACACGGCAGGAAATCGGTGAGGAAGCCAGCGCCGTCTTCAACAATATGGCACTGCAGCGTCTGACCAGCGAGGCGGATACCATGCTGGTTGCTCCGCTGCGCTTCAAGAGTGTCCTGCTGGAACAGATGGATCATCAGATTGAACTGGCGCGCCGTGGACAGCGGGCCTCGATGATCCTGAAAAACAACTCCATCAATGATCCGCAGATCATCAACAAGATCAGCGAAGCCAGCTGTGCGGGCGTCCGCGTGGATATGATAGTCCGCGGCATCTGCTGTATCAAGGCAGGGGTGCCCGGCAAGACCGAAAACGTTCATATCCGCAGCCTGGTGGGACGGTATCTGGAACATTCCCGGATTTACTGCTTCGGCGAAGGCGAGGACATGAAGATCTATATCGCTTCGGGCGATTTCCTGACCCGGAACACCGAGCGCCGCGTGGAGGTCGGCGTCCGGGTGGACGACCCGGAGATTGCCAGAAAGCTGCGCGGAATCCTGGACCTGCAGCTTCGCGATACCGTCAACGCGCGGGAAATGCAGCCGGATGGTACTTACACCCGGGTCAAGCCGGTGGACGGACAGCCGCCGGTGGACAGCCAGATGGCAATGTATGGGTATTTCCAGCACGGGTTCGAGACTTCCCCCGCCAAACCGGTGCGTAAGCCGGAGGCACCGCGTGTGAAGGCCACGGCCGTGAAACGGGTGGCCAGTCAGGATCACAGCAGCCTGCGCGTCCGGCAGCAGACGGCGGCGGACAGCGTGCGGTTCCGCGGCCTGTGGGATTCTTTGTTCGGACGCGGTAAAAAGTAAGATTTCAATCCCGGAATAGGAGGACATAACATGAAAAGCTGTGTGGTGACCGCTACCTACGCGTGTTCGGCCAACAAAGTGTGGCTGTACCTCACCAATCCGACACTGAACAGCTGGCGCCCCGATGTCACCAGCGCCGAGATTGATCCCGGCGGGATGAAGATCGTCGAAAAGCATCAGGACGGCAGCACGACGGAGATTCTCTTCACCAACATGGAGAAGCCGCGCCGTATGACCTGCAATTTTGTCAAGGGACGGGTCAAGGGAACGTTCACGGCGATTCTGTTCGGCAGTGCAGAGTCCACGAGTCTGGAGTGCACACTGGACGTGGAGGGACTCGGCCTGTTTGCCAAACCGCAGAAGCAGCTGCAGGCGTTTCTGGAAACGCTTCGCAAAGCACTCGGCGAATAAGTTCAATCAGGGGGCACCTGTCCGGGGTGCCCCTTTTTCATATCCTTTCCGGCACCGGCATATATCTGAAAGAACCGAACACGGTAAGGAGGGATAGCCGATGTGGGAGGATGCGACCCCGAAGGAACCCGAAAAGGAGCCGGGCTCTGCTCCACGCCGCTCCAGACCCGGCGGCCATGATTACGTTCTCTGGGTGCAGCTGGGAATCTGTCTGGTCATTGTGGGGGTGGTCCTCGGCGCCCGGAAGCTGAACCTTCCCATGGCTGCCAGCCTGCGGACAGCCTTCGACTTGGCGGTCAGTCAGCCCGGCCCGTCTTTTCTGCAATGGGACGGCGACCGGGAATTTCAGAAATTCACCCAGGAAACCCTGGCGGAGCTTCGCGGTGCCGTGCAGGAGGTGGCCGGCAGCCTGACGCAGTCCACGCCGGAAACCGCCGGACGGGCCAAACGGGCAAGGCCCGGCGGATCGGTCAGCAGTCAGGAAAGTTGTTATCTGCCGTCGTTTGCCCTGAGCTTCCCTTTGCCGGACCGCAATGTGGCCAGGACGTCCGGTTATGGAAGCAGAACCGATCCGATCGGCGGACTGGAGCAGGAGTTTCACACCGGCGTGGATCTTGGCGCCGCACAGGGGACCCCGGTTCTGGCCGCGGCGGATGGCGTGGTTCGCATTGCCCAGACTCACAGCAGCTATGGCAACTATGTGAGACTTCTGCATGAGGACGGGGATGAAACGCTGTATGCCCACATGCAGTTCCTGTTTGTCAGACCCGGACAGACTGTAACCCGGGGAGAACAACTGGGAACGGTAGGGCAGACCGGCAATGCGACGGGGCCGCATCTGCATTTTGAAATTCTGCATGAAGGGGTGCGTTATGATCCCACACAGGCGTTGGAGGAAGCCGGTTAAGCTCCGCGTCCGGGCTTTGCCGGCCGTGCTGTTTGGCCTGGCCGCGGCCCTGGCCTGGGATTCCTCTGGGACGGTGCGCATGGGGCTTTTGTGTGCGGTTCTCCACGAGGCGGGACATCTCGCAGCCTGGACGATTCTGTTCCGCCGCGTGCCCACCGTGACGCTCTCCCTGACCGGCCTGTGTCTTTCCCTGCGCGGGGAATTGCCGGGCAAGACGCAGGAAATCCTTCTGGCGATGGCGGGCCCGGCGGTGAATCTTGCGCTGTGCATCCTCTGCCTGGTCTGGATGGAATATGTCGGGGGATATACCTATCCGGGATACCGGTTTGCCTGTGTCAATCTGCTGTTGGGAGCATTCAACCTGCTGCCGCTTCCCGGCCTGGACGGAGGACGGCTGGCGGCAGTTCTGCTGGATGAATTGCATTTTACAGGAAAATAAGGTACAATAAGAGCAAAAATCAAAGGTTTCCTTTCCTGGAAGGGAACCGTGGAAGGATGAACCATGGCTTTCTTTTCTCCGAAGATGAAAGAGGCGCTGAGCCTGGTGCAGAAGCCCGGCCGGTATACCGGCGGCGAGCCCGGATGCACTTATAAAGACAAGGACAAGGTAGATGTCCGGATGGCATTCTGTTTCCCCGACACCTACGAGATCGGTATGTCGTTCCTGGGCGAGAAGATCCTGTATGAGCTTCTCAACCGGCATGAAAACTGGTGGTGCGAGCGTGCCTTCATGCCCTGGACCGACATGAAAGAGCAGATGGAACGGCTTGACATTCCGCTTTACTGCCTGGAAAGCAAGGACCCGCTGCGTGAATTTGATATTGTGGGATTCTCGCTGGAGTATGAACTGTGCTACACCAATGTCCTGGCGATGCTGCAGCTCTCCGGCATTCCGCTGCGTGCGGCAGACCGTGACGAGCGCTGGCCTCTTGTGATTGCCGGCGGTCCCTGCGTGTGCAATGCGGAACCGATGGCGGATTTCTTTGATGTGATGCAGCTCGGCGAGGGCGAACAGATGCTGCAGGACATCTGTGCCACGGTGGAGAAGGGAAAGAAAGCCGGCTGGAACCGGGAACGTCTGCTGGAGGAGCTGGCCGGCATCCCAGGCGTGTATGTTCCGTCCTTCTATGATGTGACCTATCTGCCGGATGGGCGGATTGAATCCATCCGCCCCAACCGTCCCGGGGTGCCCGAAAAGGTGACCAAGGCCATTGTCCGGGATATGGACAGCTTTGTCCCGCCGGAAAACTTTGTGGTGCCGATGGTCGGCGCCGTTCAGGACCGTGCCAGCGTCGAGGTGCTGCGCGGCTGTGTGCGCGGATGCCGGTTCTGCCAGGCCGGGCAGATCTACCGCCCGTTCCGGGAACGCTCGCCCAAGCTGATCAGCGACAGCGCCCGGATTCTGTGCCGGAACACCGGTTACGATGAACTGAGCCTGACCAGCCTTTCCACCTCCGATCACTCCCGCCTGGAGGAAATCCTGGACAACCTGAATGCCTGGGCCGAGGCGGACCATGTCAGCCTCTCGCTGCCTTCGCTCCGCGTGGACAACTTTTCGCAGTCTCTGGTCGAAAAGACCACCAAGGTGCGCAAAAGCGGTCTGACCTTTGCCGCCGAGGCGGGGACCCAGCGCCTGCGGGA
Source organism: Gemmiger sp. (assembly GCF_036306485.1). GTDB lineage: Bacteria > Bacillota > Clostridia > Oscillospirales > Ruminococcaceae > Gemmiger. Next base: position 126,683 of record NZ_JAXJZK010000051.1, on the reverse strand, counting down.
TGTCATCAATAAAAACGTGACCTGGGAGCAGATCGAGCGGGGCTGCCGGATCGCTTTCTCGGAAGGGTATACCTCCGTCAAACTCTATTTCATGATGGGCCTTCCCACCGAGACCATGGAGGACATCAAAGGCATTGCCGACACCGCACAGAAGGTTGTGGATCTGTACTATCAGATGGACCATGCCAAGGGCAAAGGCGTTCAGGTTACCATCAGCGTGGCCTGCTTTGTCCCGAAACCGGACACGCCCTTCCAGTTCTGTGCCCAGGATCGCCGGGAAACCCTGCGCGAAAAGCAGAGATACCTGCTCAGCTGTGTGCATTCCCGCAAGATCAAGGTCAACTATCATGACAGCGCGACCAGTGTACTGGAAGGCGTTTTTGCCAAGGGGGACCGCCGGCTCGGCAAGGTGATCGAGACCGCGTTCCGCAATGGCGCCTTCTTTGACACCTGGGAGGAGTATTTTGACTATGACCGCTGGCTGGATGCCTTCCGGGAATGCGGTCTGGACCCGGACTTCTACAATTATCGTCCGCTGGGGCTGGATGAGGTGACACCGTGGTCGCATCTCGACGTGGGCGTCAGCCACGCTCATCTGGTGCGCGAATATCAGAAAGCGCTCCGTGCCGAGACCACCATGCCCTGCAACCGTCAGTGCAGCGGATGCGGAGCCAACAAACTGCTGGGAGGACCTTGCTTTGATTACAGTCAGAATTCGATTTGAAAAACTGGGCGAGGCGGCTTATATCTCGCTGCTGGACCTGCAGCGGGTCTTCCACCGGATTTTGAAGCGCAGCGGCCTGCCGGTCTACTATACGCAGGGGTTCAACCCGCATATCTATCTGTCCTTTGCCTGTCCGCTTTCGCTGGGGCAGGAGAGCATCTGCGAATGCTGCGAGGTCAAGACCGAGGCGGAAGGTCAGGACTTTGAAACCTGGCGTGCCGCTCTGCAGCCGCTGATGCCGCACGGCATCCGGATCACCGGCATTGCACCGGCCTTGGACAAAGTGGGCGAGATCGACCATGCGGATTATCAGATCACCGTCCCGGCTTCGGCAGCGGCCGTTCTCGAGGAATATAATGCGGCGCCGGTCGCCATGGTGCTGAAAAAAAGCAAGCGCGGTCAAAAAGAACTGGACCTCAAACAGGTGATTCCGCACATCGATTACCGTGCCGAAGGGGAAGAGCTCACCTTTTTGCTGACGATGCCCTGCGGCTCGGGAGAGGCTCCCAACCTGAATCCCTCGCTGCTCCTGGGCTATCTGCACGAACGCGGCCTGCCGCTGTGGCAGTGCAGCGTGCTCAGAACGAAGCTTTACACAAAAAATGGCAAAGAATTTTGTTAAAATGCTGAAAAGCTCTTGCAAAAATTCCTTGAATGTGCTAATATAATCAAGCGTTAGTGCCGTCGAGCCATCGGCGGGGTAATGACAAATCATTATACAGGCGGTCCTCTGGCACCGGACAGATGCGTATGAACGTCGAAAAACAATGGAGGAATTCATCAATGGACGCAATGCAGAAAATGACCGAGGGCATGATCAAAGAGAACAAGCCCAAGTTCGAAGTCGGCGACACCGTTCGCGTGGCCGTTCGTATCAAGGAAGGCGACAAGGAGCGTATCCAGGCCTTTGAGGGCACTGTGATCGCCAAGAAGCACGGCGGCATCGCCGAGACCTTCACCGTTCGCCGCACCTCTTACGGTGTTGGTGTGGAGCGTGTGTTCCCCATCAACAGCCCGTTCGTCGAGAAGGTTGACGTCGTTCGCCGCGGCAAGGTCCGTCGTGCCAAGCTGTTCTATCTGCGTGGCCGTACCGGCAAGGCTGCCAAAGTCAAGGCTCGCATCTGATCATCCAAAGGGAATATGCAAAAAAGGGGAGGACGGTTGGCGTTCTCCCTTTTTTGTAGTGATGCCATCAATGATTCTGCGGAAAGCGGGGGTTGCACATGAGTCAGAAGGAGCGACGTCTGAAAACCAACCGGACACTGCTGGAATATCTGGATTCCATCCTGCTGGCTGTGATTGCCGTTGCTATGATCTTTACCTTTGTGGCACGCCTGATCCGTGTGGACGGCCATTCCATGGAGCCCACGCTGCATGACCGTCAGCTTCTTGTGATTTCCAGCCTGCCCTATACGCCCCATCATGGGGATGTGGTGGTTGTGGATGCCTATACCCGCCACAGCCGGACCCTCATCAAGCGGGTGATCGGGACGGAGGGCGATACGATCGATATTGATTTTGCAACCGGAACGGTTTACCGCAACGGGGAAGCGCTGGAGGAACCCTATACGGCGGAACCCACCTTCACCCAGCTGGATATGCAGTTCCCCGTCACGGTGCCGGAAGGGTGCGTTTTTGTGATGGGAGATAACCGCAACAATTCCCTGGACAGTCGTCTGGCGGAAATCGGCTTTGTCGATACGCGTGACATTCTTGGCAAGTCCATTCAACAATACTGAGCGGGAGAGGACAATGAGCGAAACAATCGTAAACCGGCGCGTCATTCAGTGGTTTCCGGGCCATATGGCCAAGACGCTTCGCCTGATGGAAACCGAGATCCGCAATGTGGATTGTGTTTTGCAGATCCTGGATGCCCGCATCCCTCAATCCAGCCTCAACCCTGAGATTGAGCGCATCACCAGCGGGAAGCCGCATCTGTACGTCCTGAACAAGGCGGATCTTGCCGACCCTGACATCACCCGGCAGTGGCTTCAGTATTTCAAAACCGCCGGTGCCGGTTGTCTGCCGATGGACTCCAAACAGAAAGGCAAGGCCGGTGCGGTCAGAGGCCCCATCACGCAGGAACTGTCTGCGCTCATGGAACGCCGCCGCAGAAAGGGTATGGTGGGAGCCAGAATCCGGGTGATGGTTGTGGGCATCCCCAATGTCGGAAAATCCACCTTCATCAATTCCTTTGCAGGTACCACACGCGCCAAGGCGGCCAACAAGCCGGGCGTGACGCGGGGCAAGCAGTGGATTACCGTTGACAATTTTGATCTGATGGACATGCCCGGTGTGCTGTGGAAGAAATTCGACAGCCTGGAAACGGCGACCAATCTGGCGTTCATCGGCTCCATCAAGGATGATATTCTTGATATTGAGGAACTCGCCTGCGGACTGCTTTCCAGCGTGCGGCAGATCTATCCCGAAAAGCTGCTGGCCCGCTACAAGCTCGGGGAGGAAGCCCTGCAGCTTTCGCCCTATGAACTGCTCCAGGCGATCGGGGCCAAGCGGGGAATGCTGATTTCCGGCGGGGAAGTGGATACCGAGCGCGCCGCCAAGATGCTGGTGGGAGAATTCCGTGCCAGCAAGTGGGGCCGCATTTCGCTGGAACGGCCGCCCGAACGGGCCCTTGTTCCGCAGGAAGAGTGGGAGGAGGACGAAGATGCCCCGCAGGATGACCGGTAACCCCGCTCTGTATGACTATGATGCCGAACAGCGCCGTCTGCACGGTGTGGTGTGCGGTGTGGATGAGGCAGGCCGCGGACCGCTCTGCGGGCCCGTCTGCGTGGCGGCCGTGATCCTGAATCCCGATGACCCGATCGAGGGAGTCAATGACTCCAAAAAGCTGACCGAGAAACGCCGTGAAGCGCTCTATGAACAGATCACGGCGCGTGCGCTGGCCTATCAGATCGTGTTTGTCCCGCCGCAGGAAATCGACGAGAAAAACATCCTTTGGGCCACGATGGACGGCATGTCCCGTGCCGTGACGGGGCTTTCCATCACGCCGGACTATGTTCTGGTGGATGGCAACCGCTGCCCGCCGGATCTGGAACAGCCGGCACAAGCCGTGGTCAAGGGCGATGCCACCAGTGCAAGCATTGCCGCGGCTTCGATTCTCGCCAAGGTCAGCCGGGACCGGTACATGGTGGAACTGGACAAACAGTATCCGCAGTACCAGCTTGCCCGGCACAAAGGCTACCCGACAAAGCTCCATTATGCGCTGATCGAACAGTATGGAATCCAGGACTTTTATCGCCGGAGCTTTTTGAAAAAGCAGGGATACTGGGATGGAACGCGCTGAGCTCGGGCACCGGGGCGAAGCCATTGCGGCCAAGTATTACCAGAGCCGCGGCTATCTGCTGCTCGGACACAATTATCGCACACGGCTGGGAGAATTGGATCTCATTGTCCGCAAAGGAGATCTACTGGTGTTTGCCGAGGTCAAGACCAGGACCCGGCAGGACCGGATGAAACCCTCCGAAGCCGTCGATGCGTTCAAGCGCCGCAGGATCATTGCGGCGGCGGGATATTATCTCCAGCACAGTCCGTTTGCGGATTCATCGGTCCGATTCGACGTTGTCGAGGTGGTGCCGGGGCCGGACGGCTGGCAGGTTCACTGTATCATGGATGCATTTCAATGCTGACATAAATAAGAATGACAAACGGGGTGTTTGACCATGCAGTATCAGAGTACACGCGATCCGAATACCGTCGTCTCTTCTTCGGAAGCCATTCTGCGCGGACTGGCGCCGGACGGAGGCCTGTTCGTGCCGCAGGAATTCCCGAAAGCGGATCTGGACAGCTGGCGTCAGCTTTCCTATCCGGAACTGGCTGCGAAAGTCCTTTCGCTGTTTCTGACCGATTATCAGGAGGACTTCCTGCGCCAGGCGGCCGAGCAGACCTACGGTGCGGCGTTTTCCGGCAAGGCCGGCTGGGTCGAGAAGGTCCGGGATGGCCTGTTCTCCCTGGAACTGTGGCACGGCCCTACCTGCGCATTCAAGGACTACGCCCTGCAGATCATGCCCAAACTGCTTGTGCAGGCCAAGAAAAATCTGAACCGCAGTGAGACCACACGCATTCTGGTTGCTACGTCGGGCGATACCGGCAAGGCGGCTCTGGCCGGGTATGCGGGGCTGGAAGGCATTGAGATCGCGGTTTTCTATCCCAATGCCGGCACCAGCGAGATCCAGCGCCTGCAGATGGTGACCCAGACCGGCGACAATGTCGCGGTCTATGCCGTGAACGGCAACTTTGACGATGCCCAGACCGGCGTCAAGCGGGTGTTCGGCGATCCCACGGTGGCACAGGAACTCGAAAAGCGGGGAATCCGGCTTTCCAGCGCGAACTCCATCAACTGGGGCCGTCTGGCGCCGCAGATTGTATATTACTTCTATGCCTATTTCCGCCTCGCGGAGCAGGGGGCTGTGGCCTGGGGCGAACCGGTGGACTTCTGCGTGCCCACCGGAAACTTCGGCGATATTCTGGCCGGCTACTATGCCAAACGGATGGGACTTCCCGTCGGCCGTCTGGTCTGCGCATCCAACCGCAACAATGTATTGACGGATTTCATCCGTACCGGTGTTTATGACGCGCGGCGGGAATTCTTCAAGACGGATTCCCCGTCCATGGATATCCTGATTTCCAGCAATCTGGAGCGTCTGCTGTATCATGTGAGCGGGGACAGCGCCAAGGTGGCCGGATGGATGAAGGATCTCGCCAAAAAGGGCACTTATACCGTCGATGCCGGTACGCTCGCGGCGATCCAGCAGGTGTTTGCCTGCGGCTGTGCCGATGACGCTGTCTGTGCACAGGAAATCCGGCAGCGCTTTGAGCAGGACCGGTATCTCTGTGATACCCACACGGCCGTGGCTTTCCGCGTGGCGGAGCAGGAGCACCGCGATGTCCCGATGGTGGTGCTTTCGACGGCCAGTCCCTTCAAGTTCCCCCGGCAGGTCCTGCGCGCGTTGGGCGGCGACGTCCCGGAAAGCGATTTTGCGGCCATGGCGGCTCTTACCGCCAGGACGGGCTGCCCGGCCCCCGAGACGCTCCGCACGCTGGATCGTCAGCCGGTCCGGTTCAACACCATCATTGAACCGTCCGAAATCCGCAGCGCTGCACTGCGCTGATTCGTATGTAGACGGGGGCCGTCTGTACCGTAGGCACAGGCGGCCGGCCGCACTCAGATCTCGCTGAAGGTTTCGCAGACCGTTTCAGCCGAACCGTTGGAGCGGTGGTTGACATGGATCTCGCGGGCCGTGCAGCAGCAGGAACCGTTGTTGTGGACGCAGTTTTCAACGTCGCAGCAGATACCGTTGATGATCTTTTCTTCCATAAGGCATTGCCTCCTTTCACACACTCAGTATGACCGGGCAAGGGGGCCTTTATACATCCGGGGAGGCGGATATGGCAGTATTTACAATCGGAGATCTCCACCTCTCCCTGGGCGGCAACAAACCCATGGATGTCTTTGAAGGCTGGGAAGGGTATCTTCCCAAACTGGAAGCCAACTGGAGAACCCTCATCCGGCCGGAGGATACCGTGATTCTGGCCGGGGATACCAGCTGGGCCATGAAACTCGAGGAGACAAAAGCGGATTTCTCTTTTCTTCAAACGCTTCCGGGGCAGAAATGGCTGCTCAAGGGCAACCATGACTACTGGTGGACCACGGCTCGCAAGATGGAGCGCTATCTGGCAGAGTCCGGGTTTGATTCGCTGCATATCCTGCACAACAACAGCTGTCTGGTGAACGGCACTGCACTCTGCGGTACCCGGGGATGGCCGTTTGATGAGGCGGAGGCGCAGTACAGCAAGATCATGCCCCGCGAGGCAGGGCGCCTCCGGATGTCCCTGGAGTCTGCCGGAGAGGCGGAGAAAATCGTCTTCCTGCATTATCCGCCGGTCTTCCCGGGCGGGTCGGCGCAGCCTCTGATTGATGTGATGAAGGAATTCGGCGTCAGGACCTGCTTTTACGGGCATCTGCACGGCAAATCCATCCGCTGCGCCGTGCAGTGGGAGGTGGACGGCATCCACTACAAGCTGATTTCGGCAGACGGACTCAAATTCTGTCCCTACAAGATCTGTGACTGAGAAAACGGGCGGAAATTTTTTCCCTGGACAGGTATATTTTTTTGAAAATGGGCTGGTATTCTTTGCCGGTACATGCTATAATAAATTGTATTTCTATGTTTGGAGGATTTATAAATGAATCTGATTTCCTGTGAAAAGCTCGAAAAGAGCATGGTAGAACTGCAGTTCTCTATCGACGCCGATACCTTCAAGAATGCGGTCAACACCGCCTTCAAGCGTGAGGGTAAAAAATATGCCATTCCCGGCTTCCGCAAAGGCAAGGCTCCCCGCCATATGATCGAAAAGATGTACGGCGCGGACATCTTCCATTACGATGCCATCAATGACCTGTTCCCGGACGCCTACGAGGCTGCCGTGAAGGAAGCGGCGATCGACGTGGTCGGCCGTCCCGAGCCGGAAGTTGTCTCGATGAATGAGAACGACGGCGCTGTGCTCAAGGTCAAGGTCGCTGTCAAGCCCGAAGTGGAGCTGGGCGATTACGCCGGTTTAACCGTGACCAAAGAGGTCAAGACTGTGGATGAGGCTGACGTTGACGCCGAGATCAAGCGCATGCAGGACCGCAACGGCCGTCTGCTGACCCGTGAGGGCGCTGCCGAGAACGGCGACACCGTTGACATCGACTTCGAGGGCTTTGTGGACGACAAGGCGTTTGAGGGCGGCAAGGCAGAGCACTATTCTCTGGTGCTGGGCTCCAACTCCTTCATCCCCGGCTTTGAGGATCAGCTGGTCGGCCATTCTGCCGGCGAAGAGTTTGACATCAACGTCAAGTTCCCCGACGAGTACGGCGCTGAGGAGCTGGCCGGCAAGGATGCCCGCTTCAAGATCAAGCTGCATGAAGTCAAGTACAAGGAGCTGCCCGCTCTGGATGACGATTTTGCCAAGGACGTCAGCGAGTACGACACGCTGGACGAGCTGAAGGATTCCATCCGCAACGGCATCAAGACCAACCAGGAAAAGCAGGCTGACCAGAAGGTTGAGAACGATCTGATCGATCAGGTTGTCAACAACATGAAGGCCGAGATCCCCGCCGCCATGATTGATCTGCGTGTGGACGAGCTGGTGCAGGACTTCCAGTACCGCATCTCTCAGCAGGGCCTCAAGCTGGATCAGTACCTGCAGTATATGGGCATGACGATGGATCAGTTCCGCGCTCAGTTCACCGAGCAGGCCGAGAAGCAGGTCAAGATGCGCCTGGCCATGGAAGCCATTGTTGCCAAAGAGAACATCGAAGTGAGCGACGAGGAGTTTGAGGAAGAAGTCAAGCGCATCGCCGACGCTTACAAGATGGATGTCGAAAAGGTCAAGAGCATCGTGGATGCCAACGCCGTCAAGGCGGACCTGGCCGTGAACAAGGCCATCGACTTCGTCAAGGAGAAAGCCAACGTTGTGCTGGCTTCCGCCGATGAAAACAAGGAGGAGAACAAGGACTGATCCTTGCTGCTCCCGGAATGTAAAAAGGCCGGTACGGTGAGCAGATGCCGCCGTATCGGCTCTTTATCGAATACCGACAATCTTTTTATGCTTTGAAGGAGGGAACCGAATGAGCCTGGTACCTTATGTTGTCGAACAAACCGCACGCGGTGAGCGTAGCTATGATATTTTCTCTCGCCTTCTCAACGACCGCATCATCGTCCTGAGCGAGGATGTCAATCCGTCCTCTGCCAGTGTGATTGTGGCACAGCTGCTGTACCTGGAAGGGCAGGACCCCGAAAAGGATATCAGCTTCTACATCAACAGCCCGGGCGGTTCGATCTCGGACGGAATGGCCATCCATGACACGATGCAGTACATCAAGTGTGATGTGTCGACGATCTGCGTCGGCATGGCTGCCTCGATGGGTGCCTTCCTGCTTGCCAGCGGTACCAAGGGCAAGCGCTTTGCACTGCCCAATTCGGAAATTCTGATCCATCAGCCGCTGATCTCGGGCGGCCAGAACGGCGGTATTGCCGGACAGGCCACCGATATTCAGATCCACGCCAACCACATCATCCAGATCAAGAAGAAGATGAACCGGATGCTCAGCGAGTACACCGGTCAGCCCCTGGAAGTTGTGGAGCGGGATACCGAGCGCGACAATTATATGACCGCTCAGGAGGCCAAGGAATACGGTTTGATCGACGAGATCATTGTGAAACACTGAACCCAGGGGGAAGGAAATGGCAAATTCGATTTCCGGCAAGGACGGAAAACGTGAACTGATCTGCAGCTTTTGCGGCCGGTCCCAGAACCAGGTGGAACAGCTGATCATCGGACCCGGCGTGAACATCTGCAAAGACTGCATTGATATGTGCTACAACGCCCTGTACAAGGACGGTGAACGTCCGGCTCCGCCCCGCGCGACGCCGGATCGCCGCACTGCGGCACGCCGCAGAAGCACGGACCCGCTGGACGGCATCAACATCATGACGCCTGCCGAGATCAAGGCCGGACTCGATCAGTATGTGATCGGTCAGGATGAGGCAAAGCGGGTTCTGGCGGTTTCGGTCTATAACCATTACAAGCGGATTCTCTCCGGACGTGAGAGCAGCGTGGAACTGCAGAAATCCAATGTGCTCATGCTCGGACCGTCCGGTACCGGCAAGACACTGCTGGCACAGACGCTGGCCAAGATGCTCAACGTGCCGTTCGCCATTGCGGATGCCACCACGCTGACCGAGGCAGGCTATGTGGGCGAGGATGTGGAGAATATCCTGCTCAAGCTGATCCAGGCTGCGGATTTTGATATTCCCAAAGCAGAGGTCGGCATCATCTATGTGGATGAGATCGACAAGATCACCCGCAAGAGTGAAAACCCGTCCATCACGCGGGATGTGGGCGGCGAAGGCGTTCAGCAGGCGCTGCTGAAAATCCTCGAGGGAACGGTCAGCAATGTTCCGCCCAACGGAGGACGCAAGCATCCCCAGCAGGAATTTATTCAGATCAACACCAAAAACATCCTGTTCATCTGCGGCGGTGCGTTTGACGGTCTGGAAAAGCTGATCCAGAAGCGGACCGATCAGGCGACGCTCGGCTTCGGCAGCCAGCTGCGCACCAACCTCGACAGTGAGGAGACCCGCCAGAAACTTCTGCGCAAGGTCGAGCCGGATGATCTGGTCAAGTTCGGTCTGATTCCCGAACTGATCGGCCGTCTGCCGGTTGTGACGGTCCTGGACCCGCTGGATGAGCCTGCGCTGATCCGCGTGCTCACCGAGCCGAAAAACAGCATCGTCCGCCAGTATCAGGAGCTGTTCTCGATGGATAATGTGGAACTGAACTTCACCAATGCCGCACTGAGCGCCATCGCCAAAAAGACGATTGAGCGCAAGAGCGGGGCGCGCGGTCTGCGCAGCGTCGTGGAGGATCTTCTGATTCCCATTATGTTTGATATCCCGTCCGATCCCACCATCATCCGGGTGACGGTGGACGAGGATACGGTCAACGGAGCACCTCCGCATCTGGAATACGGTGCGGTCCGTCGCCGCTACAAAAACGAAGCGCTTCCCAACTGAGGAAGCGGTCCCGGCTGAAATAGAAAAATCGGCGTGTCGCTGTACAAGGCGGCACGCCGTTTTTTTGATGATTTTGGGAATGACAGGTCAGCGATGACCCTCCGGCAGCAGGTGAACTTCGGGATGCTCCGGGCGGGTCTGGAGATGTTTGGCGGATACGACCATTGTGATTCCGGAGAAGCCCAGAAAAATACTGACGGGCAGCATGGCCATCCAGTCGACGAGGAGTGCGCTGCAGAAGGTACAGATGGTCCGCCAGGAATGCGGAGTGATCTTGACGAGCAGACTGTACAGAAGATAGAAGAACACCAGCGCCAGGAGCGGAAGGCAGAACAGGGGACAAAGCCCCAGCAGCACGCCGAAAGAAACGGCGATGGCTTTTCCGCCTTCAAAATGATAAAACAGAGGCCAGGCATGGCCGATCACCGGCGCCAGCAGCACAAAGACAAACAGCGGATCGGACGGCAGACAGAACCGGAGCGCCCAATGTACCGGCAGAAAGCCTTTGAGCAGATCACAGATCAGTACCGGGATTCCGCAGGCCAGTCCGCCGCACAGAAACGCACTCGCCGTTCCGGGGTTGTGATCCTCCTGCGCAGTCCGGACATCCTTGCCGGCAATCCAGCGGGTGAGGAGCTGCGCATACAGAACACTGCCCGAAAGATACCCTGCCAGGGTAAAAAAGAGATAGGGGGCCCAGGGAGTCATTCTGTCGTCAGCCCCCGATCTTTCTGGAGTGCTTCTGCCAGCTTGCAGATGGATTCTGCCGCATCACAGTGCAGGACCGAACACTGCGCACGCAGCATTTCATTGCGGGCGCCCTCGTCCCCCACCAGCATCCTGCCGGCACGGGCCTGGGCACGGATGGTCTTGCCGGTCACACTCAGCCCATGCCGCAGGAAGAAATTCCGGTTTTCTGTCTCACAGCCGGGAATGGGTTCGGTGTGGACCAGCGGAATCCGCGCGGCAACCGCCTCTGTGGAAGTCAGCCCGCCGGGTTTGGTGAACAGAACATTGCAGGCAGCCAGCAACAGCCGCATCTGGTCGGTTTTTCCCAGAATCCGGATACGCGGGTCGCGGTGGAACCGCGCAGTCAGACGCTTCTGCATGGATTCATTGCTGCCGCAGATGACCAGCAATTCGGCTTCTTCGCCGGTAAGACGGGAAACATCGTCCGTCAGGCGGCCAAGATTGCCTGCGCCCATGCTGCCGCCCACGATCAGATAGAGCTTTTTGTCCTGCGGCAGGGAAAGCTTAGCGCGGGCTTCGGCGGCGGTCACCGGAACGGCATAAGCCGGAGAGACCGGAATCCCCAGAGGGCAGAGCTTTTCGGCCGGAACACCGCGTGCGGCAAACTGGTCGATCAGGTCTTCGTGCGGAATAACGTAGCGGTCGCAGTCAGTTTCCTCCCAGAACGGGATGCAGGTGTAGTCGGTGGCAACAGCGATCACCGGCGGCAGGGATTCCCCGTGACGGCGCATCCAGGTCAAGGTCTCTGCCGGATACAGGTGCGTTGCGAAGATTACATCCACCGGGTTCTGCGTGAAATACTCCCGCAGATACCGTGCCATCGCGGCATTGGCATAGTACACGGGGGAGCGTTCCATGTGGGTGCTGACCGCCATGCCCAGATCATATACGGCACCGAAGGCTTTGGGGGTGCGCTGAACCAGCTGAATATAACTGTCGCCGACGGCCTTGGACACGTTCTCACCGGCCAGGGTCAGATAATCAAGAACGTAGGCTTGATGTCCGCGCTGCGTCATGGCTTCTGCAATCGCATGTGCGGCTGCATTGTGTCCGCCGCCGGTGTTGCAGGAAAGAACAACCGCTTTCATAAAACATCACCTCAGGAAGTCAGCGTGGTAGGCCGGTCGATATACACAATATGGGTGTCGGACAGGAAGGTCTGGAAATTGTACAGGATCAGGATCTGGTCATAGCCTTCCTTCTCGATCGTCGAATCCAGCCCGTAGGCAAAATTGCGGAAATCCACAACGCCGATCTTGGCATAGTTTGCGGTGAGATAGGGAACAAAGCTGTTGGCGTAACTGTCTTTTACCACCAGGATGCTGCCCTCTCCGTCGCCTTCAATCACCGAATAGCCATGGTTGCCGTCCAGGAATGCGCCGTATTTGTCGCGCGTGGCGAGCTTCTCCGTATTGATGAGCGGCATGGTCTGGGAGGCCTCGAACTGCGCTTCTCCGTTGATATTATAAATCGTCATCAGATTGGGAAGTTCATAATAGGTGAAATGATCCGGCTGTGTCTTCCAGTACCGGGTGGCCGAATAATGCGTCCCGTAAAAATCATTCACTGCGACGGCGGTGTGGGCAGAAGTGTCAAACGGCGTCAGTCCCTTGAGAGAACAGAACTGCTGGTATGCCAGATATGCGCCGTCGGTCGTCCAGTGATGATCGGTCTTGAAGTACAGATACTGGTCCTTGTTGGCGCGGAAAACATCGCGCAGATCAAGCACATCGGCGCTCTCCCCGATGCTGGCAAAGATGTCGTCCAGCATGGCATCCTCGTCGATCATCGGGGCATTGGCCGGGAGCATCTCGGGATAGATGTCGCTGGCAGACGGCGCCAGCAGGAAGGTGACCCGGTCGGGGTAACGCGAGGCAAAGCTGACGACCGAGCGGACATTTTTATTTAGAAGGACCTGTGTGTCCTCACTCACCGTAAACAGTTTGGTGAACATCCATCCGTCCTTGCCCAGCAGGATGCCGCCCTCCTCAGTTTCCCCGAGGGCGGTGGCATTGGTCAGGCTTTCCAGATCAATCCAGCGGTCACGGAAGGCGACCTGGTCCTGCAGATAGCTGCCGAATGCTTTCTGCCAGTCACCGCTCAGAAAGGACTGCAGGGTAAAGGCGGGCATCTGGGCCAGTTTCCGGTTTTCCAGCTCAGAAATTTCTCTTTTGGGCCAGAAAAGATTGAGCACGGAGAATCCGCAGATAAAGACGGCAAACAGAATCAGCGCGGCCGGAAGGGTGCGGCGCTCATTGTTCTTGCGATGAATACGTTTTTCCATCCGGAACTGCCTCCTTTCAGAAGTTTGCGTACAGAGCGGTGCTTTCGGTGGACGCAATCACATAGGCAGTGCACAGCACAAGGCAGCCGGCCAGCACCACCAGGCGCACCGGCGTGTGACGTTTGCACCACTGCCATAGTTTCTGGGGCAGTGCTGTGGAGCAGACCGCACAGAGAATCAGCAGGACGGCATAGTTGCGGACAAAATACAGGGCCGAAGTTCCGCCGTGCGGAATCAGGAGCTGGCGGAGCAGAAGACCGAGCGGCGCACCGGGAAGATTGCAGGTAAACAGACCCCAGCCAAGAACGACCAGTACCAATGTATACAGGTGAGGCCAGATCTTTCCCTTTTTGAGGTAAGGCAGCAGAAAATTCTTCTCAATGACCAGCAGTACAAAGTAGTACAATCCCCAGCAGATGAAGTTCCAGTTGGCACCGTGCCAGATGCCGGTCAGCGCCCAGACAACCAGCATGTTCAGGATCTGTCGGGCCGGACCGCGGCGGTTGCCGCCCAGCGGGATATAAATGTAGTCCCGGAACCAGCCGGAAAGCGTGATGTGCCAGCGGCGCCAGAAATCCGTGATGCTGGTGGCCGTGTAGGGCAGCTGGAAGTTGGCAGGGCAGTCAAAGCCCATCATTAGGCTCAGACCGTTGCTCATTTCAGAATAGCCGGAAAAGTCAAAATACAGCTGGAAGGAATAGGCGATGATTCCCAGCCAGGCCAGCGGCAGGGAAGCGTTGGCAAGTCCGATGCCGGTTGCACCGACGATGTCCTGCCACAGCCGTGCAATGGAGTCCGCCAGGATCACTTTTTTGGCAAGACCGAAGGTGAACATCTCGGCACCGCGCTGAATCTGCGGCAGTGTGCAGCGGCCGCGGGTCGTGTGCAGCGCGGCAGAGATTTCACGGTATTTTACAATCGGACCGACGATAAGCTGCGGATACATCAGAACGTAGGCACTGAAATCCACAGGATTGCGTTCGGCCTGTGTTTTTCCGGTATAGACATCCGCAAGATAGCTGATGAGCTTGAAGGTGAAATAGCTGATGCCCAGCGGCAGGACATCCAGAAAGTCCAGCTCGGACAACCGCAGCGAGGCGATGGTGTTGAGGGTATCAATCAGGAAGTTGGTGTATTTGCAGAAGATCAGGGCGGCTGCCGTGATGGCGATGGCGACGATCAGCACCATCTTCCGCCCGCGGCCGTGGGGCATTTTCTGCATCAGAAGTCCGGCTGTGTAGTTGACGACAACCAGCACGATCATCAGAGGAAGCCACTCAATGCCGCCCCAACAGTAGAACAGCAGGCTCTCCGCCAGAAGGACGGCGTTTTTGGCTTTTCCGGGCACCAGATAATACAGAGCGAGCGCCAGCGGAAAGAAACAGAACATAAAGACAACACTGTTAAAATTCACGGGTGCGGTCCTCCTAACATCGGCCGGGGCGTCAAGGTCCCCCGGAAACAAGCAGGCCGTTACCTGAAAACGGGTAGCGGCCTGAAAAAGGTTTTGTAATGAAGATCAGGCAAGCGCCTCTTCGATTGCCGTGTCAATCTCGGAATAATCCGGACCGTTGATGCCGGAGATCACCATGACCACAATGTTGTCCTTGACAACAATGCGGCAGTCCTGCGCCTTGGCCACCTTGTCGGCAAACTCGGCGTACAGCGTGCTGCTCATGGACTCCTTGTAGGCTTCCAGCTCGGATTTGACGGTATCGACGGTCCCGCTCTTGGCCTGAGCGGCAAAGACCAGCGCGCAGTCTGCCTGATCGTTGGTCACATCCCCCTTGTAGGCGAGGATGTTATCCGGCGTCAGACCCATCTCATTCTCGAGCGAGAAATCATCAATGGCCCGGGCGTTGGGAACCTCATTGACCGCCTCGATCGAGGACACAATGGCATCCAGCTTGGCCTGATCGGGAACATCCGACTCGGACGAGGAAGAGCTGTTGCCGCAGGCGGTCAGCAGCACCGTCATGCAGGCGGCGATGGCAACCAGAAAAACAGTCGTAAAGAAACGATACGTTTTTTTCATTTTTTTCTCCTTTTGAATCCATATCAGAATCCCTGAAAACAGGGACACACAGTTTGCAGCTTATACTTTTATTAGAATACACGATTCCGGCCTTTTTTTCAAGTAGGCGACACAGAAAACTCACAGGATTTCCACGGGTTTGTTCCTTGACATTTGCGGGGTCGAGTCCTACACTTAATCCCGTAAACACTTCCCGAAACAAGAAGGAGGAACACCATTGCGTAATGCCAAAACCAGGGAGATCGCGCTGACCGGAATGCTGTTTGCCCTGTCCATGGCCCTGTCGTTTTTTGAATCGACGCTGACGCCGCTGCTGGGCCTGATGCCGGCCATGAAACTGGGACTGTCCAACATTGTGGTCATGTATGCGGTCCTGTTTCTGCGCAAACGATCGGCACTCTGCCTTGTGGTCCTGAAAGCTGCTTTTGCACTTCTGACCCGCGGCGTGACGGCCGGATTCCTGTCTTTGTGCGGAGGCACGCTCTCTTTCGTGATCTTCTGCCTGCTGCTGGCACTGCCGTTCCCCGTGACCGGCTACATCTTTTCAGTCAGCGGTGCTCTGGCTCACAATATCGGCCAACTGATGGGCGCGGCAGTGCTGCTTTCCAGCGCGCTTTCACTCGCCTATGCTCCGATCCTGTTGATAGTTGGTCTTATTGTTGGCTCATTGACCTATCTGGTGTCTCATGCTCTATTCCCGGCAATGGAACGTGTTTTCCCACAGAATGCCACCAAAAGGAACTTCATAAAATTTTAAGACATGATCTTAAAATTTTCCATTGAAATCTATTGACAAGCACACGGGAGTGCGCTATAATAAGGCCGTAACGCAGGACAGAAACAGGTTCCTGCGGGTAAAATAAAAATGATTCGGAGGTATCTCATTATGACGAAATATGTTTGCACTGTCTGCGGCTATGTTGCTGAAGGTTCCATCCCTGAATTCTGCCCCGTCTGCAAGGCGCCGGCTTCCAAGTTCATCGAGCAGAAGGAAAACACCTATGTGACCGAGCACGTTGTCGGTATCGCCAAGACCGCTCCCGAGGAGATCATCCAGGGCCTGCGCGAGAACTTCAACGGTGAGTGCAGCGAAGTCGGCATGTACCTGGCCATGAGCCGCGTTGCCGACCGTGAGGGTTATCCCGAGATCGCCGAAGCCTGGAAGCGCTATGCTTTCGAAGAGGCTGAGCATGCTTCCAAGTTTGCGGAGCTGCTGGGCGAAGTCCTGACCGACAGCACCAAGAAGAACCTGCAGATGCGTGTGGACGCCGAGTGCGGCGCCTGCGCCGGCAAGATGGACCTGGCCCGCAAGGCGAAGGCCCTGGATCTGGATGCGATCCATGACACCGTTCATGAGATGGCGAAGGATGAGGCCCGCCATGGCCGTGGCATGCAGGGCCTGCTGGACCGCTACTTCAAGTAATTCGGCAGCGTAACTGACCCTTCGGAGGCTCGGGATTTCCCGGGCCTCTTTTCTTTTGGCTTGGCCCCACTCAGCGCTCCTGCCCGCTTTTGCAGGCGAAGAACCGGCCCTGGCGGTCACAGGCCGCATAAAAGGCGTCCTCGATTTTGGGAATGCCGTTCTGGCGGAGCTGCCCTTCCAGCCAGTCGCGGCTGCGTCCGCTGGACTTGAGATGCTCTTCCATGAGGTTGCCGTCAATGACAAGATCATACCACAGGGAAACAGGATCGGGACTCAGGTTGAGATCACTGCAGCAGGCCGGACGGGCGTTGCTTCTGGGCAGAAAACTGATCTGTCCGTTGGTCTCGAGAACGGCACTTTCAATTTCATTCAGGTCGTAGTACCCTGCGGCCCGGGCCTGCGCCAGGAATTCGTTGAGGTCGATTTTGGAGCGTGCCAGTTCGGTACGGCGGATGGTTCCGTCTTCCATCAGGACGATCGCTCGTCCCGACAGGAACAGCCGCGCCGCCATGCTCTTGTAGGCTGCGAAATGGACCAGACAGGCCGCCACGCCGTAGATGGTCATTGCCGTCAGGGGACGATACCATTGCTCGAGATTGGTCGCCATTTCGGCGGCGATGGAACCGATGGTAATGCTGTTCACATAGTCAAACAGGCTCATCTGGGCGATCTGCCGTTTGCCGCCCAGGCGCGTGAGCAAAAACAGCGCCACCAGGGAGGCGACGCTGGCCAGCGTCACGGACAGGAGCTCCTGCAAAATCTGCATTCCGTGCATCTTCCTCTCGTTTTCGGATTTCGGTTTTCTATATTTTGTCTGTTTTGTAATATCTTATACGAGACACTTGCTATTTGCAGTGAAAACAGATAAAATATACAATGTATTTTTGTAACCGTTGGAGGAACAGCGGGTGAAAAGAATCTTCATTATCAATCCGGTTGCGGGCAAACGGGATGCCGGCAGCTGGCTGATTTCCCGGATCCGCTGTGCCGCCGAAACACTGGGGGAGCCGGAACCCGAGATCATTGTCACGCAGCACGCCGGCCATGCCGCGGAGGTAGCCCGACGCTGGGCAGCGCAGCCCGAACCGGTTGCCCTGTATGCCTGCGGAGGGGACGGTACTCTGAATGAAGTCATTCAGGGCGCCGCAAACCATCCCCAGGTGGCGGTGGGGTGTGTCCCGTGCGGCAGCGGAAACGATTATGTACGCAATTTCGGCACCGAAGAGGAAAGTCCCTTCCTGGACATGCAGGCTCAGCTGCGGGCCGGTACGGCCCGGGTGGACCTTCTGGAAACGTCACTCGGCCTGGGCGTAGATATCTGCGCCGCCGGGCTGGACGCTCAGGTTGCCTACGGAATCCCGAAATACCGCCGTTTGCCGGGATGCGGCGGTACCATGGCCTACACGCTTTCCATTGTGGAGACGATGTTCCGGCATTTTGGACACGCTCTTCGCGTAACATTGGACGGCAAGACGGAAAACGGCACCTACATGATGGCCGCGCTCTGCAACGGACGGTTTTACGGCGGAGGCTATATGGCAGCGCCGTATGCCTTGATGGATGACGGGGTACTGGACGTGGTTCTGGTCAAACCCGTTCCGCGGCTCAGAATTGCTTCACTGCTGGCACAGTACAAGAGCGGAGCACATCTGCAGCCGGATGGAACGGTCTCGGAAGCACTCCGCCCGTACATGACATTCTGCCGCGCCAGAGAGGTGCGGATGGAGGTGCTGGACTCCCGTCCACTCATCGCAACGGTGGACGGAGAATGTGCCCCTGTCAGGCAGCTCTTCGCCAGAACGCTCCCGGGCGCACTGACCGTCCTGCTGCCCCAAACCATACTGCACGCCGCCGGCATATCGGCCGGCGTTTACCCAATTCATACCGGATGTTCACAAACCCGGAGTATGTGACAGAAAACGGAACTGCGGCCGGATCGGCCCGGGGAAAGGAATCTCTATGTCAGAACCGAAAGTTCGGGTCCGTGTGGCCCACAATGTTGTTCATCTGCCGGTGGTCGCGCTGCGCGGCCTGGTGGTGTTCCCGAACAACGTCGTTCATTTCGAGGTGGGACGTGCCAAGTCCATCGCTGCCATTGAGGCGGCCATGCACGGCAACAGCAATATTTTCCTCGTGGCCCAGAAGGATATGGATACCGAGGAACCGACGCAGAAGGACCTGTATACCTTCGGCGTGATTGCCGAGATCAAGCAGGTGCTGCGCGTCTCGGAGGAACTCGTCAAAGTCCTGGTGGAGGGCAAGACCCGCGCCAAGCTGCTGGAGCTGGACACCACCGGCAAGTTCCTGCAGGCGGAAGTGCGCAGCGCTCCGGTGCGGGGAATTTCGGCGGATAAGCGCACCCAGACCGAAGCGCTGGTCCGCAGCCTCAAGGACTGCTTTGAGGAATACCTCTCCTACAGCCCGCAGATTTCCAAGGATGTTGTCTACAACATTGTTTCCTCGGACAGCCCGCTCTATCTGAGCGAGTACATGCCGGCCAACCTGCTGTTCAAGTATGAGGACAAACAGACCATCCTCAACGAGAGCACGCTGCTCGGCCGTCTGGAGAAGCTGCTTGTGCTGCTTCATCAGGAATGTGATGTGCTTTCCATCGAGAAGGAACTCGATGACAAGGTCAATGTCCAGATGGACAAAAACCAGCGGGATTATTATCTGCGCGAGCAGATGCACATCATCAGCGAAGAACTCGGCGATGTGGATGATACCCGTGCCGAAGCCGAGGAATATGCTGCCAAGATCAAGGCACTGCACCTGGAGTCGGACAGCGAGACAAAACTGCTGAAGGAATGTGACCGGCTCAGCAAGATGGCCGGCAATCAGGCTGAGATCAGCGTGATCCGGACGTTTTTGGACACGGTCATTGCGCTGCCCTGGCACATCACGACCGAGGACGATCTGGACCAGGCCCACGCACGCAAGGTGCTGGACCGTGACCACTACGGCCTGGAAAAGGTCAAGGAACGCATCCTGGAAATTCTGGCCGTCCGCAAGCTCAATACCGATGTCAAGGGGCAGATCATCTGTCTCGTCGGCCCTCCGGGCGTCGGCAAGACCTCCATTGCCCGTTCGGTGGCGGAGTGCATGAACCGGAAATTCGCCCGGATGAGCCTGGGCGGTGTACATGACGAGGCGGAAATCCGCGGCCATCGGCGCACCTATATCGGTGCTATGCCGGGCCGCATCATCAGTGCGGTGAATTCCGCCAAGTCTTCCAACCCGGTCATCCTGCTGGATGAGATTGATAAGCTGTCCGGTGATTACCGCGGCGATCCTTCCAGTGCGCTGCTCGAGGTACTGGACCCCGAACAGAACAAGTCTTTCAAGGACAACTATCTGGATGTTCCCTTCGATCTGAGCGAAGTGCTCTTCATCACCACGGCCAATGACGCTTCCCGGATTCCCGGCCCGCTGTATGACCGCATGGATGTGATTGAGCTTCCGAGCTATACCCGCGTTGAAAAATACAACATTGCCAAAAAGCATCTGCTGCCCAAACAGCTGAAGAACAACGGTCTGGAAGGCCGTGTGACCTTCTCTCCGGCGGCGATTTATGAGATCATTGACGGTTATACCCGGGAAGCCGGCGTCCGTACGCTTGAGCGTACCATCACGGCGGTCTTGCGCAAGTGCGCCCAGAAGATTGCAGCCGGCGAGACCGAAAAGATTTCGGTCAGTGCTACGATGGTCAAGAGCCTTCTCGGTCCCGAAAAGGTCAAACCGACCTTTATCTCCCGCACCGATTCGGTGGGCATTGCCAACGGTCTGGCGTGGACCAGCGTCGGCGGCGAGATGCTGCCGGTGGAAGTCTCTGTCATTCCCAACGGTTCCGGCAAGGTGGAACTGACCGGCAGCCTGGGCGATGTGATGAAGGAGAGCGCTCAGCTGGCAGTTACCTATGCGCGTGTCCATGCCGAAACCTACGGCATTGCTCCCGAGCAGTTCAAGAATACCGATATCCATATCCATGCCCCGGAAGGTGCAGTCCCCAAGGACGGCCCCTCTGCCGGCGTGACGCTGACCACGGCGCTGATCTCGGCCCTTTCCGGGTATCCGGTCCGTCATAATCTGGCGATGACCGGCGAGATTACGCTGCACGGAAATGTGCTGCCCATCGGCGGACTGAAAGAAAAGAGCATGGCCGCTTTCCGGGAAGGCATCTCGACGGTGCTGATTCCCAAAGACAACGAGTCTGACCTGTACGAGGTGGATGAGGAGGTCAAGAAGGCCGTTCGCTTTGTGCCGGTGTCTGACCTGTCCCAGGTGCTGAAAGCAGCCTTGCTGCTGCCGCCGGCCCGCACGGCAGGGCGCACCGCACATGCGGTGCCGCAGGCCACCCAGCTCATCGCAACGGAGGAGAGCGCCGCCAAAGAACCCTCCACGGTGATGTGAGGTGAATCTGCATGAACTACAATCGCAGTGAATTTCAGGCCTCCTACGGCCTTTCCAGCCAGCTGCCCGAGAGTGACCGCCCCGAATTTGTCTTTTCGGGACGGTCCAACGTGGGCAAATCCAGCCTGATCAACCGGCTGTGCAACCGGAAGAACCTGGCCCGCGTCAGTGCGACGCCGGGAAAAACGGCGACCATCAACTTTTATCGCGTGGATACCGCATATTTCGTGGATCTGCCCGGTTACGGATACGCCAAGGTTTCCAATGCGGACAGAGAACGCTGGGATGAACTGATCAACAGTTATTTTGAAACGCCGCGCGCCATGACGGTTCTGGTCCAGCTGCTGGACTGCCGTCATGCGCCCAGCGCCGACGATGTGCAGATGCTGGAATATCTGCACTATCACAAGATTCCGTTTGTTGTGGCACTGACCAAGGCGGATAAACTGAAAAAATCCGAGCAGGCTGCGGCGGAGGAATCTTTCCGCACGCGCTGTGCTCCTTACGGCTGCCGCGAGGTTTTCCTGACCAGTGCGGAAAAGGGAACGGGCATCGAGGAACTTCGGAAGTATCTCGAAGAATGCCTGACGACGGAGCAGTGAGCCATGGCCTATCATGAATTTGCCTATTTTTACGATGAATTCAATGGCGCAGCCGATTATGACGCGCTGTTCGTCTATGTGACCAATCAGCTCAGGGAGCATGGCATCCGGGACGGCATCCTGGCCGACCTGGGCTGCGGCACCGGGGAACTGACCCTGATGCTGGCGCAGGCCGGTTATGATGTGATCGGCATTGATCTGTCGGAGGAGATGCTCAGCGTTCTGCGGGAAAAGGCCGAGGAGCTGGGCATGACAGGCCGTGTTCTGCTGCTTTGCCAGGACCTGGTACAGCTCGATCTGTACGGGACCATCCGGGCGGCGGTGTCTACCTTCGACACCTTCAATCATATCGGACCGCTCGAAAATTTTGAAAAAGCCATTCGGAAAGCTGCCTTTTTCATGGAAAAGGGCGGCGTATTTGTGTTTGATCTGAATACACCCTATAAACACCGGACGCTTCTGGGCGACCAGACTTATACCTTTGAGGAGGACGATGCGGTCTGCCGCTGGTCCAATCATTATGATGCCGCGACCGGGCGAGTGGATCTGAGCGTTGCAATCCACTATAAGGAGACAGGGGAGGACTTTCTGGAAGAGTTTTCGGAGTATTCCTATCCGCTGCAGACCGTGACGGCATTGCTGGAAAAATACGGGTTCTCGGTTGCCAGGGTGGCAGACGGGGAAGACTTCGGTGCTGTCCGGGACGACAGCCCGCGCTGGATTATTACGGCGGTCAAGCAATATACACAGGAGGAAAAACAGAGCGATGAGTGAGAAGAAGGCAAACTTCCTTCGCGGAATTTCGGAAAACGGAGGAATTGTTTTTTACGGGATTGATTCCACCGATCTGGTGCGGGAGATGGAGCGCCTGCACAAAACCAGTGCGGTGGTTACGGCTGCGCTGGGGCGCCTGCTGACGGGCACGGCCATGATGGGGCAGATGCTCAAGGGAAATACCGACTCCATTACACTGCAGATCAAAGGAGGCGGCCCTGTGGGGCGTCTGCTCGCCGTTTCCGATGCGCAGGGAAACGTGAAGGGGTATGTGGAAAATCCCGTTGTAGAGCTTCCCTCGCGGGCTGACGGCCATCTGAATGTCGGCGCGGCAGTCGGAACGGACGGAACACTCGATGTGATCCGGGATCTTGGCATGCGGGAACCCTATGTCGGGCAGGTGCCGCTGACTTCCGGTGAAATTGCCGAGGACATCACCAGTTACTTTGCCGTCAGTGAACAGACGCCCACGGTCTGTGCGCTCGGAGTTCTCGTCAATGAGGATCTGAGCGTCCGCTGCGCCGGCGGATTCATTGTACAGCTTCTGCCCGGTGCCACGGAGGAGGAGATCACCCATCTGGAAAAGAACATCCAGGCCATGCCGGCGGTGACGTCCATGCTGCAGGACGGCAAGACCATCGAGGATATCCTGCAGCTGGCACTGGCCGGCTTTGCACCGGAGACTCTGGACACGGCACGGGTGGACTACCATTGCGACTGCAGCCTGGAACGTGTGGAACGGACCATCCGCAGCCTTGGAAAATCCGAGGTGGAAAAATTGCGGGATGAAGATCCCATGGCGGAAGTGAACTGCCAGTTCTGCGGCAAACAATACCGTGTGGACCTCAATGATCTGCTTAGAAATTGGCCTTCAAACGATGAAAAATAAAAAAGTCAAATTTTTTTGAAAAAAATGAAGAAAAACGCTTGACTTTTTGCGGCAGATGCAGTAGAATAACACCTGTCGCCCGGAGAGATCGCGACAAGCTAAGCTCTCCAATATGCGGCCGTAGCTCATCTGGTAGAGCGCCACCTTGCCAAGGTGGAGGTAGCGAGTTCGAGCCTCGTCGGCCGCTCCAATTTGGGAGTTTAGCTCAGCTGGGAGAGCATCTGCCTTACAAGCAGAGGGTCAGCGGTTCGAGTCCGTTAACTCCCACCATGTGGCCCGGTAGTTCAGTTGGTTAGAACGCTAGCCTGTCACGCTAGAGGTCGTCAGTTCGAGCCTGATCCGGGTCGCCATATGCCTCTGTAGCTCAGTCGGTAGAGCAGGGGACTGAAAATCCCCGTGTCATTGGTTCGATTCCGATCGGAGGCACCACTTCTTTTGCAGCTTCTTCTGAAGAAACTGCAACATGCGGCCGTAGCTCATCTGGTAGAGCGCCACCTTGCCAAGGTGGAGGTAGCGAGTTCGAGCCTCGTCGGCCGCTCCAACAAGCAGTGGAAACCGGCTCCGTAAAGCCGGTTTTTCACTCATTATGGTGACGTGGCCAAGTGGTAAGGCAAGGGTCTGCAAAACCCTCATTCGGCAGTTCAAATCTGCCCGTCACCTCCAAAAGAACGGCTGAAACCTTTCAGCCGTTCTTTTTTGTGTGTATTAAGTTTGTCAGACAAGGGGCTGAGAGTATTCCCTTGCCGGGAAATCTTTTATCAGAAAGCCGGAGGCTGTCGCAGAAGGACAGTCTCCGGCTTTCTCTGTTCCGGATGCTTTTTGGGCATCAAAAAAGCGGCCTCGCAGGAGGCCGCCGGAAAGGCTTGTATTTTGAACGGAATCACTGAGCCGAATCCTGTTCCATCTCTTCAAGTTCCTGCATCCACAGCGCGTTGCAGGCGTCGCTCGGCATGCGCCAGTCGGCACGGGGACTCAGCGTGACGGAACCCACCTTGGGACCGTCGGGCAGGCAGCTGCGCTTGAACTGCTGTGCGAAGAAGCGGCGGTAGAAATTGCGGAGCCAGCCAAAGAGCACCGAGGGTTCGTAGCGTCCGCGGAAGGCAGTCAGCGCAAGATGGTAGATCTTGGCGGGACCGAACCCGAAACGCAGCACATAGTACAGATAAAAGTCGTGAAGCTCGTAGGGACCGACCAGCTTCTCGGTCTGCTGGCTGAAGGACCCGTCCGCTGCGGCGGGCAGAAGTTCGGGGCTGACAGGGGTGTCCAGAATATCCAGCAGGACGCTGCGCAGCGAGTCTTCCCCGCAGGTATCGGCCACATACTTCACAATATGGCGCACCAGCGTCTTGGGCACTCCGGCGTTGACGCCGTACATGCTCATATGATCGCCGTTGTAGGTGGCCCAGCCCAGTGCCAGCTCACTGAGATCCCCTGTGCCGATGACGAATCCGCCGTTCTTGTTGGCATAGTCCATCAGCTCCAGCGTCCGGACACGGGCCTGGCAGTTTTCAAATGTCACATCGTACGTCTCGGCGGGCTGACCGATATCGATAAAATGGCTTTCCACCGTGTGGGTGATGTTGATCTCGGTAAAGGTGACGCCGAGGGCCTCACAGAGAATTTCTGCATTGGAGCGTGTGCGGTGGGTGGTGCCGAAGCAGGGCATGGTGATGGCCACAATGTCCTTGGGGCTGCGTCCCAGTACCTTGCAGGCGCGCACAGCGACCAGCAGGGCCAGGCAGGAGTCCAGGCCGCCGGAGATTCCCAGCACCGCACAGCGGGCGTGGGTGTGCTCCATACGCTTGGCAAGGCCCTCTGCCTGGATGCGCAGGATCAGCTCGCAACGTTCCTCGCGGGCGGCGTTGTCCTGCGGGACAAACGGCGTGGGGGAGATCGCCCGCG
Organism: Gemmiger sp.; assembly: GCF_036306485.1. GTDB lineage: Bacteria > Bacillota > Clostridia > Oscillospirales > Ruminococcaceae > Gemmiger. The sequence continues at coordinate 101,312 of NZ_JAXJZK010000051.1, read as the reverse complement.
TAAGAGGCACGTCCACAAGGCTCAGATCGAACCCAATGGTGGTATAGCCGTCGGTCTGCGGAAGGAAGGTGGTGTTCCGGATGCGCTCCTGTTCCATCCGCCCCAGGTCCAGTTCCGAGACCGCGGTGCCGCTCTCAAACGGGCCGGACTCTGCCAGCAGGATGCCGTTCTCCGCAACCAGATTGTGGGCGGCAAAGGTCATATCGGTGGTGCTTTCCCCGTGCCCGGCATCGGCATAGAGATACCCGCACAGCAGCCGGGCACTCTGGCCGCAGACCAGATCCCGCCGGTACGAAGCTTTTCCGACGGTCTCATCACTGGCAGAAAGATTGGCAATCACGGTCGCTCCGGCCAGGGCATGGCCGCAGCTGGGCGGAATCGGTGCCCAGAGGTCTTCGCAGATTTCGACGCCCAGCACGAAGGACGGCATCTGCCGGCAGGAGAAGAGCAGCCGGGTCCCGAAAAGGGTTTTCTGGCCGGCCAGCTCGCAGGCAACCGCGTTCTCGGGCCCCGGGATGAAATGCCGCTTTTCATAGAACTCTCCGTAGTTGGGCAGATGGGTTTTGGGAACAAGACCCAGCAGCCTGCCTTCACAGACCACGGCCGCGCAGTTGTAAAGCTTGCCGCCCATCCGGACCGGCAGGCCGACCAGAACAACCAGATTGAGGCCTTTGCTGGCCTCGAGAATCCTGGCAAGACCCTGTTCCGCGCCGCGCAGCAGCGTTTCCTGCAGGAACAGATCACTGCAGGTATAGCCGGTCAGACAGAATTCCGGCAGACACAGCAGCTGAACGCTCTGTGCTGCGCAATCCTGCATGGTGCGAATGATTTCCTCGGTATTGTACGAGACGTCTGCTACGCGCAGCTTTGGGGAAACCGCTGCCGCACGGAGAAAACCGTATTTCATTGTTATCCCATCCTTCATGAGGGTATTTTTTTTATCATACCACAAACCCGGCCGCCCCTTCAAGAAGCCGAGACAGCAAAAAAGCGCCTTTCCCGAGGGAAAGACGCTAGGAACCAATCAGGACAGTTCAAAAGCCTGCTGCAGGGCACTGAGCGCAGCATCTTCATCCTGCTGGCGGATCAGCACCGAGATGTCCAGATCACTGGTTGTGATCAGAATTACTTCCACGCCAACGGCGGCAAGAGCACGCATGGCCCGCGCAGCCACGCCGCAGCTGGTGACCATCTCCTCACCGAACAGATTGACCTTGGAGAAGCCGCCGGAAATCATGGGCGGATTGTCCTTGGCTGCTTCGGGAAGGGCTTTCATGACGGCGGAGAAGTTGGAATAGCTTGTGGTGAAGCTGACATCCACCCGGTCACTGTGGGGCGCGCTCTGGCAGATCATGTCCACCACGATGCCCGCTTTGGCAAATACATCCAGACAATCCGCCAGTTTTCCGGCACTGTACTGGATGCTGGGAAACGTCGTCAGCATGATGTTCTGTTCACTGGAAATTTTGGATACGCCGTACATGAAAATTCCTCCTTTACATCGTTGCAGAATCGTTGTCCAGAACCAGGAAGGCACTGTCAACGGAAGCATTCAGAACCTGTTCGATATAGGAAACGGGAAGCTCAAAGTTGCCGTGTGCGGCACCGAGTTCATCGTTATAATCTGATAACAGATAAACCCGGATGTTGGCATATCGGTTTTCGTACTGGGTGACGGTAGGATACAGCCTGGGGTCCAGCAGAGCCACCGAAACCGATCCGTCCGGCTGGGTGGTTTTCTGGAACGTCAGCCCCAGAATCACGCCGATCATATTGTCCGGCTCCGCCTGGGCACTGATGAAATTGCCCAGGCTGTACGCGACAAAAGCCTGCCGCCCGTCGGCAGCGGTCAGCCACTCGGCAGACTGGGTGACATGAGGGTGTGTGCCGATGATCAGATCCGCACCGTGATCGGCAAGCCACTGTGCCGTAGAACGCTGTGAGGCGGTGATTTCGTGGCTGCCTTCCACGCCCCAGTGACAGCTGACCACCAGAACGTCGCAGTTGGCGCGGACGGCTTCCATCTGGCGGGCGATCACGTCGGTCTGATCGAGATACACCACTCCGTATGCGGAGCCGGACGGCGTGGGAATGCCGTTGGTCTGTTCCGTGTAGGACAGGTATCCGAAGGTGATGCCGTTGACTGTCTGATTGGCAAAGTTGTCATAGGAAGCCAGGTCATAGAAGCCCGCCGTCACGACGTCCTCCGGCATGGCGGCCCAATGTGCCATGGAGGAAGCAATCCCCTCGGCGCCCTTGTCGTAACTGTGATTGTTGGAAAGGCTGAACACCCGGAACCCCATTTCATACAGGGCGTCGGTGATGTCGCCCGGCGTGGAAAAGCAGGGGTATCCCGAAGGCTCAAAGGCATCGTTGACCAGCGTTTCCTGATTCAGCCAGTTGACATCAAACCCGGCATAAAAGTCCCGCAAATTCTCATAGGCGGCCAGGAAATCATAGTGTCCGTCCGTGCCGCGGGCCAATGCCTGATTGTACAGGCCCTCATGGATCAGGTTATCCCCGGTAGCGGAAAACCGGACGGTTTCCACTGTGGGCGTCGGCTCCGGCGTCGGCGCAGCCGGAACGGGTGTGCCGGCTGCGGTGGGGGCAGGGGACGGCTGCGTAGCCGCCGGGGTTTGCGTGAAATGCAGGACTATGGCACTGCTTGCCAGCACCAGAACGGCAGCGGCCGCAACCCCGATTGCGCTTTTCAAAGACACTGCATTTTCTCCTTCAGCAGATCCGTCATCGTATAGAACCCGGGCTCACGGCCGTCCAGATACAGCGCCGCCTGCACCGCACCGTCAGCAAACACACCGCGGCTCTGGGCAACATGGCTGATCGTGACGACTTCCTCGGAACCGCAGAACAAGACGTCGTGGTCACCGACAATGCCGCCGCCGCGCACCGAACTGATGCCCAGTTCCCGGTCACCGCGCTTCTGCCGGACGGCATGGCGGTCATACACATACTCATACCGTCCGTCCGCCTGTGAATTGATGGCGTCGGCGATCATCAGCGCCGTTCCGCTCGGGGCATCCAGCTTGTTGCGATGGTGTTTCTCAACAATTTCAATATCAAATTCACTGCCGAACAGGTGTGCCGCCTGTTTGGCAAGCTCGATCAGAACATTGATGCCGACCGACATGTTGGCACTGCGGAAGACCGGAACCTTCTCGCTGGCTGCTTCGATGATGGCTTCCTGTTCGGCACTGAGTCCCGTGGAGCAGAGCACACAGGGCATCCTGTGGTCCGCGCAGAACTGGGCGGCATGGACGGCACCGGCCGGAGAGGTGAAATCAATGACAACGCCGGCAGCCTGCGGAAGATCTTCCAGCGAGGCATAGACCGGAATGCCGTTGAGCTGTCCGGCGGTCTGATCCACACCGGCCGCGACGCGGCAGTCACTGCGGGCAGAGATTTTTTCCACCAGTGCGCGGCCCATCCGGCCGCAGATTCCCTGAATAATGAGATCCGTCATGTTGTGTTTCCTTTCCTGTAACAGCACAGGCCCGCGGCGCCGCATTGCATCCGGGGATGCGCGGTACTGCGGGCCTGGTTTTATTCATCCTTCAGCACACCATATTTCTTGAGCTCGGTTTCCAGCTGCTTCTGCACGGCGGCGGAAGGCTCCACCAGAGGCAGACGCAGCGGACCGGCCTTCCAGCCCAGGCGGTTCATCGCCCACTTGACCGGAATCGGGTTCACATCGGCAAACAGCGCATGGCACAGAGGCAGCGCCTCGAGCTGAAGCGCCAGACTCTTTTCGGGGTTCCCCTCAAACCAGGCGGCACAGATGTCATGCGCCTGACGGGGCGCCACATTGGAGAGCACACTGATCACACCCTTGGCACCGAGAGACAACAGCGGAACAATCTGATCGTCATTGCCGGAATAGATGTTCAGAGAATCACCGCAGAGAGAGGCAATCTCCGCGACCTGCGAAATGTTGCCGCTGGCTTCCTTGACGGCATTGATGTTGGGCAGCTTTGCCAGCTCAGCCAGCGTGGCGGGCAGCAGATTGACGCCGGTGCGGGAAGGAACATTGTAGAGGATGCAGGGCAGGGATGTCGCCTTTGCAATGGCGGTGTAATGGGCCACAAGTCCTGCCTGGCTGGTCTTGTTGTAGTACGGGGTGACGAGCAGCAGCGCGTCTGCACCGGCTTCCTCCGCCTGACGGGAGATCATCACGGCAAAGGAAGTGTCGTTGGAGCCGGTACCTGCAATGACCGGAATGCGGTGCGCCGTATGCTTGACGGCAAACCGGATGCACTCCACATGCTCCTCGTGAGTCAGCGTGGCGGATTCGCCGGTGGTGCCGCAGATGATGATGGCATCGGTATGATTGGCAATCTGGTAGTCAATCAGGCGGCCGAGCTCTTCAAAGTTGACCGTACCGTCTGCGTGCATCGGGGTGATGATGGCCACACCGGCACCGGTAAAGACTGGTTGTTTCATAGGATAGGTTCTCCTTCAAGTTCAATCAAAATACCCTTTGGCAGCCAGCAGTTCCGCAAGCAGGACACCGCCGCCGGCAGCGCCGCGGAGCGTGTTGTGGGAAAGGCAGACAAACTTGTAATCGTACTGGGTATCCTCGCGCAGACGGCCGATGCTCACTGCCATACCGTTTTCCAGCATGCGGTCAAGCTTGGGCTGCGGGCGGTCGTTCTCCTCAAAATAATGCAGGAACTGTTTGGGAGCGCTGGGCAGGTTCAGCTCCTGCGCAGGGCCGCGGAATTCTTTCCAAGCCTTGAGAATCTCCTCCTTGGTGGGCTTCTTCGCAAAGCTCACGAAGACGGCACCCATATGGCCGTCCAGGACCGGAACGCGCAGGCACTGTGCCGTGATGGACGGGCTATCGGCGCTGACGATCCGGTCACCCTCGATGTGACCCCACAGCTTCAGCGGCTCCTGCTCGCTCTTCTCCTCCTCGCCGGAGATGTAGGGAATCACGTTGTCCAGAATCTCCGGGAAGGTTTCAAAGGTCTTGCCGGCGCCCGAAATGGCCTGATAGGTGCAGACAAGGCACTTGGTCACACCATAGTCCTTCATCAGCGGATGCAGGGCGGGAACATAGCTCTGCAGGCTGCAGTTGGATTTGACGGCAATAAAGCCGCGCTTGGTGCCAAGACGGCGGCGCTGCGCGGGAATGATCTCGATGTGATCGGCGTTGATCTCGGGAACGACCATCGGGACATCCGGCGTGAAACGGTTGGCGCTGTTGTTGGACACAACGGGGCATTCCGCTTTGGCGTAAGCCTCTTCAAGGGCTTTGATTTCGTCCTTCTTCATGTTGACGGCACAGAATACAAAATCCACCTGGGAGGCGACTTCCTCCACATGGGATGCGTCCATGACCATCATCTTCTTGACCGACTCCGGCATGGGAGTCTGCATCATCCAGCGGCCGCCCACGGCTTCCTCATAGGTCTTGCCGGCAGAACGCGCGGAAGCGGCAAGCGCGGTCAGTTTGAACCAGGGATGATTCTCGAGCAGGGTGACGAAGCGCTGGCCCACCATGCCGGTGGCGCCTACAACGCCGACTTTGTACTGTTTCATAAAACAAATGCCTTCCTTTCCGTCTATCCCGTTCCTATTTTTATGCAGGGAACTTGGCAGGCTTGCGGGGAACCGGACCGATCTGCCAAATTTTATCCCGGTTTTCTCTGGATAATAAAAAAACCGGCTTGAAAACCGGCACGGAATGCAATATAATTATATATTGCACGACACAGCGCAACACGTCCGGATGGGCGTGACAGTTCCGCTCCTGTTCGGTGGCGGACCCAGGCTCGATGCGTGCCGTGCATCGCCTTCGGCGGATTGCCCTTTCACCGCCCGTTCCAGTCTTTGGCAGACCATAGCCGAGGGGTTACTGATGAAATCCGCGCCTCTGTGCCGCGGGGTCAGTCGGATTCCGGCCGGCCCGCTTTCATCAATAATAGCATTGCAAACCTGACTTGTCAACGCAAAAAGGAAGCCAAACGATGTTAAAAAAAGAATTTTGGTATGATCTGCCCAAAGAGCTGATCGCACAGGAACCCGCTGATCCCCGGGACAGCGCCCGCCTGATGGTACTGAACCGCAAAGATGACTCCATTGAGCACAAGATTTTCCGGGATCTGCCGGACTATCTCGAAGCCGGCGACGTTCTGGTCGTCAACAATTCCAAGGTACTGCCTGCCCGCCTGATGGGCGTCAAGGTGCCGACCGGTGCAGTCTGCGAAGTGCTGCTGCTGCGTCAGGCGCACGGCGATACCTGGGAATGTCTTGCCCGGCCCGGACGCCGGATGCAGGCGGGAACGCACCTGAGCTTCGGTGACGGTACGCTGACCGCCACGGTCGACGAGACGCTGCCGGACGGCAACAAATATGTGACCTTCCAGTACGATACCCAGACGCTGTACGAGAAGCTGGACGAGTTCGGCAAGATGCCGCTGCCGCCGTATATTACCAAGCAGCTGGAGGACCAGAGCCAGTACCAGACCGTCTACGCCAAGGAACTTGGCAGTGCCGCAGCTCCCACGGCGGGACTGCATTTCACGCCGGAACTGCTGGATACCATCCGCCGCAAGGGTGTCCATATTGTCGAGATCACCCTCCACGTCGGACTGGGGACCTTCCGTCCGGTCAGTGAAGATGAAATTGAAGAGCACCAGATGCATACCGAATGGTATTGCGTGGACGATGCCGCAGCCGAGGCCATCAACCGGGCCCGCGCGGAAGGACATCGCGTGATTGCAGTGGGAACCACCAGCTGCCGCACCCTCGAAGCGGTGTGGGCCAAATACGGCAAGATCATTCCCTGCAGCGGTACGACGGATATTTTCCTGTATCCGGGCGTTGAGCTGCATGCCATCGACGGACTGGTGACCAATTTCCATCTGCCGGAAAGCACGCTGATCATGCTCATTGCGGCTTTCTACGGCTACGAAAAAACCATGGCGGCCTACAAGGTTGCCGTTGAGCAGAAATATCGCTTTTTCAGTTTTGGCGATGCCATGTTCATCCAATAATCAAAAAGGAGACAGTCTATGCCTTTTCGCCTGATCAAGACAGAAGGAACCGCCCGCCGCGGTGAGTTCCGTACCGTACACGGCACGGTGCAGACGCCGGCTTTTCAGAACGTTGCGACCGCAGCGGCCATCAAGGGCGGTCTTTCCGCGTTTGACCTGAAGGAGATCCGTGCCCAGGTCATGCTTTGCAACACCTATCATCTCCATCTGCGTCCCGGTGATCAGGTGGTGGCGGATATGGGCGGTCTGCACAAGTTCACGCGGTGGGACGGCCCGATCCTGACCGACAGCGGCGGATTCCAGGTGTTCAGCCTGGCCAAGCTGCGGCATATCACCGAGGAAGGCGTGACTTTCAACTCGCACCTCGACGGCCATCAGATCTTTATGGGCCCCGAGCAGAGCATGCAGATCCAGGCAAACCTGGGCTCCACCATCGCCATGGCGTTCGATGAGTGCGTCGAGAACCCCGCCGAATACGAGTATGCCAAAAACAGCTGCGCGCGGACGGCCCGCTGGCTGCTCCGCTGCAAGGCCGAGATGGCGCGGCTGAAGCATGAGGGCAAGGCGGTCAATCCGGACCAGCTTCTGTTCGGCATCAACCAGGGCTGTACCTACCGGGATCTGCGGATTGAGCATATGAAGCAGATTGCGGAGTATGATCTGGACGGCTATGCAATCGGCGGTCTTGCCGTCGGAGAACCTGCCGAGGTCATGTATGACATCATTTCGGCGGTGGAGCCCTACGCGCCCAAGGACAAGATCCGGTATCTGATGGGCGTGGGCACCCCCGGCAACATCATTGAGGGCGTCTATCGCGGTGTGGATCTGTTTGACTGCGTGATGCCCAGCCGCAATGCGCGCCATGGGCATCTGTTCACCTGGGATGGCATCATCAACATCAAGAATCTGAAATACGAGCGGGATGACCGCCCGATTGATCCGCAGTGCGACTGCCCGGTCTGCCGGAACTTCAGCCGGGCCTACATCCGTCATCTTCAGAAGGCGGATGAGATGCTGGGCATGCGGCTGGCCGTGATGCACAACCTGTATTTCTACAACCGACTCATGGAGAAGATCCGCGAAAATCTGGACAACGGCACTTTCCAGCAGTTCCATGACAAATACGTTCATCTTCTGGATAGCAGAATCTGAATTGCCCCTTGCGGTTTTCACGAGAATTCTGTATAATAAGAGAAACTTTGTAAATTAAGGAGTTCACAGACTATGATCGAATTTTTGAGCAACGATACGAACGGCACTCTGAGCGTGCTCTGGACCTTCCTGCCGATGGTCCTGATCCTGGTTTTTATGTACATCATTCTGTACCTGCCTCAGCGCAAGCAGGACAAGAAGGATGCCGCCATGCGTGCTTCCATTGAGGTAGGCGATACCGTGGTTACCATCGGCGGTGTTGTCGGCCGTGTTGCTGCCATCAACGAAAAGGATGATACCTTCGTTCTGGAGACGACCAGTGACCGCGTGAAGATTCGTTTCCGCCGTTCTGCCATCTCCTCGGTCGAGAAGCTGGACATGGGCACTTCCGGCAAGGATGCTGCCAAGAAGGATACGCCCGCCAAGAAGAACTGAGTTCCTGATCTGCGAATACCTGAACGCCCCCTTGCATAGTTTGTACCATGCAAGGGGGCGCTTTTTATGAATCTGAAGAAATCCGGTATCCGGCCGCCGCGGATCAAGTCCCGCGCGCGCCGTGAAAAGTCCAACCTGATCCTGGTTTTGCTCCAAAGTGTGGTCTGCGGCGCAGGAACCGCACTCCTGCTTCTCGTCGTATTCGCACAGCTCTTTGCGCGAACCGAGTGGCCGCTCGAGATGATGCGCGGTTTTTCCTGTACGGCAGCAGCATTCGGGACGATGGCGGCGGCACTGGTTCTGGCGCGCGGAGTGCAGCAGAAACGTCTGCTCTGCGGTCTGGGATGCGGTGCATTCTGCTGCATGCTGCTGCTCGGCGTTACGCTGCTCAGCGGCAGAATCCCGGCCATTGACCGCACCAATGCGTCCATGCTCGCGGCGGTGCTGCTCGGCGGCGCGCTGGGCGGCGGTGTCAGCGCCCTTCGTGCACAGGGCTCGGCGGCGCACTGATGCGGGCCGCGAGAAGCATTGCCGGAAATCCGATTGCGGAAGGGGAACACCGTCAGACTCTGCATCAGCGTACGGCGGGACCGCTGACGGCGGTCCTTACGTTTGCGGTGCTCTTCTTCATCGGATATCTGATCGGGATTCCGGCCGGACGACGTGGCGAGGAAACCTATGGTGCGGCACTTGCTGCCTTCCGGATGGACAAGCAGAATTATGCAGCCTTTTGGACGGTCTATGTGCGGTTTCTGTCCGGCATGTTTTTGCAGGCGACCGCTGTGATGCTCTGCGGATTCCATGTCGGCGGCAGCATCTTTTTAGGAATCTTTTTTGCGGCAAAAGGGATATTGATGGGACTGTGTGCCTCCGGTGTCTACCTGGCACAGGGCGTGCGCGGTCTGGTGGTTCATTGGCTGCTGAGCTGCCTGCCGGACCTCGGACTGCTTTTGCTGCTGCTCTGGCTCGCGGGCCGAGCCTATCTGCTCAGTGCGGGCCTGATCCGCTGTGCCTTTTCGGGAGGCCGTGCCGGTCTGACGGCACCGATCCGACAGCTTATTGTGCGGTATCTGATTGCGGTGGCGGTTGGCGCCGGGGCAAATCTCGTGTTTGCAGCATCAGCGGTCCTCTTCGCCGGTGTCCTCCTCTGAGGGCGTCTTGGGCGGAATGTATTTCGTATCTGCAAGAGGGGAGGACTCCACCGCTTTGCGGAGCTGCTGCTGATTGATGTGGGTATAAATCTGTGTGGTAGATACATTCTCGTGTCCGAGAATTTCCTTGAGTGCCAGCATGTCCACACCGCCCTGATACATCAGTGTGGCGGCCGTGTGGCGCAGTTTGTGCGGCGAATAGCCGCGGCCGTCCAGTCCGGCCGTTTGCAGGCAGTGTGCGACGATCTGCTCCACACGGCGTGCCGAAAGACGCTTTCCGGTCCGTTTGGATACAAACAAAGCCTGCTGATCTTTCAGATTGGGCAGAGCCGCACGCTTGGGCAGATAATGTTCCAGGGCCGATTTGCAGGCAGAATTCAGGTAGACAAGCCGTTCTTTGTTGCCTTTGCCGGTGATCCTGATTGTATCATCGCGGAAATCTCCCAGGTTCATGGTAATCAGTTCGGCAAGACGCATCCCGCAGTTCAGAAATAACGTCAGAATGCAATAATCCCGCTCATAGAAGTCGCTTTGTATATTATTTAACAAATCGAGGCTTTCATCCTTGGTCAGATATTTGGGAAGTGCTTTTTTCGGGCTGCCCAGACTCAGATTTTCCGTCGGATTTTCGTCCAGTTTGTTGACCTGCGTACACAGGTATCCGAAAAAGCCCCGCAGGGCGCTGAGCTTGCGGGCACGGGCTTTGGCACCGTTTTCGTTGCTTCTGGCGTAATCCAGATAATTGAGGATGTCCCGTTTGCGGATGGTACGGATCTGCCGGGTTGTGATCTGTTCCAGCGGAATGGACTCGGCCGGAGCATCGGCCGCGGCCAGACCCCAGCTGACCATCATGAACCGGAAGAACCCGCGCAGATCAAGGTAGTATCCGTTGATCGTGCGCGGAGAACGCAGTTTGACAATATCGAGATAATGCAGGTATTCAATCACATCATCCGGAATATCGCGGTACGGTTCGTGACGGTCCGGGTGTGCGGCGTCGATGTAGGAACTCATGAAAATCCCTCCCCTATATTTCGCTAAACTTATCTTTAGCGAAATAGGATATTATGAATTCATGATAGCATCCGGGATCCCTCCCTGTCAAGGCCTTTCCGGAAATCCCGCTGCAGCTTTTGAGAGAACCGATACAATCGCAGAAAGAAAACCGCCGGCACCGCAAAGGAGCCGGCGGTTTTGCGTATTGGTTTGTCTGGGTCGTATCAGCGGTTGACCGAGGAAGCCATTCTGCGGTAAGTATGGCGTTCCCCGCGGATGGCAATCGAATACGCCAGAATGTTTTGCGGAAGCGCCATACCCGGAACACCGGTATCACCGATATGGTGAATGTCTGCTCCTGCCATTTTGCACATCAGGGCGATGCGGCGGATGGTGGAGACATCCGCGCCCTCCTGCGAGGTGCCGATGGCTGTGAGCAGCAGTCTGCCTCTGGCATGGACATCATCGGCGATGGCATGCACCGATTCCACCGTGATGCCGGGCACCGTTCCCGGAGCGGGCACCAGGATGATATCGGCTCCGGCATCCATAAACGCTGCAGCGTCGGCGCGGGTCATGATCCTGTCTCCGCTCTGGGACAGAACGCCCGCCCCATGCATTTTGCCGGCGGCCAGGAGCAGATCCTCCCCGACCACATCCCGCATACGTCGCAGAGAGTCCACAATGGCTTCATTGGTGACGCCGTTCCCCGGATTGCCCGTCAATACGATCAGATCCACGCTCAGATCCCGCGCACGCAGCGCGTTCTCCGGCGTGGCAAGGCGTCCCGGGGACATTTCCCACAGTGTGCCGGCGTTGCACTGGGCGGCCTGCGGGTCCACAGGCTCCAGATTGATCCCGATTACCCGACCGGTCAGGCGCTTCAATTCCCGGATGCGCTGCTCGGGAGCAACCTCGGGAAGCGCCTGGAGTACGGGATTCCGGACATCCAGCATATTCAGCAGCAGAATGTCGGCACCCAGAGAGGCAGCATACTCCGCATTGGTGACATCCCCGAGCAGCGGCTGGGTGATGCCGATGGTCTCGCAGGCGAGCACACGGCCCTCACAGCCGGCAATGGAGGCAAAGAGTTCGGCTTTTCCAAAGCGCATCAGCTCCGATGCGGTGCAGTCCAGAAGGCGCTTGGTCATCTCAGTCCTCCTCGTCCTCGTCGCGGATCCGACCCTGTCCCTTGAGATAGAAGGCTTCACTGCCGCGCATTCCCTGCTGGCCGAGCGGCGAAGCGGAGGTCGTGATGTTCAGGTTCATCTTCTTTTCGTTGCCGGCCAGGAATGTACGGCACGCCAGCGCCACGTCCTTGAACAGCGTTTCGTCTTTCGGCGCATCCAGAACCAGCAGATAACTCTTGTCCTTGCCGTTGATCACCATGATCTGCAGGAAGGCAGCCGCGACGGAAGGATATTTCTCCAGCGTTTCGCACAGTGGGTCAAGCAGCTCATCCGGATAGACGGAAGGCTCCACAATCGTGACCTTGTCGCCGGCCTTGATCTGGGACTGACGCAGAGCGGCCTGCTTGGCGGCGGCTGCTTTGGCGACCAGTTCGTCGCGCTGCTTTTTGAGCGTTTCCACCATCTCTTTGGAGAAGCGGAGATTGTCGCTGAACGGATTCAAGACAAAGCCCGAAACCTTGTCGTTCCCGCTGAGCATCCGCGCATAGTCGTCAAAGCGCAGCAGCATGTTCTGGTTGGTGGGAATCCCCTTCCATTTCTTCAGTTCTTCCTCATCGGTGAACGCCGTAAAGAAAGACTTGCCGTCCGAGGCCTTGAGAAGCGCAAAGGTGATTTTGGTATCCTTGGGCAGCTTGACCCGTCCCATCTCATCGGGTTTGGGCGGAACACTGCCCGGATCGATTTTGCCCGGGGCCAGGAAAACGCCGCGCATCAGCTGATTGATCACGGCATTGAAATTCTGAGGGGTGTTTTCTGCACGGAGCGTAGCGGCCGCCTTTTTCAGTTCGGGATTGGCGATGGTCAGCTTTTTCGGTTTGGGTTGTTCACTCATGATAGTCTCCTTCTCGTCCTTCTCATTTTTTCAGCTTGACGGCGTTGATGGCCTCCCGCAGGAATGCAACCCCGATGAGGTGCAGCCCTGGGAACTGGCTCTGGTCGAGCATTTTCAGGTTATGACGCGGGACAATGGCCGTATCAAATCCCACGCGCTGAGCCTCCCGCAGCCGGGTCTCCAGATGCGGAACGCTGCGCACTTCCCCGCCCAGGCCGACTTCCCCGATGGCCAGTGTCTTTTCGGGGATCGGCAGGTCCAGCAGGCTGGAAGCCATCGCCATACAGACCGGCAGGTCGCAGGCAGTTTCGTCCAGACGCAGCCCGCCGATGATATTGACATATACGTCCTGATTGCCGAAGACGTAGCCGGCCCGTTTTTCCAGTACGGCCAGCAGCAGATACATCCTGTTATAGTCAAACCCGCTCGCCGTCCGGCGCGGGCTGGGAAAAGCCGTTTTGGTCACGAGCGCCTGGATCTCGCTCAGAACCGGACGGGTACCCTCCATCACACAGGCGACGCAGGTCCCGGAAATGCCGATCGGACGGCCTTCCAGCATGACCTGGGAAGGATTTTCAATCTGTTCCAGTCCCCTGCCCGTCATGTCAAACATACCGATCTCGTTGGTGGAACCATAGCGGTTTTTTACCGCCCGCAGCACCCGATACGGCAAGGTCTTGTCGCCCTCAAAATACAGGACCGTATCCACGATATGTTCCATAACCTTCGGGCCGGCAATGGCGCCGTCCTTGTTGACGTGGCCGACAATAAAGGTCGGAATCTCGTTGGTTTTGGCGACATTCAGAAAGCGGGCGGCACTTTCCTTGACCTGGCTGACGGTTCCCGACGAGGATGCCACATCGGCGCAGCGCATTGTCTGAATCGAGTCAATCACCACAAGGTCCGGCTTCATCGATTCGATCAGGCCGCAGATTTCGTCCACATCGCTTTCCGCAACCAGGGAGATATTTTCCTGCGGAACATCCAGCCGGACCGCACGCAGCTTGATCTGGCGGACAGACTCCTCGCCCGTCACATACAGGACGCTGTGCGTGCGGGAGACCTCCCCGCAGAGCTGCAGCAGAATCGTGGATTTGCCGATGCCGGGTTCGCCGCCGATCAGGATGACGCTTCCCAGCACGATGCCGCCGCCCAACACCCGGTCCAGTTCATGGATGCCGGTGACGATGCGGCTCTTTTCCTCCGAGGTGCTGACATTTTTGAGTTTGAGAGGTTTGAGGCTTGTCTGCCCGGTCACACGGGCCGGTACGGCGGAACGGCCGGAAGAACTTTTGGTGGGCTCCGCCACGACGTCTTCCGTCATCGTATTCCAGGACCCGCAGGAGGGGCAGCGCCCCAGCCAGCGCGGACTGGTTTCCCCGCACTGTGTACAGACATAGATGGTTTTCAGTTTTTCTTTTGGCATGGTTTCCTCCGGAAAATGAAGTCCTTCCCTATTATAGTCCAATTCCGGTGGTTGGGCAAGGGCGGAGCGGAAATGATATGGAATTTGCAAAAAGAAGGCCGCCGCTCCCGGATCTTCCCGGAAACGACAGCCTCACAAGGATTACAGCGTTACTTTATGGTAGGTCTTTTTGCCTTTTTTGATCACGACGCCGCTCTGCAGTGCTTCCACCGTCAGAACCGCCTTGGGATCGGAAACCTTCTCGCCGTTGACCAGGACACCGCCCTGCTGCACCAGCTGGCGTGCCTCCCGGTTGGAGCCGCACAGCTTGGCAGCCACCATGGCGGACAGCAGACCGATGCCGCCGTCCTTGACGAGGGACGGGTCCAGTGCTGTGGTGGGCATATGTTCATTGTCGGCGCTGCCGGTAAACAGTTCACGCGCCGTGTTCTGGGCCTTTTCGGCCTCTTCTTTGCCGTGAACCATGCTGGTCAGCTCAAACGCCAGGATTTCCTTGGCGCGGTTGAGCTGCTCGCCTTCCCAATGATCCATCTCGTCGATCTGCTCCAGCGGCAGGAAGGTCAGCATCCGGATGCACTTGAGAACATCGGCGTCACCCACATTGCGCCAATACTGATAGAACTCGAACGGAGAGGTCTTGTTGGGGTCCAGCCAGACCGCATTGCCGGCCGTCTTGCCCATCTTTTTGCCCTGGCTGTCGGTCAGCAGCGTGATGGTCATGGCATAGGCATCCTTGCCCAGTTTGCGGCGGATCAGTTCGGTGCCGCCCAGCATATTGCTCCACTGATCGTCGCCGCCGAACTGCATGTTGCAACCGTAATGCTGGAACATGTGATAGAAGTCGTAGCTCTGCATGATCATGTAGTTGAATTCAAGGAAGGACAGACCCTTTTCCATGCGCTGCTTGTAGCATTCGGCGCGCAGCATGTTGTTGACGCTGAAGCAGGCGCCGACCTCGCGCAGCAGCTCCACATAGTTCAGGTTGAGCAGCCAGTCGGCGTTGTTGAGCATCAGGGCCTTGCCGTCACCGAATTCGATGAAGCGCTCCATCTGGCGCTTGAAGCACTCGGCGTTGTGCGCGATATCCTCTTTGGTGAGCATCTTGCGCATATCGGTGCGCCCGGACGGGTCACCGATCATCGTCGTGCCGCCGCCGATCAGGGCAATGGGCTTGTTGCCGGCCATCTGCAGACGCTTCATCAGGGTCAGCGCCATGAAATGGCCTGCCGTCAGACTGTCGGCCGTGCAGTCAAAGCCGATGTAGAAGGTGGCCTTGCCGTTGTTGATCAGATCACGGATTTCTTCCTCGTCGGTGACCTGGGCGATCAGGCCGCGGGCTTTGAGCTCTTCATAGATTGTCATGGGAACTACCTCCTTGAAATGCGGCAAGGGCAAAGAAAAACGCCCCTGCCAAACGGTGAAATTTGGCAGAGGGCGATGAAAACGCGGTACCACCTCTGTTCGTTCCGGACCTCACGGTCGGAACCTTCGCGGGTGCGGCAGACAGTGTGACCCTGCGACACCCAAACGCTGTAACGTGCGCACACGTCAGTGCCTACTTGCCGGTTGAAAGGCGTTCAGACCGCTGCTCGGGGAGGTATTCATCATTCTCTCTGCCGACCCCTTGCACCAACCGGGGCTTCTCTTGGGCATCCCAAAAGAATGACTACTTGTTCCCGTCAAAGCATTTGACATGGACTACAGTAGCATATGCCGCCGGAAATGTCAAGCATTTCCGGCGCAAAACGGTTCAGTGGGCCGATTTTTCAATCAGCTCCCGTGCGTTCGCCAGGCTGAGGTCGGTGACCTTGTCGCCGGAAATCATCCGGGCCAGCACTTCCACACGGCCGTCCAGATCGAGGGTATGAATCTCGGTATAGGTCCGGTCGTCGCGGACGTTTTTCTGGATCAGAAGCTGGGTATCCGCAAAGGCGGCAATCTGCGGCGTATGGGTGATGCAGAGCACCTGATGCCCCTGGGCGGTCTGTTTGAGCTTCTGACCGATCCGTCCGGCGGCCAGACCCGAAACGCCGGTGTCAATCTCATCGTAGATGACGGTGGGAATGGCGTCCTTGTCGGCCAACGCACTCTTGAAGGCCAGCATGATGCGCGAAAGCTCACCGCCCGAGGCAATTTTGGCGAGCGGTTTGGGTTCCTCACCGGGGTTGGTGGAGATCAGGAATTCCACATTGTCCTGTCCCGCCGAAGCCAGCGGGCCGCGCTGGTGGCGCAGGGCCATCCGGACGCCGGGCATATTGAGAAATTCCAGCGCTTCCCGCATCTGACGGTTCATCTGGGTGAACGCCTTGAGCCGGGACTGTGTCAGATTTTCAGCCGCCTCCTTGGCTTTGCGGTACAATTCCTGTTTGCGCTGGGTCAGTTCGGCAATGCGTTTGCCAGAGGACTGGTAGCCTTCCAGCTCTTCGGCGGCCTTGTTGCGCCGTTCCAGAAGTTCCTCGACGGTGGCACCATAGCGCTGCTTGATCCGGTAAATCTGATCAAGACGCGCCTCGATCCGATCCAGTTCCCCGGGATCAAATTCGTAATCATCCAGCCGGTCGGCAAGATCGGTGGCCAGCTCGCGGGCGCCGTAATACAGCTCGTTCAGCCGTTCCGAGAGCGGCCGCAGACTTTCATCCAGACGGGCGCTGTTGGCCAGTTCCCCGGCCACGCTTCCCAAAAGATCCGCGGCGCCGGGCGTTTCCTGATCGTCGTCGCCGGACAGTGCACCGTGGGCGGCGATCAGTCCGTCCAGAATCCCCTGCGCATGTGTGATCACGCTGCGACGGTCCAGCAGCGTTTCTTCCTCTCCGGGAGAGAGCGCGGCGGCGTCAATGGCATCGATCTCCTCGGTGAGGTCGGCGATGCGGCGCTGTTTTTCCTCCTCGCTGGAGGTCAGGGCATCCAGTGCCCGTTTCGCAGTGACGAGTTCCCGGTACAGATCATGGTAAGCGGTGTAGAGCGCGCCGTTCTGTGCGTACTGGTCAAGCAGCCCCAGATGCGTGGCCGGATTGGTCAGACTGGTACTGTCGTGCTGACCGTGGATGGTCAGCAGTCCGGCCGAGATATCCCGCACCACACTGGCGGTGGCGGGCATACCGTTGACGCGGCAGCTGCCTTTTCCATCGGCACTGATTTCACGGTACAGCAGCAGATCGTCGGAGGCGCCGTAACCGCACCGTTCCACCTGGTCGCGGACCGAGGCGGGAATCTGCTCAAAGGTGGCCCAGATGCGGGCCTTCTGGGCGCCGCTGCGTACCAGTTCCCGGGATGTCCGGTTCCCCAGGATGGCATTGATGGAATCGATCATAATGGATTTGCCGGCACCGGTCTCACCGGTCAGGACGTTCAGTCCGGAGGTGAACCGGACTTCCGCCTTTTCGATCACGGCAACATTTTCGATTTTCAGTTCTGCCAACATGATCTGTGATTCATCCTCCCTTGTGACACCGGCTGTCAGCCGCGGCGGACCGTGTACCGCTGCAGCTGACGGGTGATCTCTGCGGCATCTTCCTCGGTTCTCATCAGAATCAGGAAGGTATCATCACCCGACAGGGTGCCCACGACATGTTCCCAGCTCTTGGCATCAAACACTTCGCAAGCCGCGTTGGCCATGCCGGAAAAGCACTTGACCAGCACGAGATGGCCGGCGTAGTCCACGTTGAGCACCGATTCACGGAAGATGGTCTCGAACCGGTTGGGAGAATGGGCCACCTTGCCGGCATTGCCGGCGGACATGTAGCGATAGCGCCCGTCACCGGTGGACGTTTTGACAAGACGCAGCTCGCGGATATCGCGGGAGACGGTGGCCTGCGTGACGTCAAAGCCTTCCCGTCGCAGATGCTCCAGCAGATCTTCCTGCCGGTCAATGGGATATTTTTCAATCAGGTCCAGAATGGCCTGATGACGTGCACTTTTCATGGCCGTCTCATCTCCTCATCAGTTTGGTTTCAATGGCATGGAACTGTTCGGTGCCGCCGAAGGTGATCAGTCCCAGCTGATCGGGAGCCGTAGAGATATTCACGGCTTCACCGGGCTGCAGGTCACAGCGGGCGTTGCTGTCGGCGCTGACATAGACGGTTTCCCGGTTGTCCTTTTCGGCGACCACCGTCAGGCGTCTGTCAGAAGAAAATACCAGCGGGACGGCACGGACACTGTGCGCACAGACCGGCGTCAGCACCATCACCGGGGCCTTGGCGTCCAGAACCGGCCCTCCGGCGGAAAGCGAATAGGCGGTGGACCCGGTGGGGGTCGCGGCAATCACACCGTCGCTGCGGTAACGCGCCACAAAAGCGCCGTCGCAGTAGATGGTATAATCCATCGGATGCAGCCGGGAATTGCCGAACAGAACAATGTCATTCATGGCGGTCTGAATCCAACCGTGGGCGGTAACCTCGGCGCGCAGAAGACGCCGGGGCTCGATGGCAAAATTCCCCTCCACCAGCAGGGAGAGCTTGCGGGGCAGTTCACTGACCTCACAGGTGGCCAGAAACCCGACACGACCCAGATTGACGCCCAGGACCGGTTTGCCATATTTCAAGCAGTCCGCCGAAGCCCGGAGCAGCGTCCCGTCACCGCCCACCGTGATGATCTGGTCGGCCTGTCGGAAGGCCTCCGGATACGGCATGAAGCGGGCACCGGACCCCGGAAGATCGGCAGAAAATTCATCGGGAAGAAGCGGTCCGGCACCCATACCGCACAGCAGCGTCACGATCTGCCGGGTTACCGTCAGATCGGTATCTTTCATTCGGTTTGGCAGAAGCAAAACCTGCATAACATCCCTCTTTCCGGCCGGTTCAGTGCAGATTCGGGGCCTTGTCCAGTGCCGTATGGGCAGCGGCCACAGTCTGTTCGATCAGACCGTCCGGCAGCGGCTGCGGCGTTTCGGAATGACGGACATACATCAGGAATTCGATGTTGCCTTCCGGTCCCTTGATGGGAGAAAAGTCCAGGCCGGCTGCCGTGAAATGGTTGGCCAGAGCGTACTGCTGCGCCGTGTGAAGGACCTCCCTGTGGGTGGCGGGGTCCCGCACGACGCCTTTCTTGCCGACCTTTTCGCGGCCGGCCTCAAACTGCGGCTTGACCAGGCAGACGCCCACCGCATCCGGCGTGCAGATGGCATCTGCGACCGGGAAAATATGCTTGAGAGAAATAAAGGACACATCCACGCTGAAAAACTCGATCCGGTCCTGCAAATCTTCCGGTGTTACATTGCGGATGTTGGTCCGTTCCATATTGACAACGCGGGCATCGGTGCGCAGACTCCAGGCAAGCTGCCCATATCCCACATCGACGGCATAGACCTTGACCGCGCCGTTCTGGAGCATACAGTCTGTGAAGCCGCCGGTGGAAGCACCGATATCCATGCAGATCTTGCCGTCCGGTTTCATCGGGAAGACCTCCATGGCTTTTTCCAGTTTGAGGCCGCCGCGGCTCACATAACCGATGTCGTGACCGCGCACCTCCACCTTGGCGCCTTCCGGCACAAGGTCACCGGCCTTGTCGGCTTTCTGCTCGTTGACAAAAACAATTCCCGACATGATCAGCGCTTTTGCACGTTCACGACTTTGGGTATATCCGTTTTGACACAGGTACTGGTCAAGACGAAGTTTCATCAGGACACCGCCTTTCGATGTTGGAGGACTTTCCGGGCCAGCGACGCACCGTCCAGTCCCTGATCCATCCGGAGCTGCGGTACCGTTGCATGGAGCAGACGGGTATTATCCACGCTGCAATGCAGGAAACTTCCCTGCCACCCGGTCTGCTGCAGGGCAACACAGAGCTGCTGCCCGATGCTTCCGACCGGAACGGCCTCCTCGGCAAACAGGATGGTGTGGTAAGAGCGGAGCCGGTCGCACAGACCTTCCGGCAGCGGATAGATCTGGACCAGCTTGCAGCAATCCGCTGCAACACCCTGTTCGGCCAGAAGATCGGCTGCAGCAAGAAGTTCTTCACTCTCCGCACCGTAGCTGACCAGGACGGTATCGGCCCCTTCATGGACCGAGATCATGTCATACAGACTGCCGGAGCAGCCCAGCGCCGCCAAGGCAGGCTTTTCTCCCCCGCGCGGATAGCGGATGGCACGGGGACCGGACATCGTCCCGACAAGACGGTCCAGCCAGTACTGCAGTTCCGCATAGTTGGCGGGTGAGAAGGTCGGAATCCCGATCTGGCTGAAAAATCCCGGATCGTAGATTCCCTGATGCGTTTCTCCGTCTGCGGGAACAAGGCCGGCGCGATCCACGGCAAAGATAACATCCAGATCCATCAGATGAACGTCGTGGATCATCTGATCGTAGGCACGTTGGAAGAAGGTGGAGTAGATGGCCACGACCGGCAGAATTCCCTGGCTGGCCAGCCCTGCCGCAAAAGTCACGGCATGCTCTTCCGCCATGCCGACATCAAAGAACCGGTCCGGCATCGCGTGGTAGAAGAAATTCAGGCCGGTTCCGTATTTCATGGCCGCCGTGATCGCACAGAGCCGCGGAATCTGCTGTCCCAGTTCCGCCAGACGGGTGCCGAAGACCGTCGAGAAGGAATCCTTCGGGGATACTTCGGGGTTGGTCAGATGGTTCAGATCAAATGCAGAGACACTGTGGAACTCACCGGGATTTTCCTCGGCAGGTTTGAGTCCCTTGCCTTTGCGGGTCACAATATGCAGGAAAATCGGAGAAAACTGTTCCTGCAGGTTGGTGAAGAGGCGGATCAGTTCCAGGACATCGTGACCGTCCACGGGTCCGATATACTGGAAGCCCATCTCCTCGAACATCGTGGAATGGTAGATGCCGCGCCGGATCACTTTTTTGCCGTCCTGCAGCAGTTTGACCAGATCACCGCCCACGACAGGAATTCGGTCCAGGGCGGTCTCCATGCGGGCTTTGGCGTGAAAGTATTTGGGATCGGTCCGGAGCTTGGTCAGATAATTGGCCATCTGGCCGACATTCTTGGAGATGGACATCTTGTTGTCATTGAGCACGACAATCAGATTGTTCAGGTTCCCCACATTGTTCATGCCTTCATAGACCATGCCGCCCGTGAAGGCGCCGTCGCCGATGATGGCGACCACCTTGCCGGGCTCGCCCTTGATCTTTTTGGCGCGTGCAACGCCGATCGCTGTGGACAGCGCCGTGCTGCCGTGTCCGGCAATGAAGGTGTCACAGGAACTCTCACGCGGGGAGGGAAAGCCGGAAATCCCGTCCTTCTGACGCAGATGGGAGAAACCTTCCCGGCGGCCGGTGAGAAGTTTGTGGGTATAACATTGATGTCCTACATCGAACAGGATCTTGTCCGTCGGCAGATTCAGAACGCGGTGCAGGGCAACCGTCAGTTCAACCACGCCGAGATTGGAAGAAAGATGTCCTCCCGTTGAGGATACGCTGTCGATCAGGAAGCGGCGGATATCCGCACAGAGCAGCGGAAGCTCCTGCGGAAGAAGCTTTTTGACGTCTCCGGGCTCCTTCATCCGGTCCAGATAAGGATAACTCATTTTTACATACCTCGTTCAGTCAGTTCATGCCATCGGCATTACAAAACCGATCATCACGCCGAAAACGGCGCCGGTCAGAACCTGGATGGGGGTATGACCCACCATTTCTTTGAGTTTGCGGTCTCCTAGGAACGGCAGAATTTCCGATTCCTGATCCATCCACTCGCTCAGCATCCGGTTGAGCACCTTGGCCTGCTCTCCGGTTTCCCGGCGCACACCCATGGCGTCATACATGACGATGATGGAGACAATCAGCGCCAAGGCGAATTCCGTCGAGCCGGTGCCGCAATACCGGCCGGTGGCAACGACCATGGCACAGACAGTGGCAGAGTGGGCACTGGGCATACCGCCCGCTCCCCACAGTCGTTCGGGAATAAACCGTCCCAGAATAATCAGATTGAGAAGCACCTTGATCAGCTGTGCGAGGATGGAGCTGACCAAAGCCGTTACAAGAACATAATTCCAGCTCAACGCCTTCAGCAAAAGAGCCATCGGGGATCTCTCCTTATGGTTATTTGTTGCGCTTCAGCAGTTCACGGGCCATTTCCCGGAGAAAATCCGCCTCCGGACCAAACGAGTCCAAAGCCCGCAGGGCTGCTTCATTGTGTTGCTGTGCCAGCGTGCGGGCACCGTCCAGGCCATAAAGCGTCACAAACGTGGTCTTGTCGTTTTCCGCATCGCTGCCCACCGGCTTTCCGAGCTCCTCGGTGGTGGATGTCACATCCAGAATGTCATCGACAATCTGGAACACAAGACCAAGCTCGGCCGCATAGGCCCTGAGCGATGTGCGGACCGGGTCTGCGGCATCGGCAGCGTCACAGCCGAGCTCCGCCGCGGCAATGATCAGTGCGCCGGTCTTGTGGGCATGCAGTTCCAGCAGCTGTTCCTCGGTGGCGCGGCAGGTCTCATACCGTTTGTCCAGTTCCTGGCCGAACAGCATTCCCCGCGCGCCGCCCGCAAAGGCAAGATGCCCGGCCGCCGCAGCACGGCTCTGGGCCGGCAGTGCGGCATTGGCCAGGACCTCAAACGCAGCGGTCACGAGTGCATCGGCAGCCAGCAGAGCCGTGGATTCCCCGAACTGTTTGTGGCAGCTCAGCCGTCCGCGGCGGTAGTCGTCGTTGTCCATGCAGGGCAGGTCATCGTGAATCAGCGAATAGCAATGCAGCATCTCAATGGCCGCTGCATAATCCAGCGCCGTGTTCCAGTCCGCGCCGCACAGGCGGGCACTGGCCAGGACCAGAACGGCGCGCACCCGTTTGCCGCCGCAGAGCAGACTGTATCGGGCCGCACGCCCGATCTGCGCGCGCTCGGGCAGATAACAGTCACACAGATGCTGCAGACGCTGTTCGGTCTGCGAAGCAAATTCGTGGTATTGTGTCTGATAGGTTGCCGGGTCCATACAGGTCCTCCCCTTTCTCAGTCGGCTTCCGGCTGCGGCTGGTCCTCTGCAGGCGCCAGCGTCGCGTCGATCTCGTCAATCTGAATTTTTGCCTTGTTCAGGGTATCGTTGCAAAACCGGATCAGCTGTGCCGCCTCGGCATAAAGCTTGACGGACTGGTCCAGCGTGGTGTTGTCATCCTGCATCTGTTCCAAGACGTTCTGCAGACGCTGCAGGCCGTCCTCAAATGTTTTGGGGTTCTTCATCAATCTGCCTCACAGAGCGTTTACCAATCGTATTTACGGTACATTTGGCACAGGCGTCGCGACCCGTCACCATGATCTGCTGTCCGGGCTTCAGGTTCCCGACAGGCACACAATGCCCGTCCGGGTCCTGGAGCATGGTATAACCGCGGCTCAGCACTGCATAAGGATTCAGCGATGCGGCCAGCGCCGCAGCGTTCTGCAGGCCGGTGTATCCGCGGCTGCACCGGGTATGTGCTGCATCCCGGACAGAAGAGGTCAGTTCGTCCAGCCGGCGTGCTTTTTGGCTCAGATTCTCCTGCTCCCGCTGCATCATCCGCATGGCGGAAAGCTCATTGAACTTATTATAGCATATTTCCAAGCGGGACTGTATATTTTTTTGAATATTTTGTTCGGCAATGAATATTTTTCGGCGCACTTCGGCCTGATCAGGCACACAGAGTTCCGCCGCAGCGGAAGGTGTCGGGGCGCGGAGGTCCGCAACATAATCCAGAATCGTTGTGTCAATCTCATGCCCGACAGCGGACACCACCGGTTTATGGCAGGCAAAGGCGGCACGGGCGATCTTTTCACTGTTGAACACCCAAAGATCCTCTTTGCTGCCGCCGCCCCGGGTTACAAGGATGAGATCCGGCCGGGGATCGGCATCCAGACGGCGGATTGCCTCGACAATCTGCTGTTCTGCCAGCAGTCCCTGCACATTGACCGGTGCCAGCAGCAGCCGGATCATCGGCCAGCGGCGGGACATAACCTGCCGGATATCCTGCAGTGCCGCGCCGGTCTTGGAGGTGACCACGCCGATGCAGTGCGGGACAGGCGGAAGGGCACGCTTGCGCGAAGGATCAAAGAGACCTTCCGCGCCCAACTTTTTCTTGAGTGCGTCAAATGCCATCTGGGCGGCACCGGCCCCGAAGGGGCGCAGGAATTCACAATACAGCTGAAAAGCTCCGTCCCGTTCGTAAAT
Organism: Gemmiger sp.; assembly: GCF_036306485.1. Classification (GTDB taxonomy): domain Bacteria; phylum Bacillota; class Clostridia; order Oscillospirales; family Ruminococcaceae; genus Gemmiger. Next base: position 77,023 of record NZ_JAXJZK010000051.1, on the reverse strand, counting down.
CGTCGCATACCCGTACGCGAGCACACGCATCCCGTTCTGCGGCGGAAACCCCAACAGACGGGCCTTGTCCCGGAACATGACGCACTTGATGGAGGCGTTCTCGTCCTTGAGCGTGAAATAGCAGTGCCCGCTCTTCTGATGCCGCACGAAGTTGGAAATCTCGCCACAGACAATCAGGTTGTTCAGCGGTTCGCACTGTGCCAGGAACTGTTTGGCCAGGCGGTTCAGCGTGGTTACATCGATGTATTCGGCCATGCGTCGACCTCCCTTGCCGCCAGGATGGAAACACCGATGGCGTTGTCACTGGCAAATTTCCCCGGCACAAAGGCAGCCTGGGGCATGCGTTGGGTGATATACCGGCGCACGACACTGCTGCTCATCACGCCGCCCGCAAATACCACCGGCAGACCCGGATGCTCCTGCAAGGCCGCCGAGGCCATACGGAAGAGGGTTTCGGCCACGCAGAGCAGACAATAGTTGCAGACATAGGCGGGACTGTGCCCTTCGGCAAGCAGCCGTTCACACTGGTTCTGCAGCCCCGACAGGTGGCAGTTCATGCCCTGCACGCTGACCTTGGGGCGGACGGGCTCGGTACAGGTCTCCGCCAGTTCGCTGACATAACTGCCGGCCGGGAACCCGTATCCGAGCCGGACGCCGAGACGATCCACGGCCTGTCCGGCATAAAGGTCCAGACTGGTGCCGAGACCGACAATCTTGTCGGGCCCGTCACAGAGCAGCAGATCGGTGGTGCCGCCGGACACATGGAAAACCAGCTCCTGCCGTCCGAACAGCTCTTCCCCGCGCGCAGCAAATAAAGCGGCGGCAATATGCCCCTGCTGATGGGTGGTTCTGACAAGCGGAATCCCGCGGGCGGCGCAGAAGGCCGTCGCGGCATTGACGCCGGCAAGAAAACACGGCATATAGGATTTTTCGACGGGTCTGGGCCGCGCCGAGACCCCGACTGCCCCGACAAGGCGCAGGTCGGCTTTGCCGGCAATCTCGCGGATCAGATCCGGAAGGGCTGCCGTGTGATGAAACAGCGCATCACTCTGCCGCAGTCCCAACTGCCCTGCCTTGACGGGCAGGAAGCGTTTGCAATCACAAACAACCTCTCCGGCGTCGGTGTCGAACACGGCCAGAGAGGTTGCGTAGTTGCTCGTATCAATCCCCAGGGTCAGCATGACGGTGCAGGCTGATCGCCCTGTGCCCGGGCTACGGTGCCGAGCAGACCGTTGACAAACTGATAATCGCTGTCCGCGCCATACTTTTTGGCCAGCTCGACGGCCTCGTTGATGGCAACACCGGGTTTCTTCTCATCGCCGTACAACATCTCTGCCAGAGCCAGCCGGATGGCAACCAGACTGACGCGGGACACACGCGACAGCGTCCAGCCCTTGAGGTTGGCCGTGATCACGGCATCGATTTCCTGCGCATGGTCCTGCATATCATGCAGCAGACGCAGGGAAAACACATCCAGCGGATGTTCATGGGATTCCGGCTGATTCAGCAGCATCGGCTGCGGATCATCGGGGTGAAACGTCGCGGAAAAGGCCGCAAGAAACGCATTTTCACGCGCTTCGCGGCGGGTAAGATTCTGTTCCATGGTATAACTGTCCAATCCTGTTCGTTATGCTTGTGCTTCTTCGGCTTCGGCAAGGCCCGCCACGATCACATCCACGCGGGAAACCGTGATTCCCGTCATGTTCTGGATGGTCTGCTTGACGTTCTCCTGCACCTTGGCACAGACCGGCATGATCTTGCAGCCGTACTTGGAGATGATGTGGATCTGAACCGAGGCAACACCGTCATTCAGCTCCACTGTGACGGGCTTCTGCAAGCTGGCCTTGCTCAGAATTCCCTGCACGCTCTGCATGGTTCCGGAAGAAACATCGGCGACGCCATCGATCTCAAGCGCCGCAAGACGCGCGATCTTGGCCAGAACGTCTGTAGAAATCTGCAGGCTGCCGTCAACTGTATTGCGTACATCCATTTTCTATCCTCCCGCTGCCGGATCGTCGCCGGCGTCCGATTTTGGTAATGATCTGTAGACAGTTTACCACAAATCAGCGGCGTTTGCAACCGATGCCGGGGGTTATTTTACCTCCACAACGGTAATATCCTGTGCGCTCAGATCGGTGCATTTGCTCAGCACCTCATCCCGGATACGGGTGACTTCATCCGCCGTCAGGGCATCGTTTTCGGTCATGACGGTGATCTCCGCCCGCCCGCTGCCCAGGCTCACCACGCAGTCGGCAAAGCCTTTGGACTTGATCAGATTCTCCACGCTGGACTCGACGGTGATGCTGCTGACCTGCTCTTCAAGCTGCTGCGTGATCTTTTCCTTTTCCTCCTCGCTGAGGTCGGCGTTCTTCAGGGTTTTCTTGATGGTATCCAGTGCCTCGTCCCGTGCCTTGGAGCGGGACAGCCGTGCCTGCTCGAAAAACTCCTCGCCGGAGTCTTTGCTGACGCTGACAAGCTGGGCCTCCCCGTAATTTTTGGAAGCCTTGTCATCGACGGACTCGGTCTCTGCCGTCAGCGGATCAAATACGGCCTGTGCCTGGTCTTGGGCGGTGTCCTCCACGGCGGAGACGGTCTGCGTCGCGGACGAGTCCTCGGCGGTCTGGGCCGCCTGCGGGACCTTGTTCGAGAAGGACCAGTTCAGATACACCGCACCGCCTAGCGCCAGTGTCAGAATTGCCAGCGTGATGCCCCGCCCTTTTGCGTTGCTTTTCATACCCTTTCCTCCTTATGTCTGCAGTTTGTTGACCGTGATATGATTTGCGCCGGCGCCGGTCAGGACGCTGACAAGTTCGGTGATCCGGAGTTGGATGCCGGGCTGATCGCCCCCTTCGCAAAGGACTGCAACGCCGCGGACCTGCGGCTCCTGTACGGTCTCGACCAGACCTTCGGAATTTCCGCTCGTCAGCACATGGCTGGAACGGGAGGTCTGCTGGGTTTCGGTGGTACTGGTCTCGGTATCCTTGGCATAGACGGTCTCCTGATCCGATTCCAGCGTGACCATGACACGGGTCTGCCCGGCACCGTCCATCTGGGAAATCAGCTCGCACAGACGGTTCTCCAGCTCGCAGACATAGGCGGTATCGGATGTCTGCACGTCCGGTGCGGCAGCGGCCGGTTCGGGAATCCATTCGGAAACGCCGATCAGCAGCATTCCGAGAATGCCGCCCGCAACCAGAAGTCCGGTTCTCTTTTTCTCGTCGCCCCAAACGCCGCGCAGCACTGCGGCGGCATCGCTCGGAAACTTCATTGTGTGTCCTCCAGGGTATAGCGGATACCGCCGCCGTATTCCTCCAGCAGTGCAGCAGCCTCTTCCCGGTCTGCCGGATAAACCAGCCGGACCCGGATACCGTCCTGCTCCGGGAGGACGGTGGATTCAATGCCGTTTTGCCGCAGAAGATCCTGCAAAGCCTTGGCGGATTCCTCCGTCCCGAGTTCCTCGAGATACCCGGAATAATCCGGGATGGCAGTCCCCTGCTGTGCCCAGTCCCGCAGATCCCCGGCAAACTGCAGCCAGTCCGCACCGGTCACCCCCTGGAGGACCGACGCTATAATATACAGCGTGAGCACCGAATTTATGACGGATTTGAGTGCACTGTCTGGCCAGAACGTGCGGATCATGCCGGCCAGGGCGCTCAGAATACAGCACCGCAGAGCAAAATAACGCACAGAGTCCATCCTGTTTATCCTCCATTTCCGCCGATCAGCAGAAGCGCTGTGGACAGGATCACCATGAAAAAATACAGAATCGCGACGGAACCGCACAGGCGGGCTCCCTCCCCGAAAAGACGGCAGATCTGACCGCACTGCTTCTGTCCGCTGCCGGAGGCCACGATTCCGGCGCAGGAGAACGCCAGCCAGTACAGACCGCATTGCAGCAGGACCGGAACGAACGCAGCTGCGAGAGCGGCAAGAACTGCCAGTGCCAGGGAACCTTTGAGAAGCTGGATAGCCGCGGCGGCACCGGACAGCGCAGCGGCGGCGGCATCCCCCACCAGAGGCACAGCGGTGGAGAGGAGTCCTTTGCCGACCCGCAGCGCCGCACGATCCGAGTTATAGGCCAGAATGTTCTGCAGCCCCAGCACGAAAGCAAACAGACGGCCGCTCCATTTGAGCAGCAGAGAAAAGCAGCGGGAAAACAGCCCGGCGGCTTCCCCGATTCCGCCGCTGCCCCAGATGGCACTGCAGACCGCAAAGCAGAAATAGATCTCGAGAACCGGCAAAAGCAGATACTCGATCGCGGTGGACAGGAAGGCCGACATGGCATAGAACATCGTGCTGTAGACGGTGGCCCCCGCCTTTTGTCCGGCCAGCAGGGAGATGCCGCTGAATACCGGGATGAAGCCGGTCAGATAGGCCTGGCTGGTCTTTGCCGCGGAAGCGACGCTTTGAACCAGCTGCATCATGGCAGAAAGGCAGAGGGTTCCGAATGCAAGAACGGTGATGCCATCGAGACAAGGGCGCCATCGGTTCTTGTCCAGCAGCATCCCCACCCCGCAGGAGAGCAAAAGAAACAGGATGGCCTGACGTGCCAGATGCAGCGGTTCTGCAACGGTGCCGGAAATCCATCCGAACAGCATGTCCAGCAGGCCGGAGAGGTCCAGCCCCAGCACACTGTCCGAGGAAAGGCCGCTCTGCCGCAGAATGGACTGCACGTCACCGGGGAGCTCCTGGGCTGCGGCAGGCACCGCGCAGAGCAGCATTATGGCAAGAAGGACAGAAAGGAAGCGACCAGCGACTGCAAAAGCGGCAGTGCCTGCAGCATGGCCAGGACACGGCCGCAGAATTCCAGACAGGATGCAGCCGCGGAAAGGCCGGCTTCCTGGCAGATGCCTGTCCCGAGCTGTGTGATCAGAGCAATGGCCAGAACCCGCAGAAGCAGAGAGAAGGAGGCAACGTCGGTCCGGGCCGCCAGGTCCTGAAGCTGGGACAGAACCGGCTGCAGCTGCTGGGCAGCCAGACCCAGCAGCGTGAGCGCTGCGCACAGCGAGATCAGGAATGCGAACCCGGGCTGGTCCTTTTTCAGGGTAAGGGCCAGAATGCAGGCGATAACCGCAAGTGCGGCGGCTTTCAAAATCAGCATGGTTCATTTCTTATAAATCAAACAGTGCCTTGATCAGCACAAACAGATCACTGATTTGCCGGACCAGAATCGTGAGTACGACGATCAGCCCCGCCAGCGTTGTCATCATGGCCTGATCTTCCCGGCCGGAACGGATCAGCAGCTGGTTCAGAACCGCAACAATGATCCCGGTGGCAGCGATCTTGAAAACAAGGTCGATATTCATTCGGGTATCCTCCGAATTCAAGAGAGTAGGACGGCTGCCAGCAGGCCGAGACAGGCTCCCAGCCGGGGCGCCAGAAAGCGGGTCTGCATGCAGCGCCGCTGCTGTTCCTCGGTTTCCCGGCGGCAGAGGGAGGCCAGGGCGCCCAGCGTCCGGCAGGCGTCACTGCGGGAAGAGGTTTCAACGGAAGCAAGGCCCTCCCGCAATTCGTTCCCATAGAGGGCAGCCAGTCCCGGCGGCGGAACCAGTTCCTGCAGGGTGCGGCAGGATTCGGGATGAAAGCACGCAAATCCCGGCTGCATGGCTGCCAGCGCCAGCAGCTCATCACAGGGCAGGGCGCGACAGCGCAGAGTCCGGGCCAGAAATTCCAGCAGACGCACAAAGGCAAGACTCTGGTGCCAGCGGTGCATTCCCTGCAGACCGATGACTTCCCCCATTCCGAATCCGACCAGGATCAGCAGCACAATACCGGCGGATTTCAGCCAAAATACCGTCATGGCAATGTTTCCAGGCGGGCAACCTCACCGGGGTGCTCGCGTCCGGACAGGAACACAACGGTTTCAAAAGCGCCCGTGCCCAGCAGTCGGACCAGCTGCGGCTTCCTGCGCAGATGGTCCGGGCTGTCGCAATGAACAGACGCCAGAAACACAACACCGGAAGCCAGCCCCGCCTCTACGGCGGCGATGTCCGCGGCAGTGCCCAGCTCGTCACAGACAATCACCTGGGGGTTCATGCAGCGAAGCGCCATACTGATGCCGTCAGCTTTGGAGCAGCGGGTGTAGCAATCGCAGCCGGTCCCCTGCAAAGCGGGTGCCAGCTCACTGCGCTCGTCGGCAATGCAGAGGATGCGATCACTGCGTTCTAAGTACTGGATCATGCTTCGCAAAAAGGTAGTCTTTCCGCTGCCCGGGACCCCGGCTACCAGAATACCGGCACCGAGCGTGTCCAGAATCTCGAGCAGCGGAGGCGGAAGAACACAGGACAGATGCCGGGAGATCCGAAGATTCAGAGAAGTGACGGCGGCAAAACCGCCCGGGCTCCGGGTTCCGGCCACGCCGATCCGTCCGCCGTTTGGCAAGGTGAAGAATCCCTGACGGAGTTCCTCCTCGTGGGCGTAGACCGAGTGGCGGCAAAGGGAAAGAAAACAGCTGCGGAGCATTTCCTTTGTCAGACAGGCGGCGTGTTTGGCATCGGACAGAAAGCGGCAGGCAGGCTGCAGACGCCCTGCAATTGTGAACTGAACCGGGAGTCCGGCCCGCAGACGGACTTCCTGTATCCGGGGAGCAACGGCGGAATGGAGCGCCCGGAGCTCGATGCGCAGCGGGTCAGGCAGAATCTCGATTGTCGAGTAGTACTCGTCCATTTTTTCTTCACCTCCACACTGACACTGTATTCCGGGACCCGCCTGCCTAGAACCCCGTGCGATTCTTTTGCGGGACAATACAAAAACCCGCCGCCGAGCGGTTTGCTCGGCAGCGGGTTTTCATGCAAAGTGCGGGTCACCCCTGGGCCTGATCGATCATGCGCAGGAACTCCGCCTCATCAATGACGGGAATGCCCAGTGTCTGGGCTTTGGTCAGTTTGGAGCCGGCGGCCTCCCCGGCCAGGACATAGGCCGTTTTTTTGGAGACGGATCCGCTAGCCTTTCCGCCATTGCGGACGATCAGCGCTTCGGCTTCCTGCCGGCTCAGACTCGGCAGCGTGCCGGTCACCACAATGGTTTTGCCAGTGAAGGCGGTTCCCTTCTTCTCGCCGTGCCACTCCATGTTGACGCCGGCTTCGGCCAGTCGGGACAAAAGATCGGCCGTACCGTCCTTGGCAAAGAATTCCACAACACTCTGGGCCATGATTTCTCCGAACCCGTCGATGGTGCTGATATCTTCTGCGGCAGCAGCCTGCAGGACACTCATGGTGCCAAAATGTTCGGCCAGCAGCGCCGCGGCCTTGTCGCCGATGTTGCGGATTCCCAGACCGAATACCAGTTTGTCCAGGTTGTTCCGTTTGGAATTGTCAATGGCCTTCAGAAGGTTGTCGGCGCTTTTCTCCTTGAACTTGTCCAGCGTCAGAAGCTGATCCTTGGTCAGATGATACAGATCGGCGACAGTATGCACGAGTCCCCGGTCAATCAGCTGCTGCGCCACGGCTTCCCCCAGGCCGTCAATGGCCATGGCATTGCGGGAGGCAAAATGGATCAGGTTGCGCAGGCTCTGCGCCGGACATTCGGGATTGACACACCGCAGCGCGGCTTCATCCTCCAGATGAACCACCGGTGCCCCACAGGACGGGCAGACATCCGGCATGTGGTACGGCTGGGACGACGCCTCGTGCCGGACCACCCGGATGACCTCGGGAATGATGTCTCCGGCCTTGTGCACTTCAATGGTATCGCCGATGCGGATGTCAAGCGAGGCGATCATATCCCCGTTGTGCAGGCTGGCGCGGGACACGCTGGTTCCCGCAAGGAAGATCGGATCAAATACCGCGGTGGGAGTCAATACGCCGGTGCGGCCCACGGTGACTTCAATATCCCGCACGGTGGTTTCCTTGATTTCGGGCGGATATTTGAAGGCAATGGCCCAGCGGGGAAATTTGTTGGTAGATCCCAGGGTGTTGCGCGCAGCAAGATCGTTGACCTTGATGACGGCACCGTCCATATCGAAGCTCAGCGTACCGCGGAGCTCCCCGATGTGCTGGATTTCCCGGATGGCATCCTCAATATCCTTATAGACATTGTATCGCGGCGAGACCGGGAATCCCAGCGATTTGAGATAGTCCAGCGTTTCACTGTGAGACGTGAATTCACGCCCGACTACCCGCTGGAGGTTGAACACAAAGATGGAAAGGCCTCTTGCAGCCGTGATGCCGGCGTCTTTCTGGCGCAGAGAGCCGGCGGCCGCGTTGCGAGGGTTCTTGAAGGGCGTTTTGCCTTCCAGCTCCTGCTGTTCCCGCAGCTTGAAGAACGCGTCGTGGGGCATATAGACTTCGCCGCGCACTTCAAGAAATTCCGGCGCTCCGGGCAGTTCATGGGGAATGTCGGCGATCGTCATCAGGTTTTCCGTCACATCCTCCCCGACAACGCCGTCACCCCGTGTGGAACCGCGAACAAGGCGACCGTTTTCATATTCCAGACTGACCGAAAGGCCGTCAATCTTGACTTCCACAACGTACTGCGGGACAACGCCGGCTTCCTGTACTCGGGCATCAAATTCGCGCAGTTCGTCAAACGAGAAGGCGTCCTGCAGGCTTTCCATCTTGACGGCGTGCGTTACCTTGCTGAATTTGCTACTTGCGGTGCCGCCCACATGCTGCGTGGGACTATTCGGCGTTACCAATTCCGGGAATTCTTTTTCCAGTGCCTTCAGTTCCTGCGTGAGTCTGTCGTATTCAAAGTCCTCAAGTTCCGGCGCATCCTGATCATAATACAGCCGATTGTTGCGCTCAATGACGGCGCGCAGTTCTTCTGCGCGTTTGCGGGCTTGTTCCAGTTCCATGACCTATGGCCCTCCATGTGCGAAAAATCCGATGCGGACAAAGAAAAAAGCCCGTCCGATTGGACAGGCTTTTTTTGGTGGAGATGAGGGGGATCGAACCCCTTACCTCCTGCATGCCATGCAGGCGCTCTCCCAGGTGAGCTACACCCCCAAGTGTTGCGCCGCCATCCGGCGACTTTGTTATTATAGCAGCAGGCTTGAAAAATGTCAAGCACTTTTTCAAAAAGTTTTTCCGGGTGCAGATGCAGACACATGGCCGACAAAGGATCGGGTGCAGCTCCTGTATGCTCTTAAGAGCGTTTTGCCGGAATCCGAGCAAAAGATAAAGAAATCACACAGAGAAAGCCGTTCCTGATGGATGCGGACGCTGAGAAATGACAAGACGGCAGGGATGAGGCAGCGGATCACTCCTTGGGACAAACCTGTCGCCTGGTGCAGAGTCTTTTGGCATGGCAGGATCTTCTCTCTTGCAACGGCTTGGATTCTCTTGAAAGCATAAGTTTTGCTGCGGCGGGAAGTTCCGGCCTGTTGAGAGAATCTTGGAGCCCGGACAAAATAAAAAGACCTGAAACTTTCGTTTCAGGTCTTTTGGTGGAGATGAGGGGGATCGAACCCCTTACCTCCTGCATGCCATGCAGGCGCTCTCCCAGGTGAGCTACACCCCCAAGTTTCTTGCCGCAGAAGCCAGCTCCGTGCGACAAGTGTTATTATAGCAGCTGACTTCGGGATTGTCAACGTTTTTTTTCAAAAACTTCCAATTTTTTTCAATGTTCGGGGTTCTTGACGGTCCGGCTGTCACGATATTCCGACTCCAGCTTGGCGGTCAGGAAACTCTGGCTGCTGTAAAAGCCGGAATACCCCGAAAGAAGATAGCAAAGCCCGCACACAATGGCAAAGTACAGCAGGCCTTCCGAGCCAAACAATTCAATCGACAGAAACAGCGATGCCGTCATACAGTTGGTGGCGCCACAGAACACCCCCACAAGGCCAAGCGCCGCACCGAATCCGGCCGGGATTCCCAGCAAGGGGGCCGCCACACAGCCGAAGGTCGCTCCGACAAAAAAGCTCGGGACAACCTCACCGCCCTTATATCCGGCGCCCAATGTGATTGCCGTCAGAAGGATTTTGGCAAGAAAGTCCCACGGCAGGGCACTCCCCTGCTCGATGGCTTCGGTGATGGTTGTCATTCCGGTGCCGTTATAACGCATTTCCCCATATCCGACAGTGAATGCCACCACAAAGGAACCGCCGATTACCGCGCGCAGCCAGGAGTTGGGGAAGCATTTTTTGAGAAGGTGCTCCGTTCTGTGGAGCACCTGACAGAAAAGGATGACAACCAGTGCGCACAAGACAGCAAACACCGCAACACGCACCGTCATGCCGGGCGCAGCAGCGGGAGCGGTGACGGAAAAATGCGTAGGGGCCACGCCGAACGCCAGCGATACGGCATAGGCAACGAGGGCCGCTGTAAAACATGGCAGGAACGCAGAATAAAAGACAAGCCCCACATTGATGACCGTCATCGAGAAGAGCGCCGCTGTCAGCGGAGTCCCGAACAGGGCAGAAAACAGAGCGGCCATACCGCACAAGGTGGCGGTGCGGCGGTCGTGGTTGGAAAAATGCAGCCATCCGCCCACATGCCAGCCGATGTCGCCGCCCATCTGCAGGGCTGCACCTTCCCGACCGGCACTGCCGCCGGCCAGGTGCGTCAGAATCGTGCTGAGGAACATGACCGGAAGCAGCCAGAAACTCAACGGTTTGCCGTCCTGCACACAGTCAATCACGTCGTTGGTGCCGACGCCCTCAATCCGGCCCTTCTTGTACATGGCGACAATCAGAAGACCGGCTGCCGGCAAAAAGAAGAGCAGCCAGGGATGCGCCAGCCGTTGAGCGTTGGCAATCTCTACCAAAACATGAAAAGCCGTTCCGATCAGGCCGCTGAATACCCCCACAAGGCAGGCAAGCACCAGCCATTTGGCTACGCCTCGGGAATAGATGGCCACACGGCGGATTTCCTGCCGCAGTATCTCATTCATAACCGCATCACACTCCACATAGTTCCGCATCGTTCTTTCGGAAATACGATCACGCTTGCTCTTCCGGCAGTCCGGCAAGGCCGAGACTGTGAAGCAGGCTTTCTCTGGTGTACAGGGTATTCAGGACCCGAACCAGTTCTTTTTTGCTCAGGCGCGGCGGAAGCCCCAGCGTTTTGAGGAACGCACGGCGCTTTTCGGCAGCGTTGGGGCCGCCGCTCAGTCCCCATTCGTACAAATCGGTGTAGGTGATTTTGTCTTCCGGCAGCGGCCGGTCAGCATGGTCGGGCGCCCCGGCAAGCGCATCCTGCAGGGCCCGGATGAGAAGGTCATCGGCGATGCCTTCCACGCCCAGCAACCCTTCCCTGCCCGGCTCCGCTTTGCGCGGTTCTTTGCCCGGCAGGGCCGGAACATACGCCTGCAGGACGTTCTGCGCGCCGACCAGTCCGGTGAGAAAATGGCGGATGCGAAACCCGGCCGCATCGGAATCCGTCAGCACAATCAGACCCTGGGCGCGGGCTACCCGCTTGAAAAGTTCCTGCATGGCCCGATCTTTAAAAATGGCGAAACCGTCGGTGGTCAGGATGGTACCGTCCACCAGGTTGGTCAGCCGGGCGGCATCGTATTTCCCTTCCACCACAAGGGCCCGCGAGAGTTGCAGCTTCATGAAGATCTCCTTGTCAGTGCCAGCTCGCATAATGCTTTTTGCAGCAGCAGATCGGCGTCCAGCGGACTGCCTTTCAGGTCCTGGTCCAGTTTTTGCAAAATGCGCAGGCTGGCTTCAATCTGCGTGCGATGGAACCGGGAAGCCGTCTGCTCGGCGTTCCCGAGGCGATAGTTCCATTTTCCGGTATACTTGAAGTCTTTCGCAAGATCTGCCAGAGAGCGGCGGCTTTTACGCGTCAGATACGCCCGGTAGATGTCCAGATAATTGCCGATCAGCGCACCCGTGATCAGGATAGGATCATTCTGCAATTCCAGAAGGGTCTGCAGCTTGGAAAGTGCCTGCCGGGTCTTCCCTGCCGCCACGAGTTTGACCATGTCGAAGGTGTCGGCGTCCAGGGTGATGGTACCGAGCGTCTCAATCATCTGGGGCGTGATGGAACCGTAATTGCTCAGCGCCGCCAGTTTGGCCACTTCGTTCTGCAGCAGAAACTGGTCATCGCCGCAGCGGTTCAGAAGCATCTCCTCCGCCCCGGAAGCAAACTGCGCCCCCGACTCGGCCGCCCAGCCACGTGCCATCTGCTGAAGAGCGGCGCGGCCTGGCTTGTTGATCTGGACACAGTAGCCCAGTTTTTCACAGGCGGAAATCAGCTTCTGCTCCCGTTTTCCGGGTTTGATCTTTCCATATTTCTCTTCCAGTACACTGGTCAGAATAAAGACAGCGTTTTCCGTTTCGGCCAGTGTGTCGCACAGCTCCTGCAGATCCTTGTCGGAATAGGAGGAGGGGCGCAGCAGCGGCAGCATGACCAGACGCTTGCCGCCGAAAAAAGAGATGGTTCCGGCGGCAAGGATGATTTCCTCCACCTGCGGGGCGGGACCGTCGAGAACCGTTGTGTCCGGCGCATCCTCCGAGAGGGCTTTTTCCACCTTATTGGCGGCAGTGCGGACCAGCGCTTCCTCGGATGCATAGAAATAATAGACCGGGCAATCGGTCTTGAGTCTTTTTTTCAGCTCGGAATCACTGTACAGCAAGTTTCTGCACCTCCTGAAAGACGATACTGGAACCGGGACGTAGGATGGCTGTGGGGTAATCCGGCCCGTAATAGACGGTTTCGGCGTTGATACTGTCAAGCCACGAAGGAGAAGGATCATTGGTCAGACAAACCGAAGCGGTCAGCGACGAAGGACAGGTCCCGGAAGCCAGGAACAAGTCGGTGAAAAGTTGCTGATCTGACACAAACCGGCCGGAGGATGCTCCGATCTGACAGGTATCCAGATCAATCAAGACAAAACATCCGTCTGTGCTGTGATACAGGGTCATGGTCATGGTATCGAGCAGCGGACAGGAGGTTCCGTTTTCTTCCAGGGCGGGAGTCACGACAACCGGGGCATCCAGCGGCGAGGCCGAAGAGACCGTTCGCAGGTCAACGACCGTCTGAAGTTCGGGGTTGCCATGGTCCAGCAGATATTCCTGAACGGCGCGCGCATTGGATGTTCCGCCGCGCAGCAGGACGGCAGCCCGGGCATTCTGTGTCAGGATGACACAGGGGTTGCCGGCAGTTCCCACGAGGACCATCTCGACAACATCCCTTTGAAAGAACAGCCCGAAACAGACGGCGGCGGCAAGACAAACGGCCGCGCAGGGCAGGTAGAACAGCAGTTTGTCCGCCCGCAGGAAGATGACAGCCAACACCACAAGAACGAGCAGCACAAAAATCGTATAATTGCGCGGGAGATCCAGATGCGAAAATGGAAGCGACGCGCAGAAAGAGATGATGCCGATCATCCAGCGTAGCCAGATTCCCAGCAACAGGCTGATGCCGTGCAGCACCGGGGCCAGAAATCCGAACGGGGATACGATAAGGGCCAGAAGCCCCAGGCGCAGTGCAAATCCGAGCATCCAGACCACCAGCAGATTGGTCAAAATGGCCACACCGCTGGTCATCATATTGTGAAGCAGCAGCACGGGAAGCGTTGCCGCGGTGGCCAATACCGCACATTGTAAGGATTCGGCCAGAGAGAGCAGCAGTGCCGCAATGGGGTGAGAATCTTCCTCATCGAGACGGGACAAAACCCACCTGCGTTCCCGGCGCACCAGCCAGGAAGCCGCCTGAACGCCCACCACACCGCAGAAGGAAAGCTGAAATCCGAGATCGCATACGGCGTAGGGCTGAATGCCGATCAGGACTGCTGCAGCTCCGAGCGAGGACAGCGCATCCGGCGGCTGCAAAAGTGCATACCCGGCAAGCGCGATCAGATAGACCGTGCCTGCACGCAGCACCGATACCGGAAACCCGGTAAGAGCCATATAAAAGACAAGTGCAAGTGCCTGAGCCAGCAGAAACGGCGGGGAAAACCTGCGCCGTTTGGCATCACCGAGCAGGAAGATTCCGCAGAGCAAAGAAACATGCAGCCCGGAAACCGCCAGCAGATGGGACACTCCCGCCGTTCGGAACATATCGGAGAGGGATTCGCTCAGCTTGCTTTTGTCACCCAGCAGCATGGCGGCTTCCAGCCCCGCCAGGTCGTGCGGCAGATACCGGCGCAGCCTGGCCGAAAGTTCCTGCCGCAGCGCATACAGACGGAACATCCAGGAATCGGATGTTCCCTCCCGGTGATAGTCCCCGGCATATTCGGCGTTGAGCCAGATTCCCTTGGCATAGCGGTTCATCCGGTAGCGATTCTGTTCAACTGTCGTCAGATTCAGCGTGACCGATACGATACTGCCCGGTTCGGTATACGGCAGGTCGCTGCAGTAGACGGTTACTGAAGAAGGCTGACCATCGATTTCGGTGAGGAGCAGGGTTCCCCTCTGGCGGTCCTCCAGCCAGGAGGTCTCGGCATCCGTCTGAACAACTGCCTTGCAGTGAACTGTGGCGCCGGCAAGATCTTGCACCGGACGGACCACGGTACTGCGGTACAGCACGCTCCAGACGGAACCGAGGGCAATGCCCAGCAAAATCGGCAGTACACGGTTCCGGAATGCCGGCTTCAGGAAGGCAGACGCCAAAACAAAATCTGCCGTCGCCAGCAAAATCACTGACGGCGGCAGATACGCCGCTGCCAGCTCTGACAATGCGAAGGCAAAACCAAAGCCGGCCAGCTTACGAGTCATTTAGTGAACGAACAGCGGAAGCGGCTCCAGGAAGATGATATCCTTGCGCTCGGCTGCATCGCCCTCGGCAAGAACCGCCGCCTGGGCCACAATCTTGCCGCTGCTCCGCGCAGCAAGGGCATCCAGTGCATGCAGGCTGCCGCCCGTGGAGATCACGTCATCCACGACCAGAACGCGCTTGCCGTTCATGAAGTCCAGATCCTTGCGGTCAATGACAAGCGTCTGCTTGCCGGCCGTCGTGATGGACTGGTCTTCCACCACCACCGGGTCAGACATATACGCCTTGACGCCTTTGCGGGCCGTGATCCACTTCTTCCCGCTCTGACGGGACATCTCGTAGGCAAGGGGAATTCCCTTGGCTTCCGCAGTCAGGATCACATCGAATTCAGGACACTTTTTGAGCAGTGCTTCCGCACAGGCAATCGTCAGTTCCACATCGCCGAACATGATGAACGCGGCAATGTCCAGATGGTCGTTGACCTTGCAGATCGGCAATTCACGGGTCAGTCCGGCCACATGAAGCGTATACGTCTCAGCCATGGTGTTTGTAAACCTCTTTTCAATCATTCAAAAGCTTTGGGGCAACCGCAGGCCATCAGCCCGGAGGCCATGCCAGGCTGCGCTTTGCGAGCACATGGAAATGGAGATGGCGCACGCTCTGGCCGCCGTCGGCACCCACGTTGGTGACGACACGGTAGCCGCTTTCCGCCACGCCAAGTTTGGCGCAGAGCTGCGCAATGACCGCATAGATATGACCCAGCAGGGCGGCATCATCCTCCGTCAGAGCGGCGGCGGAGTCAATGTGCTTTTTCGGGATGACAAGAAAATGCACGGGAGCCTGAGGATCAATGTCGTAGAAGGCCAGCAGTGTATCATCCTCGTACAGTTTGTTCGAGGGGATCTGGCCGGCTGCGATTTTGCAGAACAGACAATCTTCCATCGTATTCCCTCCTTTGTTGCAGAATATCTTTCCATCCTATTATAACAGAATCAGTTGGCTTTTTCCAGTTCTTCCTTGACAATTCCCTCCACAGCCTGCAGAGCGTCATCAATCTTGGAAGTGTCCCGGATGCCCGCCATTGCGAACTCCGGCTTGCCGCCGCCGTTGCCGCCGGCAATGGCAGCGATCTTCTTGACCAGCACACCGGCCTTCAGTCCACGGGACAGCGCGTCCTTGCCGACGCCGACAGCCAGCGTGGTCTTGCCGCCGTCACTGCCGATCAGCGCACCGACGGCGTTGGGCGCCTTGTCACGAATCTGATCAAGCATGCTGCGCAGCGTATCGGAGGAAGTGCCATTGAGGTAGATCGTCACAATGCGCACGCCGTCCACAACAGCAGCATTCTGGAACATGCCGTCAATGCGCAGCGAAGCCAGCTTGGCGCGGGCAATTTCCAGCTGCTTGGTAGTCTCTTTCAGCTCTGCAGCCATGGCCTCGGCACGGGCCGGAACATCCTTCATGTTGTTGGCCTTGAGGGCAGACGCCGTCTGATTCAGTTCGCTGGTGCGCTCATTCAGCAGATCCAGCACGCCAAACGCTGTGGTGGCCTCGATACGGCGGATGCCGGCTGCGACGCTGGACTCGGACAGGATCTTGAAGCAGCCGATCTGTGCGGTGTTCTTCACATGTGTGCCGCCGCAGAACTCGGTGCTCCAGCCGCTCGCGTCCACAACACGGACCACGCTGCCGTACTTTTCGCCGAACAGGGCCATGGCGCCCATCTTCTTGGCTTCCTCAATGGGCAGGTTCTGGATGGTAACCGGCAGAGAGGCATAAATCTTCTCGTTGACCAGCTGTTCCACGCGGTTCAGTTCTTCCTGCGTGACAGCGCTGAAATGGGTGAAGTCAAAACGGGTGATCTTGTCATCCTGATAGCTGCCGGCCTGATGGACATGGGTGCCCAGCACTTCGCGCAGGGCCTTCTGCAGCAGGTGGGTGGCGGTGTGGTTGCGGCAGATTGCCATGCGGCGGGACTCGTCCACCGCAGCCGTCACGGTGTCACCGGTGCGGATCGTGCCGTCCAGCAGGGTGCAGGTATGGACATAATAGCCCTTCGGGGTCTTTTTGACCTGGTTGACTTTCAGATTGGCGCTGCCGCTGCTCAGATAGCCGTGGTCGGCAACCTGGCCGCCCATTTCCGCATAGAACGGCGTGCGGTCCAGAACCACCAGGACACCTTCACGGGCTTCATAATCGGTGGAAACGGCATCGTTGAGTTCTTCGCCGTCGGACAGAGCCAGAACCTTGGCGCTCTCCTTGAGCGTGTCATAGCCGTCAAAGACGGTCGGCTCGGCATCGAGGTCACCGAACAGGTCGGCACTCCAGCCCGAGATATCCTTGGAGAGACGCTCGGCGCGGGCACGCTCGCGCTGCTTGGTCATTTCAGCCTGGAAGGCCTCCTCATCGACAGAGACACCGGCTTCGGCAGCGATCTCCTTGGTCAGGTCGAGCGGGAAGCCGAAGGTATCGTTGAGCTTGAACACTTCCTCACCGGAGAGGACTTTGTCCTTCACGTCCTTGAGGCGGTCGATCATGCCGTTCAGGATGTTCAGGCCGGCATCGATGGTTTTGTAGAAGCGCTCCTCCTCGGTGCCGATGACCTTCTTGATATAGGCCTCATGCTCGCGCAGTTCGGGATAACCGGCTTCGCTGGACTCGATCACGACATCCACCAGTTCGGTCAGGAACGGATGGTCGATGCCCAGCATCCGGCCGTGACGGGCAGCGCGGCGGAGCAGACGGCGCATGACGTAGCCGCGGCCCTCGTTGGAAGGCAGAATGCCATCCGAAGCCATAAAGACGGTGGCGCGGATGTGGTCGGTGATCACGCGGATGGAAACGTCATCCTTTTCGTTCTGGCCGTACCGCTTGCCGGCAATGTGCTCGACGCGATGCAGAACAGCCGCAACGGTATCGACTTCAAACAGGTTGTTCACGTCCTGCATGACGACGGCCAGACGCTCCAGGCCCATGCCGGTATCAATGTTGGGACGAGGCAGCCGGGTGTAATGGCCCTTGCCGTCCGAATCGAACTGGCTGAACACCAGGTTCCAGATTTCCATATAGCGGTCGCAGTCGCAGCCCACGCCGCAGGTCGGCTTGCCGCAGCCGTACTTTTCGCCGCGGTCAAAGTAGATTTCGGAGCAGGGGCCGCAGGGACCGGAACCGTGCTCCCAGAAGTTGTCTTCCTTGCCCATGCGGACCATATGATCCTCGGGCACGCCGATCTTCTTGGTCCAGATATCGTAGGCCTCGTCATCCTCGAGATACACCGAGACATACAGTCTGTCGGCGGGGATTTCCAGAACCTTCGTCAGGAATTCCCAGGCCCAGGGAATGACCTCTTCCTTGAAGTAGTCCTGGAAGCTGAAGTTGCCCAGCATCTCGAAGAAGCAGCCATGCCGGGCCGTGATGCCGACGCGGTCAATATCCGGCGTGCGGATGCACTTCTGGCAGGTCGTCACGCGATGGCGCGGCGGCTCCTCCTGACCGAGGAACCACTTTTTCATGGGAGCCATGCCGCTGTTGATCAGCAGAAGGCTGGGGTCATCTTTCGGCACAAGGGGAAAACTGCCCAGGCGAAGATGACCTTTGCTTTCAAAAAAGCTCAGATACTTTTCACGAAGTTCATTGAGTCCTGTCCACTGCATAATTCCTGATTCTCCATTTCCTATGCAAAAATAGAACAAGCCGGCGGCAACACAAAAACGGCCTCCGCTCCCGGTCCGTTTCCGGACCCAGGGGCGAAAGCCGTCAAACTTCCGTGGTACCACCCAAATTGCAGAGAATTTCCTGCCGCTTGCTGCACATTAACGCCGTGCGTACGTCCGGTTCTGCCGGAAGCTCCGGGGTGGCTCTGCTCCTGCCGCGGCAGGTACCTTGCACCGAACGGTACCCTCTCTTCTGCCGGCAGCGTGTGGGGCATTGGCCCTTTCAACGCCATTTTTCCATTTACGTCTGCTATTATAGGCCCAGTGCTGCCGGTTGTCAACACCTTTTTTGTCATTCAGGACAGGTTTTCCATGACATTCAGGGCGTTGGCAATCTGCGCAAAGAGTTCCGCACTGTCCGTCTCGGGCTCCAGGGTTCCGTCCTGCAGAACCGTGATCGTGTACCGGGGGTCCTCCGCCGGCCAGAATCCCGTGAACCAGTAGTTGAGCAGCTCCGTACCGTCCGCATCAAACTGCCCGGTCTGGGCAGTACCGGTCTTTCCCCCGGCACCGCCGAAATCCGGGGCGGCCTTCTTGCCGATGCCGTCCGTCACGACGCTGACCAGCATGCTCCTCAGAACCCGGGCAATGTCTTCACTGCAGGCGCGGGATGCGGCAGCCGGTTCAACGGGTTCCGATCCACCGTTTTGTTCCGTGCTCTCAACGAACCGGGCGGGATACAGTGTTCCGTCGCCGGCAATCGCATTCATCATCGCCGTGATCTGAACCGGCGTGACCGTCAAACCACCCTGTCCGAACGATACACTGGCAAGCTGTCCGACGTTCTGAAGAGAGGCCTCGGACGGCAGCACGCCGGCGCTGCTCTTGAGTCCGGGGGCCACCGAGGTAGGAGCACCGAATCCGAACCGCTGGGCGGTCTGCAGAATCCGTTGCCCGCCCAGCAGCTGCCCGAGCTCGATGAAATAGCAGTTGCAGCTTTGTTCCAGCGCTCCGCGCAGATTGACAAGCCCATGGGAGCGTCCCTGTGCGCAGCGGAAGGTCTCCCCCGCGATCTCCACGCTCCCGGTACAGTCATGCGTGAACCAGTCCAGCCCCGCCTCGTAGGCCGCAGTGGCCAGGATGACTTTGAATACCGAACCGGCACTGAAGGAGGCAAAGGCACGGTCAATCAGGGAGGTGTCGTTGGCCTCGATACTCCGGGCAATGTTGTCGGGATCGAATTCCGGCATGCTCACATCGGCGCGGATTTTGCCGGTGCCCACCTCCATCACAAGAATGCAGCCCCGCGGCATGGAAAGCTGGGCAACCGCCTCACAGGCGCGCTGCAGGTCGGTGTCCAGCGTCAGGGTCACGCTGCTTGCGGTGCCGGTCTTTTCCGTCCGGAGCACCGGAGCGGTGCCGGAAAGAAGATCCCCCCGTGCGGAAGTCGTACAGATCACCGATGTCTCGTCGCCGGCCGCCCGGAGCAGATCGTCGTAAGCTTTTTCCAGTCCGGTCACACCGTATCCGTCCCCGTCCAGATACCCGATCAGATGCCGGGCAATCGGTACCGGCAGGCAGCGCTGGGCGCCGGCCACTGTGAAGATGCCGTTGCGGCTCAGATCGGTATCCACCGGAATCAGAAAGGGCGTCACACTGTTGCGGCGCTCGTACAACTCCGTCTGCGCCGAAAACGGCACGAACGGAAACAGGGTGGCGTAGCTCGAATCGCCCGGAATGCACAGTGCATACCACTGCTTTTTCCAACCGGTAAGCAGCTCGCCGTTGCAGTCCAGGAAATTGCCGCGCTCTACCGGCAACGCGGTCTCGCTCACCGTCTGGCCCCCGGCACTGGCGGCGTACTCGGTATCGGTGGCAATCCAGTAAACACGACACAGCACCCCCATAAAGAGGATCAGAATCAGCACGCTGAATCCCATTACCCGCCGCCGGCTCATCGGATCATCTCCTTTTTCTGAACAGCATGGGCCAAAACGATGATCGGCAAACAGATTCTTGACAGAAAGACAGGAATATGCTAGACTTGAATTATCGAAAAACAATAATTTTAAAAGGAGTGACAGCAGATGAAACGCCAATATCGCAGATGGCTCTACCTGGGTCTGGTTCTGGAAGCAGCAGCTCTGATTCTGCTCCTTTCGACGGGGCTGGCCGCTGCTGGCTTTGCAGGGACGGCCGTTTCCTTTCCCTGGTATCCGATCGGGCAGGGACTCCGGGCGCTATCCTTGTCGGGAAGTGTGGGGAATGTTCTGGCCTGGCTGCTGTTCGTCCTGTTCTGCCTCCTGCCGATCGGTTATCTGGCGGTATTCCGTCGCAGACGGTTTTCGGCAGCGGACGGGCTTCTGGTTCTCTTCAGTGTCCTCCTCTTCCCGGCCATGTATGGGATGGTCAATCCCGGGCTCCTGCGGCAGTTCTTTCCGGCACTGCTGGGGGCAGAAATTCCGGTCTGGATGACCGGGTATCTGCTATGGTGCATTTTGCTTTCTTACGGCATCATGCGGGTGCTGTATGCGGTGCGGAATCTGTCCAGAGCGGAGTCGGCAAAGATTTTTCGATGGCTTTCCGGGGCGCTTGCCCTGCTGGATGTTCTGTTCATAGGCTCGGTGTTCGGCAACTCGTATGCGCTGCTTCTCGAAGAGATGCGGCAGGTCCGTGCCGCCAATACGGCACTCACGGAAGAGGAACTCTGGCTGACCATGTTGTTCCTGGTTCTGGGATGGGGCGTCCATTCCCTGCCCACTTTGCTGGATCTGCGCATTGTGCACGCTTTGCTCCGGCTGCTTGAGGAGGTACGCCGGGACCGGTATGCCTCGCAGGCGATTGAGTCCTGCGCACGGACCGGCAGGATTGCCGCCGCAACGGCGGTTTGGTCTGTCGTGATTCAGGTTGCCTTTCTTCTCATGGAACTGGCTGCGGCCAGGTTCCTTTATCGGATCAATTTCAGAATGCAGTTTTCCGTGCTGCCGATCATTTTTGCACTGGGGGCGCTGCTGCTCAGCCGCTGGATGACGGAAAGCCGGGAAATCCGGGAGGAAAACGAGGGATTTATCTGATGGGAATCCGGGTTTGTCTTGATGAGTGTCTGCGCGCAAGAGGGATGACCTCCAAAGAACTTTGCAAGCTGGTCGGGATCACCGAAGCCAATCTGTCCATCCTACGCAGCGGAAAGGCCAAAGGTGTGCGGTTCCATACCATCAACCGGATCTGTTATTTTCTGCAGTGTGATGTGGGGGATCTTCTGAAATTTGACGGAAAACTGGAGGACGGTGACAGCCATGAAGAAAACTGAACGAATGCAGATTCTGCCGGTTCTGCTGGCCTGTGGTATGTTGACGGGATGCCAGCTGGCAGTTGCCGATTCCGGCACAACGCAGCAGGACCGTCTGATCGGTGTGTATGTAACCACAGAACCTGTTGCGCTGGATGGAAAAACCGAAGAAACGGTCCCCGGAGAGCCTGTTGGCACCGAGGTCATAGTTTCTGGAACTTCCGCTGACGGAGAACGGCTGTACGGTGTGATTCCCGAGACCTCGGCTCCCTGGCAGACGCCGCTCGGAGAGGATTGGCGGCAGGCGTTCCCCGGAACAACCGGGTATGCACTCTGTATGGTTGCGGAGGAGGAAAACGGTGTCACGACAATTCGGAACGGTTCGGACCCGGCTTACGGGAAGCTGGGGTCCGGTGTGACGGATAACGAGAGTGAACGGATTCACAAACAGAGCGGTACCCTGTACCTGGATTTGTCCAAAGTCGGGAAAGAGGAAATGCCCCGGACGGTCTGGATCAATCCGGTCTATCGTACACAGGATGAGCGGTTCTATCTGACCGAGGGCGAAGGCATTTCCTGGGACAGCAGCGAAGCGGAAGGCGCTTCGTACAGTTATTCGGTCCGGGAAAAGATATCCGAATCTTTCGGCGTGGAAGAACAAGCCGAAACCACCGAGATCACCGTCAATCTTGCCTTTGTCTACGCAGCGCAGGAAGTTGCCGTATATCAGTTTGACGAAGCATACGGACTTATGGAAGATACGGTTTATCCTGCGGCAGAGCTGCCGGAATCCATTGACTTTCTGCCGGACGCGCAGACGGTTCTGCTGGAAAGCCGGTGCACCGACAGTGAAGGCATCCTGCACACGGAACGCTGGTCTGTGGGACGGCATGATTCTT
Source organism: Gemmiger sp. (assembly GCF_036306485.1). GTDB lineage: Bacteria > Bacillota > Clostridia > Oscillospirales > Ruminococcaceae > Gemmiger. Next base: position 54,579 of record NZ_JAXJZK010000051.1, on the reverse strand, counting down.
TGACGGACTATGACGGCGTGAAATCACAGGTGCTCTCCCTTCCGGTACAAAGTGAAGGCCTGGTAGCAGAACAGAAATCGGTGAGCATTTGTCTGCCGGCAGAGTGACTTAGGAAAAACAAGAGGCACCGGGATTCCCGGTGCCTCTTGTTCAATACTGATAGGTCTTCTGCTTCATGGCGAGGAAACCGCATGTCACGATGGCGGCCAGCGCTTCGGCGACAACCACGGACATCCAGATACCATCCAGTTTCCAGAACATCGGCAGGATCAGGACAGCAGAGCATTGAAAGACCAGAATCCGCAGAAAGGAAACCAGAGCAGAAGTCAGGCCGTCATTCAGTGCCGTGAAAAAGGCGGAGCCGAAAATTCCGATGCCCGATAACAGGAAGGAAAAGGAAAAAATGGAGAAGGCGTGAACGGTCATTTCGAGGAGGGCGGCATCATAGCTGACAAAAATCATGGCAAGCGGACGGCACAGCAGCTGACCGGTGAGGAACATTGCCACAGAGAAAATACCGATCAGATGAAAGCTCTTCTTCCGAAGGCTGCGCAGCTCGCGGTGGTTCCGGGCGCCGTACTGGTATCCGATGGTCGGAGCCACACCGACGGCATATCCCATAAAAATGGACTGGAAGATCATGGAAACATACATCAGAACGCCGTAGGCGGCGACTCCGTCCTCCCCCGCATATTGCATCAGCTGCAAATTGAAAAGCAGGCTGACGACAGAGGACGAGATATTGCTCATCAGTTCCGAAGAGCCGTTGGCACACGCCTTCAGCAGCGCGGAACGGCTGAAACAGCACCGCCCCAGCTGCAGGTAACTGGAGTTCTTCCGCGCAAAATAAATCAGCGGAATGATGCCTCCCACCGCCTGACTTGCCGCCGTGGCGGCTGCGGCTCCGACCAGTCCCCATTGAAAAAAGGCAACAAAAACGGCATCCAGGATCATGTTGGTCAAGCCGGCTGCCACCGTGATGCTCAGCCCCAGTGTAGGTTTCCCGGCAGTGGCAAAAAGGCACTGGAATTCATACTGCAGCATGAAAAACGGGAGCGCCGCCAGAATGATGTTTCCGTAGATGATGCAGTTTTCAAACAGCGGACCCTCTGCGCCCATCAGGGTCACAATGGGCCGCAGGAGAAGCAAAGAAACAACGGCCAGGACCACTCCACTGAGAAGCCCGGCGTAGACGATCATTGAAAACAGTTCGTTGGCCCGTTTCCGGTCCCCTTCCCCGAGCGTTTTGGCAATCAGGGCCCCGCCGCCTGTGCCGAACATAAAGCCGACACAGCCCAGAATGATCAGATACGGCATTACGAAATTGATGGCGGCAAACGGGACTTTCCCGACAAAATTGGATACGAAGAAGCCGTCCACCACACTGTAAATGGAGGTAAACACCAGCATCATGATTGCCGGGAGAGTAAAGCGGAACAATTCTTTGTATCCAAAATGACTGGATAATTGCAGATTCTGTTTGTGCATAGAGGTACCCTTTTTACTCCGATCCTTCCGTTTGTATCGTTGCGTCGCTGCCGGCGGATTCTGCCGGCGGCATGGCTGCTACCTTCTTTTGCAGTGCGACCAGAAACGCTTCGGTCAGTGCAAAATAATTCTGCACGTCCTCCCGGGGCCAGGACGCAAATATTTCGTCCTCTGCCGCAAGGATCCGTCCGGCAGTTTTTTCGGCCAATGCTTTTCCGGATTCTGTCAGACACACCATCTTGTTTTTCTTGTCCGCCATTTCCAGATAGACGATCCCTGCCTTTTCCAGCTTTCGGATGGCCGAATTGATTGTCTGTTTGCTCAATCCGGAAAAACGGCAGATTTCTTTGAGCAGGCGGCGGTCACCCTGTTCCCAGATCGCATACAGCACCGAGGACGTGCTGTCCGATAGCCCGAGGCGAACATTCATCTCATGATAGGCCATCCCCGTTTCGCCAAACAGATAATTGTATCGCTTCAGATCTTTGGAAGCCTGATGTTTCATACGCCGGTCTCCCCTTTCTATATGGTATGATATCGTACTATATCATAGTACGATATCATACCATTGTCAAGAGGAAAAGAATTCCGGAACCGGTCTGGCCGGAAAGCGTTTTCCGCAATACAATAGGCGGCTGACTCCAGAAAAGAGTCAGCCGCCTGGCTTGTTATTTGGAAAGCACGTCTTCCGGCGTATCGTTTTGTTCCGCACAGAAATTCAGACAGACTTTGCGATCTCCAGAATGAGCTGCACAGTCTGTTCCACCCCGAACGGGGAAACATTCAGACAGATATCGTAATTGTCAGCCTGACCCCATTTCTGACCGGTGAAGGCCTGATAATAGGCGGCGCGGCTGCGTTCCATACGGCGAATTTTGGCGGCCGCTTCCTGAAAAGTGAGATTGTCACGCTGGCTTACATGGGCAATGCGTTGTTCTTCGGGTGCAGACAAAAAGACGCGGAGCAAATGTGGAGAATCTTTCAGGATGACGTCGGCACAGCGTCCGACAATCACACAGCTGCCCTGCTTTGCTGCGGACTCTACGGCATCCCGCTGCGCTTTCCAGGCCAGTTCTTCCAGGCTGGGCTGCCCTGTCAGGGTCCGCGTTCCCATGATAAAGGAATACAAAAGGCTGTTGGTAGAAAATTCATCCCGCTGCTCCAGATAGTCTTTGCACAGACCGCTGAGCCTGGCAGCTTCGCCCAGAAGTTCTTTGTCGTAATAGGAAATTTCCAATTTGCTTGCCAGCTGTTTGCCGATCTCGCGGCCCCCGGAACCGAACTGCCGTCCGATGGTAAGGATGATCTGATTCATTCGAAGCTCCTTTCCTGCATCCGGTCAAGCCGTTTCCAAACGCCGGCCATCATGACTACCGCCACCAGCAAGGTGAGCACGTCGGCAACCGGTGCAGAGTACAGCGGTCCCATGACGCCGGGGTCTACAACCAGGGGAAGCAGCAGGACCAAGGGAACGCACAGAACAAAATCCCGCAGCAGCGAAAGCGTCATGGACTGCACCGGCTTTCCCAGGGACTGCAAAAAGATGCTGATGGCTTTGTGAAGGCAGCACAGCAAAATGGTAGAGAGAAAGATCCGGAAGGAATATCCGGCAAACCGGTTGTAGAGTTCGCTTTCACTGCCGAAAAGCGAGATGATCTGGACCGGGAACAGCTGAAATGCCAGGGTGGAAATCACGCCGATTGCAGCTTCTGTGAGCATCATCGTTTTAAAAATCTGCCGGACGCGGCGGCCGTTTCCGGCGCCGTAGTTGTAGCCGACGATCGGCTGACAGCCGGCCGCAACCCCCACAACAAACGCGATGACAATCTGGAATACCTTCATGACAATACCCACCACGGTCATGGGAATATCGGCACCGTACTCGGACTGCGCACCGTATTTGACAAGGGTGGTGTTCATGACGCCCATGATGATTACGATGGAGAGCTGGGTGAGCAGACTGCTGACACCAAGCGGCAGGATCTTGGCCATCAGTTTGCCGCGCAGACGGAAGCTGTTTCTTTGCAGACGGAAGGAGCGTGCCCGGAACAGATATCCGATGCCCAGAATGGTCGAGACAATCTGACCGGCGATGGTGGCCAGTGCTGCGCCTGTAACTCCCCAATGCAGGACAAAGATGGCGATGGGGTCCAGAATCACATTCATGATGCATCCCACCAGCGTGGACATCATGGCAAATTTGGGACTGCCGTCTGCGCGGATGATGGAATTGATTCCGTTGGTAAGGATATAAAACGGAATACCGATGATAATGATATTGAAGTAATCGATGGCGTAGGAAAGGTTGTTCTCGGTAGCGCCAAAAGCCGCCAGGATCGAGTCGCGGAACACCGCGAACAGGACCACCAGAACAACACTGCACAGAAGAAGTAGCGTGATAGCATTGCCCACGCTGCGATGAGCATTTTCGGTGTCATTTTGCCCCTGGCAGATGCTGAGAAAGGCGGCGCATCCGTCGCCGATCATCAGTGCCGCGGCCAGTGCGATGACGGTAATCGGAAATACGACGTTGGTGGCGCCGTTGCCGAGGTAGCCGACACCCTGGCCAATAAAGATCTGGTCCACGATATTATACAGGGACGAAACCAGCAGCGATAAAATACAGGGAACGGCAAATTTGAGCATCAGCGGCCCGATGGGCGCCTGTGCCAGATAACGATTGGATGTCTGATCCATGCGGTAACCTCCTAAGAAAGACAAAAAGACGGTAACCTGAAATGTGGCCTTCACACTTCGGTTACCGCCCATAGTTTGTATATACTATTATAATAGATAAAATTTTGTTTCGTAATTGTGCAATCTTACAATTTTTTGCTTTCTCAGGAAACCGGGTGGCCGGCATTTTACCCTCTGGGGTTCCAGTATTCGGGATTCGGCAGCCACTTTTTATCGGACAATCCGCAAGAGATCCGTTCTTCTTCAATCGATGCAGGATTGCGGATCGGATTCGATTTTTTCAAAAAGCGGGCTCTCCATGTCCAGAATATCATCCATCGGGATCAGGGTTCCGTCCCCGAGAACAATTATCCGTTCGCATAGCTGAATTTTTTGAATGGTGCCGGACTTTGTCAGGTAGGCACCACCTTCTTTGCGGCTGTCCGGCCGGAAATAGGTAAAGCAAACCTCTGGATGCTCGCGCAGATGTTCCCGGAGCAGATGAATTTTCTGATTGAGGAGTTCCAGCGTTTCTTCGTCCGGCTCGAGTTTCTGCTCCGTCAGCCGTCCGGTTTCCCGGATGGCATCATCATATCCGGTCAGCGCCGCAAACGGTGAAAACTGCGCCGCACGATCCGACATCGGCATCTGCGGCCGTCTGGATGACACATGATGCGGCAGATGGATGATATCCTCATAATCTCCGGTCATGCTTTATGCCCTCCGATCTGTGCGTTCCGTTCCCTGGCCGTCGCCCCTTCCTCAAGATTCATTCCTTTGAGAATGGCGTTTTTTCCGAACTTTTTCTTGATGGCCAGCACGGCCTCCTGACGTTTGCGCTCGCGGGAAAGCTCGGCCTCTTCCCTCTCCCGCTTTGCCTGCTCTTCTTCATAGTCGGTAAACAGATCCAGCTGTTCAACCCCCGGATCGCTCTTTCCTGCCTCCGTCTCCGGAATCACATGTGCGGCCACGATATTGAGCCGCCGAACCAGAAGATTTTTGTCCGCGATGCGATCGAACAGTTCGGTTGCCGCCTTCACGATCCATTTTGTGGAGGAAGTGTGCCGCTCAAGATTTTGTGTACCATGAGAGTGCATCGGGACCTCGCGCCCGTAGCGGTCTTTCACCACAGGGCCGAGGTATTGGCGTTTGCGGTCCGGTGTTGCCAGATTCTCAACGTCATAGCCGATCGTCACCACAATCTGGTCCGTCACCAGTCTTTTTCTCACAAGGTCCAGCGAGAGCGCATCCGCCATTTCCCGCAGGACCAGCCGGGCCTTTTCCGTTGTGTAGGGCTGCTGCAGTACCTGGCCGGAGCCGAGGCTGTTGCTCTCCGGTCGGTAGGCTTTCACGGCCGCGATGGTACACGGTTCCCACCCCCATGCGTGGTCGATCAGCAGTTCCGCGTTTTTCCCGAACAGCTTGTACAGCAAGTCCTCGTTGTAGACGGAACACCGGGCAACATCCCCCATCGTAAACATGCCGTTGGCTTCGAGCTTTTTTGCATAGCCTCTGCCTACACGCCAGAAATCCGTCAGCGGGCGATGTGACCAGAGATTGCGGCGGAAGCCCATCTCATCCAGTTCGGCGATCCGCACGCCGTTCTTGTCGGCAGGAATGTGCTTGGCCACGATATCCATGGCTACCTTGCACAGAAACAGATTCGTACCGATCCCCGCCGTTGCCGTGATCCCCGTGGTGTTCAAAACGTCCAGGATGATCTTCATGGTCAGTTCCCGTGCCGACAGCCCATAGGTCCTGAGATAGTCCGTCACATCCAGAAAGACCTCATCGATGGAATAGATAATGATATCTTCAGGCGCAATGTATTTGAGATAAATGGTATAAATGTGTGTACTGTACTGCATATAGTACGCCATCCGCGGCGGGGCGATGATGTAATCGATGGCCAGCTCAGGGGCGGCGTTCAGCTCAGAAAGAAAACAGGATTTTCCGGTCAGTTTGTGTCCCGGCGCACGGTAACAGCGCCCGATATTGGCCTTTTTGACCTGCTGCACCACCTCAAACAACCGGGGTCTGCCGGGGATTCCGTAACTTTTCAGGGAGGGGCTCACGGCCAGACAGATCGTTTTGTCGGTCCGGCTTTCATCCGCAACCACAAGGTTGGTATCCAGAGGGTCCAGGCCGCGTTCCCGGCATTCCACCGACGCATAGAAACTTTTGAGGTCAATCGCAACATAGGTACGATGGCGCATTCCCGCTTTTCCCTCCCCTTGTAAACTGGCGCCGGTTCATTCTTCCGGCTTGATCTTTTTCAGAAAATCCGCCTGCGGTAGATAGGGCAGCCTGTAATCTTTCCCCAAACGGTTCATCTCGTTCAGTTTGACGAGCATCAGGTTGATGTTCGTATGCATCGCTGCTGCCAGCTGGGCCACATCGTATCCCTGCTGCAGGTAGTCCATCAATTCATCATCATCAATCAGCAGATGTGCCGCAAACGCATTGGCTTCATACTCCACCGCCGTGCGCATATCAAACAGCACAAACTCTGACAGAACACGGTTCCCCTTCGCCTTGTCCCTGTGCAGGATATCATGGCCGATTTCATGTGCACAGACCATCTGCATAAGGAACTCGTCCAGGTTGGCATTCAGTAAAATATGCCGCTCTTTCTGCTGATAGGTATACATCCCGAGCAGATTCCTGAACTCCCCCACAAAATGAAGGTAAATGCCAAGCTCCCGGGCAATCTGCAGCGCATCCCGCGTTCCGCAGCGGCGGAGAAGTTTGCCGGCTTTATGATAAATTTCTTCCGAACGGATCACCATCGGTGCGCCCTCCTTGGCACTGCAAGATCCTGGAATTCCTGCCGTTAGGAAACAGGCAATTTCAGATGCCGGAGGAATCTTTCTCCGTGCGATTCCCTCTGGCGGCATATTTCTGTGCATTCCGTGCTTTGGACTCCCAGTAGATATCCTGCAGCGCCTTCATGACTGCATCCTTGTCCTGTTCCGACAATGTACCGCCGGCAAACAATCCGGACATGCCGTCAATCAGTTCCTGTGCTTGCTTCATGCCGCGCGCACCGTATTGTTCGGAAGCCCGGACAACAAACGAGTCATCTTCGGTGAGCAGATAGTTGACATCCACCCCGAAGTAATCCGCAATTCTGCGGTAAGCGTCTCGCGTCCGAGGATGAGAAATGTCGTTCTCGTAACGTGTGATCATACGGGAGTTTATTCCCAATTCCCTGGCAACATTCTTCTGTGTCAGACCTTTTTCTTCTCTCAGGGCCTTGAACTTCTCACCGAACGTCATGCCGAATCATCACTCCTGTTCAAAGAAAATCAAGCGTTCCGTTACACTGCGGCCAAAACAGCCGCTGCGGAATGAGTGGACATTAAACTGCTACTATTCTACTCCGAATTGCCACTTGTGTCAAGATAATGAGCTCCTCCATGCAGATTGACATGACCAGAAACCTGAGGTTCGACTGGACACGAAACAGGAAAAAATCTCACTGATACTGCACGGTCTTGTGCGGAATCAGCGGGATACTTTTACAGTTTATGACCACCCATTTCAGATAAGCTGGAAGGAGGCTTTTTCAAATTGCCTGACACAAAAAACAAGGCGCCATTCGACATCATCCAAAATCGGATCAAAGTACAGAGAAGAACAGGCCACACGGCACGTTCCGTGAGAAACAGGCCCGAGGAAAATGGCAATCGGACCGTCTGCACCGCCAATGATGCCGGTGTTGCAGACAGGATTCTGTGGATCGGGTTCTGATCCCCTTTCAGCAGGCTGATCTCCTTGTGCGGTATCGAAGACTTCCACCTTTTCGGCCGGTTCCGGCGAAAGGGTGTAGTACATACAGACGCAGTGCGTCGGATAACTCCGGCGATTCGCGGCCAAACAGCTTTGCGGCACCGTCTGATGTTCCAGTGCCTGTACGGTCAGCGTACAGGCCTCTCCGGTGAGGGGGTGAGAAAAGGTGAAGGAATCTCCCGGCGCGTGCACCCTGAAATGCGGTCCGGGCAGATGAACGGGATTCTCTTCCATGATAAGGGAAAGGGACTGGATTTCCGGGCAGAAGTTTCTTTCCCATGGGAAAGCATTCCTGCAGATGATCCATCCGTGGGAGGAATCCAAGTGATAATGGTCCAGAAGCCTCTTTGCTTGGGAGCTGTCGGTCATTTTGTGAGGCAGACAGGGATTGTAGGACGTTGTGCAGCCATGATTGGTTTGTAATATTGTATCGGACAACTTCAGAGATGGAAGAAAATCGAAGCAAAGCGGATTTTCCCACTCCATTTGAAGCTGTTGATCGCGGTTGAAATTGTCACAGGAATCATTTTCCGGGCTAAGATTCCATTTTTCCATGAATCGGTGGATCATGTTTCCATCCACCTGGATGCAGAAATCCATGACCAGTCCCTGGTCGCATAAATAGATCGCGGGAATCTGCCAGTGGTAGCCTGCCCAGTCAAACTGTTTGCCGAGAGAAATCTTTTTCCCGGCGGGGTCATTGCCGCGATGCCCCCAGAAGTTTCCGTCAAAATATACCTTCCATTCCGGAACAGTCGGTTCGGCAGGCAGGTTTGCTTCAGCATCGGGATGTTCCTCCGAATACCGGAGTTTGCTGGAATCAAAGGTGGACTGCAGCGCCTTGACATAGGCCCACGGGTGCTCCATGGGTTTCAGGTTCCATTGCTCGGATATTTCGGACAAAATGTGCCGCTGCTTTTCGGATATGGGATTTTCCCGCAGGAAATTTTCAAACTGTGTTTCGTCCCACATCCAGAGCTGCTCGAGCGCTGCAGTGTCTCCGCAGGCAAGCAGGAGACGCAGAAAGTCCGTAAAGTCTTTGGCCAGTGGGTGGACACAGTCGGGAAAGGAATTCGACGGATTGACAGAAAACACCATCGTCCCAAACCCTCGGATGCAGCAGAAATGGATTCCATCCACACCGGCCCAGCCAAAAACAGACGCGCCTTCCGGGGTGCAGAAATAGGGGGTGGTTTCGTTGTGGCATTCGAGTCCCACGGGGCTCAGATCCATCCTCATGAGCCTGATGATGCTCTCCATGGTGTTCGTGATGATCACCATGTCCATGGAGTCCGCCGAGCGTATTGTCGAGGTGCTGCAGGAACAGAGCACCCTGACCAGCCCCGAAAATGCGATCAAGGAAGTGAAGGACGGCTCCATTGATTTTGACGGCGTCAGCTACAAGTACTCCCGGACTGCCGAGCGCAACGCCCTGGAGAATGTGGACCTCCACATCCGTTCCGGCGAACTCATTGGCATCCTGGGTGGCACCGGCTCGTCCAAGACCACCCTGGTGCAGCTGATTCCCCGGCTCTACGACGTGACGGAGGGCACAGTCCGTGTCGGCGGCGTGGATGTGCGGAACTATGACCTGGAAGTTCTCCGCGACAACGTGGCCATGGTGCTTCAGAAGAACGTGCTGTTTTCCGGCACCATCAAGGACAATCTCCGCTGGGGCAACCCCAACGCCACTGACGAGGAAATGTATGAGGCCTGCCGTCTGGCCCAGGCCGACGAGTTCATCCAGCAGTTCCCCGACAAGTACGACACCTGGATTGAGCAGGGCGGCAGCAATGTCTCCGGCGGTCAGAAGCAGCGTCTCTGCATCGCCCGGGCCTTGCTGAAGAAGCCTAGGGTGCTGATCCTCGACGATTCCACCTCTGCGGTGGACACCCATACTGACGCCCTGATCCGCCAGGGCTTCCGTGAGTTCATCCCGGATACCACCAAAATTATCATTGCGCAGCGTGTGGCCTCGGTGGAGGACGCCGACCGCATCATTGTCATGGACGGCGGCCACATCAGCGCCATCGGCACCCATGAAGAGCTTTTGAAGAGCAGTGAGATTTACCGCGAAGTGTACACGTCCCAGACGAAGGCAGGTGATCATGATGAAGCGTAAAGACACGTTGGAAGGACGGAATGCCGCCCCCGCTGCAACCCGTACCACGACCAGCCGCGGCCGCCGCGCCCCCAAGGGCGTACTCCGCAGACTGCTGAAAACTCTGCTTGAATTCTATCCGGTGCTGCTGCCGGTCACACTGGTTTGCATTCTGATCAACGCTCTGGTCAGTTCCATGCCGGCGATCTTCCTGCAGAAGGTCATCTCCTTGGTAGACGAGAGCTACAAGAGCGGCGACTGGTCGGCAGTCTCCGGAAAAATCCTCGGCCTTGTAGGAATTCTAGTGGTCCTGTATGTGATCAGCCTCATCGCCGGCGCCTTCTACACGCAGATGATGGCCATTATCACCCAGGGCTCCCTGAAAAAGCTGCGTCAGAAGATGTTCGACCACATGCAGGATCTGCCCATCCGGTACTTTGATACCAATGGCCACGGCGACATCATGAGTTACTACACCAACGATGTCGACACCCTGCGCCAGCTCATCAGCCAGAGCCTTCCCAATATCCTCATCTCCGGCATCACGCTGTTCGTGGTGTTCTGCATCATGGTCTACTACAGCATCTTCCTGGCTCTTGTAGTGGTGGCAGGTGTTGTCTGCATGGCCGTCTGCGCCCGCGCCATCACCAAGCGTTCTTCCTCCTACTTCCTGCGTCAGCAGATCACCCTGGCCAACGCCGAGGCGTTCATGGAGGAAATGATGACCGGCCAGAAGGTTATCAAGGTCTTCTGTCACGAGGAAGCCGCCAAGGCCGACTTTGACAAAGTCAACGCTGAAATCTTCTTCAACGCCCGTAACGGCAACCGTTTTGCCAACATCCTCATGCCGCTGCTGGGCAACATCGGCAACGTGATGTATGTGGTCGTGGCACTGGTGGGCGGCGCCCTGCTGCTGTCCGGCGCTCCCAACGTCAGCCTCTCCGGCATGGCCTTCAGCATCAGCATCGTGGTACCGTTCCTGAACATGACCAAGCAGTTCGCCGGCTCCATCGGCCAGGTGTCCAACCAGATCAACATGGTCATCATGGGTCTGGCCGGCGCCCACCGGATCTTCACCCTGCTGGACGAGGAACCCGAAACCGATGACGGCTATGTGACCTTGGTCAACGCCAAGGAGAACGCCGACGGCACCCTGACCGAGTGCCCCGAGCGCACCATGGTCTGGGCCTGGAAGCATCCCCATCACGATGGCACCGTCACCTACACCAAGCTGACCGGCGACGTGCGGTTCTACGATGTGGACTTCGGCTACACGCCGGACAAGATCGTCCTCCATAACATCTCCCTCTACGCCAAGCCCGGCCAGAAGATTGCTTTCGTCGGCGCCACCGGTGCCGGCAAGACGACGATCACGAACCTGATCAACCGGTTCTACGACATCGACGACGGCAAGATCCGCTACGACGGCATCAACATCAACAAGATCAAGAAGGCCGACCTGCGGCACTCCCTGGGCATGGTGCTTCAGGACACGAACCTGTTCACCGGCACCGTCATGGAAAACATCCGTTACGGCAATCTGGAGGCCCACGACGAAGAGTGCATCGCGGCGGCCAAGCTGGCCGGCGCAGATGACTTCATCCGTCGTCTGCCCGAGGGCTACAACACCGTGCTCCGCGGCAACGGCGCCAACCTGAGCCAGGGCCAGCGGCAGCTGCTGAGCATTGCCCGGGCCGCCGTGGCCGATCCCCCGGTCATGATCCTCGATGAGGCCACCTCTTCCATCGATACCCGTACTGAGGCCATTGTCCAGCGGGGTATGGATGCGCTGATGTACGGCCGGACGGTCTTCGTCATCGCCCACCGCCTCTCCACGGTCCAGAACTCCAATGCCATCATGGTCCTCGAACATGGCCGCATCATCGAGCGCGGCAGCCACGAAGAGCTGATCGCCATGAAGGGCAAATACTATCAGCTGTATACCGGCGCTTTCGAGCTGGAATAATCCCAAAAATGTAACTTCAAAAATTGATCCTGACAAAAAGGGTGCTGATTTCACATCAGCACCCTTTTTCTATAAACCGCCAGAGGAAACCGAAGTATAACGGTTTCCTCCGGACAAGGCTGCAGGGCGGGCCCGCAAAACGTGTTCAACTTGGAAACCTATAAAACTTCGTGAGACACACTATCCCCAAAAGCATCAATTTATGCTATAATGAAGCCAAAAGAGGATCTTGGGGGTGCTGAATCATGAAAGAGAAAGAACCGTTTTCTTACTGGAAATACTCCTATCAAAAATGGATGATTCTGATTGTAGGGATTTTGCAGGTCATATGCCTTATTCTGAACATCCAGGAATACCAAAGAGTCGAGGAGGCTGCGATTTTCAGCGGTTCCAAATGGTCAGAATATGCCGCGCAGCAAATTCTGCAGTGCCTGATCCATGGGATCCTGGCGGTTGAATTTTTGGGAATCTTCGGAATCGGAATCCTTGTGCGCAGCTGGAAATCTGCCCATCTTTGGGAGGGGATTCTTACGCTTTTGATCGCCGTAGTATGGGGCGTCACCGGGCTATGGTTCTCCCTCACCTCGTCCACGCTCAGCGCCGTTATCTGGATTGTCTTTCTGGTGCTGGCATTTGGATACTCCATATTTTCTTTCTGGAGGAGCCGCCAACCAGATTGACGCCGGTGCGTTTTGGGCTCACGGCCAAAGAGAAACCGAAAGCCTCTCCCCTTCTTCTCGCTTCCCCGTCACGACGCTTACAGTCCATTATGGTTCATCGGTGCGCTCGTTCAGACGAGAAAAATCATCAAATCAAAATCCATTCCGGGAGAAAACAAGCATGCAGCTTTTATATGGAACGACCAATCATGCAAAATTAGAAAGCATGAAAGTAATCACAAAGCCGCTTGGAATTGAGCTGCTCGGCCTCCATGATCTCAATAGGGAAATTCCGGACATTGAGGAAACCGGGAAAACGCCCTTGGAAAATGCTCGGATCAAAGCGAAGGCCTACTATTCCCTGTTCCATATGCCCGTTTTTTCCTGCGACTGTGGGTTATACTTTGAGGGACTGCGCGATGAGGAACAACCGGGGATTCATGTACGCAGGGTTGGCGGTAAAGAGCTCAGCGATGACGAAATGATTTCCTACTATACATCCTTGGCAAGGCAGCACGGCGGGCGTCTGATGGGGCGTTATCGGAATGCGATCTGCCTAATCCTCAATGAGGGCATGACCTCTGCTCTTTCGCTGGATTCTGAGCCGTTCGTACTGGTTGACAAGCCGCACAAAAAGATTGTGCCGGGGTTTCCGTTGGATTCTTTATTGAAAGACCCGCAGAGCGATCAATATTATTATGACATGGACGACGAGGAAAGCGATTCCTTGGTGGAACAGGGCTTCCAGCGCTTTTTGAAAGAAGCCATCTTTCCTGCTCCCTGAGCTGTTTCTTTCTGGGAGTTCTCCCCTGTTTATGCATCCAGAGAGCTGCCGTCTTTCCTGCCTGAAAACAAACCGGTGTGCTATTTCATCGTGAAATGGCACACCGGTTTTCTATTGGCAGGAAACGTTGTATTGGCACATCCTCAAATTTGTATCAATGCCGGACGGAATTCATGAAACCTGATGCCTTGCAAATACGCGGCAGGAGAGCGCGGCGCCAGTGCCCAAAAAGACCAGTGCTGCAGGGATGGCCCATATGGCATACAGCATTCCGTTGCGCATTTGCTCCACCGAAAGAAGCGAAACAGCGAGCACATGATAGATCGGGAGAAGTCCTATCAGCCGGAACAACGGATTCGCTTCGGTGATTGGCAGAAGAACCGGGAAAAGGAAGAACGTCATGGAGGCTACCAACGCAATACTCTGATTTTTGCTGATTGCAGAAAAAAGCAGTGTGGTTCCCGTCACGCTGAGTGTACAGGCAAATGCCAACAGAATCTGGTAGCCGAGCAGCGCGCCGCAGGTGATATTGAAAGGGATAAACGCCTCCACATAGTCGCTGGGAGCAAAGAGGATACTGCAATCCAACCCTTCCGTTCCGTAAAAGACAAGCGCAAGAAGCAGATCAAAGGCTACAACCGTCACTGTGGTGAAGAAAGCGGTGAGAATTCCCGCAATCACCTTGGCAGCGGCGCATCTGGTTTTGCCGTATCGGCTCGTCAGTATGATATTGTCAACGCCTTCATATTCGCCAGAGAAAACCGGCGCAAGCATGATGATGACCGCGAGTGCAAGTGCAACAAAAGTTCTTACCAGGTTTCGGCTCGTCGAAAGCCAGCCATCCACATACCCTACTTGGATTTCCTCGTCACCGAATACATCGGAAACCTGCAGCCCATTCCAGTTGCCGTTCGGGTCTGAAAATCTGGAAAAGGCAGCGGACTGCACGGCGTTCTCATAAAGATAGGCGGCGTTCAGTCCGCCCAGATCGGATGTCGGTGCAAAATCCGACATCATTTGCTGCACTTTCTCGTCCGTCAGGATTCCTTCATACCTTTTCGCAATTTCCTTGTCTATGGTTACCGCCATTTTGCCGGACCCCTGGCCGAGCTCCCGGTCAAAAGCATACTTGTTCTGATAGGTCGAAAAGGACAGCAAGGCAGAAAACAGCAGTACACCGATCAAGGCTGTGAGTGCCAAGCGTTTTGAAATGATTTTGCGAAGTTCAAACAGAATCAGACCTTTCATTCTTCACGGCCCCCTTTGAAATAAAACAGGTAGAGATCTTCCAGCGTAGGTTTTACGCTGACTGCGTTTTCCATGGGCGGACGATCTGAAATGATGCGCAGAATTGTCCTGTTCCCGCCGATGTTGCGCAGATTGCTGGTGTTGTAGGCGGCCGCATATTTTTCCGCATGCGCCGACGGAACCGTGCATTCCCACACCAGCCCGTCAATTTCAGACGTGATCTTCCGGGGATTTCCGAAATGAAGGATCTGCCCGGATTTCATCAGGAGGATTTCTTCCGCAATAAACTCCACATCGGAGACAATGTGCGTGGACAGAATGACGATGCGGTCCTTGGAAAAGGCACTGATCAGATTCCGGAACCGCACACGCTCTTTCGGATCAAGGCCCGCGGTCGGTTCGTCCAGAATCAGAATGTGTGGATCATTGAGCAGGGCCTGTGCAATTCCCAGACGCTGTTTCATACCGCCGGAATAGGTTCTGATTTTGTGCTTGCTTTCCTTTGCTAAATCTACCGCTTCCAGCAGCTCCTCGGATTTTTTCCTGGCCGCTTTTTCCTCTAACCCCTTGAGGGCAGAAACGTAAAGCAGGAAGTCAAACGCTGAAAAATCAGGATAATATCCGAAGTGCTGCGGCAGGTACCCCAGAAGAGTTCGATACCTCTCCCCCAGCTCTGCGATATTTTTGCCATTCAGCAGGATTTTCCCGGACGTAGGATTCTGGATATTGCAGAGCAGCCGCATCAGCGTTGTTTTTCCCGCGCCGTTTGCTCCCAGCAATCCATAAACGCCGGTTTTCAAGGTCAGATTCAGGTCGTTTACGGCTGTATGCGAGCCGAATTTTTTTGTCAGCCCGATTGTTCTTACTTCCATAAAAAGCTCCTTTCTCCATCGAGAGCTAAAAAAATACTCTCCATGGGTTGCATGGAGAGTATATCGGATCACAATCTACTTTTTATCTACGAGGGAAGGAACTTTGAACCAGGCCGATACGTGCGCACCGTCCACGGTATTTCCGATTTTCAAATACCCGTTGTGACGTTCGCAGAGCAGCTTACAGATATAAAGCCCGAGTCCATAATGTTCGGAATCGGTGGTTTCCTCTGTATAATACGGGTTCGCGGCTTTTTGCAGGCTGGTTTCATCAAACCCTGCTCCGTCGTCCGATACGCAGAGCAACAAACCGCCATCCTGCAAAGAGAACGAGAGCGTTGCCGCAGCCCGTGCATACCGGACAGCGTTGGAAATCAGATTATTGCACACCTGGGACACAAATGTGCTGTCAAGGGATATCTGTGCATCGGGAAGGTCGTTATGCACCAGCAGCCGTTTGCCATTTTGCTTGCATACAAGTTTTGCGCTGTCACACAGCGAAACCGCAAAGGGCTGCAAATCCACCGGCCTGTATGCCGGCTGTGTATCTTCCATACGTCTCAGCTGGCTCATGCTGCTCACATACGTTTCCATCCGGGCGATGTGCTTTCCCATGACAGCGGCGATGGTTTGTGTCTCGGGGCTGTCGCTCGTCTGCAGCATTTCATCATACCCCTTGAGTACCGTCAGCGGAGTGCGCAGATCATGGGCGAAAGCCGCATTGAGTGTTTTTCGTTCCTCAACCTGGCGCCACATCTTCGAGAACGTGTCTGCAAGGGCTGCCCGCATCCTTTCAAAGGATGCGCAAAGCTGTCCCAACTCATCGTTGCTGTCACAGCGGATCGAGAAGTCCAAATCATTGTTTGCGATTTTTTCGGAAGCCGCCCGCAGTTCAGCGAGTGGTTTTTTCAGCCGGTTCCGATAGAACAGCAGTGCGGCAGCAATGATGCAGAGTGCAGAATAAACGGGCGTTGCGACGACGGGAATGATCTCCAGCAGCGCGATTGTGCGCTCATCCTGCCGGGACAGCGGGGCGGGCGCCTTCCCGATATATGTGCCATCGCCCAGCTTCTCCCCCTGCGCATTTGTGAGATAATATTTTTCGCCGGAGGGAGGATACGAGGCCCGGATGCTTTCGGCAGCGCCGTCACAGATTGAAGCCGTCGCGACGCAAAGAAGGACTGCGAGCACGGCAAAGACAATCACATAGAGTACAAGACTTTTTCGCAGTGACATGTCATGCCGCTTTATCTGACCCATTTGTAGCCGCACCCCCAGACCGTTTCAAGATATACGCGGTCGGTATATGCCGCGATTTTGGACCGTACCCTGCGAATATGCTCTGCCACAACACTGCTGTCCCCTTCGCTGTCATAGCCCCATATCCGCTCATAAATCCGTTCTTTATCGAAGACTTGTCCCGGATTTTGTGAAAGCAGTTCGACAATGTCAAATTCCTTTTTCGCAAGGCTGACACGCTGTTCTCCGAAGAACAGGCAACGCTCGGAATAATCGATCGTCAGATCACCTGAAAATCTGATCTGCGCATCAAACTGGTGCCTCGCTTCCCGGCGCAGGTGTGCGCGCACCCGCGCTTCGAGTTCCATCAGGGAAAAAGGCTTCACAATATAATCATCGCCGCCGACCGCAAACCCTTTCACCTTATCGGTATCTTCAATTCTGGCAGTCAGAAAAAGAATCGGGCAGGATATATGATCGCGAATACGCCGGCATACCTCCAGCCCGTCCGTTCCTGGCATATTGATGTCCAGCAGAATGATATCCGGCTTCCGTTCTGCCTGTTTCAGCGCTTCCGCGCCGTTGGAAGCCGGCAAAACACAAAAGCCTTTGCTCTCAAAAAAGCTGCCGAGCATCGAAACAATGTCCTTTTCATCGTCGGCAATCAGGATCTTTGCACGCATTGTCCCACCTCCCGATGGCTATGATAACAGCTGTTTTTCAATATTTTCTCTATTTCCCGGATGATGTCATTATAGTTCCTGCAAAGGGACAATACAAGAAACGGGAGGATCTCTGTACAAAGAAAAAACGCAGGGCGGCATGACGTTTCCATCATGCCGCCCTGCGACAATCCGATTATATTTTCAGGCACGCCTTTTTGACTGCGGCCCGATCTTTCGGTCCGGAGACGGAGCGGATCAATACATGCCGCCCATGTCACCACCGGCCGGAGTAGCCGGAGCCGGCGGTTCCGGCAGATCGGCAACCAGGCTCTCGGTGGTCAGAACCATCGCAGCAACGCTGGCCGCGTTCTCCAGAGCAGAACGAGTCACCTTGGTCGGGTCAACGATACCGGCCTCGATCATATCCTCAACATAGGTTTCCTTCTGAGCGTCATAGCCGTAGTTGGGCTTGCCGGCCATCAGGATGTTGTTGATGATGACGCTGCCTTCCAGACCAGCGTTCGCAGCGATCTGGCGCAGAGGAGCTTCCAGAGCCTGACGGACGATCTTGGCGCCGGTGCGCTCGTCGCCTTCCAGCTCGCTGAGCAGGTGATCCACAGCGGGGATCGCGTTGATGGTGGCCGTGCCGCCGCCAGCAACAATGCCCTCTTCGACAGCAGCCTTGGTCGCGTTCAGAGCATCCTCAATGCGGAGCTTCTTGTCCTTCATCTCCACTTCGGTAGCGGCACCGACCTTGATGACGGCAACGCCGCCGGCCATCTTGGCCAGGCGCTCCTGCAGCTTCTCACGGTCGAAGTCAGAAGTAGCGGAGGCAATCTGAGAACGGATCTGAGCAACACGATCAGCAATGGCCTGCTTGTCGCCGTTGCCGCCAACGATCGTGGTATTCTCCTTGGTCACCTTGACCTGACGGGCGCTGCCCAGCATGTTCATGGTGGCATCCTTGAGCTCATAGCCCAGCTCGCTGCTGACAACGGTACCGCCGGTCAGGATGGCGATATCCTGCAGCATCTCCTTGCGGCGATCGCCAAAGCCGGGAGCCTTGACAGCCACAACGTTCAGGCCGCCGCGCAGACGGTTGATGATGAGGTTGGACAGAGCGTCGCCCTCGACATCTTCCGCGATGATGAGCAGCTTGCGGCCGGACTGGATGACCTGCTCGAGCAGAGGAACGATATCCTGGAACACGCTGATCTTCTTGTCGGTGATCAGGACGCTGCAATCCTCGTAGACGGTCTCCATCTTTTCGGTATCAGTGACCATATACGGCGTGACATAGCCGCGGTCAAACTGCATGCCTTCCACAACCTCGGTGTAGGTCTCGGCCGTGGTCTTGTTCTCCTCGATGGTGATGACACCGTCAGCGGTAACCTTCTCCATGGCATCGGCAATCAGCTGGCCAATCTCGGGATCGCCGGCAGAAACGGTACCGACACGGGCGATGTCCTTGCTGCCGTTGACCTTCT
Organism: Gemmiger sp.; assembly: GCF_036306485.1. Lineage (GTDB taxonomy): Bacteria > Bacillota > Clostridia > Oscillospirales > Ruminococcaceae > Gemmiger. The sequence goes on along the minus strand of NZ_JAXJZK010000051.1, from coordinate 35,602 downwards.
GGCTGTGATCCTTGACGGCTTCCACAGCAACATTGACAGCCTTCTGGATGCCGCGCTTGATGTCCATCGGGTTGGCACCGGCGGTCACGTTCTTCATGCCCTCGGTGACCAGCGCCTGGGCCAGCACCGTAGCGGTGGTGGTGCCGTCGCCGGCAGCATCGTTGGTCTTGGTGGCAACTTCACGAACGAGCTGAGCGCCCATGTTCTCGAAAGCATCCTTCAGCTCGATTTCCTTGGCGATGGTCACGCCATCGTTGGTGATGACGGGGCTGCCGAACTTCTTGCCCAGAACCACATTGCGGCCCTTGGGTCCGAGCGTGATCTTCACGGTGTTGGCCAGCTGGTCAATGCCGGAGCAAAGTGCTTTACGGGCTTCCTCGCCCTGCAGAATCTGTTTAGCCATAATAAGTCTCTCCTTTATATAGACACTGTGTAATCTTACTCGACGATGGCCAGGATATCACTCTGGCGGACGATCGTGCACTCCTCACCGTCAACCTTGACTTCGGTGCCGGAATACTTGCTGGTCAGGACCTTGTCGCCAACCTTGACGATCATCTCAACTTCCTTGCCGTCCACGTTGCCGCCGGGGCCGACAGCCAGAACTTCGGCAACCTGGGGTTTCTCCTTGGCGGAGCCGGTCAGAATCAGCCCACCCTTGGAAGTTTCTTCTTCTTCAACCAGTTTGATCACAACACGGTCTGCAAGAGGTTTGATTTTCATGATGAAAGATCCTCCTATACTTAAAGTTCATTTAAAACTTGTTCATTTAGCACTCTTTTCTCTTGAGTGCTAAATATATTATAGCTCTCTATTCCGAAAAATCAAGGGTTTCAAGTATAAAATTTTTGTGAACGGATAAAATCATCGAATATTCGTTTGTTTATTGATGCAATCAGCTTTGAAGGAGACCAAAGGTTCCTTGTCGTCTGAAACGGAAATCCATCTGAAGCGCCGAACAAAGCAGAAATCTGGCACTGTCACTTCCCTGCTGCTCTCAAAAAAACAGCCGGCTTCCCGGGCGGGAAAACCGGCTGTCCGATCAGTCATGGCGCTGATCGGGATTGTCGTATGTTTCACAGAAACGGGCTGCAAAGGACGGTTCGCGTCCGCCTGCATACAGATGGGAGGTATCTCCGAAGGAACTCATCCGGAAATAAGCGATTCCTTTTCGGCGTTCCTCGGTATACAGCGTCGACACCGAGGTGGGGGCCGCACACAGGCCATGCCAGAGAACCATCGGAGAGACATTGAGCAGATGGCCGAGCATCACACATTCCACCCCGAAGTGGCAGAAAAAGACCAGCGTCCTGTCATTGGCGCGGACAGCGCGGTAAAGCTCGCCGTCCCGCTCATAGCCATGCCGGGCCAGAACGGCATCCAGCTGCTGTGCCACCACGGCGGCCTTCTCTGCCACATGACCGTTTTTCATCGTATCGGTCTGGTTCCAGAGATGGCGGTCAAAATACCGGGGTTCTGCCGTCCAGTCTGCGGGAAGCCAGTCCCAGGTGCAGCTGGGCACATCGGGCAGGTTGGGTTTGATGATCGGCGCATCAAATTCACGGAGCCAGGGACAGACTTCCGCCTGCCGGCCCATGCGTTCCAACGTTGCTTTGGCCGTATCTCTGGCACGTCCCAGCGGAGAAACATAAAAATCCTCCACTTCCAGCTTGCAGAGCCGGTCGGCCAGCAAATCGGCTTCCTTCCAGCCGGTGGGAGTCAGGGAATCAATCGAATAATCCGGGTCCCCGTGACGAACAATCAGCAGCCTCATGGTAATACTTCCGCCTTTCCTTCTATGGTTCCCTTATTGTGCCGGATTTTACGGAATTTGTCAAGCGGGGACGCTGTCGTGAAAAATGCTCAGCTGTACGTCAAGGTCGTCATCTGCCAGCCCGAAGCGATTCTCTGTCCAGAATTGCAGGTCAAACGGATCGCTTTGTTCCCGCCCGATCTGCGCCATCAGAGAACGGAACTCCATCCGGATGGCCTTATCCAGCATGGCGCGCAGGGTCTGGGCACTGGAGTCCTGGGCACTGAGCAGGTCCAGCTGTTCACTCTGGAATGTCAGAAAGACCCGGATGCTGTCTGGGGTCTGGGGCTGCACGGCAGTCCTGACATCGGCACGGAATTCCAGCATCTGGCCGTCGCAGGAGAACATCCCATTCATTTTACCCGCACTGCCGCACAGAACGGCCGCCAGCTGGGATTGCAGGTCATTATGGCATCGGAAGGTCTCTCCATCCTTTTCCAAAAAAGCAAAGCCATATCCTTCCTGCTGCAGGACGGGCAGACTGCAGCTCTCGGAGTCCGAGAAAATCGTCTGCATACCGGTGCGAAGCGCAAACTCTTTTTGCAGGGTACGGACCCTTTCATACCATTCGGCGGCATGATCGGCGAGAGACTCTCCCTGTGAGGAGCGATCCATCAGACAGACGTTGACCTGCGGTGCCGGCCGGATGGTCTGCTCCGCCAGTCTGACGATTTCCGAGGCGGTATTCCAGTTACAGTCCGACGGAAGAACCAGCAGATCCGTCAGGCCGTAAAACAGTTCCCCCGGCAGGGTTCGCTCCGCCCGGGCCCAGGCTTCGGCTGCGGTTTCCGCTGTAGCCTGAGCCACTTTATAGGCAGGAGATTCCTCACTCTGTTGGTCGTTGATGAGCAGGACCACCTGATACCCTTGTGTTGTCTGTTCCAGCAGCACCGCCCGGGCAATTTCACGTTCGGAAAGCAGCCGGCTTCCGCACCCGCAAAGCAAAACCGCAAAGGCCAGCACCGGGATCACGCGGAACGTTTTTTGGATGTGAAAACACATTGACAGATTCCTCCCAGTACGGTCGGCACCGCAATTCCCAGGCAGGCAGCGGTCTCCCAGAATTGCAGGCGATCCGGATCTACATTCCGAAAGAGAATACAGAGCAACACCATGCCCGCCAGATAGGCGGGAAACCGGTCCAGTCCGACGGCGGTATCCAGCGATTCGGTGTGACCGCCCGAAAGCCCGATCATGGCATACAGATACAGTCCGAGCTTGATGGGGACGATCATGCACCAGAGCACCAGCTGCATCCATTCCAGACGATTGAAGATGGAAAGCGCCCCGCATTGTGCGGCAGCCTGGAACGGCGCCGTCTGCCAGGGCATCGAGGCGCCGAAAAAGAGTTCCAGAAAAACATGAACCGCAGCATCCGCAGCGACCGCCGACCCGCAGAGAACCAGCAGACTCCGGTTCCGGCGCTGCTCCGTCTGCGGCCATAGGGCCGGAAGCAGGTATTCGGGATAGAGAACCAGCTGGGAGCGGACGGCATCAGACAGATCCTGCCAGGAGAGAGGTCCCTGCTGAAGATTGGTCACCTTCAGGCAGGGAAAGACCGAGACCACCAGGACGAAGAGCCCGATCATCAGCAGCACGAGGACCGCCGCGGATGTCTGCCGGAGCGAAGGTTCCCGGCGCAGATAGATGACCGGAAGAAGCAGGACAAAACAGCAGCCGAGCAGTGTGATGGTGCCGGGATACATCATCTGGAGCAGACGGCGCAGGCGCAGGATTTCAAAGGCCGAGCCGAGGGCAAGTATTGCACAGAAAAAGATCCGGAGCGGTCTGACCGCAATCCGCTGCCACCCCGCAGAGAACAGAACGGCTACAAGGAAGAGCAGCGCAGCACACAGCGGTGCGGTGAGCAAGCCTGCCCTGCTCCAATATCCGGTGCCGGAACGCAGGAGCGGATTGAGCAGGAGCGAGAGAAGCAATGCGGAGCGCAGATCAATCTTGTTTTGCTTCACGATAGACAGGCACCTCCTTCTGCCGGGAAAGTCTTGACCAGATCACGCGGATAAATCCGTCCCGCAGTGCCGCTTTGCGGGGCGGCATCAGCGGGTACAGATAATCGTAGCCAAAGGGGTCGCTGCCGCAGGCCATGGCCAGAATGCCCAGCGCACCGCACGCCAGCCCCGGAATGCCGAACCAGCCGGACAGGACAATCACAAGAAACCGGAACAGGATGGACTGTTCATACAGTGAGGGAACCGCCAGCGTTGCCACAGTGGCGGCCGCCGCCATCGTCAGGACCGGAACGCTGACGATCCCGGCCGAGACAGCGGTCTCGCCCAGGATGAGGGTGCCGACCAGGCTGACCGTGTGGCTGATGGACTTGGGAGCACGCAGACCGGCTTCCCGCACGATTTCGAGCAGCAGTGTGACCGCCAGCATTTCGGCCATGGGCGGCAGTGGTGTGGAGACCTCGCCCTGTGCGAGCTTGGTGAGCAGCCGGATCGGGATCAGCTCCGGCGCGAAGGAGACCGCCGTCACATACAGGCCGGGGCCGAAAACAGACAGAAGAAACGCCAGGTATTTGAGCAGCCGGATCAGGCCGGAAAATACCGCCCCCAGCGAATAGTCATCCAGGCATTCAAAATGCTCGGCAAAGAAGCTGGGCACCACCATGGCCAGCGGACTGCCTGAGACAAGGATGACGACTTTTCCTTCGCAGAGTCTGGCACAGGCCGTGGCGGGCCGCTCGGTATAGGCAGCGGCCGGAAACAGATTCAGTTTGTCCTGTTTGAGAAAGGATGCCAGGTAGCTGCTGTCCAACAGAACCGGAACCTCTGCATTGGCCAGCCGCTTCTTGAGGGTACGGACGACCTCGGCGGGAGCGAGCGAGGAATCATAGCAGATGGCATACTCGGTCTTGGCATGGGTGTTCGCGGTACAGATTTCCGCCATCAGCGTGGCAGTGCGGAACTGGCGGCGAAGCAGGGACAGATTGTTGCGCAGGTGTTCGGTGAACGCATCCTGCGGACCGCGGATGTTCCCTTCTCCGGAAGGGTTGCTCACCGAGCGCTGGGCCATGTCCTGGGTGGAAAACGCCAGTGCCCGGGGACAGCCTTGCAGGAGCAGTACCGCCATGCCGCCGGTGAGGATCTCGACGAGTGTGGTCTGGTCTTCAATCGGAGAAGCCTCGGTCGGAAGACAGCTCTGATATTGCAGATAGTCAGCCACCGCCTCCCCGTCGGACTTCCCGGGGAGATCATGGGGTATGGCATGCAGGACCATGACACAGAGCTTTTCCGGCGAGGACAGTCCCGCAAACATGACAATGGCAGCTGGAACGCCGGCGAGAGAAAATCTTTTGGTATAGAAATCCGCCGACTTTCCAAACATTCCCTCAAGGGCAATGAGATTCTCTTCCAGGTTCCGGCTCAGACTTTTTTTCACGCGATCACCTTCCCTCCGTTTCAGTTTGTCCCGCAGAGAGGAAGAATAGTCAGCGTCGGCAGCCCGGCATACTTTTCCGGCCCTGAGAAAGGAAACAGAGCCATGTTTTCTTCGGCAATACGCACAGTGATTATCTATCTGGTTGTCATCTTCGCGATGCGTCTGATGGGAAAGCGGCAGCTGGGAGAACTGCAGCCCTCCGAGCTGGTCACAACCTTCCTGATCTCCAACGTGGCGTCCATCTGCATTGACGAGCCGGACCTGCCGCTGCTGTCCAGCTTGGTGCCGATTCTGCTGCTGGCCTCGTTGGAAATCCTCAACTCGACAGCGGCGTGGTATTTCCCGGGCTATGCTTCCCTGCTCTTCGGGCGTTCCATGACGGTGATCTTCCGCGGCAGAATCGATCAGCAGGCGCTCAAACATCTGCGCATCACAACCGGCGATCTGATGGAAGCCCTGCGCGGTCAGGAGGTCTTTGATCCCAGGCAGGTCTGGTGGGGGGTCGTGGAGCCCAACGGACGGATCAGCATTGCGAAGAAATCCGAGGAATCCCAGGATCTGCCGATGCTGCCGTTGATTGTGGACGGCCGCATTTTTTCGGAGAATCTTGCCCTTCTCGGGAGAAGTTCCGACTGGCTGGACCGGGAATTGCAAGAAAAATCCCTGCGGGCGCCGGACGTTCTGGTTCTTCTGGACAACGGCCGGGAACAGCTCTTGATACCAAAAAAGGACCGCCCCGAAGGGCGGTCCTGAAATCTGATCATACGGAGAATACAGCGATGAAACGAAATCTCTATGCCGTGCTGATTCTGCTTTTTCTTGGCGGCGTGCTCGGAGGCTGCCGTCTTTATGTCCGGCATACAACGCAGCAACTGCAATCCCGGGTACAAAGCGCTTACGAGCAGACGCTCCGGCAGGATTACAGCGGTGCCAGGCGCTCCTTCCGGGACGTGCAGCAGGAATGCCGGAAAGCCAGCAAAATTCTTGGCTGGATGGTCCGGCGCACAGCGCTCGAACGGGTCAACGAGACAATGGCCATACTGGCGGAATACGCCAATGCGGAAAACCAGGCGGATCTCGCCGTGGAAACAGCCAGAGTCTGTGAACAGATCGAGCAGCTCGAGAATTCCTTCTGGGGTTCGTTTTAGTCCGTGGTCTCCGAAGCGGCGGGCGTTCCGGACGTTTTGGAACGGGAGTCCAGCATATCCTTCAGTTCTTCCATGAAGGTGTTGACATCACTGAACTGACGGTAGACCGAGGCAAAACGGACATAGGCCACATCATCCATCTGCTTGAGCTGTTCCATGGCAAGGTCGCCGATGTGGATGGATGTCACTTCCCGGTCGTAGGAGTTGAGAAGCTTTTGTTCAATCCGGCTGACCGCCGCATCCAGCTGCTGATAGCTGACCGGCCGCTTCTCGCAGGCGCGAAGCATGCCGTTGAGCAGCTTCTGACGGTCAAAGACTTCACGGGAGTGATCTTTTTTGACCACCATCAGCGGGACGGTCTCCACAATCTCGTAGGTCGTGAAGCGCTTCTTGCAGGAAAGGCATTCGCGGCGGCGGCGGATCTTTTCTCCGTCCTCCGTGGGGCGGGAATCGATGACTTTGGAATCAATCGCACCGCAGTAGGGGCATTTCATCTGGCATCCTCCTGTCTGTCTCGGATTTGTACAACCCGGAATTAGGCTTTTGCAGGCTTGCGGGTGTTCTTCTTGGCCTGAACATCCACCCACAGCTGCGTGGCAATGCACATCGTGCTGTACACACCGCTGACCATACCGAACAGCAGCGGCAGCGCAAAGGAGAAGATGCTGTCAAGCTTGAAGATGATCGAGACGATGCAGACAACGCCCAGGGCCACGCAGGTCGTGATGGTCGTCATCAGAGAACGGGAGAAGCTCTGGTTGATCGAGAGGTTCACCAGTTCGGGCAGCGTCTTGCTCTTGCCGTACAGGCCCTTGTTCTCGCGGATACGGTCGTAGATAACAACGGTATCGTTGATGGAGTAGCCCAGGATGGTCAGCATTGCGGCAATGAAGTTGCCGTTGAGCGGAATGCGAAGCAGAACGAAGACGCCGTACACGACAAACATATCGTGCAGCAGTGCCACAATGGCCATGCTGCCGGCAGACCAGCCGCCAATCTTCTTGAAGCGGATGGCTACATAGATCAGAATCAGCACACAGGCAGCCGCCACAGCAACGACACTCTTGAAGAGGAATTCCTTACCGATGGTCGGGTTGACGTTGCTGACCTCGTTCTGGACAAAGGAGTTGTCCGGATACGTCTCGTTCAGCGATGCAATCATGGAATCCAGCTCGGCCGTGGACAGCGTCTCGCTGCCGGGCAGGGTGATCGTGAGGGTCTGGTCGCCGGAGATGTCGGTGCCGGTCTGCAGCGTCAGGTTGCTCTGACCGACATTGTCGGCGATGGTCTGCTTGACACCGTTGAGGTCCAGATCGCCCTGATAGCCGACCGTAACCATGGCACCGCCCTTGAACTCGACATCCATGCTGACGCCGAACACAAAGCTGAACACCAGAACGACCGCCACGATGATGCAGGACAGGGTGTAATATTTCTTGCGGTTGCCGACAAAGTCAATGCTGGGCATCTTGTAGACGGTCTTGCCGCTGCGGGCGCCGCCATACAGGACGGGATTGCGCAGTGCCTTGATGCGGGAGGCACCGCGGATCATCACACGGGTAGCCGCCACACCGAACACGAAGTTCAGCAGAACGCTGGTCAGCAAGGTGAAGCCGAACGAATAGATCGTGCCGGCGGTGGAAGGTCCGAACATGAAGAAGATCGGCTTGAGAACCGTGGCCCAGAAGCCGTCGGTGGGGCCAAAGGCGCCCATCAGGATCGCTGCCACGATGACAATGGTCACGTTGCCGTCAATGATGGGGGTAAGACCCATCTTGAAGCCGCTGGCGATTGCACCATCGAGCGTCTTGTTCTTGCTCAGCTCTTCCTTGATGCGCTCGGCGGTGATGACGTTGGCGTCAACGCCCATACCGATGCCGAGGATGATACCGGCAATGCCGGGCAGGGTCAGCGTGGAGCCCGGGAAGATCGTCAGGTAACCGGAGACAACCGCCAGCGTGGCAGCCACCTGGCCCAGCAGCGAGATGGAGGCAATGGTGCCAGGCAAACGGTACCGGATGATCATCATGAGGGCAACCGCGATGAAGGCAATCACACCGGCAATGACCATGACTTCCAGGCTCTTGGCGCCCAGCGTCGGGCTGATGGTGGAGTAGCTCTCCGCCGACAGCGCAAAGGGCAGCGCACCGGAGTTGATCTGGTTGGCCAGCGTGGTCACTTCTTCCTGCGTGAAGGGGCTGGAAGAAGATCCCTCGATGATGGCGCGGCCATCGGTGATGGCCGTCTTGACGGTGGCGGTGGAGATGTTTTCATCATCCAGCCAGATGGAAATGTATCCATCGTCCTGGGCAGCCAGTTCCGTCGTGGCGTCGGCAAACGCCTTGGCGCCTTCCGAGGTGAATTCCAGCTGGACCACATAACCGGTTTCCTGATCGTAGCCGGCCGTAGCGGAAGCCACTTCATCACCGCTCAGGATCTCCTCGCCGTCGGCTGTGGAGCCCTTGCGGAAGACCATCTTGGCGGTCGTGCCGATTTCGTCAATGGCCGTCTGGGGATTGAAGTCGGTCTCATCGTTTTTCCAGGGGAAACGGACGATGATACGGTCCTTGTTGTAGTCGACATAATCCTCATAGTCGGTGATGCCGAGACCCACCAGACGGTCTTCGATGACCGTTTTGGCTGCGGCCATCTGATCGTCGGTGGCGTCCACGCCGTCAGACGGCATGAAGGTGACATCAACACCGCCGCGGATATCAATGCCGAAACGGATATCGCGGGCACCCTTGATGTAGACATTCTTGGTATCGCCGTACTGATAACTGACACCGAAAACGGCCGTCAGCGAGAACACGACGATCAGCAACGCCACGACAATAAAATGCCATGACTTTCCTCTCTTTTTCATAAGTACCTCCCGGACTTGCCCGCACACCCGTGCGGACGGAGATTTTATTGACAGAAGCTCCGGCATACCGGAACTTCCACCGATACATTATTCAGCCAGCAGCTTTTCCACCACCGCGAGACGGACGCAGATGGTGAGCAGCAGCGAGGCAGTTTCCACTTCCGAAAGGCTCGGATAGGTGGGCGCAATCCGCAGGTGAGAATCCTGAGGATCGATGCCGTACGGATAGGCGGCACCCGCGCCGGTCAGCGTCAGGCCGCACTCCTTGCAGAGCTGGGCGACCCGCTTGGCGCAGCCGGGAACGACATACAGGCTGATGAAATAGCCGCCCTTGGGGTTGGTCCAGTGTGCGATGTTGCCGCAGGGCGTCAGCTCATGGGCAAAAGTGGACTTGACGGCGTCAAAGCAGGGCACCAGACGGCGGCGATGCTTCTCCATATGCTTGAGCACGCCGGCCTTGTTCTTGAGGAACCGCACATGGCGCAGCTGGTTCATCTTGTCGTAGCTGATGATCATGACCGAGTAACGGTCACAGACATACTTCATGGAATTTTCGCTGCAGGCAAGCGCGGAAACACCGGCGCCCGGGAAGGTGATCTTGCTCGTCGAGGTGAACATGAACACACGATCCTCAGTGCCGTACTTCTTGCTCTCGTTGAGCAGCACGGGGGTCTCGATGATCTCATCGGTAAGATGATGGACGATGTAGGCTTCATCCCAGAAAATCTTGAAATCGGGGGCGGCCGTCTTCATCGAGGCAAAGCGGCGGACGGTCTCATCACTGTACACATAGCCGTCGGGGTTGGAATACTGGGGAACACACCAGATGCCTTTGATGGTATCGTCTTCGGCCACGAGTTTCTCGATCATGTCCATGTCGGGGCCGTCTTCGTTCATCGGGATGGAGATCATCTCAAAGCCGAAGGTTTCGGTCACCTTGAAATGGCGGTCATAGCCGGGCGTGGGGCAGAGCCATTTGCGATGCTCTACCTTGCTCCACGGGCAGGGAGACTCGGGGAAGCCGAAGTCATAGCCAAAAGAGACCAGGTTGTACATCAGCTGCAGGCTGGAGTTGCCGCCCACAAAAACTTCCGAGCTCTTCACGCCCATGACATCAGCAAAAAGCTCGCGGGCTTCCGTCAGCCCTTCCAGATTGCCGTAGTTGCGGGCGTCGTAACCATCTTCGGTGGTATAGTCGTCCATCTTCAGCAGATCCATAGCCAGATCCATCTGGTGCGGGCCAGGTTTGCCGCGAGCCATGTTAAGTTTCAGTCCCTTGGCCTTGAACTCAGCATAGGACTTTTCCAGCGCTGCCTTTTCGGTCTGCAGCTGCTCCTTCGACATTTCAAAATAATTTGCCATTATGCGAACCCCCTTGTGCGTAGATGCGCTACCCTCTATATTAGCGCACAACTTCAGACGTATATATAAGTATAATCGAAAAGCCGCCAAGATACAAGCTTTTTTATAATTTTTCATTCGAAAAATCTATGTACAGGCCCATTGCCGCAGATCCGGGAAAATTTCTTTGCATCTTTTTTCGTTTGAAAACGGATTTTTTGCATCAGTTTTCCGATGGACCGGCGTCTTTTCACGCACAGAAAGGCTCGCAGCGCTGGACAATCCCGCCTTTGCGTAGTATTCTGATAACCGGGATGCACCGTCCTGCGAATCCTGACCATCAACCCAGCCCGGAGAGATTGCGGCATGATACCAAACACAAGACCGGTTTCACTGAATGCGAACCAACTGAAGCTCATCGCCGTTGCGGCAATGGTTCTTGACCATTGTGCCGCCGTTTTGCTGCCCCCATCCGATTTCCTGACGCTGGAGCTGCGTTTTTTCGGCCGTGTGACAGCGCCTCTTATGTGTTATTGTATTGCCGAAGGGTACTGCCATACCTCCTGCCTGCGGAACTATCTGGGACGACTGCTGGCGATGGCCGTGCTTGCCCATGTTCCCTATGCGCTGTGCTTCGGCAAACCGGTCCTTGCATTCTGGCAGTCCACCGACGTGGGCTTTTCCCTGCTGCTCGGTCTTGCGGCATTGGCCATTCTGGATTCGGATGCCGTTCCGCTCTGGGGGAAATGTCTGGGATTTTTGCTCTGCTGCCTGCTGGCCATCCCGGCCGACTGGAACTATATTGCGGTTCTCTGGATTGTGGGGTTCGGACTGCTGCGCAAAGACAAGGCGCGACAGGTCCTTGCCTTTTGTCTGATTGCCGGGTTTTATCTGATCCAGCCGCTGCTGGATGGCACGGCCGTATCGGCCAGCCGGCTCGGTGTCTTTCTGGCGCTTCCGCTTCTGTCCCTGTATGACGGAACCCGCGGAAAGAAAAGCCGATGGATTCAGTACGGATTTTATTGGTTTTACCCGGTCCATTTGCTGATCCTGTACGGGGCGCGGCAGCTGTTGGAGACCGGCATGTAACTTTTGCGCACAAAAAAACTCGCTGCAAGCCTTGCATGCTTGCAGCGAGCTGGTGCCGCTAACCGGGGTCGAACCGGTACGGAATCACTTCCGAAGGATTTTAAGTCCTTTGTGTCTGCCAATTCCACCATAGCGGCCGATCGGGAGCCGGCGGAATTCCCGGGGAGTTCCGCCTCCCCTGCCGGGGCAGCTTAACAGGAACTATTGTAGCGCAAAACACCTGCCTTGTCAATCAAGGAAACCGCGTCCGGTCCGGGCATCGGTAGGCAAACAGGCCGGAATATGATACAATGAACTATAGATAAGGAAGGAGGCGGCAGCATGCAGAAAAAAAGAGTCCCGACCCGGGAGTTCCGGTTGTTTTGCCTGGGCGGGCTGCTGGGAATCCTTTTCTTTTTGCTGATCTTCGGGTGTTCGACGCTCAACGTGGCCAACGATGCGTTCTGCCGCGGCGGTTATATTGAAAAGGACATCCAGCAGCACTATGCCGGGTGGCTGTTCTACCGCAGCAGTGAAACCGCCTGGCCGCTCTGCATTGCCGACGCAATCAACGCCCCCGCGGGACTGAGCGTCGCCTATACCGATTCCATCCCGCTGGTTGCCGCTCTCGCCAAGCCGATTGCTTCACTTTTCGGCGGAACCTTCCAGTATTTCGGATGGTTTACCCTGCTTTGCTATGCGCTTCAGGGCGGATTCGGTGCTCTGCTGTGCGGGCTGTTCGCTCCGGGAATCCTGACCGCTTTGGCGGGAGATCTCATCTTTATTGCCTCTCCCGTTTTGCTGGAACGGGCCTTCCGGCACACTTCCCTGGGAGCACAGTTCCTGGTGGTGGGAGTGCTTTACTGTTATCTTCGTCTGCGCAGGGAGGAGCGCTGCGGATCTCCTCTTCTCTGGATTCTCAATGTCCTGGCCATAGGAATCCACCCGTATTTTCTGCCGATGACCTACGCCGTCACATTGGCCCTTTTGCTGGAAGTCGGAATCCGGCGCCGCCAGCTGCTGCGCCCGGCCCTGTTTCTGGCCACCGATCTGGCCGGCACGCTGCTGCTGGGATGGGCACTGGGGCTTTTCTACGGGACAGCCACCAGCGGCGGTCAGGCATTGTACGGATATTTCTCAATGAACCTCAATGCACTGTGGAACCCCGCAGGCGTCAACGGAGTCCGTTACAGCCGGGTTCTCCCACTTCTGAATCAGGTGGGCGGCAACTATGATGCCTTCGCCTATCTGGGGCTGGGCGTTCTGATTGCCCTTCCGATTGCACTTGTATTGCAGCGGCGGGCTGTTCTTCCGGCATTGCGCCGTCACTGGGCCCTTGCCGCGGTCTGTGTGATTCTGACGCTCTTTGCGGTCAGTCATGTCATCACCGCCAACGGCGTGACACTGGTCACGCTGCCGCTGCCCCCGGCATGGATTCAGCTTTTCTCGGTGTTCCGGTCGGGCGGGCGGCTCTTCTGGCCGGTCTACTATCTTCTCCTGCTGACTGCCTTTGCCGGGCTGTGCCGTCTGCGCGGACGGGCGGCGCCGCTTGCGGTTGTGTTGCTGGCAGCGGTCCAGCTATGGGACCTTTCCCCTGCCATGATCCAGCGGAACCAGGCCATGCAGCAGGCGAACCGACAGGACGCCTTTCCGTCCGCGATGCAGAGCGACTTCTGGAAGGAAGCCGCCGATTATCGCCACCTGGTCTCTCTGGACGGAATCCAGGATGATGCCCTGCACCTGGCGCTCTTTGCCGCCGATCACGCTATGACAACCAATGATCCCTTTGCGGCACGGTATGACGCGGCTGCCTTCCAGGAGCAGCAGCAGACGCTCCTGGGAGAGCTGGCGGAAGGCGTTCTGCGGGAAGATACCCTTTATCTCTTCTCGGACGAAGGTGCTTTTTTGCAGGCGGTGGAGCCTGTCAAGGAACAGGCATGGTGCGGCCGCGTCACCGACACGGGCGGAGAGAATGTCTGGTACGTCATCGCCCCCGGACTGCAGGACAACCAGTTCGATGCGCTGTGCACACGGTATGATGCGCAGTATCCCCTGCGCCTTGCAGACTATACCGATGCGCTCTGGAACCGCGGTGTGCTTGACGAAACCAAAAAGACCGTCTGCTTCGCGGATTCTCCCTTCACGCGCCGGAAACTGGAAAACGCCGCCTATCTGTGCGCCGGCGGAAAAGAATATGCCATCACTGAAATCAACGACAATGATCCCGGCTGGCTGCTTGTCACACTGGATATTCCCGATGCGACGGTACTTTGGGATCAGGAACTGGAGACGAAATAATGCAGGAATTACATGTAAAAAGTCTGTTGCCGGTACGGCTGGACAAGTATCTGATGGAACAGTACCCGCATCTGGGGCTTGGCAGACTCAACAAGGCTTTGCGGGAAAACAAGATCAAGCTGAACGGCAAAAAGCAGCCGCTCTCCACACGGGTCCAGAATGGCGACACCATCCGCGTCTATCTTCTGGATGATCAGCTGGGACTGACGCCTTCCGATGGCCCGGAGTTTCTTTCGGCGCGCAGCGGTGCGGACATCATCTATGAAAACAGCGATCTGATGGTGGTCAACAAGCCGGCCGGCATCCCGGTGGACGGGCCGGAGGCAGACACACTTCTCAAGCGTGTTTTCCGCCGTCTTTATGAAGAATCGCGGTACGATGCCGCCCAGGAGCCTCGTCTGTGTCATCGGCTGGATACCGGAACCAGCGGCCTGGTTTTGCTCGCCAAAAATGCCGAGGCGGAGCATTTCCTGACCGACGCCATCAAAAACCGGCAGATCCGCAAGACCTACCTCTGCGTCACATTCGGCCGACCGGTCCCGCCTGCCGCGACCCTGCACGGTTTTTTGACCAAAGATTCCCTCCACGGCGTTGTGCGGGTGCTGGAAGCCCCCAAATCCGGCGCCAAGGAGATCATCACCGCGTATGATACAATCGCCGTGAGCGGGCGGCTGGCCCTGCTCAAGGTGGACCTGATCACGGGACGCACCCATCAGATCCGTGCGCATCTGGCGAGCATCGGCTGCCCGATCCTCGGCGACTCCAAATACGGCAACAACGCCGCCAACCGCGAACTGAAATGCAAGTATCAGGCACTGTGCGCCTGGGAACTTGCTTTCCCGAAAAAGATCGCCAATCCGCGTTTTTCTGCAATGGCCGGCAAGACGTTCTATGTTCCCAAGCCCTGGTATTATCAGCAGATTCTGGACGGTACGTTACGGTGATCTTCGCGGTGCCGGACAAAATTCCCGGCAATAGGTTTAAACCAAAACAAGCCGGCGACTGCCATGATTCTCTCAAGAGAAGTCATGCGGCAGTCGCCGGCTTTTATGTTTTGATGAAAAGCAGAATTGCTTTACAGGTTCATTTCTGTTCGGAGAACACGCCGGGATACCATCTTCCCTGCTCAGGCGATCACGAAATGGTAGATCAGAGAGGCCGCAATGATCACGGCACAGATGATGGCCGTGATGGGCGGAGCGAAATGAATGATGCGCTCTGCCATCACATCGTCCTCACTCTCCTCGTCATCGTCCGCATAGCGGCCGCGGGGCGCGGAGGCGTCTTCGTCGTCCTCCTCGTCACCGTCGAACATCCGGGTGCTTTCGTCTTCCTCGCCGTCATCATCGGCAAACAGACGACCCTTCGGTGCATAACGGCGGACGCGTTCCATCTCGGCATTGGTGGCCTCATCGTCACCCTCATCCGTTTCTTCGGTCTGCTGGGATGCCGGGGGCGTGAACTGAGCAGTCGGCTCATTGTTGATGGCAGCCTGTGCGGCAGCGGCCGTAGCGGCGGCCGGGTCCTGCTCCTGCTGCTGAACGCCGTTCGCCACCGCGTTGATTTCCCGCTGCTGCTGTTCGGCAGCCTGGCGCGCTTCCTCGAGGATACGGGTCAGCGTGGCCTTGATGTACGCGCGGTCACCGCCGCACTCACTGCAGACCGTTGCAGCTTCTTCATTGGGATGGAATGCACCACAGGCACAGAACCAGCCGTTTTCGGTGTCCTGCGGGACACAGGTCAGCTGAGGATTGTTGGTGCGGTTCTGCAGCAGCCGTGCAATGGAACCGGGCAGAACGCGAGGCGTCTGCAGACGGACGCGCTTATAGCCGCGCAGGTCAACACCGCGCCCGTTGAGGAATGCGCGGTCCTGCTCCACTTCCACGCTGGAAACCGGTGTGTCGCTGACAAAAACAGCATCATCCGCGCCGAACAGTTCACCAGGCTGGACTTCGAGCTGCTCATAATAGAAATCGTCTTCGCAAAGAATCTGCCCCGAGGCATCCTTGCACTTGAAATGGACAATCAAACCGGTCAGGGGTTCGGTTCCGACGTTCTTGAACGTCAGGCAGACTGCCACTTCACCTGTCACATCACCTTTCAGCAGCTCAACGCGGACAAACTGGACCGGGCTTCCGACCGTGTAGTAGTTGGCGCGTGATTGTGCCATGAGGGAAAAATTTTGATCCATCGTGCTTCACCTTGTTTCAATTCTCTTCAGATTCGTCAGAAGGATTCCGGGGAGGTTGCTGGGGCATATCGGAAGGGGCTGCCGGACGAGCGGGCGCAGGGTCATCCTCCGCGCCAAACGGGGCCAGGCGCTCCCCTTTCATCAAGCTGATAAATTCCTCGCCGCTGATCTTCTCGCGCTCCATCAGAACGCCTGCCACACGGTGCAACTCCGGCATATGCTCGGAGAGGATGCGGCGTGCCGTTTCATAGGCTTCATCCATGATGTCGCGGATTTCATTGTCGATCTCCGCAGCGATGTTTTCGGAATAGCCCTTGCCCTGACCGAAATCCCGTCCAAGGAAGGTCTGACCGGGATCGGTGCCGTAGACAACCGGGCCCATCCGCTCCGAGAATCCGTACCGGGTTACCATCGCACGGGCAGTATCCGTGGCGCGCTCGAGATCGTTGGAAGCACCGGTCGAGATATCGTCAAGAACCAGCTGTTCTGCCACGCGGCCGCCCAGCAGGCAGACGATGTTCTCATTCATCGCCGTCTTGGTCACATAGCTGGGATCCTTTTCGGGCAGATACATGGTAAAGCCGCCCGCAGCGCCGCGCGGAATGATGCTGATCTGATGGACCGGATCATGTGTCTTGCAGAAATAACCCGTGATGGCGTGGCCGGCTTCGTGGTATGCAGTCAGGCGCTTTTCGGCATCGGTCACAACCCGGCTCTTCTTTTCGGGGCCGGCCACAACCTTGATGGAGGCCTCCTCGATTTCCGGCTCGGTAATGGCCTTCTTGCCTTTGCGCGCCGCGAGAAGGGCTGCTTCATTCACAAGGTTTTCCAGATCGGCGCCGGAGAAGCCCGCCGTGGACTTTGCAATGGTCTTCAGGCTGACATCGGGGCCCAGGGGTTTGTTCTTGGTATGAACGCGCAGAATCTCTTCCCGGCCCTTGACATCCGGCAGACCAACATAGACCTGACGGTCAAAACGACCGGGGCGCAGCAGCGCCTTATCCAGGATGTCGGCACGGTTGGTTGCCGCCATGACGATCACGCCGTCATTGGCATCAAAACCGTCCATCTCCACAAGGAGCTGGTTCAGCGTCTGCTCACGTTCGTCGTGGCCGCCGCCGAGACCGGCACCGCGCTGACGGCCCACCGCATCAATCTCGTCGATGAAGATGATGGAGGGCATGGTCTTCTTGGCTTTTTCAAACAGATCACGGACACGCGAAGCGCCGACACCGACGTACATCTCGACGAAGTCCGAGCCGGAAATGGCATAAAACGGAACGCCTGCCTCACCGGCACAGGCACGGGCAAGGAGCGTTTTGCCGGTGCCCGGAGGGCCCACCAACAGAACGCCGTGCGGAATCCGCGCGCCGAGGGCATTGAATTTGTTGGGGGCCTTGAGGAACTCGACCACTTCCTGCAGTTCCGCCTTTTCCTCATCAGCACCGGCCACATCGGCAAACGTGGCCTTGCGCTGTCCCTCCTGCTGGTCCTTGACCTTGGCACGGCCGACATTCATCAGCCCGCCACCGCCGGCTCCGCCGCGGTACATCGACATGAACAGCAGCACCACACTGCCGATCATGAAGGCGTAAAGGATGATCTCAAACCAGGGGACGTTGGTTTTGTAGGGGACCATGTCGAACTGCATGGGAGCCCCCGGATTGGCTTCGTTGTACTGGGCAATATAATCGCTCAGATAGAACTGGATGAACCACTGCGGATAGGGCAGCTTGTAGGTGATGGTCATGACGCCGCCGTTCTTGGGACCGTAGGCATTGTCTTCCCCATGGATTTCCGCCAGCAGTCCGTTGGCAGTCTCACTGCCGCTGCCGGCAGTCTGCGGAAGAGGCTTTTCCCCTTCCTTGAGGCTCAGGTCGATGACACCGGTGTTCAGGTCAAGATTGAAATAGGTGACCTGGTTGGACTCAAAGTAGCCCATGACCTCGGACATCATCATGGTGCTGCCGCTCGAACTGAACAGCGTCGAATACCCCGACACCATCACCAGCGCGACCACCAGCAACACAGCGGCCACAATGATACCGCTGAAACGAGGTTTATGCTGCAAAAAATCAACTCCCTCTCATTTTCCGCCGCATCGGGCGGACAGGATTTATTTGGAATACACTTCCGGTTTCAAAACGCCCACATAGGGGAGATTGCGGTATTTTTCGTCATAATCCAGACCGTACCCCACCACAAACTCGTCGGGCACTTCAAAGCCGAGATAATCCGGCTCAATGTCCGCCTTGCGGCGGGAAGGCTTGCTCAGAATGGTGCAGAGCCGCACACTGCGGGGATGGCGGAGTTCCAGCATCGGCACCAGATGGGACAGCGTGATGCCGGTATCCAGAATGTCCTCCACAATCAGGACATCCTTGCCGGAAAGGTCCTGATCGAGGTCCTTGACGATCTTGACCAGACCGGTGGACTGGGTGTTGGCCCCGCCATAGCTGGAGACGACCATAAAGTCGATGCTGCAGGGGATGGAAATGGCACGCATGATGTCCGCCATAAAGACGACGGAGCCTTTCAGAATGGAGACAAGCAGAAGATCGTGACCGTCATAGTCACGGCTGATCTGCGCCCCAAGCTCAGCCACCTTGGCGCGGAGCTGCTCTTCGGATACGAGAATATGGTCAATGTCCTGATTCATATCATACACGGCTTGTTCCCTCGCTTATTCTTTTTTCGTCTTGAGGACCAGAACTTTCCTGGTCTGATCGCCGGGCTCCATTCCCTGCGCAAAACCGACGCCCCAGATCCAAATTACCTGGTTATCCTCTGCCAGCAGCGGCAGCAGCGCACGTTCTGAAACCGGAACCGCGATTTCATTGAAGTATTTCTTGAGCTTCTTCCCGACATGACGGCCCGCCGGACGGAAAACATCCCCGGGCTGACGGGTTCTCAATAAAATATTCTTATCTATTTTAGCATAATCTGCACAATAGGTGTAGTCTTTTTTGAAAAATGCTGGATTTTTCAAAAAAACTTCATAATTCATGAGCTGAATCTGCAGCAAATAGCCTCCCGGCAGATGAAAACTCCCCTCCGATAACGGCTGCGGGGCGGCCGGAGCCGGCAAAGGTGCCTCTTTCTCGCACCGGACGAGGAGCGGACCCTCCACGCGCCAGAGCACATTGTCGGTGATCTGCACGGCGCCGTGCCCCTGCAGCAGGATGGTGCGGAGCAGACGGATATACTTTTCTTCGGCATCCCTCGACGGCACAACCAGCGTCCGGAGCGCCTGTGTCAGTACCGGACCATCTGCCGCTCTGAGAACCGCCAGGTCATACCCCTGGGGACAGCGCGCCGTGTCGAGCAGGGCCTGCGCCTGAGCGCAGAGCCATTCGTCGAGTTCCCGCATCTGGTCACAGAGCCGTCCCATGGCATACAGGGCCGACGAATTGACGCCGCACAGAGCCGGGACCGCCTGATGTCTGAGGCGGTTGCGGGCGAAATGATCATCCGCATTGGTTTCGTCCTGCACATATTTTTGCCCAAGGGCGCCGCAGTATGCCACCGTCTGTTCCCTTGTCAGGCACAAAAAAGGCCGGACGTAATGTCCGCGCTTTGGCGGAATGCCGGCCAGACCGTGAACTCCGGTTCCCCTTGCCAGCCGGAACAGCAGCGTTTCCGCCTGATCGGACAGGGTATGCGCCGTCGCAATCACAGCGTTCTCTTTGACTGCCAGGGCGTCGAACCAGCTGTAGCGCAGCCGGCGCGCCCAGTCTTCGCTGGGATGGTCAGGAATGACGATTCCCTCCGCCCGGGCGTCATACAGAAAAAACGGCACGTCGTTCCGACGGCAGAATTCCCGGACAAAGGCAGCATCGGCATGGGATGCCTCGCCGCGGATCCCGTGGTCCACATGTGCCGCCCGGACCGAGATGCCGAGCGTTTCCCGGCAGCGAAGCAGAAACCGGAGCAAGGCCATGGAATCGGCGCCGCCCGAGCAGGCCGCAATGACCTGTTCACCGGGTTGGAAAAGCCCCTGCTGTCTGCAATGGGCCAGCAGGGTTTTCTCAATTTCTATGAGGATGTGTTCCGCGTCAATACTGTTCATGGATTTCGTCCAGGTTGCTGAACCGCGTATGGGCGCCGTCCCAGCCGAGGCGGACCACGCTGGTCTCGCCATGGCGGTTCTTGGCGACGATGCATTCGGCCTCGTTTTCATTGGCCTGTTCCGTCTCGCCGTTCTGGGAGTTATAGTAGGCGGCGCGGTAAAGGAAGAGCACCACATCGGCATCCTGTTCGATCGAGCCGGAATCACGCAGGTCGGACAGCTGTGGCCGATGATCGGAGCGACCGGCCGTTTTTTCTGCCGCACGCGAAAGCTGCGACAGGGCAATGACCGGGACGTTCAGTTCCTTGGCCATGATTTTGAGGTTTCGGGTGATGTCGCTGATTTCCTGCACACGGCTCTCGGTGCGTTTGGCAGACTGCATCAGCTGGAGATAGTCAATGATGACCAGACCGATCTTGTCCTTCTTGGGGTCCTGATTGATCTGGCGGATTTTGGCCTTGATTTCCGGAACCGAAATACCGGACGAGTCGTCCATATAAATCGGCACATTGTAGAGCAGCGAAGTCGCATTGGCAAAGTCGTTCCAGTCGGAGGTGTTCAGGCGTCCGGTCCGGAACGCCTGACTGTCGATGCCGGCGGTACTGGACAGAATGCGGTCCGTCAGCTGTTCACAGGTCATTTCAAGGCTGAAAATGATTGTGGGAATTTTTTGCAGCCGCGCCACGTTGGTGGCAATGTTCAGCGCAAAACTGGTTTTGCCCATGCCGGGGCGGGCCGCCAGAATGATGAGGTCGGAACGTCCGAGCCCGGTCAGGATGGAATCCAGATAATTGAATCCCGTGGGGATACCGGCAAACTTGTCGCGGTCTGCGCCGGACAATTTCTGCATGGTATCGATGACTTCCAGGATGGACTCCTGGATGGTCTTAACGCCGGAGCGGTCCTGACCGTTGCGGATATCATACAGTTTCTGTTCGGCGCTTTCCAGCAGCAGATCCGCGTCGGATTCCTCCGCCGTCTGTTGCAGGATGTCCCGGGCCGCCTCAATGAGGCGCCGGGTCTGGTATTTTTCCTTGACAATCCGGATATAGGAATCGACGTTGGAGATCGCCGGGACCGTCTCGGCAATCCGGGTAATGTAAATCTTGGCTTCGTCAGCGCCCTTGAACACGCCGTTCTGTGCCAGGGAATCCACCAGCGTGATGACATCCACCGCTTCGCTCTCGCTGAAAAGACGGCGCATCTCCTCGTACACGGCCCGGTTCTGTTCCGAATAGAACATATCCGGTTCCAGCTCGGTAATCAGCCGGTTGAGGATGGTCTCATCCATCAGTGCGGCGCCTAGGACACTCTGCTCTGCCTGCATATTGTACGGCAGCTGGATGCCCAGACTGGAAAGACTCAATTCATTGTTTGCCATTCGGGCACCTCCCTGCCGCCGGAATTCCGGCAGATTCTGCTGTAAGGCAAAGTCACTTTACAGCGGCTGTTCCTCCACTTTGATCTTGAACGAAGCCGTCACGCCGGGATGCAGACGGATCTGTGCTTCATAGCTGCCGAACTCCTTGATGGTGGAGGGCATCTCGACCTTTTTCTTGTCAATCTCGGTGCCCGTCAGCTTGGTCAGCTGATCGGCAACATCCTTGCCGGTCACCTTGCCATGCAGCTTGCCGGAAGCTCCGCCCTTGACCTTGACGGTGATGATCTGGCCGTTGATCTTTTCGGCCAGCGCTTCTGCGGCAGCCTTGGCTTCCGCCTCATGGTGGGCCTTGGCTTCACTCTTGGTACGGGCGGTATTCAGTGCGTTCGCGTCCGCCACAGCCGCCAGGCCGCGGGGCAGCAGATAGTTGCGTGCATACCCGTCCGAAACTTCATGGATTTCATCTTTTTTGCCGATGCTTTTGACATCCTGTTTGAGAATCACCTTCATGGTAAAGTCCCCTCCCTGTTATTCAAGTTCGTGGACGGCGCCTGCCTGAACGGCCTGTGCCTCACGATACTGATCGATTTCTTCGCGGATTCTCTGTTCGGCCTCTTCCGGCGTACAGTCCTTGAGCTGAGCACCGGCCATTGTCAGATGACCGCCGCCGCCAAGGGGTTCCAGAATGACCTGAACGTTCAGTGCGCCCATACTGCGGGCGGAAATATTGACGCCGCCGTTTTTGGCAACCGCCACAAAGCTGGCATCCACACCGTTGATGGTCAGCAGGTCGTTGGCTGCCATCGGAAGAACCACACTCATTTCAGGTGCGAGTTCGTCCGAAATGGCAATGGCGCAGCCCTTGTAGATGTAGGCGCTCTCCACAATGGCGGCGCGGGCCTCATATTCTTCCTTGGAAATATTGAACAGCTGTTTGGTTTCAGCCGTCTCCGCGCCGCGGCTGCGCAGCCACGCAGCGGCTTCAAAGGTACGGACACCCACATGCAGCGCAAAACTGCGGGTATCCAGCATAATGCCGGCCAGAAGCGCCTGCGCTTCGAGCGGCGTGATGTTGTCCTGCGCAGGCATGAACTGCAGCAGCTCGCAGACGAGCTCACTGGCGCTGGACGCATACGGTTCATGGTACAGCAGGATCGGGTTATCAATATGCCCGACCGCCATGCGGTGATGGTCAATCACCACGACACGGCTGCATTTTTCATAGATCTTCGTGTCCTCGAGAAGACGTTTCTGATAAGTATCCGTCACGATGAGCAGCGTATCCGGCGTAATCAGCTTATAAGTCTCTTCCGGCTCAATGAAGTTGTGTTCTTCGCCGGCATCGATAAAAGTATCAATGAGCTGACCCGCCAGTGTGGCATTGCTGCGCACCGCGATGACAGAGGGTACATCGCACATCTTGCACATCCGCAGGATGCCGATTGCAGAACCGATGGCATCCAGATCGCTCTGACGGTGTCCCATGATGATGACACTGTCGCTCTGGCGGATCTGGTCCGCAAGGGCGTTGGCGATGATCCGGCTGCGCACATGGCTGCGTTTTTCGACGCCGTGCGAGATGCCGCCGAAGAATTCAAATCCGTCCGCCGTTTTGACAGCGGCCTGATCGCCGCCGCGGCCCAGCGCAATGTCAATGCTTTCACGGGCCATTTCATGACATTCCTGCAAGGTTTCGCCGCCATGGCCGACACCGATCGAAAGGGTGACGCCATTGCCGGGATGAAGGGCCCGGACGCTGTCCAGAATATCGAACCGTTCCTCGATCATCCAGCGCACGTCGCGCTCCTCCACAACCGCGATATACCGGCTGTTGGATACCCGGCGCAGGAATCCGGTGGTCCTGCCGATATACTCTTCCAGCAGGCTGTTGATGGCTTCCAGTTCGTGCGCCTGTTCGGAATCCTTCATATCATTGAACAGTTCATCATAGCTGTCAATCACCAGGATCAGGCAGGCCGGCCGGCTGGCATTGTATTCGTCCAGGGTATTTTTGTAGAAGGTATCGTTGACCAGGCAGACCAGTGTGCCGCCCTTCGGGGACCCCGCCGCGCTGGCGTACGCGGTGTAGCGCTTGTCCCCCACGGTTAGATCCTGTCCATGGGCGCGGGCACAGACGGCAAGATCCAGTCCGGGGAGCAGATGCTCCGCCGGGGACAGGACCGCATCGGCACCTTTGAGAATCTCATCCCGGAACGGATCATTGTACCATACAATGCAGTTGTCCGACAGCAGCGCAGCCGGCAGCGGCAGCTTGGCGATGGTGTACTGGATCTTGCTGTCCTCCAGATTGACGCCGTGCAGATGTTCCGCCACAAAGCGGCGCACGGCGCGGATGTTGAGCAGCAGCAGAATCAGCACAAAGACCATCAGCACCGCAGGGGCAATCAGCCATTGCGGCGCCACGAAGGCCAGCGGCACGGCAAGCGCGATGCAGGCCACAAAAAGCACAAAGATGATGATGAGGGAATCGCGCTGAATTTTATGTTTCATGAGTTTTCCTTATCCGTCTGCCCGTCCGGATCGGACGGGTAAAAAGCGGTCAGACTTCCAGCAGAATGGGCAGAATCATCGGGCTGCGCTTGGTCTTGCGGTAAATATAACTGGAAAGCGCCTCCCGGACGCGCGCTTTGACGCTGGCCCAGTCGTGGACATTGTCGGCCAGACTGCGGTCCAGCGCCATCTCGACCTGGACGCGGGCGTTGTCCATCAATTCCTCACTCTCCCGGACATAGACAAATCCGCGGGAGACCAGATCGGGGCCGGACAGAACCTGTCCGGTTTTGCCGTCCACCGCAGCGGTGACGATGATGATGCCGTCCTCCGACAGATGATGCCGGTCACGCAGGACAACATTGCCGACGTCGCCCACGCCGTAACCGTCCACCATGACGGCGCCCGCCGGGACCGTGCTTTCCAGCGTCAGGCTGTCACGGGAGAGGCAGAGATTCTGGCCGTTTTCGGCAATATAGATATTCTGCTTGGGAATATAGCCCAGATGTTCCGCCGTCTCGGCATGGCGCTTGAGCTGTTTGAACTCGCCGTGCACCGGCAGGAAGTACTGCGGATGCGCCAGGGTCAGCATCAGCTTCTGCTCTTCCTGGCAGGCATGGCCGGAAACGTGGGTGTCATACATATTTTCATAGATGACTTCCGCGCCCAGTGCCAGCAGACCGTTGACCACCTTGGTGACGGTCTTTTCATTGCCGGGAATCGGGCGGGCCGAGATGATGATGAAATCATTCGGGCCTACCTTGACATTCCGGTGACTGGCCTGTGCCATCCGGGACAGGGCGGAAAGCGGCTCGCCCTGGCTTCCCGTCGTGATCAGGACAATCTTTTCGGGCGGATATTTGTTGACGGACTCAATATCAATGAGCACATTGTCGGGCGCATGCAGGTACCCGAGTTCACGGGCCATCTCGGTATTGGAGACCATACTCCGGCCGTTCACAGCCACCTTGCGGCCGGATTCGATCGCAAGGTCAATGATCTGCTGAATCCGGTAGATATTGGAGGCAAAGGTCGCCACAATGATCCGCTTGTTCTTGGCACGGGCAAACAGGCTGCGGACCCCTTCCGCCACGGTCTGTTCTGTTGCTGTGAAGCCATGGCGTTCAGCGTTGGTGGAGTCGGCCAGCAGGGCCAGGACACCGCGGCGGCCGTACTCGGCAATCGTCGGCAGATCGGTGACCGCATCGCCGGAAAGCGGCGTATAGTCGATCTTGAAGTCGCCGGTATGAATCACGATACCGGCCGGGCACTCGATGGCAAAGGCCAGTGCATCGGGAATGGAGTGGTTGACATGGATCGGTTCCACCGTGAAGCAGCCTAGTTTGACTTTCTGGCGCGGGCGGATCTCGTGGAAGATCGCACTGGAAGCCAGGCCATGTTCCTCGAGTTTGTTCTTGATAAGACCGATGGTCAGTTTTGCCGTGTAGATCGGCACATTGAACTTTTTCAGCAGATACGGCAGAGCGCCGATATGATCTTCATGTCCGTGGGTGATGAAAAGACCCTTGATGCGGTCCTTGTTTTCCATCACATAGGTGAAATCGGGAATCACCAGATCCACGCCGAACATCTCGGAATCCGGGAAGACCAGACCGCAGTCCACGAGGATCATATCCCCCTGGCACTCATACAGGGTGATGTTCTTGCCCACCTCTCCGAGGCCGCCCAGCGGGCAGATGTGCATCGGAATGGCCGGCACGCTTGCGTCAAAGGCGTTGGGCGCAGCGGGCTGACGCCGGCGGGGCGCACGGGTACGCGGTGCCCGGGACGGCTGCGCGGCGTTTTCTCCGGCCGATGAGGAAGCACGGCGGTTCTGCGTGCCGCGTTTGCCGTTCTGGCGGCGCGGGGCCGCTTTTTCGGTTGCCGCGGCCGAAGATTCCGCGGCGGCAGCGCCGGCTTTGGCGTTGCGGGGCGCACGGGACGCATCATTTTTGGCACGGGATGTGCGGCGTCCGGAACTGCTGCGTCCGGACGAGCGGGGACGTTTTTCGTTGATATGTTCTTCCATTGAATACCTCCGTAAAAGACTGGACCGGGGATGATACCACATCCCGATCCGCTGTTGTTTCGTTCATGTAAAACAGGCTGCCGTGTTATAAACACCGATGCCGGGCGCGAAGAGTTCAGCCGAAAAGCTGCAACCGGGCCCTGATAAATCCATTTCCATGCAGTTGGTATTATTATAAAGCGCATTGCCATCCTTGTCAAATCCCCGCACGTTTTTTGCACTGGTATGCCAGTTGCGGATGAGGCCAAAATCGCGTATAATAAGGGCATTGCATCACAAGTATTGACAAGACAGCACGAGGACAACAATGAAACATATTGAAATCTACACCGACGGCGCCTGCAGCGGCAATCCCGGCCCGGGCGGCTGGGGGGCCATTCTGCGCTTCCGGACCAGTGACAAGGTTTATGAAAAGGAGATCTCGGGCGGCGCGGCCGAAACTACCAACAACCGCATGGAGCTGACCGGGCTTCTGGAAGCGCTGCGTCAGCTGAAAGAGCCCTGCGACATTGATCTGTTCAGCGACAGCCAGTACGTCATCAACGGACTGGAAAAAGGCTGGGCCAAGGGCTGGCGCAAGCGCGGCTGGCGCAAGGCTGACAAGTCCCCTGCCCTGAACCCCGATCTCTGGGGGGCCCTGCTGGACGAGAGCGACAAACATGTGATTCATTTCCACTGGCTCAAAGGGCATGCCGGGCATCCCGAGAACGAACGCTGCGACCGGATGGCCGTGGAACAGAGTAAAAAATACGGAGGCCGTCAGGCCTGACGAAGGAGACGAAGATGGACGGTTCTTTAGGATTCAACACGTTTGAAAAGCAGGACAAGATTCTGGTGGGGATGAGCGGCGGCGTGGATTCCAGCGTGACAGTCCGCATTCTGCAGGAACAGGGATTTGCGGTACAGGGTGCGGTGATCCGCTTTTCCGAAGCGCACGATGCCGCCGTCCAACAGGCGAAGGCGGCTGCAGATTCGCTGGGCATCGTACTGCACACGATCGACGCTTCCGAGCTGTTCACTTCCGAAGTGATCCGCCCGTTCTGCGCCAGCTACTGCAGCGGCCGGACCCCCAATCCCTGCATTCTCTGCAATCCCCTGGTCAAGTTCCGGCTTCTGGCCGAAAAGGCGGACGAGCTGGACTGCCGTTTTATCGCAACCGGCCACTATGCACGGATCGAACAGTGCCCCGACGGGGTGTACCGCCTGTGCTGCCCCGAAAGTGCCGCACGCGACCAGACCTATATGCTGTATCGCCTGCCGCAGAAGATTCTGCAGCGCCTGGTTCTGCCTCTCGGCGAGTTCGAGAAGGATGACGTGCGGGAGATCGCCCGTGACATCGGCCTTTCCTGTGCCGAGGCGCCGGACTCGATGGAGATCTGCTTTATCCCGGACGGCGACTATTCTGCCTACATTCACAAGCAAGGATTCCAGCCCGCGCAAGGCCGTTTTATCGGCCCCAACGGGGAGGACTTCGGCCCGCACGCCGGTGTGGACCATTACACGATCGGCCAGCGCAAAGGGCTTGGCATTGCGGCAGGGCGTCCCCTCTTTGTCAAGGAGATTCTTCCCAACGGGGATGTGCGGCTGGCCGAAAGCGGCGGAGAGTACAGTTCCCGCATGACGCTGTCCGGCATTGTCACCCCGGACGGCAGGCCGTTGCCTGACGGTGAGTACCGCGTCAAGGTGCGCAGTGCCGCCCAGGCTGTCCGGTGCCGGTTTGTCGGCGGCGCGGCAGACAGCGGCCGCGGCGTCGTCACCTTCCCCGACCCGGTCCGTGCACCGGCTCCCGGGCAGAGCGCCGTATTTTATCGCGGCGGTTTCGTGTTCGGCGGCGGATTTATCGAAACAACCGAATGACTTTTTCCGGTCATCCGTAAAGGAACAGCCCCCTTCCGGCCTCAGCGGCGGAAGGGGGCTGTCGTTTGTTTTATTTGGATTTTTTCTGTTCCCGACGGGCACGCCGTTCCTCTTCTTTTGCAAGACGGCGGCGTTTATGTTGTTCGGTTTCCTTGCGGGGCCAGGGGTTCCAGGTGCCCTCCTGCTGGTGCATCCAGTGGGCCAGCGGATACAGCAACACCGCCAGACCGCCCAGAAGAATCAGGAAAAACAGCCATTCGGCAAGATCTACGGCCATATCCAGTGCCGCCAGCGCCGCAAACAGGAACCCGGCATACATCACGAACTGGCCGTTCATCCGCACATAGCGGTTCCAGTTTTCCTCCTTGATGGCATCCCGCCCCTGATCTCCCCAGATATGCGGATTTTTCGTGACGGAATATCCATAATAGGCCAGCACAAGTCCGACCACAAGCATGAACTGGAACATCGTGATTTACCTCGTTTTTCTTATGTGCGTCTCAGAATCCCATCTTTTTATAGAAGGGGCTGAAATCCAGCGTGGCAAAGTAATCGGCGGGCGTTTCGGCGCGGCGGATCAGCTGATGAGAGCCATCCTCGCAGAGCAGCACCTCGGCGCTGCGCAGTTTGCCGTTGTAGTTGTACCCCATCGAGAAGCCGTGTGCGCCGGTATCGTGGATGACCAGCAGGTCGCCCTTGTCGATTTCAGGCAGCATCCGGTCAATCGCAAACTTATCGTTATTCTCGCAAAGGCCGCCCACGACGTCATACTTGTGGTCGCAGGGAGCGTTTTCCTTGCCCAGCACCGTAATGTGATGGTATGCGCCGTACATGGCGGGGCGCATCAGGTTGGCCGCGCAGGCATCCACGCCGATGTATTCCTTATAGATATGCTTTTCATGAATGGCGGTGGTCACAAGGCAGCCGTAAGGCGCCAGCATGAAGCGGCCCATCTCAGTGAAGATGGCCACATCGCCCATGCCCGCCGGCACCAGGATCTCCTCGAACTTTTTGCGGACGCCCTCGCCGATGGCCATAATGTCATTGGCGCGCTGTTCCGGCCGATAGGCAACGCCGACGCCGCCCGACAGGTTGATGAACCGGATCTTGGCGCCGGTGCGCTGATGCAGGCGTACCGCCAGGCTGAACAGGATTCCGGCCAGTTCGGGATAGTAGTCATCCGTCACGGTGTTGCTGGCCAGGAACGCATGAATTCCGAAATACTTGGCGCCCTTGTGCATCAGACGGGTATAGGCTTCGGCCATCTGGTCTTCCGTCATGCCGTATTTGGAATCGCCGGGATTGTCCATGATGCCGTTGCCCAGATCGAACGTTCCGCCCGGATTGTAGCGGCAGCAGATCGTTTCGGGGATGCCGGCCACGCGCTCGAGAAAATCGACATGCGTCAAATCATCCAGATTGATATAGGCATTGAGTTCATAGGCTTTCTGCATATCCTGGACAGGCGTCTCGTTGGAGGAGAACATGATCTCACTTCCCGAGAAGCCGCAGGCCTCGCTGAGCAGCAGCTCGGTATAGCTCGAGCAGTCCACGCCGCAGCCTTCCTCACGAAGGATGCGCAGCAGATACGGGTTGGGCGTTGCCTTGACCGCAAAATATTCCTTGAATCCCGTATTCCATGCAAACGCCTTGTTCACCAGGCGCGCATTTTCACGGATTCCCTTTTCGTCATACAGATGAAACGGCGTAGGTACGTCCGCAACGATTTCCTGCGCCTGAGCCAGTGTGATAAATGGCTTCTTCTCCGGCATAATACACTTTCCTCCCGCTGTTATAAACATACATGTATTATATTGCTTTTATACAGTATCGGCAAGTCCTTTTTGCGAAAAATGCCAAAAAAGGGAGCCCCCGGAAGGGACTCCCGCAATTTCCGTATGGCAGATTCAGGATCAGCGCATGGCAAGACGACCGGCGTGCAGACGGTTTTCCAGATGAACCAGCGTCCACCGGTACGCCGGATACAGGAACACGCAGGCAGCTACCCAGGCGGCAGGGTTGGAAAGCTCCGCGCCGAAAAAGCCGAGCACCGGAACCAGCACAATGGCAACACCGGTCCGTGCCGCCATCTCGGCTACACCGGCCATCATGGCCAGCGTGGAGTATCCGAGACCCTGGATGGTGTAGCGCCACACGATCAGCGCCCCGAGAGGAATGAAGAACAGGCTGTTCCAGAACATATAGCTGCAGGCCATTTCCACGATCTGCACCTCGACGTCGGTATCAATGAACATGCCCACGATGGCGACATCAAAGAAATGCAGGAAGAGAAGGGAACCCAGCGAATAGACAACCACCATCAGATGCGCGCTGAGCACGCCGCTGCGCACACGGTCCAGGCGGGCGGCGCCCAGGTTCTGCCCCGCATAGGTGGCCATGGCGGTGCCGATGCTCTCCAGCGGGCAGGTCAGCAGGTTCTGCGTCTTGCCGGCCGCCGTGACGGCCGCCACAGCGCCGCTGCCCAGCAGGTTCACCGCCCCCTGCATCACGACGCTGCCCACCGCCGTGATGGTGCACTGCAGTCCCATCGGCAGGCCGATGGAGGAAAGCCGGCGGCAGGCACTGGTATCGAAGCGGCGTTCCTCCGCAGAGACATGCAGGATCGGGAATTTCTTTTTCAGATACAGAAAGCTCAGAACTCCGGAGATCGCCTGCGAAACATCGGTGGCCACCGCCGCACCGGTCACCCCCATATGGAAGGCCAGAATCAGCAGAAGGTCCAGTGCAATATTCAGCACGCTGGTCAGGAGCAGGAAATACAGCGGCGTTTTGCTGTCGCCGAGGGCACGCATGATGGACGCGACCATATTGTACAGAAAGACAAAGGGGATGCCGGCAAAAATCCAGCCGATATACAGGGCGGCATCGTCAATGATATCCGCCGGGGTCTGCATCAGCTGCATGATGGGTCGGGTCAGCAGCACCGTTGCGACGGTCAGCAGCAGTCCCCAGCCGACGCACAGCCAGGCAGCGTTGGCCACATGACGGCGCATATCCGAGTCGTCATGTGCGCCGAACAGCTGGGCAATCGGAATGGCGAAACCGTTGCACATCCCGATCACAAACCCGAGAATCAGATAATTCACAGATCCGGTGGAACCGACGGCCGCCAGCGCATCGACGCCCACAAAGCGCCCCACAATGATCGTGTCGGCCAGGCTGTAAAACTGCTGGAAAAGGTTGCCGAGCATCAGCGGCAGGGTAAAGAATAAAATCACCTTGAGCGGATTGCCGCTTGTCAAATCCTTTGTCATACCAGAAACGACCCTCTCCGTTTGTTGATTTTCTGCTGCAAAAAAGCGGCCGCACAGCGGCGGCCACCTTTTGGAATCGCACGAAAGTGCGGTGATAATTATACTATACTGAAGCAAAAAATCAAGATTCCGGCATAAAAAAATTTAAGGGAACAGGCCGGGCACCCATCTGTCCGTTTTACGCGCCGGGCAGTGCTGTCCCGGCCTACCGGGCAATGCCCATCTGCGTGCGGTAGAGTGCGGCATATTTCCCGTCCAGGGCCATCAGTTCCTCATGGGAACCAAGCTCGGCAATCTGCCCGTTTTCCAGCAGCGCAATCTGGTCCGAGTCGCGGATGGTGGACAGCCGGTGCGCAATCAGGATGGAGGTCC
Organism: Gemmiger sp.; assembly: GCF_036306485.1. GTDB lineage: Bacteria > Bacillota > Clostridia > Oscillospirales > Ruminococcaceae > Gemmiger. The sequence goes on along the minus strand of NZ_JAXJZK010000051.1, from coordinate 3,981 downwards.
GGCCCGCCGTGATTGCCATCATGGCACGGCGGATTTTCTGTTCGGTCACGGTATCCACCGAGCTGGTGGCCTCGTCCAGAATCAGGATAGGCGCATCGGCCAGCACGGCACGGGCGATGGTCAGAAGCTGACGTTCTCCCTGGCTGAGCTCGGCGCCGCTCTGGGTCAGGACGGTATCATATCCCTGCGCAAGGCGGCGGATGAAGGGGTCTGCCCCCGCCGTCTGCGCCGCCGAAACCATCTTGTCGCGGTTGGCTCCGGCATGTCCGTAACAGATATTTTCGGCCACGGACTGGGCAAACAGGGCGGTATCCTGCAGCACCACGCCGAAGGTCCGGCGCAGATCCTCCATCCGGTATTCCCGCAGGTCATGGCCATCCAGCAGGATGCTGCCGTCATTCACATCATAGAACCGGGTCAGCAGATTGATCAGCGTTGTTTTGCCTGCGCCGGTCTGACCGACAATCGCCATCTTGGTTCCGGCGGGGATTGTGAGCGAGACATCTTTCAATACCGCAACCGCGGGATCATATCCGAAGGTGACATGGCGGAACTCAATCTCCCCTCTGGGATGGGACAAGGGGAGCGCTCCGGGGACATCCGCGGGTTCGGGCGGCTCATCCAAAATATCGAAGATCCGTTCCGCGCCGGCAACGGCGGTCTGGAAATTGTTGTAGATGTTGGCGATCTCCACAAAGGGGCGGGAGAACTGCCGGCTGTACAGCAGGAAGCTGGAAATCATCCCGATGGAAATGGCGCCGCGCACCGCCAGCAGTCCGCTGACCACCGAGATGGCCACATAGCTGAGATTGTTGATGACATTGGTGATGGGCATCAGATAGCCGGACCAGATCAGTGCCCGGGTGGATACGCGGCAAAGCTCGGCATTCTTTTCTTCAAACTGGTCTATAACGTCCGCTTCCCGGCAGAAGGCCTTGACGATTCCCGCGCCGGAGACCGTCTCCTCCACCTGGCCGTTGAGTTCTCCGAGAATACGCTGCTGCTGGACATAGAGTTTGCGGGTGTGCAGCGTGATGAACCGCGTAAGGGCAAAGATCAGCCCGACCCCGACCAGGGAAACCGCCGTCAGAAGCCCACTCATTGAGAGCATCACGCCGAAAATGCCGAGGATGGTAAAGCAATAGGTCAGCAGCTGGGTCAGAGAATTGGAGATGGTCGTGCTGATATTGTCCACATCATTGGTCAGACGGCTCATGAGCTCGCCGTGCTGCCGCCTGTCAAAGAAGGCCAGCGGCAAAGTCTTCATCACACCGAAAAGCGAAGTCCGGATATGATGAATCATCCTCTGGCCGATAAAGGCCATCAGGAACTGCTGCAGGAACCGGACCAGCCAGTCCCCGAGGTAAAGGACGAGCAGCAGAAGCAAAATCGTCCCGGCGGGATTTCCTGCATCCACCGCCGTCACTGCCTGACCGATCACCAGCGGGGAGAGAATGGACGCCGCCGAGGAGAGCGCCGACAGAACCAGCACCCAGCCCAGTCCCCTGCGGCTGCCCCGGGTCAACGTCCAGAGGCGGCGGAGCGTTCCCTTGAAATCCCGGGGCTTTTCCACAGGGCGGCCCCGGGAAAGCCCTCCCCTGCCGCTGCCGGGTCCTCCGGTCAGTCTGGCCGGAGGCGGAGAATAGGATTCAGCCATGGCGCACACCTCCGATCTGCGAAGCGTAGATGGCCTGATAGGTCTGGCAGTCCTTCATCAGTTCCTCATGGGCTCCGAATCCGCAGGCAACACCGTCTTCCAAGCAAAGAATCCGGTCTGCCCGCCGGACCGTGGCAATGCGCTGGCTGATCAGCAGCACGGTAACTCCCTGCATCTGACGCAGTCCCTGCAAAACGCGGGCTTCGGTTTCGGCATCCAGAGCACTGGTGCAGTCGTCAAGAATCAGAATCCGCGGGCTGCGGACCAGCGCACGCGCCAATGCCAGCCGCTGTTTCTGACCGCCGGAGAGGTTGATGCCGCCCTGGCCCAGCTGGGTCTGGTATCCCTGCGGCATCCGGCTGACAAATTCATCGGCGCAGGCGATCCGGGCTGCACGGAGGATCTCCTGTTCAGAGGCGTCCTGCCGGCCCCAGCGAAGATTTTCCAGAATTGTGCCGGAAAACAGGAGTGCCTTTTGTGGAACAATGGCAACGGATTGCCGGAGCTGCACCGCGTCGGCCTGTGTCACGTCCACGCCGTTCACCCTGACTGTCCCGGAAACGGCATCATAAAAGCGAGGAATCAGGTTGACCAGCGTGCTCTTTCCGGAGCCGGTCGGTCCGATGATGCCGATGGTCTGCCCCGCCGCGGCGTGGAACGAGAGATGCCGCAAGGATTCCCGGCTCGCCCCGGCGTAAGTAAAGCTGACATCGCAGAACTCGACGTCTGCCCCATCACCGAGTGGCTGCGGTGCGGCGGCCACCTTTTGGGCGGGTGTTTCCTGCAGGACTTCCCCGATGCGCTCCGCGGACGCCGCCGCCCGGGCCGCAGTGTTGAGGATGTTGGACACCATCCCGAGCGAAAAAAGAATCTGGGTCATATAATTGACGGATGCCATCAGGTGTCCGATCTCGCTGTTGCCGCTGCCGGAAAGCCAGAGCAGCAGCACAATGCCCAAGTTGACGGTCAGGTTGATCAGCGGCGAAAAGACAGCCATGACCTGCATGGCGGAGGTCGTTGCCTGCGCCAGTTCGCGGGAGGCCTGGCCGAAGCGCTGTTCCTCCTGCGTTTCGGCGCGGAAGGCCTTGACCACCCGCACCGAGGAAAGGAATTCCCGGCTGACCTTGTTGAGCCGGTCCAGCTTTTGCTGCATTGCGCCGAAGCGCGGATAGCCGAGCCGGACGTTTCCGGTGATCCAGATCCCGACCACCACCAGAATCACAACCAGGACAGGAATCTGCCAGGGGGTCTGGATCGCCAGCAGCACAATGGCCCCGATGCAGGTGATGGGCGCCTTGGCCATGATCCGCATACAGCCGTTGACAAATTCCTGAATCTGGGTGACGTCGTTGGTGATCCGGGTGATGATGGATGCCGGCTGGAAACGATCAATGTTCTCGAGCGAAAGGCTCTGTACCTTGCGGTAGAGATCCGAGCGGATTTCCCGCCCGATGGTCTGGGATGTCCGGCTCGCGTAGATATTGCGCATGACGGCGCCCAGCGCGCCCAGTGCCGCAATGCCGACCATGATGATTCCGCTGGTGAGAATCCGGCGGACATCCGCATTCTTGACGCCCTCGTCCACGATGCGCTCCATCATGGCGGGCTGCATGAGGTCCGCCAGTGCTTCGAGCGTCAGAAAAAAGATTGCCGTGAAGAACAATCCGAGATGGCGCCGGATATAATGAAGGATCAGGTTCAATCCGACGCATCCCCTTTCCCGGTCTGACGTGCGCGGCCTGCTTCGGACACTTTGCTGAGCAGTACCGCCAGCGTTTCTTTCTCCTCCTGGCTGAGTCCCTCAAACGCTTCGGCGCGGCGGAGCCATTCTGCATGAGCTTCCGCTGCCGCGGCTTTGCCCTCCGGCGTCAGCGCAACAACCAGACTGCGCTGGTCTTTCTGATTCTTTTGCCGGGTCAGAAATCCCGCGCGTTCCATGCTTTCAAGCTGTTCACTCAAGGTGGCGGAACGGCGGTCCGTCAGTTCCACCAGCTCTTTCTGGGTCATCGCGCCATGTTCCCGCAGCAGATTGAGCAGCCTGCCCTGACCCCGATATTTCCCGCCAGCGCGCAGTGTATGGGCACAGCCGTACAGCATACGCAGCAGTTCCAGATTGGATGTCATCGGTACGCCTCCCTTGATTTTGTTAGGGCCCTTACAAATTGATCATACGCCGTCAGGCTGCGGAATGCAAGATCTTTTTTGCAAAAGAAAAAGCACCGATACATCTGTATCGGTGCTTTTCTGGCAGGGGTAGAAGGATTCGAACCCTCGGCACGCGGTTTTGGAGACCGCTGCTCTACCAACTGAGCTATGCCCCTATG
>NZ_JAXJZK010000050.1:0-43908 GCF_036306485.1 Gemmiger sp. | reverse complement strand
GTTTCCTGGTGCAGCACGGGCGCTCTGAATTTCCGCGGCTCCCGCAAGAGCACTCCTTACGCTGCTCAGTCTGCCGCCGAAGTCGCCGCCAAGGCTGCGATGGAGCACGGCATGAAGACCGTCGAGGTCTTCGTCAAGGGTCCGGGTTCCGGACGTGAGAGCGCGATCCGTGCCCTGCAGTCCACTGGCCTGGAGGTCACCATGATCCGCGACGTCACCCCGATCCCCCACAACGGCTGCCGCCCGCCCAAGCGCCGCCGTATTTGATTGAAGGAGGAAACTGAATTATGGCAAAGAACACTCAGCCGATCGCAAAGCGTTGCAAGGCTCTCGGCATTTCTCCTGCAGTCATGGGCTATGCCAAGAAGAACACCACCCGTAACTCCAACGGCAACTTCCGCAAGAAGAAGTCTGAGTACGCCACTCAGCTCCAGGAAAAGCAGAAGCTGAAGTTCATCTACGGCGTTCTGGAAAAGCAGTTCGCCAACTACTTCGAGGAAGCCGAGCGCCGTCCCGGCCTGACCGGTGAAAACCTGCTCCAGCTCCTCGAGTGCCGTCTGGACAACGTGGTCTTCCGTCTGGGCTACGCTTCCACCCGCCGCGATGCCCGTCAGCTCGTTTCTCACAACCACTTCACCGTCAATGGCAAGAGAGTCAACATCCCCTCCTACCAGGTGAAGGCCGGCGATGTGATCGAGGTCTGCGAAGGCAGCCGCAAGATCGAGAAGTTCTCCAAGCTGACCGGCGCCGATGCCGCTGTTGTCGCTCTGCCTTCCTGGCTGAGCCGCGAGACCGGCAGCCTGAAGGGCGTTGTCACCAAGCTGCCCGAGCGCAGCGACCTTGACTTCGACGTTCAGGAACACCTCATCGTCGAGTTGTACTCCAAGTAAGATCTCTCTGTTGTACCGCTATTTTTTACAAACCTGCGGCCTTTTGCGGCCGCAGGCTGATCAAGGAGGGTTTTTATGATGGAGATTGAACGCCCCAAGATCGAGACGGCCAGCCTTTCGCCGGATGGCCGCTATGGTAAGTTCGTCGTTGAGCCGCTCGAGCGCGGCTTCGGCACCACGCTGGGCAACAGCCTGCGTCGTGTGCTGCTCTCCAGTCTGCCCGGTGTGGCAGTCACCAGCGTCAAGATTGACGGCATCGTGCATGAGTTCTCGGTCATCGAGGGCGTGCGCGAGGACGTGACCGAGATCGTTCTGAATCTCAAGGGCATTGCCGCCAAGATCTATGGCGAAGGTCCCAAGACCGTCCGCGTGGAAGCAGTCGGCCCGTGCGAAGTCACGGCCGGCACCATCAAGCAGGGCGATGATCTGGAAATCCTGAACCCCGAATGGCATATCGCCACCCTGGGTGAGGGCGCCAAGCTGGTCATGGAACTGACCTTTGACAAAGGCCGCGGCTATGTGCCCGCAGAGCGCAACAAGCTCGCGCTGATTGAGAAGAACGATATCAGCACGCTGCCCGTGGACAGCATCTATACGCCGGTGCTCAAGTGCAACTACACGGTGGAAAACACCCGTGTGGGCCAGATCACCGACTATGACAAGCTGACCATCGAGGTCTGGACGGACGGCACGATCAGCGCCCAGGAGGCCCTGAGCCTCTCTGCCCGCGTTCTGACCGAGCATCTGAACCTGTTTGTGAACCTCTGCGACGAAGCCGCTGAGACCGAAATCATGGTCGAAAACGACGAGAAGGGCAAGGAGAAGGCCCTTGAGATGACGATTGAAGAGCTGGACCTGAGCGTCCGCTCCTTCAACTGCCTCAAGCGTGCCGGCATCAACACCGTGGACGACCTCGTGAACAAGAGCGAGGATGACATGATGAAGGTGCGCAACCTTGGCCGCAAGAGCCTTGAGGAAGTCATGGCAAAGCTGGACAGCCTGGGCTTTACGCTTACCAAAGACGAAGACAACTGATTTGTAAAGGAGTGAAACGGAATGCCCGGTACTAGAAAGCTCGGCCGCGCCACCGACAGCCGCAATGCGATGCTGCGTGCGATGGTCACTTATCTGTTCGAGAACGGCAAGATCGAGACCACCGTTACCCGCGCCAAGGAAGTTCGCGCTATGGCCGAAAAGATGGTCACCCTCGGCAAGAGCGGCGATCTGCACACCAAGCGCCAGATCTTCAGCTACATCACCAAAGAGGATGTCGCCAAGAAGGTTATGGACGTCTATGCGCCCAAGTACGCTGACCGCAATGGCGGTTACACCCGGATCATCAAGACCGGTGTCCGCCGCGGCGACGCCGCCGACATGGCCATCATCGAACTGGTCTGATCGGAGATACTCTGGCAGTAAGACACCCGCTCCGGCGGGTGCCTTTTTTTGTGCGTTTTTTGCACCTGTCGGGCTGTCTGAACCGCCGCCGGGCTGCCCACACTCTTCGCAGCACTCTTTATGGGACTGTATATCCGGCCCCTCTGAGGCAAACGTCAAATTCTTGTAAAATAGCACAGAAAAATACTGGAATTAAATCGGGCCCCATGTGCAAAGCGCGGAAAATGGTACAAAGACCGAAAAAAGCCAAAATAATAGCTGATTTTGGCGTTCTCGTGTGATAAAATGAAATTAACATTGTGGCAGTGTGTCACAATCCTGAATGTAGAACAAAAGAATGAAGGAGCAACTGTTATGGCTGGACAATCTATTGGCCCCAGAGATTTCTTCTCCAAAGAAGCTGCGATCGCCGACCTGGCACTTCTTGCCTGCCCGGGTGCGGAGGAGCTGTGCAACCTCGTGGATGGTCATCTCGTTCGTTGGGCTCGTGAAGTCGGAATGGACGTGGATACCTTCATCATTCCGTCGGACTGCCCCCGGTTCCAGTCCGGCGACGCCAAGGGACTGGTCAAGGCTTCGACCCGCGGCGACGATCTGTATATCTTTGTGGACCCGGGCAATTACAGCGTTACCTACAATCTGTTCGGTTACGAAAACCATCTTTCCCCCGATGACCATTTCCAGAACCTGATCCGTCTGATCCAGGCAGTGGCCGGCCGCGCACACCGCATCACCGTCATCATGCCCAGCCTGTACGGCGGCCGTCAGCATCGCCGTGTCTCCCGGGAGAGCCTGGACTGCGCCTGCGCTCTGCAGCAGCTGCGCACGATGGGTGTCAAGAACATCATCACCTTCGACGCGCATGACCCGCGCGTTGTCAACGCGGTGCCCCTGATGAGCTTTGACAACGTCATGCCCACCTATCAGGTCCTCAAGTGCCTGCTGCACCATCTGCCGGATATGCGTTTCGACAAGGAGCACTTCCTCGTCGTCTCTCCCGATGAGGGCGCCATGAACCGCAATATGTACTACTCCAGCGTTTTGGGCTGCAACCTGGGTATGTTCTACAAGCGCCGCGACTACACCCGCGTGGTCAACGGCCGCAACCCCATCGTCGCGCATGAGTACCTCGGCGAGGATGTCAAGGGCAAGGATGTCTTCATCGCGGACGACATCATCGCTTCCGGCGAGTCCATGCTGGATATTGCCTATGAGCTCAAGATGCGCGGTGCCAACAACATCTTCACCTGCGCGACCTTCCCGCTCTTCACCGCCGGTCTGGACAAGTTCGACAAGGCCTATCAGGACGGCATCATCAAGGCGGTCCTGGGCACCAACCTGACCTACCGCAAGCCCGAACTGCTCAAGCGGGAATGGTACTACGACGTGGACGTCTCCAAGTACACCGCCTACTTCATCGCGGCCATCAACCACGACACCAGCGTCTCCAGCATCATTGATCCGATGGACAAGATCCAGGCTCTGCTGGAGAAACACGGTATTCCTATGGGCAACCAGGAATAAGATTACATCGTAGATTTGCCTGCGGTTTTCCGGCCGCAGGCAAACTGTTTGCAGTGTGACAATTCGCAGACAGTGGAACCGTGTGGAAGGAGGAAACCGGAATGCTTCCAATGGATCAACTCAAAGCAATGGTGGCCGGCAAAAAGGTGGCGTTCATCGGCGCAGGCGTCAGCCATAAACCCTGCATCACGATGTTCGCCGAGCTCGGCGCACAGATCACCCTCTGCGACCAGAAAAAGAGCCTGGAAGAGTTCGGCGACTATGCCGACACTCTGCGCCGCCTCCACGTCCGGCTGAGCCTGGGCGAGAACTACACCGACGGCTTTGTCGGTCAGGACATCATCATGCGCACGCCGGGCTACGAGTATTTCCGTCCCGAGCTCCAGGCCGCCCGGATGGCCGGTGCGATGGTCACCAGCGAGGTGGAACTCTTCTTTGAGCTCTGCCCCTGTGAGATCGTCGCCGTGACGGGCTCGGACGGCAAGACGACCACCACGACGCTGATCGCCAAGATGTTCGAGGCGGCAGGCCGCCGCGTGTTCCTGGGCGGCAACATCGGCGCCGCCCTGCTGCCCCAGCTCCCCGAAGTGACCGAGAAGGATGTCGCGGTCGTGGAGCTGTCCAGCTTCCAGCTCATCAGCATGCGCCGCAGCCCCAAGGTGGCGGTGGTCACCAACGTGACGCCCAACCATCTGGACCATCATAAGGATATGCAGGAATACATCGACGCCAAGCGCAACATCCTGCTGTGGCAGACCCCGCCCTGCCGTGCCGTCCTCGGCTACGAGAACGACATCACCCGCGGCATGGCATCTGACTGCAAGGGCGAACAGGTCTGGTTCACCCGCCTGCACGATACCGACCGCGGCGCCTTCCTGCGCAGCGAGGACGACACGCTCTGCTATGCCGAGAACGGCACCGTCACGCCGATTCTGCCCCGCGCCGAGGTCAAGCTGCGCGGCCTGCACAACGTGGAGAACCTGCTGGCCGCCATCGCGGCTGTCTGGGGACGGGTCCCCGTGGAAGCCATGCGGCAGGTCGGCAGCACCTTCACAGGCGTGGAACACCGCATTGAGCCAGTCCGCGTCCTGGACGGCGTGACCTACTACAACGACTCCATCGCGTCCAGCCCCACCCGCACGATTGCGGGCCTGCGCAGCTTTGACCGCAAGATCATCCTGATCGCGGGCGGCTATGACAAAAAGATTCCCTACGAGCCGCTGGCTCCCGAGATCATCGCCCACGTCAAGACGCTGGTCCTGATGGGCGCGACCGGTCCCCGCATCGAGAAAGCGGTCCGCGAATGCCCGGGCTTTGACCCCCAGGCCCTGCCCATCCTGCACGCCGACAGCATGCAGCACGCGGTGGAGCTGGCCCGGAGCGCCGCACAGCCCGGCGATGTCATCAGTCTTTCTCCGGCATCGGCTTCCTTTGACCTGTACCCGAACTTTGAGGTGCGCGGCCGCGATTACAAGCGGATTGTCATGAGCCTGCAGCCCAAAGGGGAGAGCGCACAATGATCCACGCAGCGGATACCGATGACCGCCGCCGGATGTTTTCCGAGGCCATTGTCGGCAAACCGTATTTTCAGTCCCTGATGGCGCGGGATCTGGCCCTCTGGGCGGACAATCCCGGCGCCCCCACCAAGCTCTTTGTGCTGCCCGATGCGGCCCTCTCGGTGGGCGGAACGGTGGCGCAGCTCTGCGGCCATCCCCGGGACTGGGAGGAACTCCGGGAGTTTCTCCGCTTTGTCGGGGTCCGCTGCCTGACGGTCTCGGAGCAGCCCTCCGGGGACGACTGGATTCTCCGCCGTACCCTCTTTATCCGGGAGGTGCCGGCCGGGGGCAGACTGCCGCTGGCACAGCCTCCCGCCGGCCTCGCGGAGGACCGGGAACCCCGGGTGCGGGAGATCGCGGAGGAACTCTTTTCGGACCGCCCCGAGCGGGCCGACCACTTCTATTCCGAGACCTGTGCCGCCCTCTCGCGCGGAATGGTGCGCCTGACGGCGCTCCGCGATGGCGACGGGCGGATGGTCAGCACCGTCGGCGCCTATGCCATGGCCAACGGGGAAGCCTATCTGGCAATGGGGGAGACCGTCCAGCAGCTGCGGGGACGCGGCATCGGCGGCTGGCTCATTGCCGGACTGACCAACGAACTCGCGGCCGAGGGCTGGCGGGTGGTGCTGCTCTGCGAGGAACAGCGCCGCCGTTTCTACGACCGGCTGGGATTTGCCGAAACCGGCTGCTACTGGCAGTACGAAGTGTAAACATTCATAGATTCAATACGGACAGGAATTTTCATGATCGAACAGTTTTATGATTTGAAGCCGGAAGTTCTGGCACTGGACAAGAAAGCGCTGGGACTCTGCCGGGAACCCTTTGCAAAATTGGAGGAGATCCGGGATTTCAACCAGCTCAAGATGCTGCGCGCCTTCACGGACTGCGGCGTCGAGGCACGGCATTTCCTCGGTTCGACGGGATACGGTGTCTGGGATGACAGCCGCAACAAGCTCGAGGAGGTTTTCTCCCGCTGCATGGGCGCCGAGGATGCCCTGGTGCGCCCGCAGTTCATGAGCGGCACCCACACGCTGACGGTGGCCCTGTTCGGCCTGCTGCGCACCGGAGACACGCTGCTGGCCGCCACCGGCCGCCCCTACGACACGCTGGAAGGCGTCATCGGCATCGGGGAGGCGGGCAAGGGCTGCGGCACGCTGCAGGAATACGGCATCCGGTATGATGAGGTCCCGCTGCTGCCCGATCACACGCCGGACTACGCGGCCATTGTGGAGCACGCCAGGACCGCGACGGTGGTCCATATCCAGCGCAGCCGCGGCTATACCCAGCGCAATGCCTTTGACCTCGAGACCATCCGCAAGGTCGCCAGCGTCGCCCGCGAGGCCAATCCCGACGTCGTGATCTTTGTGGACAACTGCTACGGCGAGTTCACCCAGACCCGGGAACCGCTGGCCGTCGGCGCCGACATCATTGCCGGCAGCTTCATCAAGAATCCCGGCGGCGGCATCACGCCGACGGGCGGCTATATCGCGGGCCGGGCCGATCTGGTCGAGAAGATCAGCCACCGCTTCACGGCGCCCGGCATCGGCAAGGATCTGGGATGCACGCAGGAGAGCCTGCGGGGCCTTTTCCTGGGCTTTTATTACGCCCCCGGCGTGGTATGCGAGGCACTCAAAACCGCCGTGTATGCCCAGTGTCTGCTCGAGCTGGTGGGGGTGCATCCGGTGCCCCGCTACACCGACGACCACAACGACATCGTGACCTGCTTCGATTCCGGCAGTGCGCAGGCGCTTCAGGGCTTCTGTGCGGGCATTCAGGCCTGCAGCCCGGTGGACAGCCTGGTCACGCCGGAACCCGCCGAGGAACCCGGCTACACCGATCAGGTGGTCATGGCTTCGGGCTCCTTCACCGAGGGCAGCACCATCGAGATCAGCTGTGACGGCCCGATGCGTGCGCCCTATACCTGCTACCTGCAGGGCGGCGTCAACTTTACGGCCGGCCGCGCAGCGGTCCTCAATGCCGTGCAGAAAGCCTTCTTCGCATAAGAACAGCAGGGTGCCGCCCGCGGGTGGCACCCTGTTTTGCGGAAAGATCAAAAAGCCCCGGGAAGCTTCCGCTTCCCGGGGCTTTTGCAGGTTCACAACTCAGGCGTTGCGCACATAATCACGGACCAGGGCCTGCAGCAGATCGTCGCGGTCAATGCGGCGGATCAGCGAGCGGGCATTCTTGTAGGTCGTGATGTAGGTGGGATCCTCCGACAGGATGTAACCCACCAGCTGGTTCACGGGATTATAGCCCTTTTCCTCCAGCGCGCTGTATACGATCTGTACGACCTGCTTGATCTCCTGGTCCTTGTCGTCCCGGATGGAGAAAACCGCGGTCGGCTCAGAAATCGCCATGAAAACAACCCCCTTTTGAAATTAGGCTTTGTGATAACGCAGCAGCCAATTCAAGATCTGATTTACATTATATACGCTTTGCTTGCATTTCGCAAGGGAAAACGCGCACAATGCCCAAAAAAATTCGCAAATGGAAAAGGTTTCTTGTGGCTACGGCATCACAAAACCGGGTTCTCCGGGCAGAATCAGATGGTTGGCATCCAGCAGTTTGCGGAACTCCGCGTCCGGCATCTCAAACGTGACTTCCCGGACCATCGCGGGTTCGTGCAGCAGGATGTGCCAGGGCGCGCCGTCGTCCTGCTGCAGAAACAGCAGGTTCTCGACGGTGCCCAGTCCGCGCACCGCCTCATCCTGCCAGAAAGACGGCGCAGGCACGACGAAATAGTGATCCACCATCCGTCCGTCCTTAAAATTGTGTTCAATGGTGCAGGGAATTTCCTCCTCGGTCCGGGTGTTCTTGTACTGCATCCGGAGAGACTGAAAATCCGCAGCGGTCAGAGAATTCGGCATGACAGCTCCTTATCAGACGCGCAGGCTTGCGCTTTCACCGGTGTTTTCGGTGGAATCGAACTCATAGTCGTTGCCGGGCAGGATGGCGTTCAGCAGAATGCCGGCAAGCGCGGCGATGGCCAGGCCGGACAGGGTGACCGAGACACCGGCAATCGTGAAGGTGATGCCGCCCACCGAGTTGAAGCCCAGTGCGCAGACCAGGATGACGGCGGCGATGATCAGGTTGCGGGAGTTGGTGAAGTCCACCTGATTCTCCACCACGTTGCGCACGCCGATGGCGGAGATCATGCCGTACAGCACGAAGCTGATGCCGCCGATGATGCCGGCGGGAATCGTGTTGATGACCGCCTCAAACTTGGGGCAGAAGCTCAGGATGCAGGCAAAGACGGCCGCGATGCGGATGACCAGGGGATCGTAGATCTTGGTCAGGGCCAGCACGCCGGTGTTTTCGCCGTAGGTGGTGTTGGCGGGGCCGCCCAGCAGGCCGGCCATGGTGGTGGCCAGACCGTCGCCCAGCAGCGTGCGGTTCAGGCCGGGATCACGGATATAGTTCTTGCCGGTGGTGGCGCTGATGGCGGCAATGTCGCCGATGTGCTCCATCATCGTGGCAATGGCGATGGGCATGATGGTGAACAGGGCGCTGATGAACTTCTCGCTGCCGTCAATCGCAAACAGGCCCATGGCATCCTTGTGGACGGGGAAGCCGATCCAGCCGGCCTCGGCGATGGGCGCAAAGTCCACGGCGCCGGTGATCAGGGCAACCACATAGCTGACCAGGACGCCCAGCAGGATGGGCAGGATCTTGACCATGCCCTTGCCCCAGATGTTGCAGATGATGACCACGGCGAGCGCCACGAAGGCGAGCAGCCAGTTGGTCTCGCAGTTGCTGATGGCGGACGGGGCCAGGATCAGGCCGATGGCGATGATGATGGGGCCGGTGACCACGGGCGGGAAGTACCGCATGATGCGGCGGATGCCGAAGGTGGAGATCAGCAGGCTGACCACGACATACAGCAGGCCCGAGAAGGCGACCGCCGCGCAGGCGTAGGGCAGGTTTTCAGGGTTGGCGCCGTTGTTGTTGACAATGGCAAAACCGCCCAGATACGCAAAGCTGGAACCCAGGAAGGCAGGAACCTTGCCCTTGGTCAGCAGGTGGAAGAGCAGCGTGCCCAGACCGGCACACAGCAGGGTGGTGGAGACGCTCAGACCGGTCAGCAGCGGCACCAGAACGGTGGCACCGAACATGGCGAACATGTGCTGCGCGCCCAGAATCAGCATCCGGGGCTTGCCCAGCTGCCGGGCATCGTAAATGCCCTTGGAGTAATCGACTTTCTCACTCATGTGAAACATCCTCCTCTATTTTTCCTTTGGTATATGGGGAAGGATTCCCCAAAAAAAGAGGCACTACCGCAATGTCCGGCAATGCCTCTTTTTTCCGAATAGAAACAGCAGGAGAAGGGCAAACGCAGGATTCATCCGCAACAGCATTTCCCATACCTCCCCATCATACTTCAAATTATTATAGCAGAAAACCGCCCGGGATGCAAGCCGCGGCAAGAACTTCCTGCCCGCCGGCCATTGCAGGATGGAAAACCCGGCGGGAATGTGCTATACTGAATCCCGTCGGTATTCCGCCGACGGGGAAAGGGGAGATCCTTAAGATGGACAATCTGATATTCAGCCTGAATTCCACACTGCCGATTTTTCTGCTGATGGTCGTGGGATGGGGACTCGGGCAGATCGGTTTTCTGCCCCGCTCTTTCTGTGACACGGCGGACAAGCTGGTGTTCCGGGTCACACTGCCCGTCATGCTTTTCTGTGACATGGGGTCGGTCGATCTGACCCACGACTTTGACTGGCGGTTTGTGCTGTACTGTGCGGCTGCCACCGCGGTGGCCATTCTTGTGATCTGGGCACTGGCCCGGCGGTTCCTGCCGGACCGTTCCCTGACCGGCGAGTTCGTGCAGGCATCCTACCGCAGCAGTGCCGCCATTCTGGGCGTGGCTTTCATTCAGAATATGTACGGCACCTCCGGCATGGCGCCGCTGATGATCCTGGGCAGCGTGCCGCTCTTCAACATCTTTGCGGTCGTCATCCTGACGCTGGAAAGCCCCGCCCAGCAGGGCAAAATCCGGCTCGGTGACCTGCTGCGCCGGGTGCTGTCCAACCCCATTCTGCTGGGCATCGTGTTCGGCACCCTGTACAGCCTGCTGCCCTTCCGGCTGCCCACCCTCGTGCAGAAAACGCTGACCAGCCTCTCGGGGCTGACCACGCCGCTGGCACTGCTCTCCATCGGCGCTGCCTTCGAGGGCACCCGCGCCATCCAGAAGCTGGCCCCCACGCTGGCGGCCTCGGCCTGCAAGCTCGTGATCCTGACCGGCATCTTCCTGCCGCTTGCCATCCGGATCGGATTCCGGGACCAGCAGCTCGTCGCCCTGCTCATCATGCTGGGCAGCCCCACCACCCCCAGCGCCTACGTCATGGCCCGCAATATGGGGCATGAGGGCGTCCTGACGGCCAGCACTGTCGCGGCCACGACCCTTCTTTCGGCCCTGACGGTGACGGGCTGGATCTTCCTGCTGCGCAGCGGCGGCTACATTGTCTGAATTCCGAAAAAAAGCGCCTTCCCGGCCGGGAAGGCGCTTTTTGCATTACCGCTGATCGAGCGGGATATAGGGCTGCTCGTCGCCCAGATATTTGTAGGCCGGCCGGATGATGCGGTTGGCGTACTCCACTTCCTCCACACGATGCGCGCACCAGCCCGGCACACGGGCAATCGCGAAGAGCGGCGTGTACAGGTCCTCGCTGATGCCCAGCATCCGGTAGATCAGGCCACTGAACAGGTCCACGTTGGCACAGACCTTTTTGGGACCGTGTTTCTCCTCGGCAAAGACCTGGGGCGCCAGACGCTCAATGCTGCACAGCATCTCGTATTCCTCGTCATAGCCCTTGTCATAGGCGAGATGACGCGCGTGCTCTTTGAGAATCTGGGCGCGGGGATCGCTCAGCGTGTACACGGCGTGGCCCATGCCGTAGATCAGACCGCTGCCGTCGCCGGCTTCCTTGCGCAGGATCTTGCGCAGGAACTCCCGCACCTCATCGTCGTCATCGGGCCGCTGCACATTGGCCAGGATGTAGTCCAGCTGGTGCATGACCTTCAGGTTGGCGCCGCCGTGCTTGGGGCCCTTGAGGGCGCCGATGGCCGCCGAGATGGCGGCATAGGTGTCGGTGCCCGAGCTGGACAGCACACGGGTGGTGAAGGTCGAGCAGTTGCCGCCGCCGTGGTCGGCATGAACGAGCAGGCAGAGGTCCAGCAGCCGCGCTTCCTCGTGGGTGAACTTCTGGTCGGCGCGGTAGGTGCTCAGGATGTGCTCCGCGGTGCTCTGTCCCGCGATGGGCAGATGGAAATACATGCTGTCCCGGTCATACACGCGGCGCTTGATCTGGTAGGCATTGACCATCATGGTGGGCATCTCGGCAATCAGGTTGATGCTCTGGGTCAGGATGTTGGGCAGGCTCAGGTCGTCGGCGTGCTCATCGTAGCTGTACATCGAGAGCACGCTGCGCGCCATCTTGTTCATGATGTTGGGGGAAGGGGAGTTCATGATCATGTCGTCCGCAAAGCCGTGGGGCAGTTCCCGGTGCTCATCCAGCAGCTTGCAGAACCGGGCATACTGATCCCGCGTGGGCAGGGAGCCGAACAGCAGCAGCCACACGACCTCCTCGAACATGAACCGGTCGGAGCGGTCGGCTTCCTCGGCCAGCGTGTCAATGTCAATGCCGCGGTAAACCAGCCGCCCAGGAATGGGCCGGATGGTACCTTCCGCCATCTTCTCATAGCCGATGACGCTGGAAACATTGGTGATGCCCGCCAGCACACCGGTGCCGTCGGGATTGCGCAGGCCGCGCTTGACACCCAGGCGGTCTGCCACATGGGGGTCAAGGTGCTCGTTGTGTGCAATATACTCTTTGCAGAGCAGTTCAATATCTTCCGGATCGAGCGCCGGCACATCGGGATAATACATACTTTCCGCCTCCTGTTTCCGTCGGGAAAGACCGCAGCCTTCCGTCTTGTGTTGCCTGTCTGCCTGCTGCCCGCCAGGGCCCGGGACAGGCCGCTTTGCTAAGTTAAAGTACTGAATGTCTAAATTCTATAGTATTTTTTC
Organism: Gemmiger sp.; assembly: GCF_036306485.1. Taxonomy (GTDB): domain Bacteria; phylum Bacillota; class Clostridia; order Oscillospirales; family Ruminococcaceae; genus Gemmiger. Next base: position 31,507 of record NZ_JAXJZK010000050.1, on the reverse strand, counting down.
CGTTCCGTCAAGCCTGAATCTTAAATTAAGATGTTTTATCCTCTGTGGGATCTTTATTTTATTAAGTTTTTTGGGCGACTATACGCCTACAACTTAAAAGAATTTCGTTGACAAGGGCGCACAAAATGGGTATACTCAAACTGTTGAACTATACAAACAAACTTTTTTGATACAAGCAGGAAAGGGGCAACCATCATGCAGGCTGTTTTGATCCCCGGCGACGGTATCGGCCGGGAAATCGCACAGAGCGTGCGCAAAATCTCCGAAGTTCTCTCCACCGGCATCGAATGGCAGGAATTCCAGGCCGGCGCCGAATATGCGGCCGAGCACGGCGAACTGCTCGAACCCGGCACGCTGGACGCCATCGAGCGGTGCGGCTGGGCCCTCAAGGGACCCACGGCAACGCCCATCGGCAAGGGCTTCCGCAGCATCAATGTGCAGCTGCGCCAGCGTTTCTCCACCTATGCCAACCTGCGCCCGGTCCGCACGCTGCCCGGTGTGCCCACCCGGTTTGATAAGGTAGACCTGGTCATCGTGCGGGAGAACACCGAGGACCTTTATAAGGGCATTGAATACATGCTCAACGACGACATCGCCAACGGCGTCAAGCTCATCACCCGCCCGGCCAGCGAGCGGATCTGCCGCTTTGCCTTTGAGTATGCCCTGGCCAACGGCCGCAAGAAGGTCACGGCGGTGCACAAAGCCAACATCATGAAGCTGACCGACGGTCTGTTCCTCTCCACCTTCCGCGAGGTGGCCAAGCAGTACCCGACCATCGAGGCGAACGACTGCATCATCGACGCGCTGTGCATGAAGCTGGTCCAGGCGCCCGAACAGTTTGACGTGCTGGTGGCGCCCAACCTGTACGGCGACATCATCAGCGATCTGTGCGCCGGTCTGGTGGGCGGTCTGGGCTTTGCTCCCTCCGCCAACATCGGCGACGGCGCCCGCATCTATGAGGCCGTCCACGGCTCGGCCCCCGATATTGCCGGCCAGAACCGTGCCAACCCCTCGGCCATCCTGATGGCGTTTGCGATGATGCTCAACGATCTGGGCATGACCGACAAGGCCGCCCGGCTCAACGCCGCAATCCAGGCCCAGGTAGCGGAAGGCAAGCTGGTCACCGCCGACATCGGCGGCACGGCTTCCACCACGGAATTCACCGACGCGGTGGCCGCACGTCTGTAAGAAAGGGAGGACCCCAATGAAATTGCATGATTCCGGTGTGTATCTTGTCAACGGCAAGCTCACCGATACCGCGCCCGCCCATGTGACGCAGGAGGAGGCCCGCCGCGGCACCATCGCCTACGGCATCCTCAAGGCCCACAACACGGCCCCGGACATGAAGGACCTGCGCATCAAGTTTGATTCCATGACATCCCACGACATCACCTATGTGGGCATCATCCAGACGGCGCGCGCCTCCGGCATGGAGAAGTTCCCGCTGCCCTATGTCATGACCAACTGCCACAACACGCTGTGCGCGGTGGGCGGCACCATCAATGAGGACGACCATCAGTTTGCCCTCTCGGCGGCGCACAAATACGGCGGCATCTATGTTCCGCCGAGCATGGCGGTCATCCACAGCTACAACCGTGAGCGGATGGCCGGCTGCGGCCGGATGATTCTCGGTTCGGATTCCCATACCCGCTACGGTGCGCTGGGCACGCTGGCGGTGGGTGAAGGCGGCGGCGAGCTGGCCAAGCAGCTGGTCGGACGCACCTACGACATGGCCTATCCGGGGGTGGTCTGCGTCTACCTGACCGGCAGACTGAACCCCGGCGTCGGCCCCCATGACGTTGCGCTGGCACTGGTCGGTGCGACCTACGCCAACGGCTATGTGAAGAACAAGGTCATGGAGTTTGTGGGCCCCGGCGTGGCGAACCTGTCGGCGGACTGCCGCAACGGCATTGACTGCATGACTACCGAGACCACCTGCTGGTCCAGCATCTGGCAGACCGACAGCGTCACCGAGGAGTATCTGGCCGGCCATGGCCGTCCCGAGGCATACAAGGAACTCAAACCCGCCGACGTGGCCTACTACGACGGCTGCATCGAGCTGGATCTGTCCACCGTGGAATGCATGATCGCCTTGCCGATGCACCCGAGCTATGCCTACCCGATCCGGGAACTCAAGGCGAACGCCCGGGATCTGCTCCATGAGATCGAGACCCGTGCCAATGAGCAGCTCAACGGCAAGGTCCGGATGGACCTGGTCAGCAAGGTGCGCCCCGACGGCAGCATCGTGGTGGATCAGGGCATTGTGGCGGGCTGCGCGGGCGGCACGTTTGAAAACCTCTGCGCCGTGGCCAGCATCCTGCGCGGCAAGAGCTGCGGCAACGGCGAGTTCAAGTTCAGCGCCTATCCCGACAGCATGCCCACCTATCTGGAACTGGTCCGCAACGGTGCGGTGGCCGATATCGTGTCGGCGGGCGGCATCTTCCGGGAATGCTTCTGCGGCCCCTGCTTCGGCGCGGGCGATACCCCGGCCAACGGCGAATTCAGCATCCGCCACACCACCCGCAACTTCCCGAACCGCGAAGGCTCCAAGCCCGGCGAGGGACAGATTGCCGGCGTAGCCCTGATGGATGCCCGTTCCATCGCCGCCACGGCGGCCAACGGTGGCGTCCTCACGGCGGCCAGCGAGGTCTGCACCGAGGACTTTGTCTGCCCGGCCTACCACTATGAGCAGGGCGTCTACGACAAGCGCGTGTACGACGGCTGGGGCAAACCCGAGCCGGAATGTGAACTGCGCTTCGGCCCCAACATCAAGGACTGGCCCGAGCAGCCCTCCCTCAGCGAGGATCTGCTGGTCAAGCTGGTCAGCTATATCACCGACCCCGTCACGACGACGGACGAGCTGATTCCTTCCGGTGAGACTTCCTCCTTCCGCTCCAATCCGCTGCGCCTGGCCGAATTCACGCTCTCCCGCAAGGACCCCGGCTATGTCCCGGCGGCCAAGGCGGTCAAGGCCCTGGACGGCGAGCGCCTGAACGGCCAGATGCCCGAGGAAATCCGCAAGGTCTATGCGGCGCTGCAGGCTGCGGGCTATACCGCGGACGCGGCGGCGACCAACATCGGTTCGGCAATCTTTGCCAACAAGCCCGGCGACGGTTCGGCCCGTGAGCAGGCCGCCAGCTGCCAGCGTGTGCTGGGCGGCGCGGCCAACTTTGCACGGGAGTACGCCACCAAGCGCTACCGCTCCAACTGCATCAACTGGGGCATGCTGCCCTTCCTGGTGGAGGCCCCCTCGGTGTTTGCGGTGGGGGATTACGTCTTCCTGCCCGGTGTGCGCCGTGCACTGCTCGAGGCCGCCGACACCATGCCCGCCGTGGCCGTCAAGCCGGACGGCACCGTCACCGCCTTCACGGTGCGGCTGGGTGCCCTGACCGATGCGGAACGCCAGATTCTGGCGGACGGCTGCCTGATCAACTATTACAAACACAGCTGATGCTGCGACCATAAAAAACAGCTTCGGAACCGGAATCCCGGAACCGAAGCTGTTTTTTTGTATTCTTGGTATGAAAACGACCCGGTCAGAGCAGATAGGGCTCCACCAGATGGAGATCCTCCACCTTGACGGTCGCCTTGTAATAGACGCCGTCGCTGCGGTATTCCTCGGCCAGTACGCTGCCGCGTGTGCGGAACACATCGGCCAGGGAAAGTTTGTCATAGGGCAGCAGCACCTCCACGGTGCGCACCCGATGCGCCAGAATCTCATCCAGCCGGGCACACAGTGTGTCCAGACCGAACCCCGTTTTGGCGCTGACCAGCAGAACATCGGGGTCATAGGGGGCCACCCCGGTGCGGTCGCATTTGTTGTACACCACAATCTGGGGAATGTCGCTGCAGCCCAGACTGTTCAGCACATCATCGGTTACGCTCAGCTGCTCGGCGGCCTCGCTGTCGCTGGCATCGGCCACCTTGACGATGATGTCGGCACAGGCGGCTTCCTCCAGCGTGCTCTTGAAGGCGTCCACCAGATCATGGGGCAGCCGGCTCACAAAGCCGACCGTGTCGATCAGAATAACCTGCAGCCCGCTGGGCAGCGTCAGCTTGCGGGCCGTGGGGTCCAGCGTTGCAAACAGCATGTTGGCCTCAAAAATCTCCGCCCCGCACAGCGCGTTGGTCAGGCTGCTCTTGCCCACGTTGGTGTAGCCGACCAGGGCAATCACCGGAACGCCGTTCTTGCGCCGGGCACGGCGGGTCTCCTCGCGGCGTTTCTGCAGCTCCCGCAGGCGCTCTTCGAGCTTCTCGATGCGGCTGCGCAGATACCGCCGGTCCAGCTCCAGCTTGGTCTCGCCGGCACCGCGGCGGGCGCCGCCGCCACCGCCACCGCCGCCGCCCTGGCGGCTCAGCACTTCGCCCAGACCCTGCAGACGCGGCATCCGGTAACGCAGCGTCGCCAGCTCGGTCTGCAGCTTGCCTTCGTTGGTCGTGGCCCGGGCACGGAAAATCTCCAGAATCAGCATCGTGCGGTCCAGTACCTCCACACCCAGGGCGGAACTCAGGTTGCGGATCTGGCTGCCGGTCAGCTCGCCGTCAAATACGGCGGCCTCGGCGTCGGTGTTCAGACAGACCAGGCGGGCCTCCTCGACCTTGCCTTCGCCCAGCATGGTGGCCGCTTCCGGCGTGCTGCGCTTCTGGGTCACCGTCGCCACAACTTCCATGCCGTTGGCCTCGGCCAGGGCTGCCAGCTCGTCCAGACTCCGCTGCGCGTCAAACCGGCCCTGGTCCAGCGCCAGCAGTACCGTGCGCACCGGCGGCTGATCGTCGCGGAGCGTCTTTTGCCCGGCGGGGGCCTCCGAAAGGGGAAAATCCAGCGTGATTTCTTCCATTGTTTACTCCTTCTGCGGTACGGTGCCGGGGTTCAGCAGATACCAGGCCAGGCTGGGAACCTCGGTGCCGTCAAAGCGGTGGGTGACCGTGTCGTGGTCGTAGTGAAATCCGGTCTTGGCCAGGACGCGGCTGCTGGCCACATTGCGGGAGGCATGAAATCCCGCCAGCCAGGGTGCCCCCACCGTGCCGAACCAGTAATCCCGCACAGCGGCGGCAGCCTCCGTCGCCAGGCCCTGGCCCCACCATTTCCGGCCCAGCACATAGCCGATCTGCCACATCTCACCCAGCAGCTCGGTCTTGACATTTTTCCAGATGTAGGGTTGTTCCCGTTCACACCGCTCTGCCGGGGTGATGCTGATGCTGCCCATCAGCACGCCGGTGGAACGGTCGCAGATGCCCCAGTCGTAAAAATCCGGCCGGGCATATTGTTTGACAATCTCATTCAGATATTCCATGGTGACGATCCAGTCACGGTGTGCGTCCCACCGCAGGTATTCCGTCACGGCGGGGTCCCCGGCCCAGTTGCCGAACATCATATCACAGTCATCGGATGTCAGCCGCCGGAGAACCAGACGCTGTGTCACAAGTTCCATGGTGCCGCAATGCTTCATGCGATTCAGACCTTTCCGTAAATGCCGCAGTCTATTAGGATTTATGCAACAGTTTGCGCAGAATACCCATCCCGAGCTGCCACAGCTTGGAGAGCTGGACACGGTACAGGTTGCAGTAGACAAACAGAATGGCGCCGGTCAGCAGGAATTTGACCACAAACTGCCGGGCGAACAGCACACCGACGGCGGCCGCCGCCAGAGCCAGCAGGAAACCGCAGACCGTCCGGCTGTAACTGGGCACCGTGCGGTAGTAATACTGGCCGGTGACCGTGCGGTACAAAAACATCGAGGCGTTGGCCGCGACCAGTGCCGCCGCTGCACCCAGCGACCCGTACTGCGGGACCAGGACCGAGCAGAACGCGAGATCCGCCGCAACGCCCACCGCGGTGCCGATGGTATCGTGGTAGGGCCGCCGGGCGATGGTGTTGCCGTAGACGGTGCCCTCGCAGAGGATGGCAAACACCACCGCGAGCATCATCAGCGGAAAATAGGACAGACAGGCGGATTTGCTGGGGAAGATCACAAAGATGATGTCCTCAAACATGATGAGCAGACAGAAGAACCCGAAAATGAGGAAATTCAGCAGATCATGCACGCGGCCGATGCGCTCCTGTTCGGTGCGGTAGTTGGCGTAGACATACGGCCCCCAGTAGGTGGAAAATCCCGCCTGCACCGTTGTGACCAGCTGGGCGAGCGTGTAGGCAAAGACAAAGGACCCCTGCTCGGCCTTGGTGGTGTAGGAAGCCAGGAAGGACAGACAGATGGCCTGATACAGCGGAATCAGGATGGCAGCCGGCGCCAGCACGATGCCGTAGGGCAGGGCGGAGCGATAGATGGTCAGGGCGGGAAGGCGGTGAGCCGGCCGGGCATCGGCAGGCTGTGCCTTCATGGCGCGCCGCCAGTAGAAGGCCGCCACGCCCGCAAAGCTCATCACGGCGCCGAGGACAAAGACGCGGGCGTCGTGGGTGAAAAAGCCGGGCAGCAGATAGATCAGGTTCAGACACGCCTGCATCCAGAGCGTCTCGGTCGTGTAGGCGCGGACGTTGTTCTCGAGCCGGAGCAGTACGTTCAGGTACCGCACCAACATATACAGCGCGGCGTTGAGGAACAGGAAGGGAACCAGCGACCCGCCGTCCGCGCCGAGACCGAAGGCCCTGGCCAGCGGTCCTGAGAAAAAGACCGAGCCGATGCCGCCCACCACGATCATGACCAGCACCGAAAGCCTGGTACAGGCGGTGAACATCTCCCGCCCCGTGGTGCCGGCGGGCGGCTCCCGGTAAAAGCGGAGCAGACTCTGGTCCAGCCCGAGCATGCCCACATTCATCAGCGACATCGTGTACGCCATGAACGAGGCGGGCACGGCGTAGCTTTCGGACGGCAGTACCCCCTTGATGATCAGGGCCAGGCCCGAAATGATGAAGCCCAGATAGGTGGCAATGGAGTATTTCATCACATTGCCCACAAAGCTTTCCTTCTTATGGTCCGGCATGGCACGCTCCTTTTTATTCAGCTGAACGGACGAACGGACGAATGCGCTCCGTCATGCGTTTGACCTCCTCGGGGGAGATGTAAGCCTTGTCCACATAACCGTAGATCCGCTGGGCAAAATCCGCCAGCGGGGGACAGAAGGCGAACACCTTCCGCGGTTCCCAGTGATGCCGGTACAACGCATGGACCCCGGCCAGCGCCACAAATTTCAGCACGTTGAAATGGGGCTTGAAACCCTCTCCCATCGGTTCATCCCGGGGCGGGTTGCGGTAGACATCCTCGAGCAGATCCGCCATCCGCAGATAGGCGGGCCGGTCGGAGGGGTCAAAGTAGCCCTCGATCACCTCGCGGGCAATGGGGAAGGGCGGATTGGGGTGTGCCATCGCGGCGACAAAGCCCTCGTAGTCCGTCACATACCGGGCGCCCTTGTAGATCACGGGGTCATATTCGTGCTCGATGGGCACCGGGCGCAGGATATGGCAGCTCTTGCCGGCCATGTAGACCTCCGCAATGGCGGTGCTCATCCAGATCGAGATGGAATCCGCCGCCACAATCCACTGCTTGACCGAGTCGGCAAAGATCACATGGAAGTTGGGCCGGCGGGCGGCCAGCTGTTCCAGCGCGGGACTGTTCCACTCGCTGGGATGGCGGCGGTAGACCAGTTCCACCTCGGGATGGTCCGCGAGATACCGGTCAAACCAGTCCAGCGTCTGCTGCATCGAGATGCGGTTGGTCCGGGCAAAGCCCGAAAAATCCGTTCCGGCCATCCGGGACAGCTCCGCCACCTCGGCATCCGACATGCTTGCGTAACCGAAACTCGAGATGTACAGATGCAGCTGTTTTTCGGGGGCCAGACCGAATTCCCGGCACAGGGCGGCCTTGTCCTTGAAATACCCCTTGAATTCGGGGCGCAGAAAATCCATCATGACGGCACCGGTCACCGGCGTGTTCTTGGGGTCCATGCCGTGCTCCTGCAGACGCCGGGCTGTGCGCTTGCCCCAGCAGGTCTGGATGCAGCGTTTGGCGTTGCCGTTCATGTTGAACCAGTCGCCCTCCTCCTGCGTGTCGGAGAGCATCTGTTCCCAGTGCAGGTTGACGATCTTGTTGCAGCGGCCGATGTTGTTGTAGACATGGCTGTTGATGGCCTCGTTGTCATACATGCAGCTGGCCACCAGTACCTCGGGCTTGTCCCGCCCGAACAGGCGCAGATGTTTGGGGTCCAGCAGCTGGCGGATCTCGACCGAATAGCCGCGGCGTTCCAGTTCCAGCTTGAGCAGCAGGTCGCTCTCGTACTCCCGCACGGTATGTTCATACAGTATCAGAAAATCCAATGTTCAAACCCTCACGATGCAAGGCTGCCGATGTCCCCGAACAGTTCCCGGGTCCAGTCGGGCAGTCCGTATTTCTCATCCAGATGGAAACCGTCAAAGAACTGCGTGTCATCGTCGGTGATGCAGTTCTCGCTCCATTCATAGTCCAGCACGGCAAACTCCTGGCGGTGCAGTGCGGGCAATACTTCGTCCTGCATCGTTTCAGTGATGCCGTAGACATCGCAGACCTCGGTGCGCACATTGTCCGCCATCGGCGGCAGCACCACAATCAGCTCCACGCCCTCCTCGGCGCAGCGCCCGGCCAGCTGCAGGAACCGCTCCCACTCCTCGGTGTTGAAACTCCAGTTCTCGCACTTGGGCGTGATGATGGCCGGATACTCATAGAGTTTCCGGTGCAGCGGAATCGGGTTGCCGTCCGCGTCAAGATGGTCGGCCTCGGTCCAGTCGCCGGATTCGATGGTGTCCGGCGTGCCCTTGACGGTGTCCATGAAAACCGTCAGGGCGTTGACGTTGTATTCCAGGTTCAGGCAGTAGGCCACGGGATTGCGCAGCGTCTCCTCCAGCACCGAAAAACGATCGGTGTCATAGTGGGTGTTCAGCGTGTAGAAGGACAGCTCAAAGAGAATCCGGGAAACCGGGTTGCCGGAATCCAGCACATAGTTGGCCAGATCAATGCTCTCCCGCAGCGAAGCGCCGCCGAATGCCAGGTTCTGCCACGCACTGCCCGACACCGATTCGATCAGGTCCCCGTCCAGGTGGGCCAGACGGCTGTCCCCGATGATGAGGTTTTCGCCGGGGTCCTGCTCATAGGCGCGGACCCGGGCCACCGGCTGGCTGGAGGTCGTGGAGGATTTGAGCCCGAAATAGTTGTTCGGCTCAAAGGCCACAAAGAAGGCAAGCCACAGATACACCGGGATGAAGAGCAGCGCCAGTTTCCGTACAATGTTTTTCATGGTTGGGCACCGCCTTCCCCGTTAAAAGTTTGCATACATGCCGAAATCGGAGGAACCGAACCCGCCGCTCTGCATGATGTAGCCCACCAGAATCAGGCAGATCAGCAGCAGATACAGCACGGTGCGGTGCTTTTCCCCGGCCAGGGCGATCTCGGCGGGTTTGTTGCGGTAGATGAAGTTGCGCCGGTGATCCAGCCAGAGCCCCAGCCCCAGCACGATCAGCGCAAAGACCCAGTACTGCGCCACCAGGATGGTGTTGGCATAGTAGCCGGTGTAGATGGCGCTGTACAGCTCGGACGCCAGCCGCAGCAAAGACCAGCCTCCCGTTGCCCAGCGGCCGATCAGTGCAAAGCCGTCCCGTACCCCCAGCGCACCGCACGCCGAGGAGGAACCGATGCAGAAAAAGACCATGCTGATGTTCCACAGCAGGAACACCACGGCACGCTTGGCCCACAGCTTGCGGGCCGGGGCTTTCTTCTTGGGTTTGCCCAGACGGCGGTGCAGCAGTTCCTCGCCGACCCGGTAGAGCGCCTGCAGCAGACCCCAGACAATGAAGGGGGCGGTGTTGCCGTGCCAGAATCCCGACAGGAAAAAGACGCAGAAAACGCAGAACTCGGCGGGCAGCCGGCCGAACCGGCCCAGGTCCGCCCAGGCCAGCGGCATGAAGAGATAATCCTGCAGCCAGGAGGACAGACTGATGTGCCAGCGGCTCCAGAATCCCGAAAAGTTGGTGGCATAGAAGGGCGTTTTGAAGTTTTCCGGCAGATCGAGCCCCAGCACCAGACCGGTGGCCCGGGCGATCTCGGAGTAGCCCGAAAAGTTGAAGTAGAGCTGGAAGGTGTAGGCCACGGTGGCCAGTATCAGCATCGGGGCGCCGTACGCACGGTAGTTCGGATAGACTTCATCGACGAGCAGGCCGAGCACATCGCTGATGGCCACCATCTTGAACACGCCCAGCGCATACAGCCGCAGCGCCCGGACGGTGCGGGCCGCGTCGAAACGGTGTTCGGTGTGCAGCTGGGGCATCAGGGAACCCGCTCGGCAGATCGGTCCCTGGGTGACGGTGGCAAAGAAATTCAGGAAGAGGGCACAGGTCACAAAATCCGTCTCGACCTCGCAGTCCCCCCGGGCCGCATCTATCAGATAGGAGATCGCCGCAAAGCTGTAAAAGCTGATGCCCAGCGGCATGGCAATGCCCTGCCAGCCCGTCACCGGCAGCAGGCGGTTGTATTTGAAGAAGGCCAGCACGGCCAGCGTCCCCACGACGCCCAGACGCAGGAACGCCGTTTTGTGCCGGCCGCCGCGCCAGCCGAGGCCCCGCCCGCACAGATAGGTGAAGACGGCCAGCGCAATCGTGACCGGCAGCATGGCCGGCATGGCCATGGCGTAGAACACCCAGCTGGCGGCCAGCAGAAAGAGCGGCTGGATCACGGCCGGCAGATGCAGATACATCGCCGCCACCAGCACCAGATATACAAAATATTGCAGGCTCTGCAGCCCCACGGGCAATCCGTCCCTTCCCAGTTTCGCATGGCGGAAACTGCCGCCCAAGGTGCGGCAAATCCAACGCCAAAACGGCACAATACTACATTTTAATCATTCTATTATACCCTGTTTTGCGGTTGGTGTAAAGAGCGGGCAGCCGCATTTTGCACGGTGCGGACGGGGACAAAATCTGTGTGCTATTTCTACAAATACCGTTGAAATGCGGTGAAAAGTACGGTACAATAAGAACAAGAACAGAATGCCGCGGATGCGGCTTCGGAAAAGAGGTATCGAATATGGAACACTCGAATCCATTGCTTCTGCACAGCGACAGTCCCGCAAAATTCATCACGATCGGAGAGGTCATGCTCCGTCTGACCCCGCCCAACTATGAAAAGATCCGCATGGCCTCCAGTTTTGAAGCCAGCTATGGCGGCAGTGAGGCCAACATTGCGCTGGCGCTGGCCAACCTGGGGGTGGACAGCACCTTCTTCAGCGTCGTGCCCAACAACAGCCTGGGCAAGAGTGCGGTCCGCTGGCTGCGCTCCAACGATGTGCACTGCACGCCGATGATTCTGGCAACACCGGCGGATACCCCGACCCACCGGCTCGGCACCTATTACCTGGAAACCGGCTATGGCATCCGCCCCAGCAAAGTTACTTATGACCGCAAGCATTCCGCCATCACCGAGTATGATCTGAACCGGGTGGACCTGGATGCCCTCTTTGACGGCTATGACTGGCTGCATCTGTCCGGCATCACGCCGGCCCTGGCGCCCAACTGCGCTGAGTTCATCATGAAATGTCTCCAGGTTGCCAAGCAGAAGGGCCTGACGGTCAGCTTTGACGGCAACTTCCGCAGCCAGCTGTGGACCTGGGAGGCCGCCCGCGACTACTGCACCCAGTGCCTGCCCTATGTGGATGTGCTGTTCGGCATCGAGCCGTACCATCTGTGGCGCGACGAGGAAGACCACAGCAAGGGCGACTACAAGGACGGTGTGCCGCTGCAGCCCAGCTATGAGCAGCAGGACGAGATTTTCCAGGCGTTCATCGAGCGGTATCCCAACCTCAAGTGCATTGCGCGCCATGTCCGCTATGCACATTCCGGCTCGGAGAACAGCCTCAAGGCCTTCATGTGGTACGAGGGCCATACCTTCGAGAGCAAGCTCTTCACCTTCAACATTCTGGACCGCGTGGGCGGCGGCGACGCCTTTGCCAGCGGCCTGATCTATGCGATGATGCACAACTACAAGCCGATGGACATGATCAACTTTGCGGTGGCCAGCTCGGCCATCAAGCACACGATCCACGGCGACGCCAACATCACCGACGACGTGGACAGCATCCGCAATCTGATGAACATGAACTACGACATCAAGCGGTAACCACCGAAGTCCGCCCGGATGCCGCGCATTATAAGGAGGAAGGACCCCATGGAAAACAGGGAACAGACAGTGGACCTTGCCGCCGTCACCGCGCAGGCACGGCAGGCCGTTACAGAATTGCTCAGCGCAGCCCATCTGCGGCCCGGTGATATTCTGGTGATCGGCTGCTCCAGCAGCGAGATCGTCGGCGGGCATATCGGCAAGGACAGCAGCATGGACGCCGCGTGCGCCGTGCTGGACGGTGTCCTGCCGGTCCTGCGCGCCCAGAAGATTGCACTGGCCGCCCAGTGCTGTGAACATCTCAACCGCGCCATTGTCATCGAGCGGGAAACCGCCGAGCGCTACGGATATGAGCAGGTCAATGCGGTGCCGCAGCCCCATGCGGGCGGCAGCTGGGCGACCAACTGCTGGCGGGCCTTCCGGGACCCCGTCCTGGTGGAGGAGGTCCGCGCATCGGCGGGCATGGACATTGGCGGAACGCTGATCGGGATGCACCTCAAGCGGGTGGCGGTCCCGGTGCGGCTGAGCCTGAACCAGATCGGCCGGGCCTGGCTGATCTGTGCCAGGACCCGTCCGCCCTATATCGGCGGCAGCCGTGCCGTCTACGAGGAGATGTAAGGATGATCAGCGAAGAACAACGCGCCCGGATGGCGGAAAATGTGGCCGTGATCCGGGAACGGATGGCCCAGGCGGCCCGGGAAGCGGGCCGCGACCCGGCCGAAATCCTGCTTTGTGCGGCCTGCAAGACCCGCACGGTCGAGGAGGTTGCCGCCAGTGCGGCCCTTCCCATCGACCTGTTCGGCGAGAACCATGTGCAGGAACTGGTGGAAAAGACCGATGCGGGCGCCTATGGCGGCAAGCCGGGGCATTTCATCGGTCACCTGCAGACCAACAAGGTCAACAAGGTGGTGGGCCGCGCCGCCCTGATTGAGAGCGTGGACAGCGAGCGCCTGCTGGATAAGATCGAGAACGCTGCCGCCCATGCGGGTCTGGTGCAGGAAATTCTCATCGAGATCAACATCGGCGGCGAAGCCTCCAAGTCCGGCATTGATCCCCAGACGCTCTGGACGCTGCTGGATGCCGCCGCGGCGCATCCGCATCTGCGCGTCCGCGGCCTGATGGCCATTCCGCCGGCCGATGCGTCGCCCGATGAGACACGGCGCTTTTTCGCCCGGATGCGGGAACTGCTGACCAGCGCGGAGGACCGTCACCTGACGGACAGCCGCCTCGACATTCTCTCGATGGGAATGAGCGGCGACTATCCCGACGCCATCCGCGAGGGCGCCACCATCGTCCGGATCGGCACCGCCATCTACGGTGCCCGCGACTACGGCAACAAAGTCTGATCACAAAAAATCTCCCGGGAACCGTCTGACGGTTCCCGGGAGTTTTTTGTTAGAAACAGATCAGGAGGCATCCGCCGTCCAGCCGCTGCTGGCCTGGGTGGATTCATCCTGCAGCATCCAGAAGGCTTCGACGCCGTCCAGCCGCTCCACAAGGTCGCGGCCTTCCTCGACCGGCATACAGAACAGCCCTGTGGAGAGCGCATCCCCGCGTCCGCTGTCCGAGGAGAGCACCGCCACACTGCTCATATACCGCGCCGGCTGCAGCGTTGTCAGATCAATCAGGTGATGGTAGCGGACCCCGTCCACCGTGAAGTACCGCTGATAATCCCCACTGATGACAAGACTCTGCCCGGGCTGCAGCGACACCGCCGCGATGTAATTCGCTGTGGCATACTGGCCGTCCTGCCCGGGCCAGGGATTGTCCACCCCGGCGGTCCAGAGACTGCCGTCCGGCTTGGTGCCGATGGCGCGCACATTGCCGCCCACATTGAGCAGGGCACTGGTCAGGCCGCGCGCCTCGGCTGCCCGGGCACACTGTTCCACCGCGTATCCCTTGCCGATGCTGCCCACATCCAGCTGTATCTCGGGATCGGCGAAGGAAACGGTCCCCGCCTGGGTGTCCACGATCAGGTCCTCCATGCGGCAGTGTGCGGAGGCGGCTTCCAGATCTTCCTGTTTGGGCAGAAGATCGGCCGAAACCTCGCCGCCGTCGCCGGCTGCCTCCCGGGCATCGTGCCACAGACGCAGCACCCGCCCGGCGGCAACGTTGCAGGCACCCTCGGTGACGGTGTACATCTCCTGGGCGAAGGTCAGCAGGTCAAGGATTTCGCTGCCCACCGCCACGGGCCCCTGGCCGGCCTGGGCATTGACCTGCGCCAGGTTGACCAGACCGTCATAACTGTTGTAGATGTCGTACAGTTCATGATACCGCAGCAGATCGTCGTGCAGCGCCTGGGTCTGGGTCTCCCATTCCTCCTCGGTCTCGGTGTAGCCGGTGATGACGGTGACGGTGTCAAACAGATCCCACCAGGTCACGGTGCGGCGCTCCGGCGTCCGGGAACCGAAGGGCAGGGCACAGCCGGTCAGCAGCATCAGCGGCGCCAGCAGGGCTGCGGTCAGTCTGGCCGGGGCCCTCATGTCGGGTCCTCCACGGCCTCATGCTCCCGGCAAAGCTCGGTCAGCAGCGTCTCGAGCGTCCAGCCGCGGCTGGTGTCGGTCACCATGGCGCGCAGCGGGAACTGGGCGCCGCCGCGGCGCACCCCGTCCAGAAAGGCATTCAGATCGCCGTTGTCATGGCGCAGTCCGCTGACGATCAGCGCGGGCAGTTCGGTCGGCGCGGTGCCGCCTGCGGTCTGGGCGGTGCGCCCGGCGCAGAGATCCCCGATGCGCATGCCGAGCGCCTCCTCCGAGACGGCACGGACCCTGACGCGGTAGGGGCGGGCGGCATGTTCCACCGCCTCATAGGCAGCCGAACCGGGGCTGACGCGCCAGACCAGCGCGCAGCGCGGCTCCTGTTGGATGTGTGCTTTCATAGTCATACCTCACAAAAAAGGCGGTGTGCCACGCACACCGCCTTGGGTTTTACAGATCGGGGTGGTATTCTTTGCAGGTGCACTTTTTCCATTTCAGACCGCTTCCGCAGGGGCAGGGATCGTTGCGGCCAATCTTGGTCACCCGCACCGGAGCACTGCCCTTGGCACCGGCGGCACGGGGCGCACCCTCGCCGGTGGGCTGGGCCACCTGTTCCCGCTTGGGCTCCTGATTCTGCTGGCGCACCTCGATGGTCAGCAGCATATGGACGGCATCCTCACGGATGGACGCGATCATCTCATCGAACATGGCAAAGCCTTCGATGCGGTACTCCACCACGGGGTCGCGCTGGCCGTAGCCGCGCAGGCCCATGCCCTGCTTGAGCTGGTCCATGTTGTCAATGTGCTCCATCCACTTGGAGTCCACATTGCGCAGCAGGCAGATGCGTTCCAGTTCGCGCATCATCTTGGAACCGTACTTCTTTTCCTTGGCTTCCAGAATGCTCATGCCGCGGTCGTAGAGCATCTTCTCGACGTCCTCGCGGGTGATCTCGTTGAGCTGTTCGGTCGTGTAGTTGAAGTCGGTGGGCAGGCAGAGCCAGTTCATATAATGACGGCGCAGCGCGGCAAAATCCCAGTCGTCGGCGGTCTCGCCGTTCAGGAAGGAATCACAGCTCTCATGGATGGAATCCTTCATCATCTCATGGAGCTTGTCCGAGATGTCCTCGCCGTCCAGCACCATCTGGCGCTGCTTGTAGATGATCTCGCGCTGCTGGTTCATCACGTCGTCGTACTGCAGCACCTGTTTGCGGATCGCAAAGTTGGAAGCCTCGAGCTTTTTCTGGGCGCTCTCGATGGAGTTGGTGATCAGCTTGTTCTCGATCGGCACATCGTCATCCAGACCCATCGAATCCATCAGATTCTGCACACGCTCACCGCCGAAGATGCGCATCAGGTCATCTTCCAGGCTCAGGAAGAAGCGGGACGCACCCGGATCACCCTGACGGCCGGCACGGCCGCGCAGCTGGTTGTCGATACGGCGGCTCTCATGCCGCTCGGTGCCGATGATGAACAGACCGCCGGCTTCCCGCACGGCCTCGGCTTCCCGCTTGACCTCCGGCTCATACTCGGCCACCAGCTCGTCAAACCGCTTGCGCGCCGCCAGAATGTCGGCGTCGTCGGTGTCGGCATGGCCGTCGCACTCGGTCAGGAGCATTTCCAGCCGGGCCGTGATCTCGGTTTCGGGCGGGGTGGGCAGCTCGGTGCCCTGCGCCTTGGCGCGGGCCTTGGCGTGCTCGTACTCATCCTTGACCGCTTCCAGGTCGGCCGTGAGTTTCTTGGTCAGTTCCTTGCGCAGCGCCGCCTTGGCCATATAGGTCACGTTGCCGCCCAGCATGATATCGGTACCACGGCCGGCCATGTTGGTGGCGATGGTCACGGCGCCCTGCTTGCCGGCCTGGGCAACGATCTCGGCCTCGCGCTCATGCTGCTTGGCGTTCAGCACATTGTGCTCGATGCCGCGCTTCTTGAGCAGCTTGGACAGCGCCTCACTCTTTTCCACGCTGACGGTGCCGACCAGGACGGGCTGGCCCTTGGCATGGCACTCGGCCACCTGCTCGATGACCGCCGCATACTTGCCGTTGACGGTCTTGTAGACGCAGTCCGGCAGATCCTTGCGGGCGCGGGGCTTGTTGGTGGGAATGCTGACGATCTGCAGACCGTAAATCTCGCTGAATTCGTCCGCCTCGGTGGAAGCGGTACCGGTCATGCCGGCCAGCTTCTTGTACATACGGAAATAGTTCTGGAAGGTGACGGTGGCCAGCGTCTTGCTCTCGGCGGCCACATGGACGCCTTCCTTCGCCTCGATGGCCTGATGCAGACCGTCGTTGAAACGGCGTCCGTACATCAGACGGCCGGTGAACTCATCGACGATGATGACCTCGCCGTCCTTGACGATGTAGTCGGTGTCGCGGTGCATGACGCCGCGGGCCTTGATGGCGCCGTCAATGTAGTGGCGCAGCGTCATGTTGTCGGCATCCGAGAGGTTGTCCACCTTGAACCAGGCCTCAGCCTTCTTGACGCCGCTCTCGGTCAGGGTGCAGGTCTTGTGCTTCTCGTCCACGACATAGTCGCCGTCCACCTGATCGTCGGCCTCGACCTTGTCGTCCAGCTCGACGATGACGGACTTCTTCAGCGTCTTGGCAAAGTCGTCGGCGCGCTTGTACATGACGCTGGAATCCTCACCCTTGCCGGAGATGATCAGCGGGGTACGGGCTTCATCGATCAGGATGGAGTCCACCTCGTCCACGATGGCGTAGGCGTGACCGCGCTGGACCATGTTCGCCTTGTAGACGACCATGTTGTCGCGCAGGTAATCAAAACCGAATTCGTTGTTGGTGCCGTAGGTGACATCGGCCAGATAGGCGCGGCGGCGCTCGGCCGGCGGCACGTCATGAATGACCAGACCGACGCTCAGGCCCAGGAAGCGGTAGACCTTGCCCATCCACTCGCTGTCGCGCTTGGCCAGGTAATCGTTGACGGTCACGACATGGACGCCCTCGCCGGTCAAAGCATTCAGATAGACCGGCATCGTGGCGACCAGCGTCTTGCCTTCGCCGGTCTGCATCTCGGCGATGCAGGCACGGTGCAGCACAATGCCGCCGATGATCTGGACCGGATAGGGCTTCAGGCCCAGCACACGCCAGTCCGCTTCACGGCAGACGGCAAAGGCTTCGGGCAGGATGTCATCCAGAGTGGCGCCGTTCTGGAGCTTCTCTTTCAGATAAGGGGTCTTGGCCTGCAGTTCCTCATCGGAGAGCTTCTGCATCTCGGGTTCCAGATCCAGGACCTTCTTGGCGATGGGCTGAATCCGTTTCAGTTCTTTGTCGGAAAACGTACCGAACAGTTTTTCCATAAAAGACATAGACAAACACCTGTATTTTCTGCCGCGCTGCGGCGTATGGAACGTATCGTCGGGTCACTTTGATACACTGTAATATAATACACCCGTGCGGGCAATGCTGTCAAACCCGCGCGGGTGTATTTTCGGAAGTTTTTAGGATTTTTGACCTGTTGTTTGCACGGCGGGCTCATGCCGCAGCGACAGCAGGACCAGCATCAGGAAGATGCAGAGAAAACCGAGGGCATCCCACGGCGTGAAGGCCGAACCCAGCACCGTTGTGCTGATGATCGCCGCCGTCACGGGCTCGGCAAAGCTGTACAGGCTCGAGCGGGTCGGTCCGATCAGCTTGACGCCGCTCATGTAGGAGCTGAAGGCCAGCACGTTGCCGATCAGCACCACCGCCGCAATGCCAATAAGCCCTGCGGTGGTGGGATGGTAGTGGACCTGCCAGGGACGGAACAGCAGCGAAAACGCGGTGCCGCCCATCAGGAAAGCCCAGCCCTGCAGCATCGGGGTGGGGTACTGCTGCTGCAGACGGCGTGGCCAGACCGTGTAGATCACCACGCAGACGGCGCTGAGAACGCCGGACAGCAGGGCGGCCGGGGAGACCGCCAGGTCGGTCAGACTGCCGTGGGTGGTCAGCAGAAAGACGCCGACGAGCGCCAGCACGACGCTGAACAGCTCAAACACCTGCGGATGCCGCCGGGCCTGCCAGCAGGTCACGCCGAGAATCAGCACCGGCGACAGGTCCTGCAGGATGGTGGCTACCCCGGCGGTGGAAAGCTGGATGGTCAGGAAGTACAGGAACTGGCAGCAGCTGACGCCGGCCAGCCCGTAGATCACGAGATCCCGCGCATTGCGCAGCGTCCGCCAGGGATCTATGAGCTGACGCCAGTTGCGCAGCCCGTAGTAACCGCAGAGCAGCAGCCCCGCCAGCCCGAGCCGGATGGGCACCAGCCAGGTGGAATCCATGTTCTGCCGTGTGAAGAGATATTGCCCCACACAGCCCGAGATGCCCCAGCAGGCACCGCCGAACATGGTCAGAAACGCACCTTTTACACGGTCGTTCATTGCTTTTACACTCCTTACGGCATTTCGGCCAGACAATACCGGGCGGCCTGCAGCACATTGTCCAGGACCGGCACCCCGGCGGTCTGCAACACCCCGCGGCTCTGGTGGCCCGAACACTGCAGCACGCAGTGCACTCCGAGCGCCCGGGCAACCTCGGCATCATGCAGGGAATCCCCGATCATCACGGCGCGGTCCGGCGCAAAGCCTTCCCGCTGCAAAAAGTCGAGCCCCACGGCAACTTTGCTCTTGGCATAGATGTCATCGAGCCCGAGCAGACAGTCAAAATACGGACGGATGCCCCGTTCGGACACCTGCCATTCCAGGGTAGGAAGCCGGGACGCCGACAGAATCACCTGCCGGACCCCGGCCTGACGGAAGAGTTCCAGCGCCTGCCGGGTGCCCTGTGCCAGCGGGCAGGCGGCCGAAGCCGGCAGATAATCCTGCATGTAGCTTTCGGCCAGAACCGGAAACGGGTCCTTTTCAAAATCAAACCCCGCGCGGCGATAGTAGTCCTCCACGGGAAACCCGAAGATCTCACGGTACTGGGGTTTGGTGTAGTGCTGGGGATAGTGGTACGCGGCAAGCAGACGGTTGAGCGCATCCACACACAGGTCCACATCATCCAGCAGGGTCCCGTTCCAATCCCACAAAACAAGTTCAGGGCACATGGCAGCTCCTTTGATTATTCGTCTGCAAACACTTTGCGAAGTCCTTCATTGGATTCGATCAGGCGGACCAGTGCCACACCCAGGATGGTGCAGCTGATGATCTCGCCCAGGCCCACGGTCAAGGCATTGAACAGGGCCATCGTGGCGGTGGGGGCGACATCGGAGAAGAACACCGTGATCTCAAACGCACCGACGATCAGCGCGTTGGACACAACGGGCGGAAAAGAGGCCGGAATGGCCAGGCCCTTCCAGCGGATGTTGCGCAGGGAGTAGGTCACCAGGCAGGCGACCAGCGTGGCGGCGGTCCCGAAGACCACGTCCACCATCGTGGAGCCCAGCAGGTTGGCCAGCAGGCAGCCCAGCGTCACACCCACAATGTATTCGGCACCGAACACCGGCAGAAGGCAGAGCGCCTCCGCCACACGGACCTGGACCGCGCCGTAGGAGAAGGGCTGCAATACCAGGCAGAGAACGGTGTAGACCGCGGCGATCATCGCGCAGCGGACCAGGGTTCGGACGGACAGTTTCTTTTCTTTCATACTTACACTCCGGCGGATAGATTTTGACCGGTTTCAAGACCGCCAGCCTTGAACCGGTTTGCGCGGGGGCCGGACTGGAATCCGGAACCTCCGCGGAGCCTAAAATCCTAAGTTGCTCAACAAATGGCTATTATAGCAAAACTGCGGACAGGCTGCAAGCCTGTCCGCAGAAGAAATTCAGGATTCCTGAGCCACAATGTTGTTGACCCAGACGCCCTTCTTGACCAGAATGAAACCGATGATGCACTTGATCAGATCCGCCGCGTTGACGAACAGATAGACCAGCACGATGGAAAGCCCGGTGTAGCGGGTCAGCACAAAGGCGATCGGAATGTTGACGCACCAGGTATAGCAGCTGTCAAACAGGAAGGTGATGACCGTCTTGCCGCCCGAGCGCAGCGTGAAGTAGGAGGCGTTGGCAAAGGCAAAGAGCGGCATGCAGAGCGCCGCCATCCGGATGACGCTGGACGCCAGGCTGCGGATCTCCGCCTCGGTGTTGTAGATCTGTGGGATGATGGGACTGCACAGCGTCAGGGCCACACCCATGACCGCACAGCTGGCCACGCTCAGGGTGATCATCCGCCAGGCGGTCCGCCGGGCACCGGCCATCCGGCTGGCACCCAGCTCCTGCCCGACCAGAATCGAGGTGGCGTTGCCGAGCGAAAGAAAGACCTCGTTGAAAATCTGGGTCACGGTGCCGGTGATGTTCATGGCGGCGATGACCTGGATGCCACGCACCGAGTAGCACTGCAGCAGCATGGCCTGGCTGATGCTCCACAGACATTCGTTGAGCAGCAGCGGCGTGCCCTTCACGATGATCTGCCGCAGCAGCGAGCCCTCGATGGCAAATCCGTGAAAGACGCCCTGCATGAAGGGGTAGCGCTCCACGCTGCGGTGTGCCCCGGAAGCCACGATGAAGAACTCCACAAAGCGGGAGAGGGAAGTGGCGATGCCGGCGCCCACCACGCCGAGCCGCGGGAACCCGAACAGGCCGAAGATCAGCAGACAGTTGAAGACGAAGTTGACGCCCATCGCAATCATGCTGGCCTGCATCGGCAGGGTGGTCTGGCCGGATTCGCGCAGCGTACCGGCGTAGGCCTGGGTGATCGCAAAGGGAATCAGACCCACGAGCATGACCCGCAGATACCCCAAAGCGTACTCCATGGTGGCCGCGGCGTCGGCAGCCGGGGTGCCGTCGGCAATGTAGAGGCCGATCAGGGCAGGGCCTCCGCCCAGCAGCACCGCAAAGGCGATGGCAAGCAGCAGCAGGACCATGATGAACTTGACCCGCAGGGTCTGGCGCACGCCTTCCATGTTGCCCTGGCCGTAGAACTGGGCGCCGAAGATGCCGGCGCCGGCCAGGGCACCCCAGATGCAGAGGTTGAAGACGAACAGAAGCTGGTTGATGATCGCAACGGCACTCATGGGCAGGGTGCCTACCTGACCGACCATCACGTTGTCGAGCAGGCTGACCACATTGGACAGCGTGTTCTGCACGATGATGGGCAGGACCACCACCGCCACATGGCGGTAGAATCTGCGGTCACCGACCAGACATTCGCGCAGCGTCAGGGACGGTTGTTGTTGCATGATAGGGTTCCTTTCGTTTTTTCCTTCCTTTTTCGCAGGGGCATAAAAACAGGCTGCCGTGCAAAACAGCAGCCCGGGAAAACCAGATTCGACGGCTTACGGCAGGGGCACCGCATAGTCCGCCAGACGGCGCGGCTTGCCTTCAAAGGCAATGGCAATGGCGTCGGGGCCGGTGTTGGCGCTCACAACGCCGCCCAGCTCAAACACGCAGACCGGGGCATGGCCGAATTCCTTGCGGCAGAGCCGGAGCAGCTCATCCCGCTTTTCCGTCGAGGAGGTGTAGGCAACCATGTAGTCCATGTCGCGGACATTGTCCACCCGGCTCTTGACCCACTTGACCATCGCAGGGGGCACGCTCGCGTCGCCGCGGACCTTGCTCTCCACCTTGCTGATGCCGTCATTCAGGCTGATGATGGGACGGATGCCCATCAGGTCACCGACCACGGCGGCAGCTGCCGTCACACGGCCGGACTTCTTCATCTGTTTCAGGCTGAACGCTGCCAGGCACACTTCCACCCGGGTCAGCTTGTCCTGCACTTCGCGCAGGCAGATCTGCAGATCACCGGCGTTGCGCACCTTGCGGGCGCACTCGCACAGATACCATCCGCCCGGCATCGAATAGGTGTGGCTGTCGATCAGATGAATCTTCATCTTGTGGCCGGGGCGTTCCTCATTGAGCATCTCGGCGGCCTTGACGGCGTTGCTGTAGGTGCTGGAACCGGCCGAATTGATGGTCATATGTACCAGATCGGTCACACCCTGATCCACATAGTTGGCATAGACGTCCAGCCACTGCAGCTGGGTGATGGCGGCCGTCGTGGGCACACCCTTGGCCTCGCGCATCATCTCATAAAATTCCTGATTCGTCATATCCCGGCGTTCCAGGTACTCTTTCCCGTCCAGGTTGATGGGGAAGCCGACAATGTCAATGCCGTACTTGTCCGCCAGCTCCTGGGGAATGTCCAGGCCGGAATCTGCCAAAAAGGCGATTTTTGTTTCACTCATATCCGCGTCCTCATTTCCATTCGTATCGGGTCAGTTGTCCATGCGTTTCCAGATCGGCAAAATCCCATTGCCGCAGTACCTCGTACACGCCCACGGCAACCGCATTGGACAGGTTCAGACACCGCTCGCCGCGGCGCATCGGCATCCGAACACAGTTGTCCTGATTGGCAGCCAGCAGTTCCTCCGGCAGACCGGCATCCTCCCGCCCGAACACCAGATAGGCCCCGTCCGGGTAGGCAACGTCGGTATGACGGCGCGGCCCCTTGGAACTGAAATAGTAGAAAGGCCCCGCGTTTGCCGCAAAAAAAGCGTCGCTGCTCTGGTAATATGTTATATCAAGCTGGCCCCAATAGTCAAGCCCGGCACGCTTTAATTTTTTGTCATCGATCGTAAATCCCATCGGTCCCACCAGGTGCAGACGGGCGCCCGTCACGGCGCAGGTCCTGGCCACGTTGCCGGTGTTCTGCGGAATCTGCGGTTCGATCAGAACAATGTTGACAGTCGGCATCTTCTTCTTTGCACTTCCTTTTTCTATGATCTGCTCAGCTGCCGGCCTGCATCAGGCGGGGCAGAACGTTTTCCAGCCAGACGCCCAGACGTTCGTCGGCCTCATCGGGGGTGGCTTTCAGACAATCCGCCACAAACACGGCGGCAGCCTGGGCGGCGGCCTGCACGACGTTGCCCTGCAGCAGCCGGCCCACCATCACGGCACCGAAGATGTCCCCGGTCCCGTGGAAGGTCTTGGGCACCATCGGCGTGCGGACCGTCTCCTCGCCGCCCGAGCGGTCGGCCCCCACGCAGGCAATGCCCCGCCCGGCCGGAACACCGGTGATGAGCACCTGCGGGCAGATCCGGGTCAGTCGCCGGGCCTGGGACGCTGCCAGACTCAGGGCGGATTCCCCGGTCACCCCGGGCATCGGGTCGCCCAGCAGCAGCGAGGCCTCGGTGGCGTTGGGCAGGATCAGACTGGCCCGGGAACACAGCGTATACAGTGCCGGCACCATCTCGGGCGCCAGGCCGCGGTACATCCGCCCGTGGTCGCCCATCACGGGGTCCACGACGGCCAGCGCATCGGGCCACAGGTCGATGGCCTGTTCCACCAGCCGGGCCTGACCGGGATCGGCCAGATACCCCGAATAGATGCAGTCAAACCGCAGCCCGAGCCGCTTGTAATGTTCGAGAGCGGCGGGACCGTAGGCGGGATTGGACAGTTTGGCCGGGGTGCCGAGCCCGCCCGTGTGGGAGGACAGCACGGCGGTGGGAAGTGCCACGGCCTGCATCCCCAGCGCGGAGAGCACCGGAATCACGACCGAAAGCCCGGCCCGCCCGAAGCCGGGCAGGTCGTGGATGCACAGAACGGTTTTGGGAGCATTGGACATAGGTAATACGCTCGTTTCTATGTAAGATTCTGACGGCAAAGCGGCACAAGAACGGCAAAAAATCGGCTCTTCCCGCTGCCTGTACCGATTTTACCACAAACCCCGCCACAAAAAAAGACGCATAAAGGCGAATCGGTTTGGAAATACTGAGGCTGTACCGGCAAAGACGCGAAACCGGCAAAAGGAAAGGAGCTGCACGTTCAATGGATCACATGATGTCTGTTGTCACCACCGCCGCCGTGGGCATGGCCATCGGCGGCGCGGTCATGTATGCCGCCACGCAGGACCACCGCCAGGTCCGCCGCACCGTCCGCAAGATGGCCCGCGGGGCCGAGAAGGCCCTGGTAGACTTTGACCGCATGGTGGAGCATTACACCCGCTGAAAAAATGCGCGGTGCGCTCCCGCAGAGGAGAGCGCACCGCGCGGCGGTACATAACACAATCAGAGAATCCGCACCCGGATGCAGGCTTCGATGCCGGCCAGACGGTCGGCCAGGGTGTCGTCCATCGTGCCGGTCACGTCCAGCATCGTGTAGGCAACATCCTTTTTGCCTTTGTTGACCATGTTTTCAATGTTCAGATTGGCGTCGGTCAGGATTCCCGTGATGGCCGAGATGGCGCCCGGCTCATTGCGGTGGATCATGCAGATGCGGCGTCCGCCCACCCGGGGCTGGCTCACATCCGGCAGGTTGACGCTGTGGGTGATGTTGCCGTTCTTCAGGTAGTCGCTCAGCTCACCCGCCGCCATCACGGCACAGTTGGTCTCGCTCTCGGGGGTGGAGGCACCCAGATGGGGCGTGCAGATCACACCGCGCACGCCGAGCAGTTCCTCGGCCGGGAAATCGCAGATGTACTGCGCCACCTTGCCGCTGCCCAGGGCGTCCAGCACGGCGGTGTTGTCGGCCAGCTCGCCGCGGGCAAAGTTCAGCACCCGCACGCCGTCCTTGCACATGGCCAGCGTCTGGGTATTGATGGTGTTCCGGGTGGACGGCATATAGGGAACATGGATGGTCAGATAATCGCAGCGGGGCAGCATGTCGCCCAGCGTCACACAGTGCTGGACACTGCGGGACAGGCTCCACGCCGCATCGATGGAGATGTAGGGGTCATAGCCCAGAACCTCCATGCCCAGCGAGACGGCGGCATTGGCCACCCGGGCACCGATGGCGCCCAGGCCGATGACGCCCAGCGTCTTGCCGCGGAGCTCGGGCCCCACGAACTGCTTTTTGCCCTTTTCCACGTCCTTGGCCAGCGTGGCGCTGCCTTTGAGACTCTGCGCCCACTGTACGGCGTCCGGCACATTGCGGCTGCCGCAGATCAGCGCGCCCACCACCAGCTCGGCCACGGCATTGGCATTGGCGCCCGGCGTATTGAAGACCACGATGCCCTGCTCGGTGCAGGCATCAATCGGAATGTTGTTGGTGCCGGCACCCGCCCGGGCAATGGCCAGCAGGCTCTTGGGCAGTTCCATGCTGTGCATGTCGGCGCTGCGCACCAGAATGCCGTGGGCATCGGCGGCCTCGTTGTCAATTTCAAACTGGCTGGCGGGCAGTTTGGCCAGTCCCACCGGGGAAATGGCATTCAGCGTTTTGATTCGGTACATGGTCATACAGGGCTCCTTCCTCTCTGCCCGCGCTCAGGCGTTCGCCTTGCGGAATTTTTCCATGAATTCAATCAGGTCGTCAATGGCCTTCGGCGGCATGGCGTTGTAGATGGACGCCCGCATACCGCCCACCAGGCGGTGCCCCTTGAGGTTGACGAACCCGGCCTTGTCGGCCTCGGCGCAAAACGCTTTGTCCAGCTCGGGCGTCGGGCTCGTGAAGGTCACGTTCATCATGCTGCGGTAATCCGGCTCCACCGGGTTGTGGTAGAAATTCTGGCTGTCCAGATAAGCGTACAGCTTGTCGGCCTTGTCGCGGTTGATCTGAGCCATGGCCTCCAGACCGCCGATCTCATGCTCCAGGTATTCCATCATCAGCCCGGTCATGTAGATGCACCAGCAGGGCGGGGTATTGTACATGCTGTCCTTGCCGATCAGCGTGGTGTAGTTCATCATAGTGGGAATTTTGTCGGCCGGGATGCCCTTGGCACTCTTGCCGAGCAGATCCTCCCGCAGGATCGCGATGGCCATGCCGGCGGGGGCGACGTTCTTCTGGACGCCGAAGTAGATGCAGCCGTACTTGGTCACATCGGTCGGCTCGCTGAAGATCATCGAGCTCATGTCCGCCACCAGGGGAATGCCGTCCACCTGAGGCACCTCCCGGAATCTGGTTCCGAAAATCGTGTTGTTCTGGCAGATGTGAATGTAACTGGCGTTGGGATCGTAGTCGATGGCCTTCACGTCGGGAATGTAGGTGAAGTTGCGGTCCTTGCTGGAAGCCGCGATCCGGGCCGTGCCGAACTTGGCGCCCTCCTCGGCGGCCTTCTTGCTGAAGTTGCCGGTCACCAGATAATCCGCCGTGCCGGTGGTCATCAGGTTCAGCGGGACCATGGCGAACTGCTGGGTGGCGCCGCCCTGGAAGAATCCGATTTTATAATTGTCCGGAACCCCCAGCACCCGGCGGATGCCGGCCTCGGTGTTCTGGATGATCTCGTCAAACCATTTGCTGCGATGGCTCATCTCCATCACGCTCATGCCGGAGCCGTGGTAATCCAGCAGGTCGGCCTGCGCCTTCTGCAGAACGGAAACCGGCAGCATCGAAGGGCCGGCGCTGAAATTGTACACACGATTCATAAGGATGACCTCCCGCTAATCTTTCATTGCCCCGGCGGAAATACACCGCGCTGTTGGGATCTGACGCTATTATACGCAGGCTGCAAGCTGCCGGACAAGTCAAATCCGTCCGTCAAAACGGCAAAAAAGACCCATGAAAAAGCCGCTTCGTTTGCCAAAAGAGAGAACCGTTTTCCGCCTGAAAACAGTTTATTTTACAAACGTAAAAGATGACTTGAAAAAACGCACAAGAAAACCCCTGAAACCTTGTGCAAAATACCATCTTGCAAAATAATCAACCACAAATGTAAAATAAAAACACAAAATCTGCTACAAATGTAGGAGGTACACCGTGAATCATCTCTCCCCAAGCGAGGAACAGGTCATGACGGCCCTGTGGGACTGCGGAAAACCTGCCACCCGCCGCCAGATTGCCGCCCATCTGCCCGCCGACTGTGTCTGGGCGGATTCCACCCTTCTGAATTTCCTGCTCCGGCTGGAGAACAAGGGCTATCTCCGGCCCGAAAAACAGGGCAACCGGAACATCTATACGCCGCTGGTGCGTCGGGTGACCTACTGCGGGGCGGTGTCGGCGGCCCATCTGCGCACGTTGTACGGCGGTGATCCCCGGCGCATGATGGAGGCCCTGGCCGATACCGGCCGGATCACCAACGCCGAGCTGGAACGCCTGGCCCGGTGGCTGGACAACCGGGTGGCCGAAAGCCCCGAATACGATTACGACTGAAAAAACGGCCAGCAGGGAAGCACGGATGCCTCTCTGCCGGCCGTCGGCATGGGTCGTCAGTCCTGACCCAGGGTTACAATTTCACGGATGGCGCGCCCCGTGGGGGTTCCCGCCAGGCCGCCGATGCCGGTCTCCCGCAGGTCGCTGCTCATGGCGGCGCCCACCTCGGCCATGGCGTCAATGACCTCATCGGCGGGAATGTGACCCACCACGCCGGCCAGCGCCATATCGGCGCAGCTCACAGCGTTCATCGCGCCGATCACATTGCGCTTGATGCAGGGAATCTCCACCAGACCCGCCACGGGATCGCAGACCAGCCCTTCCAGATTGGTCAGCGCCATCGCAAAGGCCTCGGCGCATTGCTCGGCGCTGCCGCCGCGCAGCGCCGCCAGGGCCGCTGCGGCCATGCCGCTGGCGGCACCCACTTCCGCCTGACAGCCGCCCTCGGCACCGGCCAGGGTGGCGCGGGCCGCCACCACCTGGCCAAAACCCGCTGCGACATACAGTGCCTGGCAGACGGCATCCTCATCGGCCTGCTGGCTGCGGTACAGCGGCAGCAGCACGGCGGGCAGCACACCGCAGCTTCCGGCCGTGGGGGCGGCGACGATCCGCTTCATGCAGGCGTTGCACTCGGCGGTCTTGAGTGCCTCCGCCATGACCTGGGCCAGGTACCCGTCGGTGTACAGACGGCCTTCGGCGGCTGCGGCCTCCACTTTGGCGGCGTCGCCGCCCGCAAAACCGCTGTTGGAGCGGTCGGTGCCGCAGTAATTGCGGCTGGTCTGGACCATGACCTGCCACAGCCGGCGCATCTGTGCCCAGCTTTGGGCGCGGGTCAGGCCGCTTTCCGGCAGGTCGCTTTCCAGAATCATCTCCCACAGCGGCCGGCCGTTCTGCAGGCAGGCGTCCACCATTGCGCGTACAGAGGGAAAGGACATCTCAGACACCTCCTTCGGGATCTTCCAGGTTCAGACCGGTCACCTTGACAATGCCGGACATCGCACGCAGCGCGGTGATCAGTTCGTCGGGCAGCGGTTCGTCACATTCTAGCACCATGACCGCATAGCCGCCCGCCGAGGAGCGGTAGAGCTGCATGGTGGCAATGTTGATGCCGCGGGCGCTGAGCGCCGCCGTGACTTCCGCCACATGGCCCGGGGTGTCCAGATTGTGGACAATCAGCGTGTTGTGGTCTCCGCCAAAATTGGTCGTGATGCCGTCAATCTGGCAGATGTTGATGC
The DNA here is from genome assembly GCF_036306485.1 of Gemmiger sp. Taxonomy (GTDB): domain Bacteria; phylum Bacillota; class Clostridia; order Oscillospirales; family Ruminococcaceae; genus Gemmiger. The sequence goes on along the minus strand of NZ_JAXJZK010000050.1, from coordinate 2,693 downwards.
GCCCGCCGCCGATGGAGGACCCCATCACTTCCAGCTTGCGCCCGCTCGGTCCTTCCAGACGCAGCAGCGCCGTGTTGGGGTGAGCGCCGCGCAGTGCGACGGTGCCCACCGTGAAGGTCAGACCGGCCTGACGGGCCAGGGCAAAACTGTCCGGAATGCGCTCGTCGTCGGGCTGCATTCCCATCAGACCGGCCACCAGTGCCCGGTCGGTGCCGTGGCCGCGGCCGGTGGCGGCAAAGCTGCCGTGCAGCAGAATCTCGGCCCGGCGGGGTTCCTCACCGAGCAGACGGCGTGCCGTCAGCCCGATGCGCACCGCACCGGCCGTGTGGCTGCTGGACGGCCCGGTCATGACCGGGCCCAAGACATCAAACAAACGCATGGCGGATCTCCTTTGCGGCATGTACAATTTATGTATGGTAGTATTATAGACAGTTCCGCCCTGTATTGCAAGCCGGACGCCGGGAGTGGACTTTTCTTATAAAAATGGGGACAAATCCGCAATGACGCGGCCCTTGCAAACGTGTTATAATTATAACAAACCGAGGCGGATGACCGCACGAATACTTATGGGAGGTACCTATTTTATGGCAGATCGTATTGTTCTGAATACTATTTCCTATCATGGCGCCGGCGCCATCGAAAACATTGTCCCCGAGCTGACCAAGCGCGGCTACAAGAAGGCTTTTGTCTGCTCTGACCCCGACCTGATCAAGTTCGGCGTGACCGGCAAGGTCACCGCGCTGCTGGATGCCGCAAACTTTGCGTACTCCGTCTACAGCGAGATCAAGCCCAACCCGACCATCCAGAACGTGCAGGACGGCGTGGCTGCCTTCAAGGCCGCCGGAGCGGACTGCATCGTTGCCATCGGCGGCGGCTCCTCGATGGACACCGCCAAGGCCATCGGCATCATCGTTGAGAACCCCGAGTTCGCCGATGTCCGCAGCCTGGAAGGCGTTGCGCCCACCAAGAAACATGCCGTCTTCACGATCGCGGTTCCCACCACTGCCGGCACCGCGGCCGAAGTCACCATCAACTACGTCATCACCGATGTCGAGAAGAAGCGCAAGTTCGTCTGCGTCGACACCAACGATATCCCCGAGATCGCCGTCGTCGACCCCGAGATGATGTCCAGCATGCCCAAGGGCCTGACCGCCGCCACCGGTATGGATGCGCTGACCCATGCCATTGAGGGCTACATCACCAAGGGCCATTGCGTCATCAGCGATATGTTCCATCTGGAAGCCATCCGCCTGATTTCCGAGAATCTGCGCGGCGCCGTCCAGAACACGCCGGAAGGCCGCGAGGGCATGGCGCTGGGCCAGTACATTGCCGGTATGGGCTTCTCCAACGTGGGCTTGGGCGTTGTCCACAGCATGGCGCACGGCCTGTCCGCCTTGTATGACACCCCGCACGGTGTTGCCTGCGCGATCATCCTGCCCACCGGCCTCGAGTACAACAAGACCGTGGCCGGCGGCCGCTACCGCGCCATCGGCAAGGCCATGGGCGTGGAAGGCATTGACGCCATGAGCGATGCCGACGCTGCCGATGCCACCATCGCTGCCGTCAAGAAGCTCAGCGCCGATGTGGGCATCCCCGCCAACCTCAAGGGCATCCTCAAGGAAGAGGATATCCAGTTCCTGGCCGAGAGTGCTTTTGCCGATGCTTGCTGCCCCGGCAACCCGCGTGATACCAGCGTCGAGGAGATCAAGGCGCTGTACACCAGCCTGCTGTAATTCGCATACCTGAACATTGCCCCCGCCGGAAAGGTCTGTCCTTCCCGGCGGGGGCTTTTGTCTGTAAAGTGCTGTCCTGCAAAAGGGGAGAACCCTTCTCCGGACAAACAAAGAAGCCGGGCCACAATCCTCTTTCAGATTGTGGCCCGGCTTTGGCGGAGTAAGAGAGATTTGAACTCTGAGAAAGCAACATACAACAGTTCAGTTACTCGATTCTGCGACTTTTTTACGACACAAACAGAAAATTCCCCAGCTTGTAAGCAGCAATTACAAGCTGGGGGATTGCTATTATTCTTTGGGAGTATCGTCGATGTTGTCAGGATCGTCGAGCAGGTCGAACTGCTGTTCGGCCAACTGCTTGCTGGCGGCCAGGAGCTTGGTGAGCCAGGCGGGGACAGGGGCTCCCATGTCGGTGGCGTTCTCGACAATCGATCCAAGCTCGGTGAAAATGTACCACACAAGGATCACCGGCAATACCAGTGACGTGTACTCAATGCTCAGGGCGGGGAAATGCTCCACGGCCATCCCCAGCACACAGTCGGCCTCCGCGGCCACCAGCACCACCAGGATCATCCCGCCCTTGTGCCAGATGCCGGCGCGGGCCACGGCACTGGACCAGTTGCCCTGTGCCGCAGCGGCGGCGCTGCCGCTGATCCAGTCGATGACCATACAGATCACCCAGGCGACCACAAGCCAGCCCAGCCAACCGAACGCCGCGGTGAAGGCACCACAAATCCCCGAGACAACGGCTTTGATCGTATTCTTATCCATCATCACGCCTCCTTGTAACGTGCAAAATACTCCTTGTCCTTCTGTCCGGCCATCTGCCACAGCGTCATGGCGTCGCCGTCCGAGGCCGGGCCGATCAGCAGGGCCGTCACGGTATCGGCAGGCAGGCCGAGCGACCGGGCCTTGGCCAGGATCTCGGCATCGGTGCCGATGATGCACAGGCGCTGCAGG
>NZ_JAXJZK010000049.1:0-9382 GCF_036306485.1 Gemmiger sp. | reverse complement strand
GCGTGGCCGTGGAGGCGTCTGCGCGGCGCTGTGGCGCGCTCTGTGCGCGTCTGGCGGTGTGGGGCCGGGCTCGGTGCATGGCGCCGTGGTGGGCGCCCTGCGGGCCGCTGTGGGCTACTTCCCGAGAGCTCGGTCGAGGTTGTGCTGGAGGCGCTTGGCCGTCTCCTCTTGGAGTCGGGTCATTATCTTCTCATTGGTGCGCTCGCTGGTTATCATGGAGGGCACCGAGATGGTGGTGAACTTCTTGATGTCGGTGCGCGTCCGGCTCATTCGCTGGAATGGAATGGCGCTGACGCCGCCGGCCTTGGTGTTGCCCGTCCCCATGAGGATGTTGTGCGATCGCTCGGAGTACGGGCCGCCCGGGGTGCGGGTGTTCAGGTAACGGCCGATGACCTTCTTCTGCCCCTTGACCACCTGCATCCGCAGCGTGTAGCTCTTGCCCGGCGGTGCGGTCTTTGGTGTCATGCCGAAGTGCACAGGGGTGAGCATCCGGCCGGAGTAGGTGATGGTCAGCTCCTCGATGGTCTCTCCCGAGACGTTGACGCTGCCCGCCATCTTCTTCGGCTTGCTGCTGTTCTTGCCGGACGGGGTGATCTCGCCCTTCTTGATGTTGTAGACCGATGTGACTTCCTGAGCGATCCAGCTCGGCGCTCTGGCCTTGACGTCGCGGACGGTGGCCTTCACGGCCTTGCGGCCCTGCTCGTCGATCTGCGCGACAGTGTCCATGAGCTTTTGGAAGTTTTCGACCTGCATGGTGATAGTTGCCTTTGCCGTTATTGTCACCTCCTGAATATGCAAAAAGAGACCGGCGGGCGTTGGTTCGCCCGTCGGCCTCTTGCCGTCGGTTGTTATTCGGTTTTCCTCTGGTCAGCCGCTCGGAATTGTCACGGCGTTGCCCGTGTGTCCGGCGGTCTTTTGCAGGATATAGAATAGCACGGGGCGCTACTGCTTTTCAATTCCTTTTACTTCCCTTTTGTTCCTTTTACTGCGTTTTACTGCCGCAGCTCAGGCAGGGGCTCCAGCTCGTCCAGCACGGCGGCGAGGTTGAGCAGGGCGCGGCCGTGGATCTTGTATGTCCTGTTCTGGTAGGCGTCCACTCTGTCGACGTAGTCCCGCCGATCACCGAACAGGACGCCGCAGGTGCTCTCCCAGTCAGCCCGGTCGAAGTAGCGCAGCCGGATGACGGCACGCTCGTCGGGGTCGGAGAGCTGGAGGATCAGGCCCTCGATGGCGTTGCGCTCCTGCTTCTCCTCAGCCTTGAGCCGGTCGATCTGTTCCTCGAGCTCCATTTTCCGCTCCACCATCATGCCGGTGCGGTCGGATGGTGTGCCGGATCCGCGTGGCATACCTGTCAGATCAGGGCCGGGCGGTGAGGCCATCGTCATCTCCATGCGGTCGAGGCGTTCGAGTTGGTTGTCGATGTCCCTCAGCATGGCGGTGTAGGCCGCGAGCCTGTCCTTGATCCGTTGTGTGATCGGCTTCTCGCTCATTATGTCAGGGCGTCACTCCTGCTCACCTCCTTCCTCGTCAGGCTCGAAGATCGCGGCGATCTCCTCGCGCGGTAGCTCTCGGCCTTGACGGACGCAGCGCACGGTTGTCTTTCCTGTTATTCTGATGTACCTCTTGACGATCACGTCCGTGAAGGCGGGCGTCAGCTCCATAATGTAGGAGGGCTGCCCGTATGCCTCGCAGGCGGCCAGCGTCGTGCCGGAGCCGCCGAAGGGATCATAGACGCCCGTGGCGAAGTCCGTGTTGTCGACCAGCTTCTCCAGCAGCTCGACGGGCTTCTGTGTTGGGTGCAGCTCATTCCCGGAGCGGGAGATGCTCAGGACGTTGCCGTAGCCCTTGTGGCCGTCGAAGTGGGTGGCAGCCTTGGCGCCGAACAGAATGAGCTCATGCTGCGAGCGCCAGCCGACGCCCATGCCCGGCGTGCCCTTGTCCCATACGATCTCAGACTTGACGCCGAAGCCGGCCGCCTCGACGAGGTCGAACAGATATACCCACATACGCCAGTCGGTGAAGATGTAGGCGTAGAGGCAGGGGATGTCGGTGAGCGCGCCGCGGATCAGGTTTTGGTAGCCGCGCGTGCTGAGGATGTCGTTGGCGATCTTCGGTGCCTTGCCGTTCTTTCTCTCGGTGCCGATGCTGCCGGTCGACTTCTGCGACTCCTTGCTGCCGCCCGAGCAGTAGGGCGGGTCGGTCAGCAGGATCTCAGGCTTGTTGCCGTCGAGCAGCAGGGCGCGATCCTCCGGCCGGGTGCAGTCTCCGCAGAGGACGCGGTGCCGGCCGAGGATCCAGAGGTCGCCGTACTGTGTGACCGGCGCGGCCGGGGCCGGGATCTCGGCGTCGGGGTCGCTGCTCGGCTCCTTGGTATGCAGCGCCTCAGAGAGAGCCGTCACGATGTTGCCGTAGTCGTCCTCGGTGTAGCCGCTGAGCATGAACGGGATCTCGCCGGTGTCGATGTCGGCGAAAACCTCGGCGAGCATCTTGTTGTCGGTGGTGGCGAGCTCCGCGATGCGGTTGTCGGCCGTCAGATCGGCCAGCTCCTCGGCCTCGCTGGCGTAGTCCTGATAGTCGACCGGTGCGTCGGTCAGATCGTCGAGCTGCGCGGCCATGAGGCGGCCGTGGCCCTTGGTGACGAGCCCGCTGCGCTTGCTGACGGTGATCGGAGCGCGCCAGCCGGTCGCCCGGATGATAGAAGCGAGGAGCTTGATCTGCTCCGGCGGGTGTTGGTTGGGGTTCTTGGGGTTAGGCCGCAGATCCTTCAGCGGGACGATGGCGTCGTGTGCGCAGAACACGGGGACGCTGCCGGCGTATGCCTTCGGCGTGGCCGTGGTGCTGTACTCCTCGATCTCGGGGCCGGTCTGCGGCTGCGGTTTGTCTTTTGCCATGTGGTTCCTCCTTTCAGCCGCGGCGAGATACCTCCGCTGCTGTGGCTGCGTCGAGGCGCTTCTTCAGGCGCTCCAGCTTGTACTCCTCAGCCTCGGCGGTGCTGCGGCCGAAGATGATGCGGAGCTGGTCGAGCATGATCTGGACGTCTGCCATCTCCTCGACCGCGTTCTCGAGTACAGCCTTCGCCTCTGCGGCGCAGCTCACGCGCTTCACCTTGCAGAGGGCTTTGGTCAGCTCGGCCATCTCCTCGACGGCCATGTCCATTTGTGCCGGCGCGCCGTAGGTCGTGATCGCACGATCCAGCAGAGCCCGGCGCTCCTCCGTGGTCATCACGGGCGGCCTCCCTTCGTCAGCTCTCTGACCAGTACGGCCACGAGCACGATCACGATGATGGCGAGGGTGATGGCGGTCGGGATCCAGATGGGGGCCAGTACCCACAGCCAGCTCCAGTTGATGACGCCGGTGAGCTTCAGGACGATGAAGGCGACGGCGAGAAGGCCGCAGAAGCCGATCCCGCCGGCCGTTTTGTTGTTTCTTTCGTTGTTCATGTATTACCTCCAGTATTATTTGCCGAGCCCCTTCAGCGCGCAGGCTGTGCAGGCGATTCGGACGTCGGGCTCCAGTGCGAGGATCCGGCGGGCCGTGTCTGTCTGCCAGCACTCAGCGCCACAGACGGGGCAGGTGGTGAGCTGCCAGTCGTCCGTCGGAGGCTCCGGGACGTTATCACGCAGCGGCATGGTGAGGATCCCGCCGTCTCCGGGCCGGTGGGGCGAGAGGACAGGCTCGGGCCCGTCGGGGATCATGGCGTCGAGGAGCTCGTTGTACTTCGTGAATATGGCCTCCGACGCTGCGCTCCAGCTCTCGCCGTGTTCCGTGTCCTCCGGGGTGGCGACGTGTGCCAGCTCGTGCGCCAGCAGCTCAGGGGCGGCGCTGATGGGCGCCTCGGCCGAGATGCAGACGATCGGCGTGCTGCCGTCGTCGGGAAAGATGGTCAGGCCGTAGGCGGTGCCGTTGGTCTCGTCCCGCAGGTCGGGGACGTACTGCGCGACGTACTCGACGCCGGGGTAGAGCTCAGAGAAGGCCCGGGCCACGATGGCCGTCGGGTCGTTGATGAAGGGCGAGGCCATCGGGCCGATCTTCTCGTACTGCTTCAGGGCCGCGTAGGTCTCGCGCAGCATGGCCCGCACTTCGTCCTTCTTGATGCCGTTGATGGTGGGCCCGTTCAGGATCAGGTCGAGCATCCTGTCGCTCCAGTCCTGCATCAGGTGGGTCTCCGGCATACCGCAGCCGAAGGGCGCGACGTCGACCTTCTCACGGGTGAGGGTTTCGTATTCTTTCACGGTGCTGCTCCTTTCAGAAAAGCCGAGCGGGCCGGAGCCCGCCCGGCGCTCCATTTACTGCATGACGACGACCTTGCCGGCGTCGATCAGATCGCCCATGTTCTTCAGGAAGTAGTCGGCGATGTTCTTCTTGGCCTCGAGCTTCCAGATGCCGCCGTCAGCCTCGAAGAAGCCGATCCCCTCGTCGGGATCCACGCGCAGCAGAAACTCGCTCTCGGGCTGTTCCACCTCGAGGAAGGTGCGGAACGGCCGCAGCATGACGCGGGGCTTGATCTCGACGACCGCGTTGAGGGCGACGCCCTGACGGGCCTCGACGGTCTGCGTGACGCCGTTGTCGTTGGTGCTGACGCTGTTCTCGTTGGTCATACGACTCAGCAGGTCGAGCAGGTAGGCCGTGCCCTCGTTGGGGATGCAGAGGCTCCGCAGCTCGATCAGAGCTACCTCGCGTCCTCTGAAGCCAGTGTACAGGCCCGGGGCGTCAGCCTTGGCGCGGTAGAGCGTGTTGCGGGAGAAGTCGCTCAGGTAGGTGGTCATCACCTCGACGGTGTCGTTGCTCTTGACCTGCACCATGATGGTCGTGCCGACCTTCTCGAGCTCGGTGCGGATCAGCTTGCAGATGCTATCGAGGCCGCTGACGCTGATGCAGTCGGGGCGGTCGACGTGTGGCGGGATGCGGGTGAGGGATGCGTCGGCGTAGGTCTGGCCGCCGATCTCGAAGATCTTGGTCTCCTTCAGGCTGACGATTTTGTCGATCATTTTTGCGAGCATTGTGTTGTCCTCCTTGTTCTGTGTTGTGGGTTGTTATGCGTGCTGGACGAGCTTCAGGAGCTTCGGGGCCTCCTGCTGCGTGCCGTCCATGTTCATTTGGCCGGGCACCTGCGGCACCATCTCGGCGACGACGAGCTCGCCGTTGCCGTCAGAGGTGACATAGAGGGCCGTGGCGACGGGGTTGGTGGCCGCGAGCGTAGACTTGGCCGTCACGGAGACGCCGATGGTGCGGCGTTCGTCGTCCGGGGTCAGCTCGATGGTGAGGGTGATCTTGCGCTTGGCCGTGGCCTTCGTGTTGGGGTCGAGTATGTTCTGGATCACCTTGTCCATCTCATAGTCGACGCGCTCCTCGAAGGCGCCGCGGGCCATCGACATGATGCTGTCGCGCTGGTTCTGTTCGTTCATGGGGTTTCTCCTTTCTCTCAGGTGGCCGATCCGAACGTCATCTGCTCGGCCTCGGTCGGGTTGTCTGCGTAGGCTGCGGCCGTCTGGCCTGTGGGGCCTGAAGGCTCTGCTCTGGCCCATACGGCCTCGGTAGCGTCTGAGCGGGTGGCCTTGCGGCGGCCGACCGTTGTGAGGATCCCGATCTCCTTCAGCTCCGTTAGCCGCGGGGCGACGTAGTTGCGGTTGAAGTACGGGATCCGGCCGGCTGCGACGAGCTCCTCGGTGATCTCGCTGGCCGTGAGCTCACGGTTGCCGAGGGTCTCGAGGATCAGGCGGCAGCGGGCGGCCCGCTTGGGTAGTACGGCGTCATAGCTGCGGCGCCGGGTCTCTTTGGTTGTCTGGTTCATGCGTTTCCTCCTTTCCGGCCAGCTCGACGCTGTCGGCTGGCACGTCCTTGACTTCAGGCGTCGGCGCTTCGTTGCCCCACGCGTCCCATCCCGGGGCGGCTTCTCGGGCGAAAAGCTCGATGCGGGGCAGGTCTCCCATCAGCTCGACGATCTTGTCGCGCACTTCGGCGGGCTTCTGGCTGTGCCTGCGCAGCGGCGAGAATACGAGCTGACCGACGCCGGCGCTGATGCGCTTCGGCTTGCCTTTGATAGCGATCAGACAGGGCTCGGTATTACCTCGAGTCCAGCGGCCGAGGCCGAAAAAGTAGCCGTTTCCGCTGCGGTTCTGCTTGATCCACTGGAAGGCGATCGACTTGTATTTGAAGCCCCACGCCTCGATCAGGTCGAGGGCCTCCTGCATCTTCGGGTATGTGGCCCACATAAAGAGCACACAGTCGTCAGCAGCTATACCCCCCCCCCGCAGGGTTGACGGGGAGCTGCTTCAGCTCGTTGATGCTCATGGTCGCGTACTGCGCGGCAGCCGCGCCCGAGCATCCGCTGTCGCTGTAACTCCACGGCGGGTCGGCGTAGATGATGCTGTATTTCTTATCCGGGAACGGGATCACGTTGTTGCCTCCTTTCCGGGCACTTCCGACTCGATGCCGTGCAGGAACTTGATGAAGCCGGCCGTCGCCGGCACCTCGTAGCGGGAGAGCTCTGCGTGCGTCATGTACTTGCGGCCGTAAATCTCGGCCATATCACGCCAGACGGGCCACGGCACGCGGTAGAAGTCCGTCAGGCTCACGGAGACGAGCACGAAGGCGATGGCGCCGAGCTTGTGATGGGCCTCGAGGTCGTCCTGCTGCTCTTGGGTGAGCCGGCGCTGCTCGATGCGCTCGTCGTCGGTGTGCTTGGCCTCGAAGTATATGCTCCGGCCGCCCTTCAGGGTGCCGCCATAGTCCGGCTGGGCCTGCTTGGTGTAGCAGGCGAGGAACTGGCCCTTGCGGTTCTTGGCGCCGAGGGGCTTCATGGGCTCCGGCGTCTTTTCAATCTTGGCGAGGCCGCGGCTGAGGTAGTAGTCGCACGAGGCCGAGATGATATTCTCGAAGTAGCCGCCGGCGACTCTGGCCTGCTTGCCGCGGATCTGCGCCATCATGTGTTTTTCGGCTGCGTAGGGCGTCGGGTCGTTGTAACCCTCCGCGTTCTTTCTCGGGTCGTACTTCGTCACGGCGTTCAGCCTCCGATCTCGATGTGGACGCCCGGATCGGAGATCAGGCGGTCGGCGAGCTCGAGGATGACGCTGCCATCCAGCTCGATGCTGAGAGGGCCGTGGTCGAGGTGCTGGTTGCAGACGGCCATCGCCCTGAAGGCGGGCAAGTGCAGCGTGACGCTGCCGATGTCAGGCTTGTCCTCCTCGTCGCTTTCGGGCTCCTCGTCAGGCTTCAGCTCGCTGATGGCCTCGAAGCCGTTGCGGACGGGGATGCCGTGCGCCTTGGCGAGCTCGATCTCCGCAGTCATGCCGGCAGAGGGGTGGTCAATGCCGAAGGCCCACAGCTCGGAGCAGCCGAGCACCAGCTCGCTGCCAATCTTCAGGGCCAGCTCACGCTCCTCGGGGACATTGTCGTCCATGAACTGCGTGAGATAGATGTGCGGGGTGACGGGGATGACGCCCTTCTCCACAGCCGCGCGGCTGTACTCCTTGGCGCGCTGGATGTTGTTCTCGTAGTCCCCGCGGCACGGGGAGCAGATGTAAACCTTTTTCATGTTGTTCCTCCTATCGTGAGCGCCAGCTCTGGCCGGTGAGGGTGATGCCCCTGCACATTTCCATGAGCCGGTCGATGGTGGCCCGGGCCGTCATGCTGTCGCGGCTTTCTCGCGGCGTCATGCGGTCGATCAGGGCCTCGGTGTCGTAGTTGGTGGTCACTATGGTCGGCAGGTATGCCTCATAGCGGCCGTTGATGATGTTGTAGACCGTGGAGATCGCCCACTCTGTCGGCGGCTCCTTGCCGATGTCGTCGATCACGAGGAGCGGGACGGTCTTGTAGATCTTCAGGACGTCGCTCTCGCTGCCGCCGGTCGCGGAGTAGGTGCGCTTGATACGCTCCAGCAGGTCGATCATCGTCATGCAGATGACCGGCTTGCCCTGCGCGATCAGGTGGTTGGCGATGGCAGCGGCGAGGTGGGTCTTGCCGGTGCCCGGCGGGCCAGCGATAAACAGGCCGTTGCGGCCGGGCTCCTGACGGCCGGGCTGCGGCAGCATGGCGTCGAAGCCTTCGGCGTAGCGCCGGGCGGCTGCCGCTGCGCGCTTGTTGTCGTCGGTGAGCTGGAAGGTGGAGAAGGTGCGCCGCAGGAAACGGTCGCCCATGCCGGACTCGCCGACGATGCGCTTGATGCGTTCCCGCATTTTCTTCTCCTCCTCAGCCTTGGCGGCTGCGGCCTCAGCAGCTTCGCGCTCTGCCTTTTCCTTCTCGTAGGCAGCCACGGCCTCGGGACAGGTGCATCGCTCGGCTCCATAGGGAGGCCAGAGGATGCGGTCGCCGAGTGGGATGCCCTTGTGGTAGCGCAGGGCGCCGCAGAACTCGCAGGGAACGGGCTCGGGGACTCCGGGACGGCCGGCGAGGCGCTCGTCGTTGCTCCAGATCCAGTTGCCGGGGTCACTCGTCGTCGGCCGGCTTGAAGCCCTTGCCCCAGTCTCGGCCGGAGCTGTCGGGCTGCTCAGGATCTCGCTGATTTTCTGCACCTTCGTTCACCTCCTCGTTATCCCAGTAGCCGCCGTTGAGCCATGTGCTCGGGTTCGGTATGTAGCGCCCGTTCTCCCGGCGCCACTGGTCGCTCCGCTTCTGAGCGTCGACCGCCTGCATGATCCTCTCGTGGAGCTCAGCGGTGGGCTTGATCTTGTTCCACGCCTTCAGAGCGTACTGCTTGCCGGTCTTTTTCGGGTAGGCTTTCCAGAACTCGAGAAATCTGACCTCGACGAGCGACTTTGTGCCGCCGTCATTCCCCTCGTCAGAGGGGGTAGGGGGGGTATTACCTTCTCTTGTCTTATCTTCTCTACTCTGGTCTACTCTGCCTCCGGCTTTCTTGCGGCCGTTTGCCGGTCGTCCGGCGGTCGGCGTCGGGTCGTCCGGCGAGGCGTCGGCAGACGCCGCAGCAGCAGCCCGGCGGCTACGGGAACGCTCTTTCTCGGCTTGCCGCTGGTCGATCAGCTTGCCGGCATACTCGTACCAGTCGTGGATCTCGAGCGTCCCGTCCTCTTTTTCGTCGATCCAGCCCGCCCGGATTAGCGTTTTCGCCAGTTTTTCGGGGTCTCCGTCCCACTGAGCTGCCCGCGAGATCATGCGCGGCGTGATGTCCGAGAGGCTGCCGGTCGGGGCGTTGTCGAGGGCCCACAGCCAGAACGAGACGAGCAGCCCCATCATGTGCGGGGGCTCGACTTCGAGCTGGTCAGCAGCGTCGAACAGTTTGCGGTGATCCTTGAGTGTCTGATGCACTTGCAGCCATGCCACGGTCGTCACCTCCTTTCTACTACAATATATTTATGGTTAATATCCCTTACAGCCAGTAAGGAATTATCCATCTTGTTGCTTAAGCTGTTAGAATGTAGGTAGCAAT
>NZ_JAXJZK010000048.1:0-43463 GCF_036306485.1 Gemmiger sp. | reverse complement strand
GGCCGGGCGGGGCGGGCGGCATCCGGCGGGGTGACGGGCCGGGAAAAGGCGCGACAAGGCCAATAGAAGAAACCGGGCGGCAGGCTTTGCGGGGTGGGCGGCGAAGGGGTCAGGGGCAGCGGGATGTGGTAACGCGGCGAAGGGCGGACGGCTGCTCGCGGAAAGTCGGGGCCCGGGCGGCGGGGCCAGGTCACGCGGTGAGGGGCGGGCGGCTGCTCGCGGGAAAGGCGGGGCGGGCGGCTCGCGGGAAAGCCGGGGCCGCTTGCAGGGGCATCGCAGAGAACCGCGGGCAGCGGAAACCGCAGAAACGAACGCCCCACCCCCACACCATTCCCCAGCACTCCCGCCGGACACAAAAAGGCCGCCCCCACTGCGGGGACGGCCTTTGATCCGATGAATCTGCCGTGCGTCGGAACGGCGGAGCAATCACTTGGCGGCGCGGCGGGCACCCTTGCCCGATGTCTTTTTGGCGCGGGACGCGGTTCCGGTCTGGGTGCGCGTGGACTTGACAGCTTCCTTGCGGGGTTCCGGCTTGGGCATGTCGCGCTGCAGCAGCTTGTCCGGCACGGGACGGATGGTCCAGAGCTGATTTTCGCCGAAAACGTCCTGCCAGATCTGCGCCTGGGTTCCGTTGTCCACCCGCATGCCCACCAGGTCAATGACCTTGTCCGCCAGGATGTTGCGGATCTTGACCTTGCCGTTCTCGGCCGGGATGATCTGCCAACGCTGTCCCTTGCCGGACGTGGTGGACCACTGGTGAATCCAGGTCCCGTTGACCACACCGCTCATGGCCAGGTCCATGACCTTGCCGGTAAAGCGGTTCTTGATGCGGTACTGCCCGTCGGCAGCCTCCTCGAACAGCCACTGCTGCCAGGGCTGGCCTTCGTAGCTCCAAAGGCGCACGGAAGCGCCGTTTTCGGTGTTGAAGTCCGCCACCTCCAGTACGCGGCCGTTGGCAGCGGCGATGGTATAGCAGGCGCCCTCACGGATCACGGGCTGTGCGGATTTCTTCATGGTTTGGCTTCCTCCTTTGGCGTGCGTATCCTCACGATACGCTTGGATTTTCCTCATTATACCATATTCAATGCCAACCGTTTGCCCAAAATTATTCCACGTTTTTTAGTAAGGATGTTCATATCTACGGCAAATGGGGGCATTTTCCACAAAGAGGTCTTGCATTTTTCGTCAGATTATTTTATGATAGTCTTATATTTTATTCGTTTGGAGGCACTTACCTTGAGGATCGCATTGATCGCCCACGATTCCCGCAAAGAACTTCTGGCCCAGTTCTGCACCGCCTATGTGCGGATTCTGTCACAGAACGAACTGGTTGCCACCGGCGTGACCGGCAAAGTGGTTCATGACGCATGCGGGCTTCCGGTCCGGTGCCTCTATCCCGGCGCGCGGGGCGGCGCGGAGCAGATCTCCTCGATGATTGCCTGCGGCGAGATTGATATGCTGCTGTTCTTCCGTGACCCTGTCAACGCCCGGCCCGACGAGCCCAATGCCGTGACCCTGCTGCGGCTGTGCGATATGCACACCATCCCGGTGGCCACCAACATTGCCACCGCCGAGGTGCTGATCCACGGCCTGGAACGCGGCGACCTGGCCTGGATTGAACTGCAGCGCGGCCGGAAATAACCAATCTATACAAACGCGGCGGAGCCTCCAACGACTCCGCCGCGTTTTTTACAGCGTTTTGATCAGGATGTCCTCCATCCGGCGCTTGGGCACGCAGTAGTTGCCCTCCTCATCGAGATAATACTTGACATCGTCCTTCATCTCGACGATGCGGCTCTTGTGGAGCGGATACCCGAACGCCACCACCGTGCGCAGCTTGAGCGGCTCGCGCAGCCCGATCAGCTCCGAGATGGCCGGGCGGTCAATGGCGCGCATGATGCAGCTGCCCACCCCGTGGGCCCAGGCGGCTGCCGTCATGCTGCCCAGGGCCAGGCCCTCGTCGGTATCGTTGCACCCGGGCAGGCTTTCGTCCTGGCAGACCGCAATGAAGAGCACCGGCGTCTGATCGGGGCCGGGCGTGCCCTGCTCGGGCGGCAGGTAGGCCGCCCAATGCACGAGCGGCTGCATACGCGCCACGGCCTCGGGGCTCTGGATGACCGCATAGCGCAGCGTCTGGCGGTTGGCGCCGCAGCTGGCAATGCGGGCGGCCTCGAGAATTTCCCGGACAATCGCGGGATCAACCGGGCGCTGGGCAAACCGGCGGTAGGTTCTGCGGGTGCGCAAAAATTCCATCATGTCTTCCATCGGGGGACCTCCTTGCTGTTGGTTGTCTTTTGCATTTATTATATCGTGGCCGCGGTCAGGAATCAATGACCGTTTTGGTCCGGCCGATGCCCAGCGCGGCGGAGGAGATCTTTTTCCAGGTATTGCATCCGCAGATGCCGTCCGCCGTCAGGCCGAAACTGCGCTGGGCCGCCACGAGGGCGTTGTAGGTCTTGGTGCCGAAGATGCCGTCCAGCGTGCCGGTGGAATAGCCCAGCGCGTTGAGGGCGTCCTGCAGGATCAGCACATAGGTGTTGCGGTCGCCGCGCCGGCAGGTCGGATACCCCGACGTGGTGCCCGAACAGGCGGGTTTGCCGTACCGGCGGTCAAAATGCACCCAGGTGGGCGTCATCGAGAGCGGCTCGACATAGCCCCAGGCGCCGGTGGCCACGGCGGCATTGTAGATGGCCCGCCGGGAGGCCGCCGTGCCGGACTGGCCGACATCGAACGCCACGCCGGCATAGTGCTGGCTGAGCGTGCCGTGGCCGCCCTCCCAGATGCGCTTGAAGGCGTAGCCCACCGGGATGCCCGCGCCGTATTTGCGGCGGGTCAGGTTCCAGGCCTCCATGGCGGCCGTGGTGCTCCACAGCACGTTGGCGCCGGAGGAGCCGCGGAATTCCCGCACGGTCAGCGTCCCGCCGTAGCTGTACGGCATCGGATCGCTGACGCTGATGTTGTTGTAGACCAGCAGTTTGTTGTTGTAGCTGTCGTACATGAAGAGCTTTGCCATGTCGGTTTCCCTCCTTTCGTTCAGGCCGAAGCCGCAGCGACCGCCTTCAGACTGTTCCAGGTTGCGTCGTCCACAATGCCGAGCGGTGCCAGACCGACCCGGCGCTGGTAGGCTTCCAGCGCGGCGGCGGTGGCGGCATCCAGGCTGCCGGTCTCCTCGACGGTCTGGGTGCCGCAGCAGGCGGCGTTGACGGCGTTGAGCCACCGCTGGACCTGCAGCACCGCCGGGCCGGCACTGCCCTGCGCCAGCACCGCGCCGGGCCAGATGTCCTCCGGTTCGGGGGCGGGCGCCGCCGGGTTGACCTCGGCGAAATCCAGGGCCGCCTGATAGAAGGCCGCCCAGTCCCCCGCCGTCACGATGCCGGTGGCCGTGAGGTCCAGCGCCGTCTGGGCGCTGCGGACCGTGGCTTCGAGGGCCGGGGTGAAGATGTCGGTGACGGTACAGGGCAGAATTTCGGGCATCCAGCTGCCCAGGAAGGCCAGCGTCTGGGACAGGGTGGTCACCAGCGGGCCGGTATCGCCGGGGCGCAGGGTGCGCTGGGGCGGGTCAATGCGGGCATTGCGGGCCACCGGGCCGCTGCGGGGGATGGCCTGGGCGGCGTTGTAGATGCTCTGCCAGGTCTTGGACCCCACAATGCCGTCCACCGTCAGGCCGGCGTGCTTCTGCCAGGCTTCGACGGCCCGCCGGGTCGCCGCGCCGAAGATGCCGTCCACCGTGACGGAGGGCACATCGTCATAGTAGGCGGAGAGCAGCCGCAGATAATATTGCAGCGCCCGCACCGGCGTGCCGGAACTGCCCTCGCGCAGGGTGCGGACGAACTCGCCGGGTTTGACGCCGGCATCCACCAGGTCGTTGGCCACGGCCAGGCCCACCTCGTTGAGCTTGGCCCAGGTGGCACGGCCCACCACGCCGTCCTGGGTCAGGCCGAACAGCTTCTGGAAGGCCTTGACCGCGGTCTCGGTGCCCGCGCCGAAGTTGCCGTCCACCGTCACCGCGGGGATGGTGGAATACTTGTCGGCGGCCAGACGCAGCCAGAACTGGACCAGCCGCACCTCGATGCCCTTGCTGCCCCGGCGCAGCGCCGTGCCCGGATAGGCCGTGCCGCCCGCATCGCTCTGGACATCCACCCACCGGGCATAGAGGGCATTCCAGGTGGCCTGCCCCACCACGCCGTCCTGGGTCAGTCCGGCGGATTTCTGGAAGGCCTTGACCGCCTTCTCGGTGCCGGAGCCAAAGACGCCGTCCACCGAGATGCTGGGGATGGCGGTGTCGAACTGCGCCAGCCCGGACAGCCAGAACTGGACCTGCTCGACCTCGACGCCGGTGCTGCCCCGGCGCAGCACGACGCCGGGCCAGACGCCGGCGCTCTGGGTGCCGGTGAAATCCTCGCCCTCGCTGGTCAGCTCGGCAAGGTCCTTGACGCTGACATAGATATAGCTGATCTTGTACCAGGTGGAGCGGCCGACCACGCCGTCCACCGTGAGGGAGAACTGTTTCTGGAAATTGCGGACACTCGTTTCGGTGGCCTCGTCAAAGGTCCCGGTGACGGCCGGCTTGCCGAAGCTGGGATAATCCTTGGCAATGCGGGAAAGCTGTTTCTGGATCACCCGGACCGCCGTGCCGGTGGAGCCCCGGCGCAGCGGGCTGCCGGGGTAGCTCTGGGGGATGGCCGCAATGTTGGAGCTGGTGACGAGCTGGACCCGGCTGCCGTAGTAGTAGCGCAGGATCTGCAAGGCCGACATGCCCTCCTTGGCGCGGTCCACCGTGCCCCACTGTTTCATGCCGGCACAGGTGACGTTCTTGCCGTCGCAGTACTCGGTGAAATAGGGCTCGGCGTCCCCCGTGCGGCGGACATAGGTGCTGAACAGTTCGGCGGTGAGCTTTTCCATGATCGCAAAGACCGTGCGGCCCTGTTCATAGGCCTGGTCCACCGCCGGCGACCCCGTGATGTTGAAGGAGTATCCCCGGCTGGGATACCATTCGGTATAGATGCGGTTGAGCGCAAGGCTGATCTGCGCCAGGATGTTGGCCCGCAGGGCCTGTTCCGGCCAGGTGGGATAGACCTCGCAGGAGGCCACGTTGGCGATATAACTCTGGAAGCTCACCGTCACGTTGGAAGCGCTGGCCGTGGGGCGGCCCAGATGGACGGTGATTTTCTGGGGAATCACGACCTCGCTGAGGACGGCGGGGTTGATTCCGGTTTCCTCCGGGGCGGGGCCGCTGCCGCCGTTGCCCGCAAAGAGCGGATGTTCGGGAATGTCGATCTCGTTGGTCTGGCCGGAATAGCCGCGGGTCAGCGGCATCAGGTTGATCCGCGCCACCGACTGCTGGCCTTCAAAGATCTGCACGCCGTTGAGCACCGTCGTCTGCCAGCCTTCCAGCGAGGCCCGCACCGTGCAGACCGCGTAGGGGCGCACCGTGGTGTTGTCCTCTTCCAGGCTGTACTCTTTGGCGGGTGTCTGGAGCGAGACCGGACCGGCTGCGCCGTCGGCGTCGGTCACCAGAAGGTAGAGCGGATCTCCGCTTTCCGAGAGGACCTCCACCGAGGCTCCGGCCAGCGGTGCGGCTCCCTGGGCGACCGAGAGATAAATCTGTAACGTTCCGTTGGGCATACTACCACCTCCTTCGACAGCCTATGCCGCGGCCGGGCGGGGCGTGCGGCTTTACAAAACCGCCCGCGCGTGATACAGTAAAGGTATCTGTCGAAGAGAGGGAGGGACTCGGATGCCTGTCAGGACCGAAGAAAAGCGTCAGACCATCAAAAACAGCGTGAGCCGGGGGGTTCTGGTCGCCGTCAGCGTACTGCTGCAGGTCGGCTGGATCGTCTGGCTGGTGATGCGGCTCAACCGGTACTATGCCTTCATCTCGCTGTTCACCGGTCTGCTCAGTCTGCTGGTCGTGCTGCACATCTGCAGCGAACGGATGAACGCCGCCTACAAGATTTCCTGGATCGTGCTGATCCTGCTGTTCCCGGTGCTGGGGCTGTGTCTGTTCCTGATGTTCGGGCAGGAGAGCGCCAACCTTCTGATGCGGCGCAAGTTCGGGCAGATCGACCAGCACATCGTGGAGTTTCTGCCCCAGGACCCCGACGCGGCCCGGGCCATGGAACAGCAGGACCCGCTACTGGCCAACCAGGCGCGCTACCTGCGGCAGAGCGCCGGCTTCCCCGTCTATGCCGACACCCGGGTGACCTACTACGGCGACACCTGCGAGGCGCTGGAAGCCCAGAAGGAGGCGCTGCGCAGCGCCCGGCGGTTCATCTTCATGGAATACCACGCGATCGAGGATTCGACGGCGTGGCGCGGGCTGGAGGAAATCCTGGCCGCCAAGGCCGCCGCGGGCGTGGATGTGCGGGTCTTTTACGACGACATGGGCAGCCTGGGATTCCTGAGCAAGCCTTTTGTGCGCCGGCTGGAGAGCGAGGGCATCCGATGTCGGGTGTTCAATCCGTTGGTGCCGGTGCTGAACGTCTTTATGAACAACCGCGACCACCGCAAGATCACCGTCGTGGACGGGCAGGTCGGGTTTACGGGCGGGTACAACCTGGCCGACGAGTATTTCAATCTGACGAGTCCCTACGGCCGCTGGAAGGACAGCGGCGTGCGGCTGGAAGGCGGCGCCGTGCGCAGCCTGACGGTCATCTTTCTGGAAATGTGGACCGCCACCCAGAAAACGCCGGAGGACCCGCGGCCCTTCCTGGTGCCGGCGGCGGTCCCGCAGGAGGCGGCCGGCTTTGTGATCCCTTATGCGGACAGCCCGCTGGACGGGCTGCCGACCGGGGAGGATGTCTATCTGAACATGATCGGCGCGGCCCGCAAGCGGCTGTACCTGACGACCCCCTACCTGATCATCGACGACGAGATGCAGCGCGCCCTGGTGCTGGCCGCCCGCCGCGGCGTGGATGTGCGGATTGTGACGCCGGGCATTCCCGACAAGAAGGTGGTCTACCGGGTGACCCGGAGCTTCTACGCCGACCTGGCGACCGCCGGGGTGCGGGTGTTTGAGTACACGCCGGGCTTTGTGCACGCCAAACAGATGCTGATGGACGACGAGGCCGCGGCCTGCGGCACCATCAACCTGGATTACCGCAGCCTTTACCTGCACTTTGAAAACGGCTGCTGGTTCTGCCGATGTCCGGCCGTCGCGGCGGTGCGCCGGGATTTTGAGGAGCTGTTCGCCCAGTGCACCGAGGTCACCGACCAGTATGCCGGGCGGCGTGATCGCTTTGTGCACGGGATCAACGGGGTGCTGCGGCTGTTCGGACCGCTGATGTGACAAAAACAGCGGGAAGCACCATCCGGCACTTCCCGCTGTCCGCAGATCAGATCACATAATCGTTGCCGGCCCCCGGCTTGGGCACGAGGTCCGCAAGCGTCACGCCGTCGAGGTAGCTGCCCACCATCCGGTCCAGCCGGCTCCACAGCGGATAGGTCGGACATTCGGCCATCCGCGGGCAGGCCCGGGCCCCGGGTTCGAGGCAGGCCACCGTCGACAGGCTGCCTTCGGTCAGGCGCAGGATGCTGCCCACCGTGTACTGCTCGGGCGGACGGGTCAGACGATACCCGCCCCCCTTGCCGCGCACGCCCTGCAGAAAATGGTTGTGCACCAGCGTTTTGAGGATACTTTCGAGATATTTTTCGCTGATCTCCTGTCTGGCCGCAATCTCCTTGAGCGGCACATATCCCCGGGCGCGATGCTCGGCCAGGTCTATCATGACGCGCAGCGCATATCGCCCTTTTGTTGACACCATCATCCGCGTGAGCCTCCGTTCTTCTCCTAGTGTACTACAGGTATATGGAGAAAATCAAGTAGTATTGTTGCCTCCAAAGAGCGGAAAAGGCATCGGCGGGCCCGGTTTTACAAAACAAACCGGCTGTTTTTCTTCGATAAATCGTTGTTATGTCCTTCCGTTTTCAAAAAACGGTTTCTTGTTCGGAATTTGTACAGAAAGGATTCATTTGCTATGAGTAAGATTTATACGTCTGCCGACCAGCTGATCGGCAACACCCCGCTGTTGGAACTGACCCATCTGGAAGCCGCCGAGGGGCTGCAGGCCCGGCTGCTGGCGAAGCTGGAATACCTGAACCCGGCCGGCTCGGTCAAGGACCGGGTGGCCCGGGCGATGCTGGACGACGCCGAGGCGAAGGGCATCCTGACCAAGGACTCCACCATCATTGAGCCGACCTCCGGCAACACCGGCATCGGGCTGGCCAGCGTGGCCGCGGCCCGCGGCTACCGGCTGATCATCGTGATGCCCGAGACGATGAGCGTCGAGCGGCGTCTTCTGATGAAGGCCTACGGCGCCGAGCTGGTGCTGACCGACGGTGCCAAGGGGATGAGCGGCGCCATCGAGAAGGCCAACGAGCTGGCCGCCCAGCTGCCCAACGCCTTTGTGGCGGGGCAGTTCGTCAACCCGGCCAACCCGCGCGCCCACTACGAAACGACCGGGCCCGAGATCTGGCAGGACACCGACGGCGATGTGGACATCTTTGTGGCCGGCGTGGGCACCGGCGGCACGGTGACCGGCGTGGGCCATTACCTGAAGGAGCGCAAGCCCGGGGTACAGATTGTGGCGGTGGAGCCTGCCACCAGCGCGGTGCTGAGCGGCGGCGCGGCCGGTCCCCACAAGCTGCAGGGGCTGGGCGCCGGGTTTGTGCCCGACGTGCTGGACACCAAGGTGTATGACGAGGTGCTGCCGGTAGGCAACGAAGAAGCCTTTGCGATGGGACGGCGGATCGGCCGGACCGAGGGCATCCTGGTGGGCATCTCGTCCGGTGCGGCGCTCTGGGCGGCCATCGAGGTGGCCCGCCGGCCGGAAAACCGCGGCAAGACCATCGTGGTCCTGCTGCCCGACACCGGTGACCGGTACCTGAGCACCCCGATGTTTGCGGACTGATACAAAAAAACCGGCGCTTCCTGCCGGCCTTGACGGTCGGGGAAGCGCCGGTTTTTCTGTTGCGGGGAATCAGAAATAGCATTTGATCTGGAATTTGTCGCCGGTGGGCTTTTCCTCCACAATGAGGTTCTCGTGGTTGAAGTCAAAGTGGACGGCGCGGCAGTCGTCGGTGTTGCGGGTCAGGCGGAGCAGCGTATCCACCCGCTTCTGCTCCTCCTTGGTGTAGAAGAGGTAGCTGGCGCCCTCGCGGCGGGCACGGCCGGTGCGGCCGATGCGGTGGGTGTAGTGCTCGTTCTCCTCGGGCACGTCGTAGTTGATGACGGCGTCCACGTCGGACACGTCGATGCCGCGGGCCGCGACATCCGTCGCCACGAGGACGGCGATCTCGCCGGCCTTGAACCGCTGCATGATGCGGTTGCGCTCCGACTGGGACAGGTCGCCGTGGAGGCAGTCCACATTGAAGTGGAGCCGGGCCAGCTGGTTGGCCAGCATGCCGGTGTTGTACTTGGTGTTGCAGAAGACCATGACCCGCTTGTAGTCCTTGCTGATGATGATCTGGGCCAGGTCGGCGAGCTTGTCGCGGCCGGTGGTCAGCAGCTTGTACTGGTCGATCTTGGGGCTGGAATCCTCGACGGGCTGCACGTCCACCTCGGCGGCGTTGTTCTGGTACAGCCAGCCGATGTCCAGCACCTCGCGGCTGATCGTCGCCGAGAACATCGAGAGGGATTTGCGGGCCTTCATCAGGTCGATGATATGGCGCACATCCTTGTAGAAGCCCATGTTGAGCATCTCGTCGGCCTCGTCGAGCACGATGGTCTGTACGGCGGAAAGATCAATCGCATGATGGCGGTAATGGTCCATCAGGCGGCCCGGCGTGGCCACGACGATCTGGCAGCCGGCCTTCAGCTGTTTCTGCTGCTTGTCCAGCCCGGCGCCGCCGTAGACGCAGACCACCCGCACCGCGGGCAGATACTTGGCCAGGTTGCGCAGGTCCTGGGCGATCTGCTGCGCCAGTTCCCGCGTGGGGCTGAGCACGACGGCCCGGGGCGCGGCGGCGGGGGCGTCGGCGGTCTGTTCGAGGATGGGAATGCCGAAGGCCACCGTCTTGCCGGTGCCGGTCGGCGCCTTGGCGATCATGTCATGGCCTTCGAGCATGAGCGGAATGGCTTTCTGCTGGATTTCGGTCATCTCGGTATAGCCCATATCCTGGGTGGCCCGGATGATCTCGGGCCGGATGGAGAGCTCGGTAAATTTCATGGCGATGCTGCCTTTCCTTGGTTTTCCAATGCCGTAGTTTTTTCCATTATAACCGAAAACGCCGGGCATGGCAACCATGCCCGGCGCTGTTGTATGGTCGGCGGTGATTACAGTTCGCAGGGTGTGAAGCCTTCGCGGCCCAGCACCTGCACATGGGTGTAGCCCAGTTCCCGCAGCTGTGCGGCCGCCTGCTCAAAGCCGGCGGTCAGGGCCTTGGCGTCGTGTGCGTCGGAGGTGATGACCACCTCGCCGCCCATCGCCAGCCAGTCGCGCAGGAGCAGCGGCGAGGGGTAGAAGTCCTGACGGAAGCCGCGGCAGACCGCGCCGGTGTTGACTTCCAGCACACAGTGGTTGTCCGCGGCGGCCTGCAGCGCACCGCGGGCGGCGGCCAGGTAGCGGTCGTCGTTCTCGTCAAAGAAGCGGTTGCCGCCGTTGACCCGCTTGATCAGGTCAAAGTGGCCCAGGATGGTCGGCTTTTTGGCCGCCACCGCCGCGACGTTCGCATAGTAGGCCTCGGTGACGGCCAGGCCGTCCCCGTCAAAGTCGTCCTGGATACAGGCGGCCAGGTCGGCCTCCCGCCAGTCAATCTCGTAGTAGCGGCCGGTCTTGGGGCCGTGGACATAGTGGGCGCTGCCGATCCAGTAGTCGTAGGCGGAGGGGTCGTCATCGCTGAGCAGGTCCCACTCGAGGCCGCACAGAATGTCCATCTTGCCGGCATAGCGTTCCCGCAGCTTGGCCACCTGCGCCCGGTACAGCTGGGTGCGGGCGTTGGTCATGCAGTATTCGATATCGTGCGGGGTGTGGCTGTGGCCCGAAAAGCCCAGCGTTCTGAGGCCCTGCTTCCAGGCGATGACCGCCAGTTCTTCGGGCGTGTTCTTGCCGTCGCACAGCTTCGTGTGAACGTGTACCGAACTGAGCAGATATTCCTTTGCCATTACTGCATCCTCTCCTGCTTGATTTTATGGTCGATCACATGGCGCTTTTCCAGTTCGCGGGTGACATCCTCCACCGAGATGCCCAGCTCGATCATCAGCACCAGGACATGGTAGGCCAGGTCGCTGATCTCGAAGATGGTCTCCTCCTTGTCGCGCTTGCCGCCGGCAATGATGACTTCGGTGGATTCCTCGCCGACTTTCTTGAGGATCTTCTCCAGGCCCTTGTCGAACAGGTAGCTCGTGTAGCTGCCTTCCTTGGGGTTGGTCTTGCGGCCCTCGATCAGGGTGTACAGCGCCTGCCAGCTGAACTGCTTGAGTTCATCGGACAGGTAGACCGGGCGGAAGAAGCAGCTCTCGGCGCCGGTATGGCAGGCGGGGCCTTCCTTGATGACCTCGACCACGAGGGCGTCGCTGTCGCAGTCCGCCGTGATGGAGACCACCCGCTGCACATTGCCGGAGGTTTCGCCCTTGCGCCAGATCTCCTGCCGGCTGCGGGACCAGAAGACCGTGCGGCCCTCGGCGATGGTCAGCGCCAGCGTCTCGGCGTTCATGTAGGCCAGGGTCAGGACCTCCTTGGTATAGTGGTCCTGCACGATGGCGGGGATCAGGCCGTCCCGGTCAAATTTCAGCGATTTGGAATTTTCGGTGAGTTCCATAATACGGCTCCTCAATCTAAAGTATTAAGTATAGTGTACCGTGTTTTGCGGCGTTTGGCAAGAGGCAAATCACAGCCGGACTTCGATGCCGCTGCGGCGCAGGAACTGCTTGAGTTCGCCGATCTCCACCGCGCGGGAATGGAAGATGCCGGCCGCCAGACCGGCGTCGACGGCGGGATGGTTGAGGAAGAGTTCGCGGAAGTCCTCCATGCAGCCCGCCCCGCCCGAGGCGATGATGGGCACCGGGCAGCGCGCCGCGACGGCGTCCAGCAGTTCGAGGTCAAAGCCGCCGCGCACGCCGTCCGTGTCGATGGAGTTGACGACCAGCTCGCCGGCACCGGCGCGGACGCCGCGTTCCAGCCAGTCCAGCGCGTCGATGCCGGTGTTGACCTGGCCGCCCCCCGTGAAGAGGCAGAACCGGCCGTCCACCCGCTTGATGTCGGCGGAGAGCACGACGCACTGGTTGCCGTACCGCTGGGCCGCCGCGCCGATCAGGTCGGGGTGACGGATCGCCCCCGAGTTGACGCTGACCTTGTCGGCGCCGCACTTGAGCACCCGGTCAAAGTCCTCGAGCGAGGAGATGCCGCCGCCCACCGTGAGCGGGATAAAGACCTCCTGGGCCACACGGCGCAGGATATCGGTGAAGATGGCGCGGCCCTCGACGCTGGCCGTGATGTCGTAAAACACCAGCTCATCGGCGCCGGCACGGTTGTACAGCCGGGCCATCTCGACGGGGTCGGCCATATCCTGCAGGCCCCGGAAATTGACGCCCTTGACCACCCGGCCGTTCTTGACGTCGAGGCAGGGAATGATGCGTTTGGTAATCATGCGTGGACCTCCTCCCCGTCCTGGAACCGGGCCACGGCCTCGGCCAGGTCGATGGCGCCGGTGTAGAGACTTTTGCCGAGAATGGCGGCATGGCAGCCCATCTCGCGCAGGGCTTCCAGCTCGGACAGGGCCGCAATGCCGCCCGATGCCGTGATCTGCAGATCCGGGATGGTCAGCAGTTCGCGGTAGAGTGCCAGGTTGGTGCCCTGCAGCGTGCCGTCCCGGGAAATATCGGTGGCGATGACGGCCCGCACGCCGGCCTCGGCGCAGCGGCGGCAGAATGCCACGCCGGGTTCGGGGGTGACTTCCAGCCAGCCGTTGACGGCCACCCGGCCGTCCCGCATATCGACGCCGACGGCGATGCGGTCGCCGTAGGTGCGGGCCATCCGGGCCGCAAACGCGAAGTCCCGCACGGCCACGGTGCCGAGGATGCAGCGGTCCACCCCGAGGTCCAGGTAGCGCCGGATGCGCGCTTCGTCCCGGATGCCGCCGCCCACCTCGATGTACATATCGGTACCGGCCGCGATGGCGGCGATGGTGTCGAGGTTGGCGGTGGAGTCCTCCCGCGCGCCGTCCAGATCCACCACATGGAGGTACCGCGCGCCCGCCGCCCGGAAGGCGCGGGCCTGGGCCACCGGGTCGTCGTTGTAGACGGTCATCCGGTCATAGTCGCCCTGGGTCAGCCGGACAGCCCGGCCGCCGCGCAGGTCGATGGCAGGGAACAGATTCATGGGATGACCTCCTTTACAGCTCGGCGAAGGCCCGCAGCATCCGCAGACCGGTATCGCCGGATTTTTCGGGGTGGAACTGGGTGCCGTACACCAGCCCGTTGCGCACCGCACCGGTGACCGGGATGCTGTAATCGCTGGTGGCCAGCGTGTAGTCGGCACAGCCGCAGGCGTAGTAGCTGTGGACGTAGTAGACATACTCGCCGGGCTTGGTGTAGCGGAACAGCGGGTCCTCGGGCCGCAGCAGATCCAGCCGGTTCCAGCCGATGTGCGGCACCTTGAGGGTGGGGTCGGTCAGGTCGTCGGCCAGCGGGCGGACCGTGCCGGGGATGAGGCCCAGGCCCTCGTGCTCGCCGTATTCGAGGCTTTTTTCAAAGAGCAGCTGCATGCCCAGGCAGATGCCCAGCAGCGGTTTGCGGCCGGCCTCCTCGCGGAGCACCGGCACCAGGCCGGTGGCGCGCAGCCGGTCCATGGCGTCGGCAAAGGCGCCCACGCCGGGCAGGATCAGCCGGTCGGCGGCGCGCAGCTCGTCGGCGTCACGGGTGACGACGGTCTGCAAACCCAGGCTTTTCAGACTGGAGGAGAGGCTGAACAGGTTGCCTACCCCGTAATCCAGAATCGCAATCATGGTGGTTACCTCCCTTACTGTGCGGGATGGCCGAGGATCTCGTCCAGCGCCGCGAAGAAGCGCTCCATCTGGTCCGGCGTGCCGATCGTGATGCGCAGATGGTCGGACAGCCGCGGCGCGTCAAAGTAGCGGATCAGGATGCCGCGCTCCCGCAGGCGGGTGAAGATGTCGCGGCAGGGCATCCGGTCGGTGGTCACAAAGAGGAAGTTGGTGGCGGAATCCTCCACCGTGAAGCCGCGCTCCCGCAGGCGGCGGGTCGTGTCGTCCCGGGTGGCGAGCAGCCGGCCGCGCACATCGCGGAAGTACGCTTCGTCCCGGATGGCGGCGGTGCCGGCGGCCTGGGTCATCGCATTGACGTTGTAGGGGCTGTAGCTGAACTTGACGCGGTTCATGTCGGCGATGAGCGCCGGCGACGCGATGCAGTAGCCCAGCCGCGCCCCCGCCAGGTTGTGGGTCTTGGAGAAGGTGTGGGTGATGACGAGGTTGTCGTACCGGTCGAGCAGGCTCACGCAGGAGGAGCCGTCCGGGGCGAACTCGACATAGGTCTCGTCCACAATGACCACGTTGTCGGGGTTGGTGCGCAGCACTTCCTCGATGCCTTGGACCGGGGCCAGCAGGCTGGTCGGGGCGTTGGGGTTGGCGATGACGATGGTCTCGCCCAGGCCATGGTAGGCCGTCAGGTCGATGGTGAAGTCCTGGCGCAGCGGCAGGATGTGGGTGGGAATGTGCATCAGGTCGCACAGCACGGCGTAAAAGCTGTATGTAATATCCGCAAAGGCGGCGGGGTGCGTCTCGTCACAGAAGGCACGCAGGGCCAGCAGCAGGTTCTCGTCGCTGCCGTTGCCGCAGAGGATGCACTCCGGCGCGACGCCCCAGTGGGCGGCGATGGCCTCGCAGAGGGTGCGGGCCGTCAGGTCAGAGTAGAGGCGCAGCCCCGGGATGACCGCCGCCACGGCCTCGGCGACGCCGGGCGCGGGCGGATAGGGGTTCTCGTTGGCGTTGAGCTTGACGAGGTTGGGAAGTTTGGGCTGTTCGCCGGGGGTGTAGGGTTCCAGCGAGGCCAGCGTGGGGGTGAAGAATCGGCTCATCGCGTCTGCCCTCCCTCAGGTCTCGTCGTCAAAGCGCACCGTCACGCTGCGGGCGTGGGCGTGCAGACCCTCGTGCTCGGCAAAGTCGGCGATGCGTCCCTGGACCTGGCCCAGGGCGTCGCGGGTATAGTACAGGAAGCTGGACTTCTTGACAAAGTCGTCCACACCCAGCGGGCTGGAGAACCGCGCCGTGCCCGAGGTGGGCAGCGTGTGGTTGGGGCCGGCAAAGTAGTCGCCGAGCGCTTCGGGCACGTTGCGGCCCAGGAAGATGCTGCCGGCGTTGCGGATGCTGTTGAGCAGCGAGAAGGGATCGTCCACGCAGATTTCCAGGTGCTCCGGTGCGATGATGTTGGCGGCCTCGACGGCGCGGGCCATGTCGTCCGTCACGATGATCTTGCCGTTGGTATCGACGCTCTCGCGGGCGATGGCGGCGCGGGGCAGCAGCGGGATCTGCTTTTCCAGCTCATCGCGGACGGCCTCGGCCAGGGCGCGGCTGTCCGTGACCAGCACCGGGCTGGCCAGGCGGTCATGCTCGGCCTGGCTGAGCAGGTCGGCCGCCACCCAGGCGGGGTTGCTGGCGCCGTCCGCCAGCACGAGGATTTCCGACGGGCCGGCGATCATGTCGATGCCCACCTTGCCGAACACCTTGCGCTTGGCCGTGGCCACATAGATGTTGCCGGGGCCGACGATCTTGTCGACGGCCGGCACGGTCTGGGTGCCGTAGGCCAGCGCCGCAATGGCCTGGGCGCCGCCCGTCTTGAAGATGCGGTCAATGCCGGCAATGACCGCCGCCGCCAGGATGGAGGGGTTGACCTTGCCGTCCGGGCCGGCCGGGGTGGTCATGACGATCTCCCGCACGCCGGCGACCTTGGCGGGGATCACATCCATCAGCACGGTGCTCGGATAGGCCGCCGTGCCGCCCGGCACATAGACGCCGGCCTTCTCGATGGGGGTGTATTTCTGGCCCAGCACGATGCCGGGCTCGTCGTTGATGACAAAATTCTTGTGGACCTGGCGCTCATGGAAGCGGCGGATATTGTCGGCCGCCATCCGCAGCGTCTGCAGGAAGTCCGGATCGGTGGCGGCAAAGGCCTCGTCGATCTCGGCCTGGCTGACCTGGATGCTGTCCAGATGCGCATGGTCAAACTTGAGGGCATAGTCCCGCAGGGCATCGTCGCCGCGGGCGCGCACATCGGCAATGATGCCGTCCACCACGGCCTCCACATCGGCCTCGGCGCGGATGTCGCGGTTGAGAATCTCCTCGGGACGCAGCGCGTCAAACTCATAAATGCGGATCATTTTGCAAGCGCCTCCTTCATTTTATCAATCAGAGCGGTCATCTGCCGGTACTTGAACCGGTAGCTGGCCTTGTTGGCAATGAGCCGTGCCGAGATGGGCATGAACTCCTCGATGACTTCCAGATTGTTCTCCCGCAGCGTGGTGCCGGTCTCGACAATATCCACAATCACGTCGGACAGGCCGAGGATGGGCGCCAGCTCGATGGAACCGTTGAGCTTGATGATGTCAATATCGCGGCCGCGGCTCTCGTAGTGGGCGCGGGCAATGTTGACGAACTTGGTCGCCACCCGCAGGGCGCGGCTCTCGTCGTCGGCAAAGCCCTTGGGACCCGCGACGCACATCCGGCAGCGGCCCATGCCGGTGTCCAGCAGCTCGTAGACGTCGGCGCCGGACTCCTCGAGGATGTCCTTGCCGGCGATGCCGAGGTCGGCGGCGCCATGCTCCACATAGATGGCCACGTCACTCGGCTTGACCAGGAAATACCGCACACCGGCCCGGGCGTTTTCCACCACCAGTTTGCGGGTGGCGTTGTAGTCCTCGTCGGCGCCGTAGCCCGCCGCGGCCAGCAGGCCGTAGGCCTTGTCGCCCAGGCGGCCCTTGGGCAGCGCAATGTTGATCCAGGTGCGGCTGTCGGCGGGGGCGGCGTCGGTCATCGGGGCGTTGAGGCGTTCCAGCTCATCGAGGTACATCGCAAAGCCCAGGGCGCAGGCGCCGGGGGTGAAGCGGCGGGCCAGCAGGTCGTACCGGCCGCCCTTGAGGACGGCGCGGGGCACGCCGTCCACATAGCCGCTGAACACCAGGCCGTTGTAGTATTCCATATCGCCGGCCAGGCTCAGGTCCAGCTGGATGCCCTCCCCTTCCGGGCCCAGCGCGCCGCACAGCGCTTCCAGCTCATCGAGGGCGGCGCGCTGGCCGGCACAGCAGCAGTGGGTCCGCGCCGCCTGCAAAGTGGCGGCCAGCGGACCGTGGAGCGTCAGGATCGCGCCCAGCTCCCGCACGGCCTCGGCACTCAGGCCGGCCCGCCGGGCCTCGGCACACAGTTCGTGGGCGTTTTTGTCCCGCAGCAGTTCAAGCAGCCGGGGCCGCACCGCGGGGTCCACCCCGACGGCATCCAGCAGCGCCGTCACAAAACCCATATGGCTCAGTTCCAGCACGACCGGGACCTCCAGCACCGCCAGGCTCTGCAGCGCCAGCCGCAGCACCTCGGCCTGCTCGGCCGGGCCCACCGCACCGATGCACTCCAGGCCCATCTGGCTGATCTCGGCAAAGGTGTGGCTCTCCCGGCTGGGACGGCAGATCTGCTCGGTGTAGTAATATTTCTTGCACTCGCCGGGCGCCGGCTGCGCGTTCTTGGCAATGGACAGCGTCACATCGGGGCGGATCGCCCGCAGATGGCCGTCCAGGTCGGTGAAGGTGATGACCTGCGCATCCGCGAGAAACCGCTCGTTCTGCTGATACAGCGAATACTCCTCAAACCGGGAACAGCGGAACTTGCGGTAGCCCGCCTTCTCGTACAAAACCCGCAGACGCAGCGTGCTGCGCTCCACGGCGGAAAAATCGGAAAGCTCCAGTTGCATAACGCACCCCTTTACAGATACGGTCTTGCCCCGTCGGCGCGGGGAACAGATAAGAACATTATACTTTTAGACACTAAAGATGTAAAGACATCCGCCCGAAATCCCGAAAAAAAATCCCGCACACGGGCCGGTGTGCGGGAAGAAACGCAGTTATTTGCCGAGGTATTTGAGCAGCGGCACCGTCACGACGGTCGAGACGGCACAGCCCAGGACGGCCTCGATGACGCCCTGGATGCCGACCATGCCGACAATGAGGACGAACGGATTGGCCGGCGCCATGCTCTGGATGTAATCCGTCTGGTAGAAGAACAGGACCAGCGAACCCATGAAAAAGACCGTGTTGAGCACCGGGGCGCTCAGGCCGCCCACGGCGCAGCAGAGTTTGCGGCTGCGGGGCAGCACGCGGCAGACGAGCCGGAAGATCCAGCCGGTGCACAGGCCCATCAGGATGCGGGCCACAACGCAGGTCACGAAGGTGCCGAACAGACTGGCCGCGATCATGGCCTCCCCCATCAGCGAGCCGCCGCGCAGGGCGCTGAAAAAGCTGGTCAGCCCGAACACGGCGCCCAGGACGCCGCCCGCCACCGGACCGATGGTCATCGCGCCGATGGCCACCGGGATGGAGAGCAGGCTGAGCTGCAGCGGCCCCACCGGGAGATACCCCAGCGGGGTGTAGGACATGACAAGCACCAGCGCCACCAGAAGCGCCAGCTCCGTCAGATACCGGGTCTTTGCCTTGGATGTTTTCATATTCAATTTCCTCCTGCTGCCGTCCTCTCTTCAAGGTACAGCGCTATTTGCGGAACAATTCCGCACCCAACAGTATACCCCCGCTGCGTCTCAAATGCAAGGGAAATCCCGCACAAGCTGGGCAAGATCGGTCAGAAGATCGTGGGGCAGCATGGTCATCGGGCTGGTGCGCTCGGCGCACAGGTCGGCGGCGGCGCCGTGGAGCCAGACCGCGCAGACCGCCGCATCCATCGGGGACAGGCCCTGCGCCAGCATGGCGGCCAGCATACCGGTCAGGACATCGCCGCTGCCGCCCCGGGCCAGGCCGGCGTTGCCCGTCGTGTTGAGCAGCGTTTCGCGCCCGGATTCCGCCGAGGCGATGACCGTCCCGGCGCCCTTGAGCACCGCGACGCAGCCGTACCGCTCGGCCAGGGCGATGGCGGCGGATTCGCGGTCGGCCTGCACCCGCTCGACGGTGCTGCCCAGCAGGCGGGCGGCCTCGCCGGGATGGGGCGTGATGACGGTGGCGGCGGGCAGCAGCGGGAAGCTGCCCAGTTCCCCTGCCGCCAGCGCGTTGAGGGCGTCGGCGTCCAGCACGGCGGCCTTCCAGGGAGCCCCCACCCCCAGCAGTGCGTTGAGGACCCGCCCGGCGCTGCTGCCCAGGCCGGGGCCGGCCAGCAGCACGGCGGGGCGGTCGGCAAAGCGCTGGCGCACCGCCGCGGCGTCCGCCGCCAGGATGCCGCCGTCCGGGTCGGTGCGGCAGGGCAGCGCGCAGCATTCCGGCGTGCGGGTCAGGGCGATCTGGATGACCGGCTCGACGCTGGCCAGATAGACCAGCCCCGCGCCGCAGCGCAGCGCCCCCTCGACACAGAGTGCCGCGGCGCCGCGGTAGGCCAGGCTGCCCGCCACCGCCGCCACACTGCCGAAACTGCCCTTGTTGGCGTCCCGCGGACGGCGGGGCAGGTGGAGCAGAACTTCTCTGCGGGTAATTTTACGCATGGAGAACCCCCCTTTATTTTTGCAGGAAAACGCGGTATAGTAAAGGTATGTTTTTATTATACCGGATCCGGCGTGAAAACGAAAGGGGCATCTGTCATGGAACAACGATTGCAGAAACTGGTGGACCGGTACAGCCGCATCGTCTTTTTTGGCGGCGCGGGCGTTTCGACGGAGAGCGGCATTCCGGATTTCCGTTCGGTGGACGGACTGTACCATCAGAAATTCAAGTACCCGCCCGAGGTCATGCTGTCTCACACCTTTTACGAGACCCACACGGCGGAATTCTTTGACTTTTACCGCAGCAAGCTGATCGTTCACGGCGCGCAGCCCAACGCCGCGCACCGGCGTCTGGCCGCGCTGGAACAGCAGGGCAAGCTGACCGCCGTGGTGACCCAGAACATCGACGGGCTGCACCAGGCCGCCGGCAGCCGCCGGGTGTACGAGCTGCACGGCTCGACGCTGCGCAACCACTGCACCCGGTGCGGCAAGTCCTACCCGGTCCAGTTCATCGAGGACGCCGCCGGCGTCGGGGACGGGGTGCCCCGCTGCACCGCGTGCGGCGGCATCGTCAAGCCGGATGTCGTGCTCTACGAGGAGGGGCTGGACGAGGCCACGCTGGAGGGCGCCGTCCGGGCCATCCGCGGCGCCGACATGCTGATCGTGGGCGGCACCAGCCTGGCCGTCTATCCGGCCGCGGGGCTGATCCGGTATTTCCGGGGGGATGATCTGGTCGTCATCAACAAGGACCCCACCCCCGCCGACTCGATGGCAACGCTGGTGATCCACGGCCCGATCGGGGAAGCGATGGCATAAAAATTTACATGGCTTTTATGGATTTTTCACAAAACCCCTTGCGCTTTTTTGGTAGTTTCTGGTATGATAAGGGAAACGGAAACGCAAAGCGACGTTTCCGGGAGGGGGTCTAAGTGATGTCGAGTGCTTTGAGTGATTTTTCCCGCAAGCGGGATTTTCTGGTCTGTCTGGATTCCGACGGATGTGTGATGGACACGGTGCGCATCAAGCACTGCACGGTGTTCTGCCCGGAGCTGATCCGGGTGTTCGGGCTGGAAAGCCACGCCGCCTTTCTTTCGGCCGCGTGGGAAGAGATCAACCTGAACAGCATCACCCGGGGCATCTCCCGGTTTGAAAGCGTCGTGCTGATCTTTGACCGGCTGAAAAACCGCGGCATTGATGTCCCGGGCAGCGAGGAGATCTCGGCCTGGGTCTCGACGGCTTCCGAACTGTCCACGGCCAGTCTGCAGCAGGAGGTGCTGCGCTCGGGCAGTCTGGCGCTGCGCAAGCTGCAGGAGTGGAACAACGCCTGCAACCGCCGCATCCAGACGCTGGAACCGACCTTCCGGCCGTTCCCGGGGGTGGAGGACAGTCTGCGGCAGCTCCACGCCATCGCCGATGTGGCGGTGGTCTCGGCTGCCAACGAGAGCGCCATCGAGAGCGAGTGGACCCGCTACGGTCTGGCCAAACACGCCGATGTGATTTTCGGCCAGGAGGTGGGCAGCAAGGCCAACTCCATTGCCTCGATGCTGGCCTGCGGCTATGAGAGCCGCAAGGTGCTGATGGTCGGCGACGCGATGGGCGACGCCCAGGCCGCCGCGGCCAACGGGGTTTCCTTTGTGCCCATCCTGCCCGGCCGTGAGGCCGAGAGCTGGCGCCGTCTGCAGGAGGAGGCACTGCCCAAGCTGCTGCACGGCACCTTCAATCCCGATTATCAGGCCACGCTGCTGGCCCAGCTGCGCAGCGTGCTGCACGGCTGATCCCGCAAGAATCAAACAAGGACCGTGCGGTCCCTGCCCCCGATGGGGCGGACCGCACGGTCCTTTTGTCCTTATTCGCGGTGCGCGCGGAAATAGTAGACGGCGCCCACAAGGCCGGCGTCGTTCTGCAGAGCGGCCGACCGCAGTTCCAGCCCCTTGGCGAAGGCCGGCATGACCGAGTCCCGGACCTGCCGGGCCAGCGGCTCGATGAGCAGCTCCTGCTGGGCGCTGACGCCGCCGCCGATCAGGATGAGCTGGGGGTTGAAGATATGGACCAGCCCGGCCAGCCCCTCGGCGATCTCGGTACGCCAGGCGGCAAGCAGGTCCAGCACCTCCGGCCGGCCCGCGGCGGCCGCCGCAAAGACGGCCCGGCCGTCGGTCAGCGCGGGGTCCAGTTCCCTGGCCCGGCGCACCAGCGCGGTGGTGGAGGCCGTCTGTTCCCAGCAGCCCCGGGCCCCGCAGGTGCAGGGCGCGCCGTCCAGCGCGTGGAGCCGGAAATGCCCGAGCTCCCCGCCGAGGCCGCGGGCCCCCTCGAGCAGGTGGCCGCCGGTCAGCACGCCGCCGCCCACGCCGGTGCCCAGCGTGACGCCGATCACGTCGGTGTAGCCGCGCGCCCCGCCGGCCCAGACCTCGCCCAGGCACATGCAGTTGGCGTCGTTGGCCACCGTGACGGGCAACGAGAAGGCATGTTCCAGCGTCTCGCGGATCGGCGCGCCGACCCAGCCGGGCAGGCTGCCGCAGGTGCCGGCCACCAGCCCGCGGACGCTGTCGATCTGGCCGGTGGCGGAGACGCCGATGCCGGACAGGCTTCCGGCCTCGGTGTGCCAGCGGTCCAGGAAATCCCGCGCCGCCGCCGTGACGGTGTCCAGGATGGGGGTCCGGTAGCCGTCAAAGCTGACGCTGCGCTCGTCCCGGGCAAAGACCGTGCCGGTCTCGTCCACCAGGCCCAGCTTGACCGCCGTGCCGCCGATGTCGATGCCAAAATAGCTTTTCATTTCAAATCTCCAATCGCTGCCGTGAACCGGGCGGTGATTTCGGCGGGGCGGGTGATTGCACCGCCCACGACCAGGGCAAAGGCGCCGGCCTGCAGGGCGCGGCGGGCCTGCTCGGGGTAGTGGATATGCCCCTCGGCGATGACTTTGGCCGGGCAGTGGGCGGCCAGGCGGGCGATGAAGTCAAAGTCCGTCTCGTCAATGCCCTGGGTCTCGGGGGTGTAGCCGCGCATCGTGGTGCCCACAAAATCGGCGCCCGCCTGCGCACAGGCCATGGCCTCCTCGTCGGTGGCGATGTCCGCCATCACGAGCTGGCCGGGGTAGCGGGCCTTGATGCGTCGGATGAAGTCCGGCGAGGTCTCACCGTCGGGGCGCAGGGCCGAGGTGCCCTGCACGGCCAGGATGTCCACGCCGCAGGCCACCAGCTCGTCCACCTCGCGCATCGTGACCGTGATGTACATCGGCGTGCCGGGGTAGTCCTTCTTGATGATGCCGATGACCGGCAGATTCACCACCGCCTTGATCTGGGTGATGTCCCGCACGGTGTTGGCACGGATGCCCACGGCGCCGCTCATCGCGGCGGCCTTGGCCATCAGCGGCATGATGCCGCCCTCCTTGGTGTAGAGGGGTTCGTTCTCCAGCGCCTGGCAGGACACAATGAGGCCGTGCCGGATCTGGTCAAAAATTGCTTCGTTGGTCATTGCTGTGCACTCCTTTCGCGGCGGGTCAGGGAAGCATCTCGATCTTGACGACGGCCTTGCGCACCCGGTCGCAGCCGGGGGTCCGGCAGCTGGGCTTATGCAGCTCGCCGGGGAAGAACAGCGCAAACCGTCCGTCGCCCAGCGCACCGCCGGCCTGTTCGGGGCCGACGGCAAAGCCGCAGTCCCCCGCCGCGTCAAAGCTGCCCTGCAGCGTGCCGTCGGCGGCCCAGCCCCAGTGCTCGCTGCCGGTCAGGTCGATCTGCAGGTCGGCGTAGCGGCGATGGTACTCAAAGGCGGCGCCCGCGGCATCCCGCAGGTCGGCGTCCATCACGTTGATAAAGACCTTCTCCCCTTCCACCGGGCAGCGCCCGGGGGACAGGGCGGCGAGGTCGTGGTGTTCCAGCCAGTCGATCGCGGTGTCCAGGTTGGGATGCAGCCCGCGCAGACGGCCCAGATGAGCCAGCGTATCGGTGATCATGGCAAAATCCTCCCAAAAAGGGCCGGCGCTCCCCTGTCCCCGCTGCGGGTGCCGGGGACGCCGGCCGGTGTTACAGCGATGCCGCGCCGGCGACCGCTGCCTCAATCATCTGGCGGGCCTGCTCCACGACCGCCTCATCCTCCGGGCAGAGGTTGGGCAGCGGGGCGCGCACGCCGCCCAGGTCCAGGCCGTACATCCGGCGCAGGATCTCCTTCTGGACCGCGTAGAGGTTGCCCCTGGCTTCGCACATCTTGTAGATGATGCGGTCCGCCTGGTACTGCAGGGTGCGGGCCCCGGCGTTGTCGCCCCGGGCGACCAGCTCGTACATCTTGAGGAACAGTTCCGGCATGACGGCGTAGGTGCCGCCGATGCCGCCGTCCGCGCCCATCATCAGGCCGGTGACAAACTGCTCGTCGGGGCCGTTGAAGACCGCAAAGCCGTCCTCGCCGCGCGCCGCCACGCCGGCATCCTTGAACATCTGGATGTCCTGGGTGGGCATCGAGGAGTTCTTGACCGCCGCGACGTTGGGGTTCTGCAGCATCGTCTGCAGCAGGCTCATCGTCAGCGCGGTGCCGGCCAGCTGGGGAATGTTGTAGATCACGAAATCGGTGTGGGGCGCCGCCGCGCTCATCGTATTCCAGTAGTCGGCGATGGCGTACTCGGGCAGATGGAAGTAGATCGGCGGGATGGCCGCGATGGCATCGACGCCGCAGGCCTCGGCGTGGGCGGCCAGCTCGGCGGAGTCCGCCGTGTTGTTGCAGGCCACATGGGCAATGACGGTGATGCGGCCGCGGGCTTCCTCCATGACGGCTTCCAGCACGGCCTTGCGCTCATCGACGTGCTGGTAGATGCACTCGCCGGAGGACCCGCCGACATAGACGCCCTTGACGCCCTTGGCGATTAGGTGCCTGGTCAGCGCCCGGACGCCGTCCGTGCTGATGCCGCCGGCCTTGTCGTAGCAGGCGTAGAACGCCGGGATGACGCCCCGGTATCTGGTGATATCTTTCATGATAAGGACACTCCTTTTTCAAATTGCATGTTTTATCCCTTGACGGCGCCCATCGCGATGCCTTTGGTGAAGTATTTCTGGAAGATCAGGAAGACGACGATGATGGGGATGGCCGCCAGGGCCGCGCCCGCCATGATCAGGCCGAAGTCGGTGGAGTTCTCGGCCTGGAGTTTGGCGATGCCCAGCGAGATGGTCAGCGTGTTGGTGCTGGACAGCATGATCAACTGCATGAAGTAGTCGTTCCAGGAATTGATGAAGGTGAAGATGGCCAGGGCGCCGATGCCGGGCTTGACCATCGGCACAATGATGCGCAGGAAGGTGCGGGCCTCGCTGGCGCCGTCAATGCGGGCCGCCTCGATCATCTCGGTGGGGATGCCCTCACTGAACTGCTTCATCAGAAAGACGCCGAAGGGCCAGCCCACAATCGGGAAGATTGCCGCCCACAGCGTGTTGTACAGGTGCAGGCCGGACATCTCCCGCAGCAGCGGGACCAGGATGACCTGCTTGGGCAGGGCCATCGCACAGACGATCAGGGTGAACAGCAGCTTGCGGCCGACGAACCGCTTTTTGGCCAGGGCATAGCCGGCCATGGCGGAGGTGATGCAGGTCAGGATCATGGCGGCCACGGCCATGAACACCGTGTTGACCAGCCAGCGGATCGCGCCCGGCACGACGGGGCCGCTGCTGAAGACGAGGGATTTGCCGTTTGCGGTGAACAGCGAGCTGAACGGCAGATTCAGTTCCCAGAGCGGGGCTTTCTGGCGGCTGAACAGCTTCTGGTAGTTTTCCAGCACCCACTGGCTGGGCCACCATTCGGGGGTGGTGGCGTTGATGGCCGCGCCGGTCTTGAAGGAGCCGGTGACGATCCAGTACAGCGGGAAGGCGAACAGCAGCGCGACGACGGCGATGACGATGAGGGTCACGATGTCGTAAGGGGTCTTGCTCTTCAGTTTCTTGTGTCTCATGGGAAAACCTCCTTACTCCGACTGCGCGACCTTGAACTGCAGCGCCGAGAGCGCGGCGATGATCAGGGCCAGCACAACGCCCATGGCGTCGCCGTATCCGTAGCGGTACAGCTTGAAGGCGCTGTAATAAATGTAGTACATGATGGTGTCGGTGCTGTGGTTGGGGCCGCCCGAGGTGAGCAGCTGGATCAGCGCGAAGCACTGGAAGGAGTTGATCGTCGTGATGACCAGGATGTACAGCGTCGTGGGCATGATGGCCGGCCATTTGATTTTCCAGAAGCTCTGCAGCTTGGTGGCACCGTCCACCTCGGCGGCTTCGACGAGGCTCTGGTCCACGTTGCCGAGCGCCGAGACATACAGCACGATGGGCTGGCCCACCGAGGTGGTGAGCAGGATCAGGATGATGCAGCCCAGCGCAAAGCGCTCATCGCCGAGCCAGTTGATGTTCTTTTCCAGCAGGCCGGTGCGGGTGCCCAGGTAGTTGAAGATGCCGTAGTAGTTGTTGAACATCCACTTCCACACCACGGTGACGGCCACCGATCCGGTGACGACCGGCAGATAGAACACGCAGCGGAACAGGCTGGTCAGCCAGCCGGGCATGTTGACGATGGCCGAGGACACCCACAGCGAGAACGCACAGGTCACAGGGACCGAGACCACGACGATGATGAAGGTATTCTTCAGCGCGCCGAGGAAGATGGGGTCGGTGAACAGTTCCTGGTAGTTTTTCAGCCCGATGAAGACATCGGCCTTGTTCATGGTGGAGTCAAAGAAGCTGGTGTACAGGCACATGAACATGGGGTAGATCACGAACCCCACAAAGAACACCAGGCTGGGCAGCAGGAACAGGTAGGCGGAGGTGGTTTCCTGACGGACCAGCGCCCGGCTGCGCCTTGGCTCTTTCACTTTGGTTGCGGTCAAAAGGCTCACCCTTTCTGATAAAAAGGTGCGCTCTCCCTCGGTTTCAGCCATCAGGGAGGGCGCACCCTCTCAACTATTTACGGTTCGGATCGGACAGGATCAGGCAGCCCCGGCCGCAGCGTTGGCGGTGGTGCAGAATTCCGTCACAGCGGTGGCGACATCGGCACCGGAGTTGATCTGCTGCAGCATGTTCCACCAGGCGGTACGGGCTTCGGCCCAGCCGGGCACGACCTGGTAGTAGTCGCCCAGGTAGGGCATGAGCTTCTGGTACTCGCTCATGACGGCGTCATCGGCGTACAGGTCGCTCAGAGAGGTCTTGACCGAGAAGTAGGTGGACGCCTTGACGGCCTTGGCGGTCTCGTCGGAGTTGCACATGAAGTCGATGAAGGCCTTGGACGCGGCAATGCGGTTTTCGTCGCCGTTGTCAAAGACGCCGAAGCCCCAGATGCCGCCGCACAGTTTGGGATCGCCGGAATCCGTCGGGAAGGCCATGAAGGCGATCTCGTCACCGTTGTTGGTGAAGCCGGCCTCGTTGGTCTCGTGCTTGGTCTGCTCGCCGATGTTCCAGCAGAACGCCATCGCAAAGGTGCCGTTGCGGAACATCGTGATCTCGTCGGCGCCGACGATGCCCGGGTCAAACACGATGCCGTCGGTGCTCTTGAGCGTCTCGAGGGCCTTGATGTTCTCGGGCGAGTCCACGGTGTACTTGGTGTGGGCTTCGTCGGTGAAGGTGCCGCCGTAGAGGTTGTTGACCAGCGCGCGGGTGCCCTGGTCACCGCCCTGGCCGCCGCAGAAGACGGCGCCGACGGTATCCTGGCCGGACGCCTTGACGGCGGCCACGGCCTTGAGGAAGTTGTCGGTGGTCCAGGTGTGGTTTTCCAGATCCAGATACTGCAGGGCGTCGGCCTTCTCAAAGACGGTCTTGTTGATGGCCATGCAGTGGGCGGTCATGCACAGCGGATATTCATAGTAGGCGCCGGAGGTGTCCTTGCAGGCGGCCTCGACGCTGGGGTTGATGTCGGCCTTCTGCTCCTCGGTCCACAGGTCGCTCAGGTCCACCATCAGGCCCTTGGCGCCCCAGTTGGCCACCAGACGCTCGGGGCCTTCCATGACCAGGTCGGGGGCGGCGCCGCCCTCGATGGCGGTGTTGACCTGGTCGTCGCCGTTGGTGTAGTCCAGATATTCCACCGAGACGCTGATGTTCGGGTAGGCGGCATTGAAGTCGGCAAGCAGTTCCTGCACGGCCTCATCGTTGCCCCAGTTGCCGATCGGATAGGTCCACAGGGTGATGTCTGCGGTCAGATCGCTTCCCGCGGCACCGGCCGTGGTCTCCGCCGTTGCGGAGGCGGCTTCGGAGGAAGAGGTGCCGCCGGAGGCCGCGCTGGAGGAATCCGTGCCGCCGCATCCGGCGAGCAGGCCCGCAGCCATGCCGGCCGCAAGAAGCAGAGAGAGTTGCTTTTTCATGTTGTTTCTCCTTTGATGGTCGTGTATCTTCGGACAA
This sequence comes from Gemmiger sp., assembly GCF_036306485.1. GTDB lineage: Bacteria > Bacillota > Clostridia > Oscillospirales > Ruminococcaceae > Gemmiger. The sequence continues at coordinate 15,491 of NZ_JAXJZK010000048.1, read as the reverse complement.
GGTGGGAGGGCCTCGCACGTCCCTCCCGATCGCATCTTCATTTTGTCTAGCGGTACTTTCACCAAGAATTTCCGGGAGTCTATGGCTATTCTGTACAAAATCCTTGCACCATAGTGAAAAGTTGTTGAAATATTGCGAAAAATTGCGGCCGTGCGGCGCCCGCTGCGGGACTTTCAGAATCTGAAACATCTTTTCCGTTCTTTTCATTTTCCGATCCGGGCAGGCGGCGGGGCGTCCGGATTTTTATTCGGTTTTTCGTAATTTTCATGCAGTATCGGGCGGCGGAGACCCGGAGCGGCGCGACGGTGGGGATGACAGGTTTTTCCGTTTCCGGGGCGGATTGCCCGGTAGATTGCACAAAAACAGACCCCGGATTCTAGGGAATGCGTCATCTTGTCAAGGGCTGGCGTTTCTTTTATACTAAAAATATGAAAAACTCTTCCGGGGCCGCGGGCCGTCCGGCCGGGCCAGAAAAAATGTTTTTCATTTCAGAACACAGAGAAACGGGATGGTATGGCAGATGCAGAAATTTGCGAATTTCCCCAAACGGCGGGTGCTGGTGTTCGGGGATTCCAATACTTACGGGTACAACCCCGAGACGGACGGCCGCTACGGCGACGACGAGCGGTTTGCCTGCCGGATGCAGGCCGCGCTGGGCGACGGCTGGACCGTGATTGAGGAAGGACTGCCCGGCCGCACGGCCGTCTTTGACGACCCGATGAACGAGGGGCTGTGCGGGCTGGATCTGATTGCGCCGCTGATGCTCAGCCATGCGCCGCTGGATACCGTTTTGATTATGCTGGGCACCAATGACAGCAAGGCGCGGTTTGGCTGCGGGTCCTATCTGATTGCCCGCGGCCTGGTGCGTCTGGCGCGCAAGGCCTGCCAGACGCAGGACGCCTGGCGGACGCAGCCCGACGTGCTGCTGGTCTGCCCCGCGCCGATCCGTCCCGAATACGCCCAACGGATGTTCGCCGAACAGATGGGGCCCGGCTGCGACGTGCGCGCGGCCGGACTGGCGGACGCGCTGGAGCCGATGGCGCGGGAAGCCGGTCTGCGATTCTTTGATGCGGGCCGGGTCCCGGGTGTGGAGGTCCACCCGCTGGATGGCATGCATCTGACCAGAGAGGCGCACGCGGCGCTGGCGGATGCCCTGGTCAAGGAGTTGATCCGATGAACGCACAGAATTTTTGGCAGATCCTCAGCGAAAAGCACGACAGTCTGACCAAAAGCGGCCGGATTGTGGCGGAGTACCTGACCCGCCACGCCGAGGATGCGCAGTATCTGTCCATCTCCTCGCTGGCGCGGGAATGTCAGGTGGCGGAGGCGACGATCTTCCGGTTCTGCCGCAGCCTGGGGTTTGACGGCTACAACGAGATGAAGATCGCGCTGGCCCAGGCCAACGCCACCCAGAGTCCCGCCGCCAGCTACAAGCTGGAACCCGGCACCGACACGGCCACGCTGGCCGGCCATGCGGCGGCCGCCTCGATTGAGGCGATCAACGGCACGCGCAGCGCGCTGGACCCCGCGGCGCTGGACCAGGCGGCCACGCTGCTGCAGCGGGCCCGGCAGGTGTTCTGCATGGGCCAGGGCGGCAGCATGTACCTGGCCCAGGACATCTGGGCGCGGTTTGCCAACATTTCGACAAAATTCCACCTGGCGGGCGACAGCCACATGCAGGCCATCACGGCAAGTCTGATGGGGCCGGAGGATGTGGTGCTCTTCATCTCCTATTCCGGCGCGACCCGCGACCTGATGGAGACGCTGCGGCTGGTCAAGAACAACGGCGCCAAGGTCATTCTGCTGACCCACTATGCCGACGCCCCCGGCGCGGGGCTGGCCGACGTGGTGCTGCTCTGCGGTGCCCGGGAGAACCCGCTGGACTCGGGCAGCATCACCGTCAAGATTGCCTTTCTGTATGTGGCGGAGGTGCTGGTGCTGCGCTACACGCTGGACAACCAGGAGCTGACCGCCATTGCCCGCGACCGGACCAGCCGGGCGCTGGCCCCCAAACTGCTCTGAATCACAGACAAAAAAAGCCGGTACCGGTGCGCTCTGCACCGGTACCGGTTTTTTGTCGGGAAAGCCCGCCGCACTCAGACGGCGGATTTGGCGTTCTGGGGCTGCTTGCCGTTTTCGGCGGCAGGCAGCGTGAAGGTGAAGCGGCACCACTTGCCCTCCTCGCTCTCGGCCTTGATCTGGCCGCCCGAGAGGGTGATGAGCACCTTGCAGATATGCAGGCCGAGCCCGCTGCCCCGCGTGTTGAGGCCGCGGGAACGGTCCTCCTTGTAGAACCGCTCAAAGACAAAGGGCAGCGCCTCGGGGGAGATGCCGTCGCCGGTATTCTCGATGGCCACGACGACCATCGGGCCTTCGCGGTGGACATCGAAATGGATGACGCCGTCCGGCGGGGTGAACTTGATGGCGTTGTCCACGATGTTGTACACGACCTGGTGCACAAAATCCGGGTCAGCGTAGACCATCGTGCGGACCGGGTCCATGCCCTGAATGTCAATCTTGCCGTCCTCGATGCGCCGCTCGTCGGAGAGCACCACATCGGTCAGGGTGGCCCAGATGTCGTAGACCTTCGGGTGGCCCTTGACCTCGCCGGATTCCAGCTTGGTGATGTCCAGCATGTTCTGCACGAGGCGGGCCAGGCGGCCGGTCTCCTGCGAGACGATGCCCAGATAGCGTTTGTACTCGCTCTCGGGGATGGTGCCGTCCAGCATACCGTCAATGAAGCCCTTGATGCTGGTCATCGGGGTGCGCAGCTCGTGGGCGATGTTGCCCATGAACTGGCCGCGGGAATTGTCGATGTTCTGCAGCCGGCCGGCCATGTTGTTGAAGGTGGTCGCAAAATCGGCCAGCTCCTCACAGCCGTTGACCGGCGCCCGGGCCGTGAAATCGCCGCTGCCCAGCTGGCGGGCCGCCCGGCTGATCTGCTCGATCGGGACGGTGATCCGCCGGGCCAGCAGCATGCAGAGCACGCTGCAGACGATCAGGATGGCCACCGCCGACACGAGGAACATGCTGAGCATATCCCCCACATAGGACGCCAGCGCGTTCATCGGGGTGGCGGCAAAGAGGTATCCGGCGTTGCCGTCCATCTCGAGGCGGCGGCCCGCTATGTAGAATCCGCTGCGGAAGATGCCGTCCATCTTGCCCTGGATGAAGACATCCTCGCCGGCGTCCATCTCGCGGCGGAGCTTCTCGGGGACCTTGCCGCCCTCAAAGGCGTCGCTGCTCGTGTGGAGCAGCACATTGCCGTCCAGGTCGGCGACAAAGATCACCGCCCCCGAGGAGGTGTTGAACAGTTCAAACCCGCTGCGGGTGTTCTCGGCCGCCTGCTCGTCGGGCAGCGGCAGCGTCACGATGGACCCCTGCGCCGCAAACCGCTCGCTCATCGCGGTGGCGCCGTCCAGCACGGCGGTCAGCGAGACCTGCCGCTCCCGCACAAAGTAGGCGGTGGACATCGCGGTCTGGATGCCGCACATCAGCGCCAGACCCACCAGCAGCACCGAGGCGATGGTCTGGAAGAACTCCCCGCCGATGGTCCGGCGGCAGCGGCATTTGCGGACGGGGGCGCTCATTCCTTGACCTCGAACTTATAGCCCACGCCCCAGACCGTCTTGAGGTTCCACTGGTCGGAGGCGCCTTCCAGCTTCTCGCGCAGGCGCTTGACATGGACATCAATCGTGCGGGAGTCGCCGTAGTATTCAAAGCCCCAGACCTCGTCGAGCAGCTGGTCGCGGGTGTAGACGCGGTTGGGATGCCCGGCCAGGCAGGCCAGCAGTTCCAGCTCCTTGGGCGGCGCGTCCACCACCTTGCCCTTGACCTTGAGCTCGTAGCGGTTCATGTCAAGATGCAGGTTGTCAAAGTCATAGACGCCCTTGTTGTCCTCGTCCTTGGTGCCGCAGCGGCGCAGCACCGCCTTGATGCGGGCCGTGACCTCCTTGGCGTCGAAGGGTTTGACGATGTAGTCGTCGGCGCCGAGTTCCAGGCCCAGCACCTTGTCGTAGGTTTCGCCCTTGGCGGTCAGCATGATGATGGGGGTCTGGTTGTTCTGGCGGATCTTGCGGCAGACCTCCCAGCCGTCCATGCCGGGCATCATGACATCCAGCAGCACCATGTCGGGGTGCAGTTTTTCAAATTCGCTGAGCGCGGTGTTGCCGTCATAGGCCAGCGTGACCGCGAAGCCCTCCTTGACGAGGTACAGGCGCAGCAGTTCGCAGATATTTTTATCGTCGTCCACGACGAGAATTTTTTCATTCGCCATCTTGATTTCCTCCCTTATCGGCTGATGTGTTTTATTATAAGGGATAAATGTTGAAAAATAAAGAACATCCGGGCCCGCCGTCAGGAAAATTTGCACCCGCCGGGCAGCCCGCGCCGGGCCGAATTGTTCTTGCTTGTTTGCGCGCAGACGTGTATAATGGGACAGAACAGTACGCCAAAGGAGCGAAATCAACTATGAAATTAGGGATCGTGGGACTGCCCAACGTGGGCAAGTCCACTTTGTTCAATGCGCTGACCAGCACCCAGAATGCCCAGGCCGCCAACTATCCGTTCTGCACCATCGAGCCCAACTCCGGCATTGTGCCGGTGCCCGATCCGCGGCTGGACAAGCTGGCCGAGGTCTGGCAGACCGACAAAAAGACGCCCGCCATCGTGGAGTTTGTCGACATTGCGGGTCTTGTGAAGGGCGCCAGCCAGGGCGCGGGCCTTGGCAACAAGTTCCTGGGCCACATCCGGGAATGTGATGCCATCGTCCATGTGGTGCGCTGCTTTGACGATGACAACATCATCCACGTTGTGGAGGATGTCAACAAGCCGGAGAGCGTGGACCCGCTGCGGGACATCGACGCCATCGACCTGGAACTGATCCTGGCTGATCTGGATGTCGTGAACAACCGTCTGGGCCGTCAGCAGAAGGCCGCCAAGACCGGCAACAAGAACGCAGCCGCCGAGGCCGCCTGGCTGGCCGATCTGGCCGCCCATCTGGAGAGCGGCAAGCCGGCCCGCACCTTTGCCTTTGACGAGTCGGACGACGCCCAGCGTGCCGTCCGCCGCGAGCTGGGGCTGCTGTCGGCCAAGCCGGTCATCTACGCCTGCAACGTCGGCGAGGACGATCTGCTGGGCGGGCTGGACGCCAACCCCTACTATCCGCTGGTGGCAGCCCGCGCGGCCGAGGAGAACGCCCAGGCCATCCCGATCTGCGCCAAGACCGAGGAGGACATTGCGGAATCCACGCCCGAGGAGAAGCTGGCCTTCCTCAACGAGATGGGCATTGAATCCACCGGCCTCGACAAGCTGATCAAGGCCAGCTACGAGCTGCTGGGCCTCATCAGCTTCCTGACGGACGGCAAGAAGGAATGCCGCGCCTGGACCATCAAGCGCGGCACCAAGGCGCCCCAGGCCGCCGGCAAGATCCATTCGGACTTTGAGCGCGGCTTCATACGCGCCCAGGTCATCGGCTACGATGTGCTGGCCGACAACAATTTTGACTATGCGGCCGTCAAGGCCAAGGGCCTGCAGCGCACCGAGGGCAAGGAATATGTCGTGCAGGACGGCGACGTGATCGAGTTCCTGTTCAACGTCTGAGGAGGAAAAACGGATGAAGATCGGTATTATGGGCGCGATGCCCGATGAAGTGGACCAGCTCTGTGCACGGCTGTCCGATGTGACCCGGGAGACCTACGCCGGGGTGGAGTATCACCGCGGGATGCTCAACGGCCGCGAGGTCGTCGTCTGCTGCGGCGGCATGGGCAAGGCCAACGCCGCCTCCACCGTGCAGGTGCTCATCACCCGCTACGGCGCCGAGCGGATCATCTTCTCGGGCATTGCAGGCAACATGACCGGCAAGATCGGCATCGGGGATGTCTGTGTGGGCGAGACGGTGGTCTACCACGACGCCCAGAACGACATGATTGCCCAGAGTGCTCCCTTCCAGACCGAGTTCCACGGGGACCCGGCGCTGGTCCGCGCGGCGCTGGACGCCTGCAGCCGCTGCGGTGTCAAGGCCATTGCCGGCAAGATTGCGACGGGCGACCTGTTCATCGGCGATGCCGCGACCAAGCGGCAGATCGAGCAGGCCTGCGCCCCCGACTGCGTGGAGATGGAGGGCGCGGCGGTCAGCCAGATCGCGGCCCGCAACGGCGTGCCCTGCGTGATTCTGCGCACGATGAGCGACAATGCCGACGAGAGCGGCTATGAGGTGCTGGTGGTCAAGAAGTTCAGCATTGCGGAGTATGTCCGCACGGCCACCGCGATTGTCACCGCGATGATTGAGTCGCTGTAACTGCATACAAAAGGGGCCCCGCAGCCGGGATGGCTGCGGGGCCCCTTTGTTTTGTCAGGATCTCAGTAGTTGAGGATGTCCTTGACGGTGCCGGACATCGAGAACAGCTTGGCCGAGATATGGTCGAGGTAGACGATGCCCAGCTTGTTGCCGGTCTCCTCGTTGTAGAGGTCGGCGAGCTGCGGCATGACCTTAAAGGCGGCGTCGCGGGCTTCGGGGGTGTTGTCAAAGTTGGCGGTGCCCTGAATGCGCATCCACTCGCCCTTGTCATTGCAGGCGCAGATTTCCAGGTTGGTGTTGTCGAGCAGCTGCTTGTAGGCGGCCTTGTGCTTGCCGATGCCCAGGCACAGGTGGTCCTTGTACCACATCGCAAAGCCGATAGGCCGCACCCGCGGCAGATACCCGTCCACCGTGGCCAGGTAGAAAATGGGATTGTCCTTCAGAAACTGCATGATCTCTTCACTGGGCTGCATAACGATTCCTCCTTGTCACAGCGTTTTCAGAGCCGCCACAATGCGGTCGGCGGCCTCGCGGGTCTTGTCCGCATCGCCGAACGCGGTCAGGCGGAAATACCCGGCGCCGCAGGGGCCGAAGCCCTCGCCGGGGGTGCCGACGACGTTGGCGGTCTCGAGCAGCCAGTCAAAGAATTCCCAGCTGCCCATGCCGTTGGGGCAGCGCATCCAGATGTAGGGGCTGTTCTTGCCGCCGCAGTACCAGACGCCCGCCTTGTCCAGCGCCGCGCCGATGACGGCGGCGTTGCGGCGGTAGTAGTCCAGGTTGTGCTGGATTTCCTGCATGCCTTCCTTGGTAAAGACGGCCTCGGCGCCGCGCTGCACAACGTAGGCAACGCCGTTGAATTTGGTGGTCTGGCGGCGCAGCCACATCTTGTTCAGGCTCTGGCCGTCGCTGACGATGGCCTGGGGCACGATGGTGTAGCCGCAGCGGGTGCCGGTGAAGCCCGCAATCTTGGAGAAGCTGCACACCTCGACGGCGCACTCCTTGGCGCCCTCCACCTCATAGATGGAGCGGGCCGGGCCGGGCTCCGAGATGAAGCACTCGTAGGCGGCATCGTAGAGGATCAGCGCGTTGTTGGCCTTGGCCCAGCGCACCCACTCGGCCAGCTGGCCGGCCGTGTAGGCCGCGCCGGTCGGGTTGTTGGGGCTGCACAGATAGACGATGTCGGCATGGACGCTGTCATCCGGCATCGGCAGGAAGTTGTTGTCGGCGTTGGCGGCCATATACAGGATCTTGCGGCCCGCCATGACGTTGTCATCCACATAGACCGGATAGACCGGATCGGGCACCAGCACGGTGTTGTCCACATCGAACAGGTCCAGCAGGTTGCCCAGGTCGCTCTTGGCGCCGTCCGAGATGAAGATTTCGCTCATATCGAGATCGACGCTGCGCTCGCCGCGGTCGGCGTAGTAGCCGCGGATGGCGCTGCGCAGGAACTCATAGCCCTGCTCGCTGGGAATGTAGCCGTGGAAGGTCTCCTTGCGGCCCTGCTCCTCGACGGCCTTCTTCATCGCCTCGGTGACCGAGGCGGCCAGCGGCAGCGTCACGTCGCCGATGCCCAGACGGATCACGTCGCGGTCGGGGTGCGCGGCCTGGTAGGCCGAGACCTTGTGCGCGATGGTGCTGAACAGGTAGCTCTCGCTGAGTTCGGCATAGTGTTTGTTCAGTTTCATTGGCGGTTTTCCCCCTCTGGTTCACTTCATTCTGATCTTATACAGTTTATCACAAACGCCGGCCGGATTCAACACTCACACCGTCACGGTGCCGGTGAAGGCGGTCTCGGCGGGGCCGGTCATGAGGACCTCGTCATCCTCGCCGACCGTGATCGAGAGGGTGCCGCCCAGCAGCTGCACGTCGATCGGGGTGCCGCGCGGCGCCGTGCCCCGCAGCACCATCGCGGCGGCCGCCGCACAGGCCCCGGTGCCGCAGGCGAGGGTCTCGCCGCTGCCGCGCTCCCAGACCCGCATGACCAGGCTGGTGGGGCCTTCCTGCCAGACAAACTCGGTGTTGACGCCCTCGGGGAAGGCCGGGTGATGCTCAAATTCCGGTCCGATCGCCGCCAGCGCGGCCCCGGTGGGCAGCGTCTCGGCGTCCGGCCAGGGCACGACGCAGTGCGGGTTGCCCATACTGATGCCCGAGACCTCCCACGAACGGCCCGCCGCCACGAGCGGCACCCGGATCAGCGGCCCGGCGCCCAGCCCCACGGCGGGCAGCGTGTCTGCCTGGGCGGAGAAGCGGCCCATCTCGGCCTGCCAGATGCCCTCGCCCATCCGGCGCAGCGTCTTGCGGCCCGCCATCCGGGTGTCGATGCGGATCTCGTCGCGCGGGACCCCGTGGGTGTAGAGATACTGCGCCACACAGCGCACGCCGTTGCCGCACATCCGCCCTTCGCTGCCGTCGGCATTGAACATCCGCATCGTGGCGTCGGCGTCGGCGAGCGTCGGCGGGCAGATGCAGATGATGCCGTCCGCGCCCACGGAAAAATGCCGGCGGGACAGCCGGCGGCTCCACTCGGCGATCTGCGCCGGAAGGCCGCTTTCGCGGCAGTCCAGGTACAGATAATCGTTGCCGCATCCGTGCATTTTGGTGAATTGCAGTTCCATGGCAGGTGCCTCCTTCAGACAGGTAGTATGATGTTATCATAGCGCTTTTGGCCCGGCCGTACAAGCGCTGGGCCAAAAAAAGTTGCTCCGCCCTTGACAAGGCTGGGCAGATAGGCTATAAAAATACTGATGACTTTATTCTAATATGCAGATACAAGGAGAACGATCTATGGAATCCGAAGTTTTTGAACGCATCCGCGATTATCTGGCGGACCAGCTGGACGTGGAGCCCGAGAAAATCAGCCCCGAAAGTGACATCATCAACGATTTCGGTGCCGACAGCCTGGACGTGATCGACATGATCACCACCCTTTCGGACGAGTTCGGGGTGGAGATTCCTGATGAGGAGATCGAAAACTTCCACACGGTGGGCGACGTGGTCTCCTATGTGGAAGAGCGCCTGTAAGCGCAGCTGAAAGAGAAAGTGTGAGGGAAAACCATGGCGAAAGACAAGAAAAAAATGGTGGAGGCCATCACGGCGCAGGAAGTGGATTTTGCGCAGTGGTATACCGACATCTGCACCAAGGCGGAGCTGGTGGAGTATTCCAGCGTCAAGGGCTTTACGGTGCTGCGTCCCTACGGCTACGCCATCTGGGAGAACATCCAGCAGGACCTGGATCACCGCTTCAAGGCCACCGGTCACGAGAATGTGGCCATGCCCATGCTGATCCCCGAGAGCCTGCTCAAGAAGGAGGGCGAGCTGGTCAACGGCTTTGCCCCCGAGGTCGCCTGGGTCACCACCGGCGGTTCCGAACCGCTGGAGGAGCGTCTGGCGGTGCGTCCCACCAGCGAGACGATGTTCTGCGATCACTTTGCCCGTGTGCTGCATTCCTACCGTGACCTGCCGATGCTGTACAACCAGTGGTGCAGCGTCGTCCGCTGGGAAAAGACGACCCGCCCGTTCCTGCGCACCCGCGAATTCTGGTGGCAGGAAGGCCACACGATCCATGAGACCGCCGCCGAGGCCGAGGCCGAGACCGAGCAGCAGCTGAACTGCTACGCGGATTTCTGCGAGCATGATCTGTGCATCCCGGTCATCAAGGGCCGCAAGACCGACAAGGAGAAGTTTGCCGGCGCCGAGGCCACCTACACGATCGAGGCCATGATGAAGGACGGCAAGGCGCTGCAGAGCGGCACCAGCCACTACTTCGGCGACAAGTTCAGCCGTGCCTACGACGTGACCTTCACGGGGCGCGACAACACGCTGCAGTATCCGTTCCAGACCTCCTGGGGCTGCACGACCCGTCTGATCGGCGCCATCATCATGACCCACGGCGACGACGACGGTCTGATTCTGCCCCCGGCCATTGCGCCCATCCAGGTGGTCATCGTCCCGGTGGCCGCCCACAAGCCCGGCGTGCTGGAGAAGGCCCGCGAGCTGGCCGCCGAGATCGGAAAGTATGCCCGCGTCAAGCTGGATGAGTCCGACAAGCAGCCCGGCTGGAAGTTTGCCCAGTGGGAGATGAAGGGCGTGCCCATCCGTCTGGAAGTGGGTCCCCGCGATGTCGAGAACGGCCAGTGTGTGCTGGTCCGCCGCGACAACCGCGAGAAGCAGTTTGTCAAGTTTGAAGATCTGAGCACCGCGATTCCGGCCGCCCTGGAGGCGCTGGCCGCGGCGCTGTATGACCGCGCGCTGCGCAACCGCGAGAGCCGTACCTGGAGTGCCACCACGATGGACGAGGTGCGCAAGCTCGTTGCGGAAAATACCGGTTTTATCAAGACGATGTGGTGCGGTGACCAGGCCTGTGAGGAAGCCATGAAGGAACAGGTCGGGCTTTCCAGCCGCTGCATGCCGTTTGCCCAGGAGCATCTTTCGGATGTCTGCCCGGTGTGCGGCAAGCCCGCCAAGAAGATGGTGGTCTGGGGCATCGCCTACTGAGCGGATGTGACAAGGCAGTGCCGTCCTGAAAAAGGGAGGCGCTGCCTTTTGTTTTAGGAAGGAACTATGCTGTTTGCCGGAATGACGTTGGGGCTGTATGCGCTGGGGCTGATCCTGACCGGGATCGGCAGCCGGCTCGCTTCGCGCTGCGCCACCTGGTGCTGTGCGCTGTGCGGCCTGCCGATGTGGATGGTCAGCGGCACGGTGGTCACCTTGTCGGCCGCGCTGCCCCAGCTGATGCTGGCGTTCCTGGCCTCGGGGCTGGAGGTGACCGCGCTGGCCGTCGGCACCGCGCTGGCCGGGGCCGTGACCTCGCTGGGTCTGGTGCTGGCGTGGTGTTTTCTGCGCCGCGACGTGGTGGTGGACCGCGGCGAATTCTGCCGCAAATGTCTGCTGCTCGCCGTGGCCTGCTGCGTCATTCTCTTCTCGGTGCGGGAGGGCACGCTGAGCTACACCGGCACCGGGATTCTGATGGCGCTGTTCGTGGTGTTCGTGATGCAGAGCATCGTCTACCGGCACGCCTTCGCCTTCGGCGAGGGGGTGGAGCTGGTCGAGATTGACTCCCCCGCCCCCGGCCTGCCGCAGACCGACACCGAGGGCGTGGCCCGGACGGCGGCCTTTCCGGCGATGAGCGTGGCCAACAGTCTGCGCAACCTGGGCGGCACGGTGCTGGGCCTGGGGCTGCTGGGCGCCGGGGCCGGGGCGCTGCTGACCAGCGCCGTCGCGCTGGCCAACCTGACCGGTACCATCCAGGCGCTGTGGGCCGCGACGCTGATCAGTCTGGGACTCAATCTGCCGATGTTCGCCGAGGTGCTGCACCACCCGCTGGGGTCGGTGTGGAAGAACTTCGCCGAGCGGTGCCGCATCTATCCGCCCCAGGCGCTGCCCATCCAGACGCTGAACAGCGCGATTCTCAGCGTGACCTTCGTGCTGCCGGTGTCCAGCCTGATGTACCGCCGGCGGCTGCCGGTGGGCGCCCAGTTCCGGCTGTATGATCTGCCCTTCTGCCTGGTCATGACCTGCGTGCTGCTGCTTCCGCCGCTGCTGGGGCGGCGGCTCTGCCGGTGGCAGGGCGCCGTCTGCCTGGGCCTTTACCTGGTTTACCTCTTCGCCGTGCTGTTCCTGCCGCGGGCAGGCGCCTGAGCACTGTGCCGATTGCACGGTATGCCGCCGCGGCATACTGTTGACAGATACAGAAGAAAAGGATGTGATTGTATGCAGTACCATATCGAGAACGAGTCGCTCCGCCTGACCGTGGACACCCACGGCGCCGAGGCGGTGAGCGTGCGCAGCCTGGCCGACGGGGCCGAGATGCTGTGGTGCGGCGATCCGGCCGTCTGGGGCCGCCATGCGCCGATCCTGTTCCCCTACACCGGCAAGCTGACCGGCGGGCGGATGATCGCCAAGGGCAAGGAGTACGCCGGCGGCCAGCACGGCTTTGCCCGCGACATGGAGCACACGCTGACCGCGCAGACCGACCGGTCGCTGACCTTTGAGCTGCGCGCCGACGAGGCCACCCGCGCCCGCTGGCCCTACGACTTTGTGCTGCGCTCGGAGTTCCGGCTGGAAGGCCGGACGGTCCGCCACACCCTGACCGTCGAGAACCCTTCCGAGCCGGTGCTGCGGTTCGGCATCGGGTATCACCCGGCCTTTGCGATTCCCTTTGACGACGCCCACACCTTCACGGACTATGAGTTCCGCTTTGACGAGCTGGAGAGTCCCCTCTGCGTGAGCTGCCTGCCCAACGGGCTGCTCAACGGGACGGACTTCCACTATCTGGCGCGCAACACCCGGAGCATCCCGGTGACGGATTCGCTGTTCGACCATGACAGCCACTGCATGGTCAACCTGCGCAGCAAGACGCTCGCCATTGTCGAGAAGGACACCGGCCGGGCCGTGCGGTGCGGCATCGAGGGGTACCCCTATGTGCTGATCTGGTCCGCCCTGCACAAGCCCTACCGTTTTCTCTGCATCGAGCCGTGGCAGAGCCTGCCCGGCGAGGAGAACGGGTCCCTGGTGTGGGAGGACCGTCCCTGTGCGGCCAGCCTGGGCCCCGGCGAGAGCTGGTCCACCACGCTGTGCACCACCTTTGACCGCTGATGGGGCTGTTCAGACGGATGGCGGCGGGCCTGCTGCTGGGAGCGATGCTCCTGACGGCGGGGTGTGCCCCGGCCGCGGCGGAGGATGATACGACCATCCAGATCCCGGTGTACAACCGGGGCGACCCCGACTGGTCGCTGACCAACAACTACTACACCCGGTGGATCGGCCGCAAATACGGTCTGCCCAACGATGTGCGGGTGGAGTACACGGCGGTGGGCCAGGACACCGACTTTGCGGATTTTCTGGACCGGACCGCCAACCACGCGGCGCCGGACCTGCTGTTCACCTATGACCTGAACCAGGCGCTGAGCCTGTGGGACGAGGGTGCGCTGCAGCCGCTGGACTACGAGGAACTGGCCCGGTACGCGCCGACCTACTATGCCGGCGTGCAGGACCTGCTGGAGCGCTACGGCTCCGCCGACGGGCAGACGGTCTTTCTGTTTGCGCGGGACGACAGTCTGTGCAGCCGCCGGGTGACGCTGATCCGCCGGGACTGGTGCGAGGAGACCGGCACCGACCTGCCCACCGACAATGACGGGCTGATCCGGGCGGCCGAGGCCTGGCGGGATGCCGGGCTGGGCACGCTGGGCGGCAGCATGCCGATGCGGGGCTTCACCTTTATGTGTCCCTGGCTGACCGGGGACACCTCCGAGGAGGAGATCGCGCTCTACCTGGACAAGAGCATTGCGCCGCTGACCTGGGAGCCGACAAAGCGGTATCTGCGCGACCTGAACGACAAGTACAACGCCGGGCTGCTGGACGAGAGCTTCTTTACCTGCACGACGGACGCCGATGCCATTGAAGCGTTTGTGAACGGCGAGTGCGGGACCTGCACGCTGGACCTGTCCTCCTGCACGTCGGTGTTCCGGCTGCTCTTTGCGCGGGAACCGGACGCCCAGGTGGATGTGCTGCCGGTGCTGGCGGGGGCGGACTGTCTGCCCGCCTCCTGCGAGGCGGAGCCGTTCGGGCTGGTCATGGGCATCAGCGCCGAGAGCACCGACGCCGAGCGGCGGGCGGTCTACGGGCTGCTGGAATGGATGAGCCAGCCCGAGAACCTGACCTGGCTGCAGCACGGCGTGCAGGACCGCAGCTACACGGTGGACCGGGACGGGGTGATCTGGCAGGACAGCAATTACAGCGGCAGCTACGAGCTGTCCCCCAACCAGAACCGGGAATACTGGTGCCTGGTGCGGGAGGATGTCCTGTGCGGCACCGGCGCCGGGACGGATGCGCTGCTGTCGGCCCTGGTGCCCAACGGCTGGCTGGACCTGATGCAGCGCCATTACGGCTACGAGCAGGACCAGGCGGCGTTCCGGGTGACGGTGCCGCTGTTTACCCGGGCGGTTCCGGCCCGGGCCGATCACTGGCGGGAACTGTTTGAGCTGTGGCAGCAGGCCTTCATTGACTGCACCACCTGCCCGCCCGACCGGTTTGACGAGGTATACCAATCCTACTGCACGCAGTATCTGGATTCGGGATATGAGGAGATTTTACAACAGAAGCAGTCCCTGCTGGACGCGGGGGCTGTCTACACGGCGGACTGAGCCGCCGGGGAAGGAGACTACCATGCATCAAGCCACTGCCACACGTTATGACACGATGGAATACCGCCGCTGCGGGCAGAGCGGTCTGAAACTGCCGACCGTCTCGCTGGGATTCTGGCACAACTTCGGCGACACCGGCTGCTATGAGACGATGAAGCAGATGGTGCTGACCGCCTTTGACAACGGCATCACCCATTTTGATCTGGCCAACAACTACGGTCCCGAGCCGGGCGCGGCCGAGCGCAACCTGGGCCGCATCCTGCGCGAGGAGCTGAGCGCCTACCGCGATGAGCTGATCATCTCGACCAAGGCGGGCTACGGAATGTGGCCCGGCCCCTACGGCGACCTGGGCAGCCGGAAATACCTGCTGGCCAGCCTGGACCAGAGTTTGCAGCGGCTGGGTCTGGAGTATGTGGACATCTTCTACCATCACCGGATGGACCCCGACACCCCGCTGGAAGAGACGATGGGCGCGCTGGCCCAGGCCGTGCGCAGCGGCAAGGCGCTGTATGTCGGCCTGTCCAACTACGACGGCCCGACGCTTGAGAAGGCCACGGCCCTGCTGCGGGAAGAGCGGGTTCCCTTTGTGATCAACCAGAACCGGTACTCCATCTTTGACCGCACGATCGAGAAGAACGGCCTGAAGGAGACCGCGACCCGGCTGCACAAGGGCATCATCGCCTTCAGCCCGCTGTGCCAGGGTCTGCTGACCAACCGCTACCTCAACGGCATCCCGGAGGACAGCCGCATCCGCACCGACGGCCGTTTCCTGCACGCCGACAACCTGACGCCGGAGCGTCTGGCGCAGATCCGCGGTCTGAACGACCTGGCCGCCCAGCGCGGCGAGAGCCTGGCCACGATGGCGCTGCGGTGGGTGCTCAAGGACGGCGCGGTGACCAGCGTGCTGGTGGGCGCAAGCCGCCCGGCCCAGATCCTGGATGATCTGAAGGTCCTGAACAGCCCCGCCCTGACCGACGAGGAGCTGGCCATCATCGACCGTTACAGCCTGTAACAACAAACAAAGCCGTCGGCCGCACCGGAATCCGGTG
>NZ_JAXJZK010000047.1:0-27192 GCF_036306485.1 Gemmiger sp. | reverse complement strand
ACAGACGGTTTCAATTCGTATTCTACACCCTGGCCGCCGTCGCTGTAAACAACTTTGCCCAAGAAAAAGCTGCCAGCGGAGGTGCGTTTCCCTCAAATTGCCTTTTTTGCAAAAAATACTTGACTTTTTGGCATTTGCGAGCTATACTGACTAAGTCACCGTGAGTGATATGGGCCTGTAGCTCAGTTGGGAGAGCGTTCGGTTCGCATCCGAGAGGTCAAGGGTTCGAATCCCTCCAGGTCCACCAGCAAAGGACACGACATCTGTCGTGTCCTTTTTTTGTTTGGCAAAACCGGCAGAACACAGACGGTTTTCTGCCGCAGGCAGCAGAAAAGCCGGCGTCCGAGGGGCGCCGGCTTTGTATATGCCGCCATGGGACATTCTATGACGTCCGCCTATCACTGCAGGCTGGTCTTGAGAAAGTCCTCAATTTTTCCGAACGGGATGCGGTCGGTCCGGTCGTAGAGATCGATGTGTTCCGCATCTTTCACAACGTAGAGTTCCTTGGGGTCCTGTGCCTTCCGGTAGACAGTTTCGCTGAAGAATCTGGAATGGGCCCGGTCGCCGACGATCAGCAGGATCGGGCGGGGAGAGATCTCATCCAGATGGGACAGCAGATCAAAGTTGAGGAAGGGCAGATTGCTGGTGGTCGTAAAGCCGCCTCTGGCACGTTCATGGTGCCCGCGCTTCACGGCGTAGAAACGGAACCATTCGGCATCGGGCTCCCCGAGCTCGGGCGGTACCTTCTCCAGCGGTTTTTCGGGGAATGTGGGAATGTACTCGGGCATATAGCCGTTCTCGGCATCTTTCCAGCGCTGGGCGGCAAGTTTTTGTTTGGTTTCAAGAATCTGCTCCGGGGTCTGTCCCATCCTGGCAGCCACAGACATGTCATACATGCTGGCCGTGACCACCGCCTTGATGCGGGTGTCCACCTGCGCGGCCGACAGGGCAAAGCCGCCGCTGCCGCAGATGCCCAGCACGGCAATCCGTTCCCGGTCCACAAAGGGCTGCAGACCCAGATAGTCCACGCCGGCACTGAAATTCTCGGTGAACAGTTCGGGGGAGGAGACATGCCGGGGCTCGCCCTCGCTCTCACCCATATAGCAGGGATCAAAGGTCAGCACCACAAAACCGCGCTGGGACAGTTCATTCGCATAGACGCACGGTCCCTGCTCCTTCACGCCGCCGTAGGGGGCACCCACAATCAGTGCCGGATACTGCCGGGTCCTGTCCATCGTCTTGGCCGTATACAGGTCTCCCGCAATCATCAGACCATACCGGTTGGGATACCGTACATGGACTCTCTCCACCGCATCGCTCAGGGCACAAATGTAATCGCTCATTGGAATTCTCCTTTCATGGATTCGGGCTTGTCAAAGAAAAGGTTACGTCAACGTCGCCGCTGCCCAGGGCCTCTTCCCAGCCGGTCAGGTCACGGACCTTCCCGAGCCGGGTGTAGCTCCAGGAATTGCTCCCGTAAAACAGGACGATCTGGTTGCCCAGGTACAGCACAATGTCGCCGGCCTGTGTGGTGGTCTGCGCATCGCGGGTGGGCAGGTCCTTTCCCAGCGCGCCAACCTTCTCAAAACCTGCGTAGTCCTCCATCCGGACGGTGACATCGCCGTCCGCCAGCCAGTGCCGGAACGCCTGCGCGCCGGCATTGTCCGCAAAAGCGGCATCAAACGTCGTGCCGCCCACTGTAAGATAAAACACAGTCTGTTCCATATCGGAATCCTCCTTGCGTTCGGTATCGGATGACGAAGCGGTGCTGCCGGGTCCGGCCGCAGAACACGCCGTGCAGCAGAGCAGCAGCACGCCGGCCAGCCATCGCAACCACCATGGTCTCATCCTCTCGTCCTCCTGTCTCAGGCACAGCAACCGTGGGTGTCGGGATCGGTCCGGACAATCCGGCACCGGGATTCCTTGTCATCCCGGATCACTTCGCCGACCGAGGGAACGGTGATGCAGCCGGACCGGGGATTCTTGATGCTGACGACCGGGGTCAGGACAGTGGCCTCCACATCACTTTTCTCAAAGGCAAGGTCGGTATCCTGCATCCGGCAGTTGACAAGGCGGAGCGATTTGCAGTAGCAAAGCGGCTGGGTGCCGATGATGGTGCAGTTCTCAAAGGTGACATTCTCACAGTACCAGGCGAGATATTCCCCCTTGATGACGCTGTTGCGCACAACCACATTCCTGGCGTGCCAGAAGGCGTCCTTGGTATCAAACCGGCAGTTTTCAAAGGTGGCGTTCTCGATGTACTGCAAAGAATATTTCCCCCGGAAGGTCACATCGGAAAGATGCAGATCACTCGAACGCATCATGAAATATTCGCTCTCGGCGGTGCAGTGCTCCATGGTGATGCCGCGCACAGACCAGCCGAATTCCGGCGATACAATGTCGCAGCCCCGCATCGTCACCTCGCTGCATTCTCGCAGGGCCTTGATGCCGTGAAGCCTGGTGTTGGTGATCTCGATGTGATCGGAATACCACAGGGCGGCCCGGCAGAGTCCCGTCATTTCACTGTCGCGGATCTTGACGCCGTGATCGTGCCAGAACGGATAACGGAGGTTGAAAAAGCACTGTTCCGCCTCCAGATTGGCACCCTCCTTGAAGGCACTTTCGCCATCGGCCGGACCGTCAAACGCACAGTGAATCACATGAAGATCCCGCTCGCCGTACAAGGCACGCTCCTGATCAAAAGACTGGTTCTGAATTGTTTTCATAGCTCGTTTCCTCCATTCCCGAATCCCGCGGCGTCAGACGGTGAGATGGCCTTTCCGGATGCGGTATACCAGATAGTCCAGACAATCAATCTGCTTTTCCTCCTGATGGATCTGATCCAGCAGGCAGGCCCGCCGGGCGGACAGCAGCCGGAGCTGCTCCCCGGTCTTTTCGCTCTTCCAGCAGGAAAGGTAGGTCTCAATCATATCGGCGTCAAACCCGATTCTCTTCAGCGCCAGGACCAGATCCTCCGCATGCATCTTGTCTTCCATACGGACTTTTCACGCTCCTTTGCGGATTCTTTCACCCTTGCTGCCGGTTCCCGGAACATTGCCGCTTGACCTTTCGCTGTGATTCCAGTATAGTCAGAGAGAAAGACAATAGCAAATACTTATCTTTGATACAATAGTATAGATAAAACCTATTCGACTTGGCCGGGGGGCCGTGTGAGCGGCCCCGGAAACGGCTTGTCTGTAAGGAGAAGAGAAGATGGAACTGCGGGTGCTTCAGTATTTTCTGGCGGTGGCCAGGGAACAGAATATTTCCTCGGCGGCGGAATCGCTGCATCTGTCCCAGCCGACCCTTTCGACGCAGCTCAAAGCGCTGGAACAGGAGCTCGGCAAACAGCTTCTGATCCGCAATGCCAAGGGATCGCGTAAGGTCCTCCTGACAGAAGAGGGGATGCTGCTGCGCAAACGCGCGGAGGAAATTCTTGAGCTGGTCCGGATGACCGAACGGGAAATATCACTTTCCGATGAGGTGATCGAAGGGGATATCTATATCGGCACCGGGGAATCCGACATGATCCGGATTTTTGCCAGAGCGGCAAAGCGGATGCAGGAGCGGTATCCGGACATCCATTACCACATCCTCAGCGGCAATGCGGAGTTTGTCCGGGAAAATCTGGATAAAGGGCTGGTCGACTTCGGCGTGATCTACGGACCTGTCGATGCCAATATGTACAGCTCCATCAAGATTCCGATTCGCGACACATGGGGCGTTCTGATGCGCAAGGATTCCCCGCTGGCCGAAAAACAGGTCATCCGCCCCGAAGACCTGCGGGACAAACCGCTCATTGTCTCTTCTCAGAAAAACGATGTCTGGCCGATGTCCAACTGGTTCCGGGAGGACGTCACCAAACTGAACATTGTGGCCACCTACAACCTGGTGTTCAATGCCTCGCTTCTTGTGGAGGAGGGCGTCGGCTATGCGGTCTGCTTTGACAAACTGATCAACGTCAGCGGTGACAGCCGGCTGTGTTTCCGGCCGCTCTCCCCGAAAGCGCAGGCGGAAGCCACGATCATCTGGAAGCGGTATCAGGTTTTGTCCAAACCGGTGCAGAAGTATATCGATGCGCTGCTGGAATGCTGCGAACTGCGGGAAACCAGACCATAAAAAAGGCCGACGCTGCAGGCGTCGGCCTTTTGGGCATGTGACCCGGCGGTCACAGGATTCTGGTCATCCGGATGGCATCCGCATAGGTTCCGTCGCGGTATTTCAGGTAACGGGGAAGGCGTCCGCACGCCGTGAAGCCGAGGGTTTCATACAGGGCCAGCGCCGTGCGGTTGTCGGCGACGACTTCCAGCTCGGCCTGTTCATAACCGGCCTGTGCCGCCGTCTGCAGAAGGACCCGCATCATGATTGTACCCACGCCTCTGCCGCAGAATTCCTGATACAGCGCAACGGACAGCTCACAACGATGGCAGAGCCGCTGAAGGCCGCCGACACACATCAGCGAACCGCTTCCCATCAGGACTCCGTCGCATTCGGCCAGAATCATCAGCTCCCGGTCAGCGTCCGTCATTCGCCGGATAAACCCCTGCTCCTGTTCCGGCGTCATCGTCACTTCCTCCGGCTCCCGGAGCAGAAAAGGCGTCTCGCCGGCGGTCACTTTGAGGTACCGGAGCAGATTCTCTGCATCGTCCGGGCCGGCCTTCCGCAGCAGGACCGGATGCCCGGTTCTGTCCGTCACGGTCATGGGTTGGAAAATCATGAACACTTCCTCCATTCTGTTGAATTTCCGACCATTGTAGCAGAGATTTTTCCGCATGGCAAGGGTGCTTTCGGACGGCCCTGCCGGATGCGGAACCGGTGCCCGCCGGCATGGTGCGGGAAATTCACCAGGATGCAGATAACAGGAATTGGTTTTCATATCAGCCGCCGGGCGGATACCTCTGCGCGGAAGGAGAAAACGGGGAGGAAAAAATATCGGAAAAGGCATCTTTTTTGAAAAAATTTAAAACGAATGTACGAAAAAAGAATTTGCTGCGCATCTTTCTTGCGCCAAGCGTATAAAACCGTACACGTCGCGGCCCTTGCATTTGGACACAGAACCGAGTATAGTAATTCCTGATATCAAAACCCGCGTATCTGCGGCGGATATTTGCGGGAATTTCCGAGCCTGTGGGAGGGAACGTTCATGGAGGAGACGTGCGATGCGGTGATCGCATGCTACACGCGTACATTTTCACAGATCGAGGGCCTGCAGACAGCGCATCAGGTCCAGTATCTGCTGTACAGCGGCAAGACCGGCCTGCGTCTGGAGGTACGCAAGACCGGTCAGCATCCAAACCGGGCATGGCGGAAACTGCCCCGGGGCACCGAAGGATTTGCAAGAAGGCTGATGCAGTTCCTGTATGAGAACGCAGTCCCCGCGGAGCTGGCGGGGGATGTGGTGGACGACTGCTGGACCGATGTCATGCGGACCGGCCCGGCCGTGGTTGTCTGAAATTTCACAAGAAAGGAAAACAGGGGCGGAGATCCGCCCCGGGCGCAGGAGAGAAAACTATGGGGGATGCCGTGCGTGTGGAGCCGGTCACAGCGCTCTTTGCCGAAAAGGACCGCGAACTCTGCAGAGCCATCCGGCTCTATGCGGCGCAGCAGGACGCAGTCCAGGAATGTTCGGTGGTGCAGACCGGCCGGCGGGTGCTGGAGGAACTGGAGCGTGGACTGCATCCGGATGTCCTGATGCTGGATGCGCTGCTGCCGGATACCAGCATCTATACGCTTCTTCGCCGGGTCAACCAGATGACGCTGGGATACCACCCGCACATTGTGGTCAGTCTGGTTCCTTCCGCGGCCTCGCAGATTGAAAAGCTGTTGACATTGGGCACGGATTGTACTATCTTTAAGCCATACGAGTTGCCGTCCCTGTTTGATACCATTTATCAGACAGCGGCACAGGGGCACCGCCTGGAAGTCTATCTGGCACGGGAATGTCTGTATGAGCAGCTTGCGGCGCTGCACTATCACGGGCATGCGTTCGGGTTGAATTACCTCGAACAGGTGATCTATCTGAATATCTTCACGCAGCGCCCGTATGCCCTCGGGGAACTCTGTGCGATGACGGCGGATCTGTTTCAGACCAATGCGGGCGCGGTCCATGCGGCGCTTGAGCGGCTCAACCGGACGCTGTACGATGTGGGCCAGCCGGCGTATGATTCGCTGTGCCTGCAGAAGGGCAAGGCGCCCGGCTCTCGCCTGACGGTGTCGGAGCTGATTGAGGTTCTGACGGCTCGTGTCCGCCATTCACTTCGCCGCTGATGGGTTGAACGACCAGAAAGAGAGCATCTGTTATGCCGGATAAATCTTCAGCCGCCGGATGGGAAGCCTGTGAGGAGACGACCGATGATCTTCTGCTCCGCGGCGGCCTGAAGGGGCGATTTGCCTCGGATTTCTGTCTGCTGCAGTGTACGGTGGACGCGCTGGAACGATACCTGGACTCCTCCTGTACCGCTGCCGTGCGGGAAACGGCCATCCCGATGCTCCACCGTATGACCAACCGGATTCACCGTCTCGAACGCCTGGCGGATAACGCCTCCGACCTTGCCATGGGCACGGCGCTGGGCGGTGCCAGGCCATTTTCCGTGCAGGAGATGAACCAGTGTCTCGAGGAACTGGCGGACTGCGCCAATGAAGAACTGGTGCTGTGCAAGGTTCCCGGCAAAATACAATTTGAACCGGACCCGGCAGGGGAACCCTGGCTTGTGAACACCGATGTGGGACTGATGGATACGCTGTTTGCCAACCTGTTTTCCAACTCCTTCTGCACGGACCGGACGGCGGACGTCCGTCTGACCGCAAAACCGGGGGGATGCCTGGAATACCGGGACGGGCGGATCTGGCCGCCGGAAGTCTGTGAGACACTGAACGCCGGAACGCTGAGCCCCGTGCTGGCAGGGCAGGGAAGCATCGGCCTGCTGCTGATCCGCAGCTGTGCCGAGCGCCTGGGCTGGCGGCTCGAGACCGCGCAGGAAGAAACCGCAACCGTTCTGCGCCTGTTCCTGCCCGAGGCCTCCGGACAGCCCTTCGGCAGCCAGAATACCCTGCGCACACCCCGCGCCGCAACCGGTGTGCACCGCAACCGTCTGCGGGAAGAATTCCGCGCCGTGCTGTACGAGCCGACACAAACCGAATAACCCGACATCACGGCAGGGCCGGAAGGTCCTGCCGTGAATTTTTTTGTCCCGGCTTTACTTTATGGTCAAACTATTGTAAAATACAAGGGATAAGATAAATTCAGGTGGTGTATCATTATGGCAGTTGCCTATAAACGTGTTCTTTTAAAGGTAAGCGGAGAAGCCCTGGCCGGCGCCAAGGGTACCGGTTTTGACGAAGCGACCATCGCGTCGATCTGCAGCGGTATCAAGGCCGCCCATGATCTGGGCGTTGAGATCGGCATTGTGGTCGGCGGCGGCAATTTCTGGCGCGGCCGTTCCTCCGGTAAGATGGACCGGATGGATGCCGACAAGATCGGTATGCTGGCGACCGTCATGAATGCGATTGCCCTCAAGGACGCGCTGCGCCAGCAGGGTGTCCCGGCCGTCGTCATGACCAGTGCCGCCATGCCGCAGGTCGCCGAGACGTTCCGCAGCGATAAAGCGGTTGCGGAGCTCGAAGCGGGCCGGATCGTGGTGTTCGGCGGCGGTACGGGCAACCCGATCTTCTCCACCGATACCGCCTCGGCGCTGCGTGCCCTGGAGATCGGTGCCGATGCGATGCTCAAGGCAACGATGGTGGACGGCGTCTATGACAAGGACCCGCACAAATACGCCGACGCTGTCAAATATGATACCCTCACGTTCACCCGCGTCCTGGATGAGCGGCTGGCCGTCATGGACTCCACGGCCGCCACGCTCTGCCGGGACAACGGCCTGCCGATTCTCGTCTTCGATCTGGGAGACCCCGCCAATATTGCACGCGCCGTGCAGGGCGAACAGATCGGCACGCTGGTCAAGGAATAAACCGGGCTGCGGATGCACCCGTTTCATAGGAAAGAATTTGCACACAAAGGAGAACCTCTATGAGCAGCACGACTAAAATCTACGAAGAAAAAATGAACAACTGCGTTTCCCACCTGGATCGCGAGCTGGCCACCATTCGTGCCGGACGTGCGAACCCTGCGATTCTCGACAAGGTTTCGGTGGATTATTACGGAAGCCCCACGCCGATCAATCAGGTGGCGTCGGTTGCTGTGGCCGAAGCCCGCATCCTGACCATCACGCCTTGGGACGGCAAGCTGGTCAAGGCGATCTCCAAGGCCATCCAGACCAGTGACATCGGCATCAACCCCATTGATGACGGTCACACGATCCGCCTGGTGTTCCCGGCGCCCACCGAGGAGCGCCGCCGCCAGCTGACCAAGGAAGTGCAGAAGCAGGGCGAGGAAGCCAAGGTTGCGGTCCGCAATGTGCGCCGCGATGCGATGGATAAGTTCAAAGCCATGAAAAAGGCGGGAGAGCTGACCGAGGACGATCAGAAGAACCTCGAAGAGGAAATCCAGAAACTGACCGATAAGTTCGTCAAGGAGATCGACGCGACCTGCGCCCGCAAGAACAAGGAAGTCATGGAAGTCTGATTTCCGTATCTGTGTGCCGCGCATGGAAACAGAGCGCGGCACATGGCATATCCCGGACAAATGCAAAATCCAAAGGCCGTGTGCATACAATTTGGAAGAAACGACTGCACATGCACCCTGAAAGGAATCCGCTTTTATGAAAACTCGTATCGTCACCGCCGTGGTTGGCCTCGCTGTCCTTGCCGTTGTGCTGGTCTTTTTTGACACGGCACTGTTTGATCTGGTTCTCGCAGCGATCTGCCTCATCGGAATCCACGAAGTGTTCAGTGCCATGGGCTTCGGCAAAAAACAGTGGTATCTGTTTGCGGCCGCCATTCCCTTTACGCTTCTGCTCATGCTCAGCGCCAGCCAGACGGCGCGGGCATTGCTTTTGCCGGTAGGTTTCCTGACGGTCCTGTTTTACAATATCTGCCTGATTGCCAACAGCCGGACGTTGGATTTCGGAAAAATGAGCGGCCTGCTGTATTTCAGCGGGGTGATCCTGTACTGCTTCTACTCGCTGATCTATCTCAAACGCCGGCTGCCCATGGCCCAGTACGGGTACGACGCGATCTTCTTTATCCTGCTGATTCTCTGCTTTGCCTGGGGCGGCGACACGTCGGCTTATTTTGCCGGCCGAGCCTTCGGCAAGCATAAACTCGCGCCGGTCGTCAGCCCCAACAAGACGGTGGAAGGCGCCGTCGGCGGCATCATCGGCAGTATGGTGGTGGGCCTTGTGGCCACGGTGCTTTACAGCATCCCGACCGGCAGCTTCACCACCCTGACTGTCAATGTGACGATGCGGCACTATCTCATCATTGCGGTGATGGGCGCCGTGGCGTCGGTGCTGGGCATCCTCGGCGACCTGTTCGCTTCGGCGGTCAAGCGCCAGGCGGGCATCAAGGATTACGGTACCATTTTCCCCGGACACGGCGGTATTCTGGACCGGTTTGACAGCGTGATGTTCATTGCGCCGTTTGTCTGCATCGTCGTGCGCTATTTCTTCTATACCATTCAATAACAACAGGGATGTGAAATTCATGCCGAAAACCATTACCTTGCTGGGCTCCACGGGCTCCATCGGGACCCAGAGCCTGGATGTGGCCCGGATGCACGGGTACCGAGTCTTTGGCCTGTCTGCCAATTCCCGTGTGGAACTGCTGCTCCAGCAGATTGCTGAATTCCATCCGTCCTATGTGGCGGTGGTGGACCCGAATGCCTGTGATCGCCTTGAGGCGGAGCTGGCCGGAACGTCGGACGCGCCCAAGCTGCTCCGCGGCCCCGAGGGCCTGCGGGAACTGGCCGCCATGGACGGCCCCGATGTCGTGCTCAACGCCGTGGTGGGAATTGCGGGCCTGTCCGCGTCGCTGGCCGCCATCGAGAGCGGTCATGACCTGGCACTTGCCAACAAGGAAAGCCTCGTGACCGGCGGTCATCTGGTCACCGATGCTGTCCGCCGCCGCGGCGTCAAACTGCTGCCGGTGGACAGCGAACACTCCGCCATCTTCCAGTGTCTGCAGGATGCCCATTCGGCCAAGCGGCTGGAAAAGATTTTGCTGACGGCTTCGGGCGGACCCTTCTTCGGAATGACCACCGAGCAGCTGCGCGGCAAGAAAAAGGAGGACGCCCTCAAGCATCCCAACTGGAATATGGGCGCCAAGATCACCATCGACTCCGCCACGCTGATGAACAAGGGCCTTGAACTGATCGAGGCAGTCTGGCTGTTCGGCCTGCCTGAAGACAAGATCCAGATTGTTGTCCAGCGGGAGAGCATCATCCACTCCGCGGTGCAGTTTGCCGACCACTCGGTCATTGCCCAGATGGGGGTGCCCGATATGCGGATTCCCATCCAGTATGCCCTGACCTGGCCCGACCGTCTGGAAAGCCCGGTCCCCGAACTGGACTTTGCGGCCTTGAAAAAACTGACCTTCGATGTTGCCGACGAGGAGACCTTCCGCTGCCTGGCAGCTGCCAAGAAGGCCATCCGCAAGGGCGGCCTGGGCCCCTGCGCCGCCAACGGCGCCAATGAGGAGGCGGTCCGCCTCTTCCTGCAGGACCGGATCGGCTTTTTGGATATCGGCCGTCTGGTGGAAGGCGTCGTGGACAGTGACAGCTACGGCGGGGAATATACCCTGCAGGACGTGTACGAATGTGACCGCATGGCGCGTGCGTACGTCAGGGCACATCTTTGACAAACGATCACAGACTGAATTGAGGTGCTTATGACAGGTTTGCTCACCGTGGTTGCGGCAGTTTTGGTGTTTGGAACGGTGGTTCTGGTTCACGAACTGGGGCATTTTCTGGCAGCCCGGCGGTGCGGCATCCGGGTGGAAGAATTCTCCATCGGGTTCGGCCCGGCGCTGTGGAGCCGTGTCCGGAACGGTACGCGGTACAGCATCCGTCTGCTCCCGCTCGGCGGTTACAACGCGCTGGCAGGGGAGGAACCCGCCGAGGAAGAACAGGAGAAAGCGGAGGAACCGCCCGCCTACAATCCTCATACACCGCTGCTGCCCGCAACCATGGATGGCCGTACCTACGCCGAAGCCGGCCCCTGGCAGCGCTTCTTTGTGATTGCGGCCGGTGCGCTGATGAATTTCCTGCTTGGCTTTGTGGTCATTCTGATTCTCACGGCCAGCCAGGATGCCGTGACCAGCAAGGTCATCTATGACTTTGTGGGCGACAATCCGCGCAGTGAGCAGACCGGCCTGCAGGCGGGGGATGAAATTCTGGCCGTCAACGGACATATCTGCTTCACGGCCGAGGATGTCATCTATGAACTGCAGCGCACCGAGGACTATTCCGCCTCCTTCACGGTTCTGCGTGACGGTCATCGCGTCACACTGCCGGATGTGCAGTTTGACTCGCGCACCGAATCGGACGGCTCCACCTCGATGGTGCTGGATTTCCGTGTTTACGGCATCGAAAAGACGCCCCGCACGGTGGTCAGCGGCGCCATCCGCTATTTCTGTTACTATTCCCGGGTGATTCTGCGCGGGTTTGTGGATCTGTTCACCGGACGGGTGGGCATCAATGAACTGTCCGGTCCGGTCGGCGTGGTCAGCGCGGTCAGTGAGGCCGTGCAGTACGGCTGGCGGGATGTGCTCAGCCTGGCTGCTGTCATCACAGTTAACCTGGGAATCTTCAATCTGCTGCCCATTCCCGGCCTGGACGGCTTCAAGCTGCTGTTCCTGGCAGCCGAAGGTATCACCCGGCGCGAAGTGCCAGTCCGTGTCCAGGCGGCGCTCAACGCGGCGGGCATGGTGCTGCTGCTCATGCTGATGGTCATGGTCACCATGCAGGATGTGGCAAAGTATTTTCTTTGAGAAACGGATGAAAAAGGAGGACACTCTCATGCGTCAAACCAAGCGTACCGTGCGCATCGGCAACGTGACCATCGGCGGCAATCATCCCATTGCCGTGCAGACGATGCTCAACGTCCCGGTCAAGGACATTGCCGGCAATGTGGAACAGGCCAAACGGGTTGCCAAGGCCGGCTGCCAGATCGTCCGTGTTACGGTGCCGACGCCGGCCGATGCCGCCGTTGTGGCCGCGATCAAGGAAGCGGTGGATATCCCCGTCGTGGCGGACATCCATTTTGACTACAAAGCCGCTCTGGCCGCCATTGATGCCGGCGCCGACAAGATCCGCATCAATCCCGGCAACATCGGCTCGGATGACCGCGTCAAGGCGGTGGCGGATGCCTGCAATGCCAAGAATATCCCCATCCGCATCGGCGTCAACGGCGGCAGCCTGGAAAAGCATATCCTTGCCAAGTATGGCGCGCCGGTGCCCGAAGCCATGGTGGAAAGCGCCATGTATCATGTACATCTGCTCGAAAAGCATGATTTTGAAAACATTGTCATCTCCATCAAATCCTCCAATGTCCCGCGGATGATGGCCGCGTACCGGCTGCTGTCCTCCCAGACGGATTATCCGCTCCATGTGGGCGTGACCGAAGCGGGCGGCAACCGGATGGGCCTGATCAAGTCCGGTATGGGCATCGGCGGGCTGCTGATGGAAGGCATCGGCGATACGCTGCGTGTCTCGCTGACCGGCGACCCCGAGGACGAGGTCTATGCCGGCTACGACATTCTCCGCGCGGCCGGGTATGCCGTGGCGGGACCCGAGATCATCAGCTGCCCCACCTGCGGCCGTACCCAGTACCCTATGATTGAGATTGCCAACGAGGTCGAAGCTCGCCTCAAGGAGGAAGGCTTCCGCAAACCCCTCAAGATCGCCATCATGGGCTGCATCGTCAATGGCCCCGGCGAAGCGTCCGATGCGGACATCGGCATTGCGGGCGGTAAGGATGAAGCGCTGCTCTTCATCCGCGGCCAGCGTGTCCGGATGCTCAAGGACCACATCGTGGACCAGCTGATCGACGAGATCCACAAACTGTAACGCCGTCTGATGCCCTGCGTCCTTTTCCGTGCTTTGCGGGAAGGTGCAGGGCATTGCATACGGTTCAGGATTTTCCGGGAAATATCGTATTCAAGAGGTAGATCGTTTGAAACCACTCGTCACCCAGGTCTGGCCGCAGTTCACGGCGGACCAACAGTTTACGGCCTGTTTCGGCAGCGTCCTGGTGGAACACGTCCAGCTGTTCCGCACGGCACGCCGGGTTGTGATCAGCCTGCGCAGTGCGGCCCCGCTCAACGGGGACCTCTGCGACCGCCTTCTGGCCTCCTTGCAGGCGACGTTCGCCGGCTATGACCTCTCGGTCAAAAATTACTTCAATTACGATGCCATCACCCCCGAAGCCGTCAAGGCCCTGATCGAGGAACTCAAACAACAGGGAATGCCGGTCAACGGGTTCCTGGATGCCGTGCAGCCCGTCGCGTTTGAATCGGACGGCCTGGTGGTCCGTGTCAATGCCGGCCTTGCCATCCTGGAAAGCGTGGAGTTCCCGCGCCGCCTGGCAGAACTGATCCAGGAACGGACCGGGGCACTGCCCATTGTCCGGATGCAGCTGGTGGGCAAGCAGATGAACGCCGACGACCTGGAACGCCGTGTGGCCGAAAAGACTCCTGCCGCCCAGTTCAAGGCCCACGAGGAAGTGGCTCCCTTCACGATCGAGGGGCTGGACCTCGCGCCGAAACCGGCCAAAGTGTTCTATGGCAAATCCTTCAAGCCTGCTGATCTGCGCCCCCTCAATGATCTGGGCGACGGCGGCAAGGTGACGGTCTGGGGCGATGTGTTCTTCAGCGAAGTCAAGGGCAACCGCCGCAAGATCTATTTCACCTCCATCACCGACTATAACGGCTCGGTCAACCTCAAGGTCCTGGGAGATGAAACCGAGGATATGTCCAAGTGGGAGGGCATCAAGCCCGGCACCACCCTCATTGTCCGCGGCAACTATACCTACGACAAATACGAGCACGACTATGTGCTGCTGCCCTACGACGTTCTGCAGGTCGAGCGGATGCCGCGCCAGGATACCGCACCGGAAGGGCAGAAGCGGGTGGAGCTGCATCTGCACACCAAGTCCAGCTCGATGGACGGCTTCTGTGATTCCGGCAAGATTGTCCGGCTGGCCCATCGGATGGGCCACCGTGCCATCGCCATCACCGACCACGGCGTCTGCCAGGGCTACCCCGAAGCCATGCTGGCCACCGATGAAATCCACGGCGAGGACCCCAACTTCAAACTGATTTACGGCTGCGAAGCCTACTTTGTGGATGATATGATCCCGGCAGTGTACGGCAACGCCGCCATGCCGCTCAGCGGGTCCTTTGTTGTCTTTGATACCGAAACCACCGGCCTGGATGCCAACAACGAAGCCCTGACCGAGATCGGTGCCGTCTGTGTGGAGAATGGCAGGATCAACGAGGAGAAAAAGTTCTGCACCTTTGTCAACCCGGGCAAACCGATCCCGTCGCGGGTCGTGGAACTGACCGGCATCAACGATTCGATGGTGGAGGGGGCGCCGACCCCCGAGGAGGCCATCCGGCAGTTCAAGGAATTCTGCGGTGACCATATCCTGGTGGCCCACAATGCCAACGGCTTTGATATGCTGTTCATCCAGAAGGCGGCCGAGAAAGCCGGTGTGGATTTCTCCAACACCTACCTGGATACCCTTCCGATGGCGCAGGCTCTCTTCCCGGGACTGCACAACTATAAACTGGATACCATCAACAAGCATCTGGAAATCCCGCCCTTCAACCATCACCGCGCCGTCGATGATGCCATGGCCCTGGCCCGCATCTTTGAGATCATGCTCAACGATCTGGAAGAGAAGGATATGCACACCGTCGAATCCATCAACACCGGCCTGGGCGGGAATAAGGAAGTTCTGAAAAAGAAATACTACCATCTGATCATTCTGGTTCAGAACCAGATCGGTCTCAAAAACCTCTACCGCATCGTCAGTGCGGCCCATACGCAGTACTTTTTCAAGAAACCCCGCGTGCCGCGCAGCCTGCTCAACCGTTACCGGGAGGGCCTGATCCTCTCACCGGCCTGTGAAGCAGGAGAACTTTACAGGGCAATCGTGGCCGGAAAATCCCATGAAGAGCTGCTGCGCATCGCGGACTACTACGACTACCTTGAAGTTCAGCCGCTCGGCAACAACGAATTCATGGTCCGCAACGGCCAGGTGGATTCCATCGAAGCGGTCAAGAACTTCAACCGCACGGTCATCCAGCTGGGCGAAGAACTGCACAAACCCGTGGTGGCCACCGGCGACGTTCATTTTCAGGAGCCGGAGGACCGCATTTACCGCGCCGTGCTTCAGGCAGGCAACGGCTTCAAGGACGCCGACAACCAGGCGCCGCTGTATTACCGCACAACACAGGATATGCTGGAGCAGTTCAGCTATCTGCCCCAGGACAAAGCCTTCGAGATCTGCGTGACCAATCCGAACAAGATTGCCGCCACCATCGACAACAATCTGCGTGCCATCCCGCGGGGCACCTATCCACCCTCCATTGAGGGCGCGGAGGACCAGCTCCGGTCCGGCACCTGGCAGCATGCCCGCCGCGATTACGGCGATCCGCTGCCGGATATCCTCCAGAAGCGCCTGAAAAAGGAGCTGGATTCCATCTGCGGCCACGGTTATGCGGTTCTGTATGTCATTGCGGTCAAGCTCGTGGCGTTTTCCAATGCGGGCGGCTACCAGGTGGGCAGTCGTGGCTCGGTCGGCTCCTCGGCCGTTGCGCACTTCTCCGGTATTTCGGAGGTCAACTCCATGCCGCCGCATTACCTGTGCCCCAACTGCAAGCACAGTGAATGGATTGACGACGGCGTTACAATGGATGGCTTTGACCTGCCCGACAAGACCTGCCCGGTCTGCGGCCAGCCCATGCAGATGGACGGCCATGATATCCCGTTTGAAACCTTCCTCGGCTTCTACGGCGATAAGGAACCGGATATCGACCTGAACTTCTCGGGCATGTATCAGTCCAACGTTCACCGCTATACCGAGGAACTCTTTGGCAAGGAGAACGTCTTCAAGGCGGGTACCGTCTCGGGTCTGCAGGACAAGACCGCCTACGGCTATGTCAAGAAGTACCTGGAAGAGCGCGGCAAGACCGTCAACCGTGCCGAGGAAAACCGCCTGTGCATGGGCTGTACCGGCGTCAAGCGGACCACCGGTCAGCATCCCGGCGGCATGGTTGTCGTGCCGTCCACCTTTGACATCTACGATTTCTGTGCCATCCAGCACCCGGCCGACGATGTGAAGGGCGGACTGCTGACCACACACTTTGAATTCAAATACCTGCATGATACGCTGCTCAAACTGGATGAGCTGGGACACGATGTTCCGACCTTCTACAAATACTTTGAGGAGTATTCCGGCATTCCCATTGACAGCGTTCCCATGAACGACCCCAAGGTGTACAGCCTGCTGACCTCCACCGAGGCGCTCGGTGTCACCCCCGAGCAGATCGGAAGCCAGACCGGAACCTTCGGCATTCCGGAGATGGGCACCAACTTTGTCCGCGGCATGCTGCTGGACGCCAAACCCAAGAACTTTTCCGAGCTGATCCAGATTTCGGGTCTGTCCCACGGCACCGATGTCTGGACCAACAACGCCGATGAGCTGATCCGGTCGGGCACCTGCACGATCGCCGAGGTGATCGGCTGCCGTGACAGCATCATGCTGTACCTTCTGCGCAAGGGCCTTGAACCCAAGATGTCCTTCGACATCATGGAGGCCGTCCGAAAAGGAAAGGTCGCCAAGGGCGGATTCAAGCCCGGCTGGGAGGAGGCCATGCGGGAACATGATGTACCCGACTGGTATATCGAATCCTGCCGCAAGATCAAGTATATGTTCCCCAAGGCCCACGCGGTGGCCTACCTGATGGCTGCCATCCGGCTCATGTGGTTCAAGGTCTACAAGCCGCCGATCTTTTATGCGGTCTACTTCACGGTCCGCGGCGCCGACATCGACTACGAGGCCGCCGTGGGCGGCATCCGTGTGGCCAAGGAACATCTGCGGGAAAACGAAAAGATTCCCAAGGATGAGCGCACCGCCAAGGATGACGATGCCCTGGTCAGCCTGCAGCTTGTCAATGAGATGCTGCAGCGCGGGTATCAGTTCCTGCCCATTGAACTGGGCAAGAGCCATGCCAGCAAGTATATCGTGGAGGATGACAAGGTCCGTCTGCCGTTCACGGCCCTGCGCGGTCTGGGCGAAGCGGCTGCCGTTGCGCTGGAGGAAGCCACCCTCCACGGGCAGGAATATATCTCGGTGGAAGAACTGCAGCAGGCTTCCGGCGTGGCACAGTCCGTCTTTGACAAGCTGCGCGAGGTGGGAGCCCTGGGCAGCCTGCCCGAAACCAGTCAGGTGGATCTGTTCAGCCTGATGTGACCTTCAAGGTTCCCGCACTGCGGGAGCCTTTTTTGTGCCGGAGCAGGGAAGACAGGACCGGAATCTGCCAGATTCTGACAAAAGTTCACCTTGCCTACAACCATAAGTTGTGTTATACTGAATACAATGATTGTTTCGCAATTTCCGCGGGTCTGCCCCGGGATTGCAGATTTAGACGATACCGGAGGGAACTGCCGCATGGCAAAAAAGAAGGAAGAATACGGCAACGAAAGCATCAAAAGCCTGAAAGGCGCCGACCGGGTGCGCAAACGTCCGGCCGTTATTTTCGGCTCGGACGGCGTCGAGGGCTGTGCCCACTCCATTTTTGAAATTGTTTCCAACTCCATTGATGAAGCCCGTGACGGATACGGCAACCGGATCAATGTCACGCTGTTTCCCGACAACAGCATCGAAGTCGAGGACTTCGGCCGCGGCATCCCGGTGGATTACAACCATGCCGAGGAGCGCTGGAACTGGGATCTGGTCTTCTGCGAACTGTACGCGGGCGGCAAATACGGGGAAGGCGGCGGCAACTATGATTTCAGCCTGGGCCTCAACGGTCTGGGTCTGTGTGCCACGCAGTATTCCAGCGAATGGATGACGGCCGATATCTACCGGGATGGCATGCACTATCATCTGGACTTCCGCAAGGGCGAGAACATCGGCGGTCTGAAAAAGGAGCCGTTCAGCGGCCGCCGGACCGGTTCGGTGATCCGCTGGAAACCGGATAGTGAAGTGTTTACCGATATCCATGTCCCGCCCGAGACCTTCAAGGATATGCTGCGCCGCCAGGCGGTCGTCAATGACGGCGTCACGATGGTGTTCAATGACCGGTCGGGCGACCGTGTCGAGAAAAGCGAATACTATTATGAACACGGCATCGTGGACTATGCCAACGAGATCGCCGGCGAAGACAGCCTGACCCCGGTGCATTTCTGTTCCGGTGCCGCGGTGGGCCGCGACCGGGAGGATCAGCCGGAATACCAGGTCAAGATGAATGTGGCCTTCTGCTTTTCCAACACGGTCCAGACGCTGGAATACTACCATAACTCCAGCTGGCTGGAACACGGCGGCAGTCCGGACCGCGCCGTCCGGCTGGCCTTTGTCAACCAGATCAACAACTGGCTGAAAAACAAGGGCCTTTACAAGAAGAACGAGAGCGCCATCACCTTCAACGATGTGCAGGATTGCCTCGTGCTGGTCTCGTCGAGCTTTTCGACCCGCACGAGCTACGAAAACCAGACCAAGAAGGCCATCACCAACAAGTTTGTGGCGCAGGCTATGACGGAGTTTCTCAAGCACCAGCTGGAAGTCTACTTCGTCGAGAACCCCGACGAGGCCGAAAAGGCCTGCAAACAGGTGCTGATCAACAAGCAGAGCCGCGAACATGCCGAGAAGGCCCGCGTCAGCATCAAAAAGACGATGACCCAGCAGATGGACCTGGCCAACCGCGTCCAGAAGTTCGTGGATTGCCGCACCAAGGATGCCTCCCGGCGGGAACTCTACATTGTGGAGGGCGATTCCGCCATGGGTGCCGTCAAGCAGAGCCGGGACTCGGAGTTCCAGGCCATCATGCCGATCCGCGGCAAAATCCTCAACTGCCTCAAGGCGGACTATGCGCGGATCTTCAAGTCCGACATCATCACCGATCTGATCCGGGTGATGGGCTGCGGCGTCGAACTGGGCGGCAGCCACAACAAGGATCTGGCCACCTTCAATCTGGACAATCTGCGCTTCAATAAGATTGTCATCTGTACCGATGCCGATGTGGACGGCTACCAGATCCGCACCCTGGTTCTGACGATGCTGTACCGCCTGACGCCGACCCTGATCAACAAGGGATATGTCTATATTGCGGAAAGCCCGCTGTATGAGATCAACACCAAGGACAAGACCTATTTTGCCTATACCGAACCCGAGAAGGCCGATATCCTCAAGCGGATTGATGGCCAAAAATACACGATCCAGCGCTCCAAAGGTCTGGGCGAGAATGACCCCGAGATGATGTGGCTCACGACGATGAGCCCCGAGAGCCGCCGGCTCATCAAGGTACTTCCCACCGATGTCAAAAAGACCGCGGAGGTCTTTGACCTGCTGCTGGGCGACAATCTTCAGGGACGCAAGGAGCATATCGCCGAGCATGGCGCGGAGTATCTGGATGATCTGGATGTGTCCTGAAACGGGGAAGAGGAGAAGCTATGGCTAAAAAAACAACCAAACATAAAACCGCGCCCAGCCGTCCGCAGCTGGGTGACAACGTCGAGATCCTTTCCGCCGGCGAGGTCATTGAAAGCCCGATCACCGAGACGCTGGAAACCAACTATATGCCCTACGCGATGAGCGTCATCGTTTCCCGCGCCCTGCCCGAGATCGACGGATTCAAGCCGGCCCATCGCAAGCTGCTGTATACCATGTACGGCATGGGCCTGCTCAAAGGGGCCCGCACCAAAAGCGCCAACATTGTGGGCAGCACGATGCACCTGAACCCCCACGGCGATGCCGCCATCTACGACACGATGGTCCGTATGGGTCGCAGCAATGAAAGCCTGCTGGTGCCGTTTGTGGATTCCAAGGGCAACTTCGGCAAGGCATACAGCCGGGATATGGCCTATGCCGCCGCACGTTATACCGAGGCCAAGCTCGAACCGGTCTGTGAGGAGCTGTTCCGCGATATTGACAAGGATACCGTGGATTTCGTCCCCAACTACGACGGCACAACCACCGAGCCTACCATGCTGCCCGTGACCTTCCCCACGATTCTGGCCAACAATACCCTGGGCATTGCGGTCGGCATGGCGTCCAACATCTGTTCCTTCAACCTGACTGAGCTGTGCAACGCGACCATCGCGCTGATGAAGGACGAGCAGGCCGATCTGATGCAGCTGCTGCCGGCGCCGGATTTCGTGGGCGGCGGTACCATCCTCTATGATGCCTCCGAGATGGCCAATGTGCTGGAAAACGGCCGCGGCAGCATCCGGGTCCGTGCCCGCTGGTCCTACGACAAGGAAAACAACTGCATTGACGTGACGCGCATCCCGCCCACCACCACGGTGGAAGCCATCATGGACAAGATCACCGAGCTGGTCAAGCTGGGGAAAATCCGGGAAATCAGCGATATGCGCGATGAGACCGACCTCAACGGCCTCAAGCTGACCATCGACCTCAAGCGCGGTCAGGACCCCGATAAACTGATGGCGCGGCTGTTCAAGGCAACCCCCCTCGAGGATAACTTTGCCTGCAATTTCAACGTCCTGATTGCCGGCCAGCCCAAGGTTCTGGGTGTGCGGCAGATCCTGCTGGAATGGATCGCGTTCCGTTCGGAATGTGTGCGCCGCCGCACCTACTATGACCTGCAGGGCAAGCAGAAACGCCTGCACCTGCTGCGCGGCCTCGAAGCCATCCTGCTCGATATTGACAAGGCCATCGAGATTGTCCGCAATACCGCCGAGGAATCCGAGGTGGTGCCCAACCTGATGATCGGCTTCGGCATCGATGAGGTCCAGGCCGAGTATGTGGCCGAGATCAAGCTGCGCCACCTCAACCGGGAATACATCCTCAAACGCACCGAGGAGATCGAGGAACTCGAGAAGGCCATTGCCGATTTGGAGGATGTTCTCAAGCGCCCGGCCCGCATCCGCCGGATCATCATGACCGAACTGGCCGACGTGGCCAAAAAATACGGCCAGCCCCGCCGCACCGAGATCCTCTACGATCTGCCCGACGACCTGGCCGAGGATGAGCCGCAGTCTGCGCCGGACTACCCGGTTACCGTCTTCTTCACCCGGGAAGGCTATTTCAAGAAGATCACGCCTCAGTCGCTGCGGATGTCGGGCGAACAGAAACTCAAGGACGGCGACGAGATCGTCTATTCCAAGGAGACCACCAACAACACCGAGCTGCTCTTCTTCACGAACCATGCGCAGGTCTATAAGTCCCGCGCCTCGGAATTCTCCGATACCAAGGCCAGCGTTCTGGGCGAGTATGTCGCCTCCAAGCTGGAGATGGAGGAAGGGGAGGTCCCGCTGTTCATGACGGTTACCTCGGATTACCGCGGCCATATGCTGTTCTTCTTCCAGAACGGCAAGTGCGCCAAGGTGCCGCTGTCCAGCTATGTCACCAAACAGAACCGCCGCAAGCTCCTCAAGGCGTTCAGCGATAAGGCTGAACTGGCCGCGATGCTCCACCTGGAAGAGGAATGCGAGATTGCCATCTTCATCAGCGGCGGCACCTCGGCGGACCGTCTGCTGCTCGCAGGCAGTGCGCTGATTCCTGAGAAGACTACCCGCGATACCGCCGGCGTCAACGTGGTCACCCTGAAAAAGAATGCCCGGATTGCCAAAGTCCGCCCCGCCGAGGGCCTGGAACTGACCGATGCCCATCGCTACCGGGTGCGGACCCTGCCGGCTGCCGGTGCCATCCTGCGCCAGGAAGACCGCGCGGAGCAGATGACCCTGTAAAATCTTTTGCAATTTTTCTGCATTTCTGCGGGAAATCCTTGCAATTCGTTTCCGGATATGGTAAACTGCTAGTTGTATGAGGTTAAAAAGGAGTGCTATCAATGTCCGCTTATGAAATTGCGTTCGGCGTTGTGCTGATCGTTATCTCGGTTCTGATTATCATCTTCACTCTTGCACAGACCCAGAAGGGCCAGGGCCTGTCTGCCGCCATCATGGGCGACAACAGCTTCATGGCTGCCGGACGCGAGCGTGGGCTGGATGCCAAGCTTGCCAAGGTCACCAAGGTCTGCGGCGGCGTTTTCTTTGTGGCTACGCTGCTGGTCTGCGTGCTCAGCGCTCGCCTGTGATTTTCTGTTGAACCGTGTACGGCCCGCCATTCAACGCGGGTCGTTTTTTATGGGTAAAGTATACAAGAAGGTATTTTGGAAGGGCCCTGTCGGATGGCAGGGCGACGTCAAAGAGGAGAACAATTGCATGACACCATTACAAAAGAACATTCTCGCGGCCTGTAAGCGCCGCCCCCAGACTCTCCGGGAACTCCAGAACGCGCTGCAGGTGGATAATTCCCGGCTGCGCAACACGGTCACGGCCATGGTGGCGACCGGTATGCTCAGCGCCCGCAACGGTCAGTATGTGCCGGGCTATGCGGTGATGGAAAACGAGCTTCAGCCCCAGACCATCCCCTGTACGCTGGTCAAGCTGGCCGCACGGTTCGGCTTTGCCTCCCGGGATGACGGGACCGGGGACATCTTCATTCCCGGCCGTGCCCTGCATGGCGCCATGCCGCAGGACAAGGTGCTGATCAAGCTGTTTGATCATCCCCGCGTGGAGGGCAGCGCCGAAGGCGAAGTGGTGGAGGTCACCACGCCGCACAACAGCTTTGCCGGCACCATTGTCCTGACGGAGGACGGCCGGTATGCCGTCGAGCCGGACGGCTGCCGCGATGTCCGCATCCTGCTGGAAAAGTCCGGCCGCAACGGCGCCCAGCTGGGCGACAAGGTCGGCGCCGTCCTCACCGGACGCGGCCAGCGTCATATGGAACACCGCGCTGCCGTCGCGGAGCGGTTCGGTACCTCCGACCGCGCTTCGGAATGTGCCAAGGCCATCCTGTACGGCCGTGACGTGCGCCAGGAATTCCCCGAGGATGTCCTCAGCGAAGCCCACGCCTACGACAATGCGGTCATTGATCCCGCCGAAGTGGAGCACCGGGTGGACCTGCGCGGAATTCCGATCTTCACGATCGACTCCGCCGAGACCAAGGACATTGACGACGCCATCAGCCTGATGAAGCTGCAGAACGGTGGCTACGAACTCGGCGTGCATATTGCCGATGTCAGCCACTATGTCCGCCCCGATACGGCGCTGGACAAGGAAGCCTTTGAGCGTGCCACCAGCATCTACTATGCCGACAAGGTCATCCCGATGCTGCCCACCCAGCTTTCCAACGGCATCTGCAGTTTGAACGAAGGGGAGGAGCGCCTGGCCTTCTCCTGCCTGATGCAGCTGGATGAAAAGGGAGAAATCCACAGCTATCGCTTTGTCAAGAGCGTGATCCGCAGCCGCGTCAAGGGCGTGTACAAAGAGATCAATGCCCTGCTGGACGGCTCCAACGATCCGGCGCTCATGACCAAATACAAGGACGTGGTCAGCCAGCTTCCCGTCATGCAGGAACTGTATGAGAAGCGGGTCGCTCTTCGCCATGCCCGCGGCGCCATGGATATCGAGTCCGACGAGGCCAAGCTCGTGATGGATGAGGAAGGCCGCTGCGTGGATATCGTCAAGCGCACCCGCGGCGTTTCGGAATGCATGATCGAAGAGTTCATGCTGCTCGCCAACCAGTGCGCCGCCAACGCGGGCCGCACGCACCGCGTTCCCTTCGTGTATCGTATCCATGAAGCTCCCGATGCCGAAAAGCTGGAAAAACTCTCGGCCACGCTCAAGGCCTGCGGCCTGAATGTCCACTTCCAGGGCGAGGTCCCGACGCAGCTCGAACTGTCCGCCATCCTGGATGAAACGCGCGGCCAGCCCATCCAGATTCCGGTGCATACCGGTATTCTGCGCAGTATGCAGAAAGCCCGCTACTCTCCCGACCCGAAGGGACATTACGGTCTGGTCCTCAAGGATTACGCCCACTTCACGAGTCCCATCCGCCGCTATCCCGATCTGGCCGTCCATCGCATTCTGACCGACATGCTGATCGGCAAGCCGGAAGAGCAGCTCATCAAGGATTATACGGGATTTGCTACCCACGCCAGTGAGCAGTCCAGCCGCCAGGAAGTGGTGGCGGTCCGCATCGAGCGCGATGTCGAGGATCTGTACAAGGCCGAGTATATGCACAACCATCTCGGCGAGGTGTATACCGGCACCGTGTCCGGTGTGACGCCGCGCGGCGTCTTTGTGGCACTGGAAAACACCGTCGAAGGCTTTGTCCCGGCTGCTCAGCTCTGCAAGGGGGAGGCAACCGTGGTGGAGGGTGTGAGCATCCTCGATCCGCTCACCGGCCGCCGCTGGATGCTGGGCGACCCGATCAAGGTCAAGGCCGCTGCCGCGGATGTGGCACTGGGCCGGATTGATTTTGAGTATATGCCGATGTGACGGCAATGCCCGCAAAGAGAATCACAGAGTAAAAACCGGCCCGCAGGACAAGTTTCCTGCGGGCCGGTTTTTCTGCGCTCTGAAAACAACAAAAATAAAAACTCCCCGGAACATTCCGGGGAGTCTTTATGGCGGAAAGAAAGGGATTCGAACCCTTGAGGGCTTTAGGGGCCCTACACGATTTCCAGTCGTGCGCCTTAGACCAGCTCAGCCATCTTTCCATAACAGCAAGGCTATCGCCGAACTGCAAGAGATATTATAGCAAAGCAAAGCAGAAATGTCAAGCAAAATTCCAAACTTTTTTCCGATTCGACAAAATCTTTCCAACAACCTTGCAACCTGCTCCGTAAAGTGGTAAAACAATAGAATGAAAAGAGGAAAATCAACGAAAGGTTGATAAACGTTCCGGATTTTTCGGGGCGGGAAAGGGTGGTATTATTGTATGTATAACTTCTTCAAAGACCTGGCGATCATCCTGATCACAGCCAAGCTTTTTGGCCTGGCGGCGCGGCGGTTCAAAGCGCCGCAGGTGGTCGGTGAGATTATCGCCGGACTGCTGATCGGACCGTGCCTGCTCAACTGGGTGCAGATCAACGACTCCATCACGACCTTTGCCGAAATCGGTGTCGTGCTGCTGATGTTCTCCACCGGCCTTGGAACCAACCTCAAGCAGCTGATCAAGGCAGGACCCATTGCCACGCTGGTGGCGTGCGTCGGCGTCTTTGTGCCGCTGGTCTGCGGTACGCTGCTTTACGGTGCTTTCTACGGCTTCGATGCGGTGGGCAGCCAGGAGTTCTACCGTGCGCTGTTCATCGGCACAATCATGACGGCGACCAGCGTCTCCATCACGGTGGCCACGCTGCAGGAACTCGGCGAGCTCAAAGGATTCTTGGGCACCACGATCGTCAGTGCAGCCGTCATTGATGACGTGATCGGCATTGTGGTGCTGACCTGCGTGCTGGGCGCCGGCGGCAGCAGTGACAGCAGCATCCTGAAGGTGCTCCTCAGCACGGTCCTCTTCTTTGCGGTGGCCATCGTTGTCGGCCTGATCTGGTACCGGCTGATGTCCTGGCTGGATAAGCGCAATCCGCACACCCAGCGCATCACGATTGCCAGCCTCGGCTTCTGCTTTGCCATGGCCTACATCGCCGAGGTCTTTTTCGGCATTGCCGACATCACCGGTGCGTATATTGCCGGCATCGTGCTGTGCAACATCCATGATGCCCCCTATGTGGAGCGCCGCGTCGATATCAGCAACTACCTGATGTTCTCCCCGGTGTTCTTCGCTTCGATCGGCCTCAAGACCAACATCAGCGGCCTGACGCCGGAGATCGCACTGTTCTGTGTCTGCTTTGTGCTCGTGGCGCTGGCCAGCAAGATCGTCGGCTGCGGCCTGGCAGCCAAGATCTGCCGCTTTGGCTGGATGGATTCCCTCAAAGTGGGCGTCGGCATGATGACCCGCGGCGAAGTCGCCCTGATTGTCGCACAGAAAGGTCTGGCAGTGGGCATGGTGGATTCCGTCTATTTCACGGCGGTGATCCTGCTGATCATTGTCTCCTCGGTCATCACGCCGCTGGCGCTCAAGACGCTCTTTGTCCGATTCCCGACCTCCGATTCCCGCGCACTCAAACAGGAATAACAAAAAGCCTGCAGGATGGCCTGCAGGCTTTTTTTGATGCAGTCAGTGCCGGACAAAACCGCCCAGCTCGCTCTCGTCGCTCAGCCCCTGTACAAGCGCTTTGGCCCGCAGAGCGGCGTACAGCTCCGCGAAAGTGGCCTGGATATACGGTTCCAGAAATACATACCCGATGCCGAAGGACAGCGCACAGAGAATCTGCCAGCCCAGGAAGGAGAGATGCAGCACAAAGGTCTTCCACTTTTCGCCGCGCATCATCTCGCGGCTCAGCTGCATGGCACGCCCGGTGGAGAGGTAGGGATTTTCGGCAAGCAGGTAGGGAACCTGGTGATAGCAGAAAGCCCAGTAGATGCCAGGAACGATCAGCAGACAGCCCAGCAGGATCTTCAGACGCACCAGAAACATGACCTTGACAAGGTGAAAGTAACCGGACCCGAACACCGAGGTGACGGTGGAAAACGGGGAGGGCGCCTGTCGGCTTTCCATGAAATAGCGGTTGCGGCCCACAAGGACCGGATTGTAGACAAAGGCAACGTACGCAGCACCGAGCACGAGCCCGATCAGGGCCCCCATCAGCAGGGCGTTCCAGAACTCCAGCGGCATCGACAGCAGGTACCACTCCAGCAGATCCGCCTGGGAGACATTGCCGTGCCAGACCGGACCGCGCAAAGCGGAATTCAGCCATCCGGTATTGATATTCCATTGCATCATCGTGCCGTTTCCGGAAAAGCCGATTCCCAGCAGGGAAATCAGCAGACAGAGCGCAAGGCAGCGCCAGTAACGCCCGGACAACGCACGCTTGGCGTTTGTTTTCAGCAGGGAACGAGTCCACATAATCGGTATCCTCCTGTGTTTCGGTATTCGTTCATTGAGACAGTATAGCACAGATTCTGCCGATTGAAAAGAAGAGGAGAACCGCAAGAAAAAAGAAAAAAATCCGGAAAAAATCAAAAAAGGCATTGACAAACCGGCCGGAAATCAGTATAATAATATACGTCGTCCGGGAACGGAACGACAAGAAATATGCGGATGTGGCGGAACTGGCAGACGCGCTAGATTCAGGTTCTAGTTCCCTTAAAAGAGTGTGGGTTCAAATCCCTTCATCCGCACCAAATCCCGAGCACGAGAGTGT
>NZ_JAXJZK010000046.1:0-64548 GCF_036306485.1 Gemmiger sp. | reverse complement strand
GTCCACAACGGCCCCGCAATGGGATCCCATTCCCAGTGCGAGGATTATCAGGACCCGTTTGCAATGTCCAACGGCATTTCGCTCTTCTCCGTTCCGCACAATGTGCAGTTCTACGAAGATACGTGTGACTGCTACACTTCGGGCGGCGATTACGGATACTGGACGTCCTGAGCACCAGCGATCGGTAACGACCTGAAACGGTAAAAACGGCCGGCAGTTTTCTGCCGGCCGTTTTTCGGAGGAAGCTATGAACAACATCTCCGAAGTGACCCTCAGTTTTGCGGGAATCACCCTCGCGTTCTGTCTGGAACAGCCGGTCAGACTCTCCCAGCGGCTGGCGGACTTCGTTGTACCGCCCTGCCATCCGGCCGATGTCCGGGTCACGGTCCGCTGGGAGCGGGAATTCCCCGTCCGGATGCTGGAAAACCCGTTGGGACGGGATGCCATCCAGCGCTACTACCGCGATGACCGCGGCCTCTGGTGCGAAACCATCGGCGGGGCGCGCGGCCCGGTCGCCCGCTGTCTGCTGACGCCGGACGGCCGCCGGCTGGATTGCAGCATCAATACCGCCTATCCGACCCCGCGTGATACGCTGGACTGGATTCTCCGGACCCTGCCGATGCGGGATATTTTCCAGAAATTCGGGGTAATCTTTCTGCATGCGGCCCAGATCGTGACGGAAAACCGGGGCATTGTCTTTACGGCACCCTCGGGAACCGGCAAGAGCACCCAGGCCAGGCTG
This sequence comes from Gemmiger sp., assembly GCF_036306485.1. Taxonomy (GTDB): domain Bacteria; phylum Bacillota; class Clostridia; order Oscillospirales; family Ruminococcaceae; genus Gemmiger. The sequence continues at coordinate 63,806 of NZ_JAXJZK010000046.1, read as the reverse complement.
TGGGCCACCTACGAAAAGGCCCTGCCTGTCTGCGGGGACCGCACCCTGCTGCGCCGCGGCCCCGACGGCTGGAAGAGCTATGGATACCCGATCGACGGCTCCACCCCCATCGCGCGGCCCGACGCCTGGTCGCTCGGCTGCCTGGTGCTGCTGCGCCAGGGAACCGCCAACGAGGTCGAACGCCTTCACGGCGTCCACGCCATGGCACCGCTGATGGAACAGACCATCCTGGATGTATGGAACACCGACGGCTGTGTGCGCGAAACCGGAATGCTGACCGCCCTGCTCAACGAGGTCCCGCTGTACAGACTGACCTGCACACCGGACCTGGCAGCGGTCCGATGCCTGAAACAACGACTCAGAGAGGACGGGATTTTTTCGTGACGACGAATCAACTGACCGTGCGGGAACGGCTCATGCAGAAAGCCGCCCACGCCAGGCTGCCCATCATGTCGGCCTTTGAACTCACGCCGGCCTGCACGCTGAACTGCAAGATGTGCTATGTGCACAAGAGCTATGCCGATGTCCGGCAGGAGGGCGGGCTGATGGACGCCGGCCAGTGGCTGGCGCTGGCCGCCGAGGCGCGCGACCTGGGACTGCTCTTCCCGCTGCTGACCGGCGGCGAACCGCTGCTGCATCCCCAGTTCCGCGAGATCATGGCCGGCATGCAGCAGATGGGTCTGCAGGTCAGCATCAACTCCAACGCCACGCTGATCGACGAGCCGATGGCCCGCTGGCTCGGGCATCACTGCCCGGTGCGGATCAACATCACGCTGTACGGGGCCAGCGCCGAGACCTACCAGAACCTCTGCGGGGACGGCAGCGCCTTTGAAAAGGTACACCGCGCCGTGGAACTGCTGCAGCAGAACCATGTGCCGGTCAAATTCAACGCCAGCATCACCCCCGAGAACGTCAACGATCTTGACGAGATCATCGCCTATGCCCACCGGGTGGGCAGTCCGATTCAGGTGGCCACCTATATGTTCCCGCCGCTGCGGCGGGATGCCTCCCTGGTGGGGCAGAATGACCGCCTGACGCCCGAACAGGCCGGTCTGGCCCGGGTGCGCGCGGACTTCCTGCAGAACAACCCCGCCTGGTTCCTGGGTCAGGCCCGGCGGTTCCAGCACTTTGTGCCGCTGGATCAGATCGGGGCAGGGGAGGACCGCGGCCCGATGCGGATCAGCTGCCGGGCCGGGCTGTGCTCCTTCTGGCTGGACTGGCACGGCAACATGTCCAACTGCGGCATGTACGGCAGTGTCACGGTGGAGCGGCAGGGCCGCCCGCTGCGCGACGCCTGGCAGGAACTGGTCGAAAAGACCGCCGCCGTCCGCTACCGGCCGGCCTGTGCGGGCTGCCCCAACCAGCCGCTCTGCCATGCCTGCATCGCGATGGTCCACAACGAGTGCGGCGACCTCAACGGCCGGCCGGAATACCTCTGCCGGATGAACGAGGCCGCGGCCCGCTACTATGCCGAGTATGCCGCCCGCCTGCCCGACACCGCCGAGGCCGGGGAACACACCGACCCCCCCGCAGACCCCTGCGAACTGTAACACCGCGAACGCCCCAAGCCGGCAATCTGCGCCGGCTTGGGCTTTTTCGGACCTAATTGTGAAAGATTCTTTCCTGTTTTGTGGAGAAATGCCGGATTTTCCACCATTTTCCACAAGATGTTGAAAAATCGGAAACACTGCGGTTTTCGCGATATGCAATAAAAATTTTTCGATAACTTGACAAAAACTTACAATTTTGTTATAGTCAACATGGATCGGAAGATCTTTGGAATGAAAGATTCTTCCATTTTTCCCTGAAGTATTTGAAAGAGGTGAAGGACGAATGCACAAACGTTCCGTTACCCGGCGGATGGTATCCGCGCTGCTCTGCACGGCCCTCCTGATGAGTGCTGTGCCGACGGCTGCGCTTGCCCAAGACGGGGACACTGCGCCGGCGGTGACACTGGCCGAAGGCGCGACCATCGCGGGAACTCCCCAGACGACGGTCCTGGCAGCCGACGGGCTGACCGGGCGCGAGACCGATCTGGATGCCGGATGGAAGTTTTTCCTGGGCAACAACGACAGCGCTCAGAATCCCAACTTTGACGACTCGGGCTGGGAATCCGTCGATCTGCCCCACGATTTCAGCATCAGCCAGAATTTCACGACGTCCGGCGAGGCCGAGAGCGGTTTTCTGCCCGGCGGCACCGGCTGGTACCGCCGCACGCTGACCCTGCCCGAGAGCTATGCCGGCAAGACGCTGCTGCTCAACTTTGACGGCGTGTACTCCCAGGCGACGGTCTACGTCAACGGCACCCAGGTCGGCGAGCATCACTACGGCTACACCGCCTTTGCCATCGACGTGAGCGACGCGCTGGTCTGCGACGGCACGACCGAGAACGTCATCGCAGTCAAGGCCGTGAACAACCTGCCGTCCAGCCGGTGGTATTCCGGCAGCGGCATTTACCGCGATGTCACGCTGATTGCGGCCGACCCGGTCCATGTCCAGCTCAACGGCACGGCGGTCACCACCCCCGACATTGCGCAGGGCACCGGCACCGCCCAGACCGTCGTGGAGGTCGTCAACGACAGCGACACGCCCCGCGATGTGACGGTCCGCTGCACCGTCTACAACGCCGAGGGCACCGCGGTCTCCGACCCTGACGAGACGGTTGTCCCGGTCGAGGCAGGCCAGACCGCCGAGGCGACCTGCAAACCGGTCGTCGCGTCCCCGTCCCTCTGGAGCCCCGATTCTCCGACGCTCTACACGCTGCGCACCGAACTGCTTGTGGACGGCAGCATCGTGGACACCGTCGATTCGGAATTCGGCTACCGCTGGTATGCCTTTGACCAGAACGGCTTCTCCCTCAACGGCCAGCCCGTCAAGATCAACGGCGTCTGCCTCCATCATGACCAGGGCGCGCTCGGTTCCGCCGCCTACGACGACGCGATCTACCGCCAGCTCACCATCATGAAGGATATGGGCGTCAATGCCATCCGGACCAGCCACAATCCGGCCGATCAGGACTTCATCTCCGCTTGTAACAAAATTGGCCTGATGGTTGTTGAAGAAGCCTTCGACGGCTGGGTCGATCCCAAGAACAGCAACAGCAACGATTTCAGCCGCTACTTTGACACGCCGGTGGGCGAGAGCTGCGGCCTGCTGGGCGCCGAGCCCGACATGACCTGCGCCGAGTACGCGATCAAGTCGATGGTCCGCCGCGACCGCAACGCCCCCTGCATCATCCTGTGGAGCCTCGGCAACGAGGTCCAGGAAGGCACCTACTGGGAGAACGTCGGCAACTACGCCGCCATCGCCCAGAACCTCATCGACTGGATTCACGAGGAGGACACCACCCGGCCCACCACCAGCGGCGACAACAACCGCGGCGGTGACTCCCGCCTGGTGGCCGTGCTGCAGACCATCCTCAAGAACGGCGGCGTTGTCGGCTTCAACTACGCCAACAGCGCCTCCCAGCTCAAGAGCCTGGCCGACCAGTTCGGCGGCTGCATCCTCGCCAGCGAGACCTCCAGCGCCACCAACAGCCGCGGCATCTATCTGTCCCAGGCCAACAACAGCAACGCCGACGGCAAGCTGCATCTGACCAGCTACGACACCAGCGCCGTCAGCTGGGGCATCACGGCGCACGAATCCATCTACAATACCTACCAGAACGACTGTGTGGCCGGCGAATTTGTCTGGACCGGCTTTGACTACATCGGCGAGCCCACCCCCTGGAACGGCACCACGAGCGGCTCGACCAGCGGCCGCGGCAGCGTGCCCAACAGCAGCTACTTCGGCATCGTCGAGACCACCGGCTTCGAGAAGGACACCTACTACCTCTACCGCAGCCAGTGGAACCGCAGCGATACCACCCTTCACCTCGTCACGGCCTGGGACCCCGACAACATGGTGCGGACCAACGGCCTGACCCCGGTGGTCATCTACTCCAACGCGCCGGTCGTCAAGCTCTACCGCAACGGCGAGCTGATCGGCACCGCCACCCGCAACGACTGGTCCAGCGCCGCCGGCCATGAACTGACCAGCTACACGACCCAGTCCGACAACAGCAGCGTCTGCACGGCGGTGCAGGCCTCCGGCTCGGAAGCCCTCTACGCCACCTTCCGCGTGGCCTACGAGGAGGGCGCCATCACCGCCCGCGCCTTTGAGGCGGACGGCGTCACCGAAATCACCGACACCAAGGGCCGCTCCACCGTGGCCACGCCCGGCACGGTCGATCACCTGGCCATCACGGCCAACCGCACCAGCGTCGCGGCGGACGGCAGCAGCCTGATCTATGTCACGGTGGACCTGCAGGATGCCAACGGCGTCCTCGACACCACCGCCACCAACACGATCCGCTTCCATCTGAGCGGCGACGGCACGATCGCCGGCGTGGACAACGGCGACCAGGCCACCAACGACAAGTTCCAGCAGGCCAGCGTCCTGACCGGCGACAGCGATGCCGTCATCCAGGCCTATGCGGGCAAGGCGCTCGTCATCCTGCGCTCCACCCACAACGCCGGCAGCATGACGCTGGACATCTCCTCGGACGGCCTGACCGGCGGCCAGGTCACTGTGCAGACCACCCCGACCGCAAGCACCGTGACCGAGGGGCTGGTCAGCTACACGATGGTGCGCGACTACACGATCCAGTGCGGCACCGTGCCGACGCTGCAGACCGAGGCCACCGGCACGATGGCGGACGGCAGCGAGGTCACCGGCACCGTCACCTGGGATGAGATCCCCTCCGAGACCGTCAACACCCCCGGCGACCATGTGATCGGCGGTACCCTGCAGTTTGCCGGGGAGGACCCGCTGTCCGTGACCTGCCGCCTGCACGTCATTGACAACATCCAGGCGCTGCGCAATGTCTCGGCCGTCACCCAGCCGGGCGTGGTGCCCACCCTGCCCGACACGGTCAGCGGTGTGCTGGCCGACGGCACGCTGAGCAGCAGCTTTGCGGTGGAATGGAAGGACCTGACCGCCGACCGGTTTGCCAAAGTCGGCGACGTGGTCACGGTGGAGGGCAGCGCCGCCATCTTCGGCGACAACACGCTGCCGGTCACCGCGACGGTGCGGGTGGCCGAGGCCGTCAGCACCGAGAGCATCAACGTGGCGCCCCAGGCGTCCAGCCTGACCCAGGACATCGACCCGGCCAGCCAGTCCGATGTGCTCAGCTCGCTGAACAACGGCGTCACCAAGCCCGGCGACAATACCAGCGAACGGTGGAGCAACTGGAACAACCGCTCCAAGTCGGCCACCGCGACGCTGACCTACACCTGGGCGACCGCCCAGATGGTGAGCGGCGTCAACCTGTACTACTACTATGACAGCTGCGCCGCCAAGCCGGAGAGCGTCAGCTTTGCCTGGTCGCTCAACGGCAGCGAGTTCACCCCGGTGGAAGCCGTCGAGACCTCGGTGGAAACCTACGCGCTCGGCGAGCTCTGCCACTATGAATTTGCCTCCCCGGTCAACCCGGTGGCGCTGCAGATCACGCTGACCCAGCAGGGCGGCACGAGCGGCAGCCACTGCGTCGCGCTGACCGAGGCCGAGGTCATGACCTTTGCGGGAAAGCTGGAATGGAACACCGGCGCGCTGCTCGAGGATCTGGCCGTCAACGGTCAGACCGTCGAGGGCTTTGCGCCCGAGACGATGCAGTACACCGTCCAGGCGGACGGCAATGCCGTCGTCACCGCCAAAGGCCGCGACAATGCGGCCGTCACGGTGCTGCCCGTGCTGGGCAATACCGTGCGGGTGCTGACCCTGTCGGAGGACGGCAGCAGCGCCAACACCTATGAAGTCTATCTGAGCGGCGAGGGCGCGCTGTGCCCCCACACGAGCACCCATCTGGAGAACCAGAAGGACGCCACCTGCACCCAGGCCGGCTACACCGGCGACAAGGTCTGTGACCGCTGCGGCGCGGTGGTGGAGACCGGCACCGTGATTCCGGCCACCGGCCACACCGAGACCGAGCTGCGCAACGCCAAAGAAGCCACCTGCACCGAACCGGGCTACTCCGGCGATGTGTACTGCAAGATCTGCGGCGCGCTGATCAAGCAGGGCGAGGAACTGCCCGCCAAGGGCCACGTCGAGGCGGCGCCCACCGACGCCAAGGAAGCCACCTGCACCGAGCCGGGCTACACCGGCACCGTCTACTGTGCGGTCTGCGGCGAGAAGATCCGCGACGGCATCACGACGCCGGCCAAGGGCCATGTCTATGACGAGGGCAAGGTGACCAAGCAGCCCACGGCCACCGAGACCGGCATCCGGACCTACACCTGCACGGTCTGCCACGAGACCAAGGAGGAGATCATCCCCTGCCTGGGCGGACAGGCCCCGACGGTATCCCTCAAGGTGGAGGCCGCCGCCAACGGCCGCATCAAGATGACCGGCTGCTTTGAGGACTACGCCAATGTGGATTCCTACTACAACGTGACGGCGCACGGCCTGGTCTACTACTCGGCCGCCAAGCTGGGCACCAAGATGCTGAGCATCAACACGCCGGGCCGCACCCGCGTCAGCTTTACCAAGTACGGCGCCGACGGCACCTTCAGCTACACGATGACCCCCAGCGCGGCGTCCACCCGCTATGCGGTGCGTGCCTTCCTGACCTACACCGACCCCGACACCGGGCGCTCGGCCACGGTCTATTCCGACACGATGTACGTCAGCTACAACAATCTTTCCTGATCCGACAGCAACCACAATCCAATAAAAATGTGCCGCGCATCCCGGAAACGGGGTGCGCGGCACGCTTTTTGTCTTGGATAGGTTCAGGCGAGGATGTGGGCCTCACGGAGTTTGCCGAGGAATTCCTTCACGTCGGCGCGGAGCTGCGGCTCCTCAACGTCGTATTCCTCCAGCAGGGTGCGGACCAGGGATTCCTCGTCCGGGGCATCGGGCAGAAGCTCCCAGATGCGCGCCCCCACTTCGTTCAGGCCGGCCATCCCGTGAAAGGACTCGGCGGTCTCGCCGACCGGGACCAGGACATATTCGTCCAGGATCTGACGCAGGACGAATTGCTGTTGGATCTGCATGGAAAAAACCTCCTGTGCGCGAATGGTTCATTCTGCCTTTATTCTACGATACGGCGCACGCCGTGTCAAGCGTGGAAAACGTGGGCTTCCAGTCGGTCAAAGGCCTCCTGCACGCGGGAGAGCGGCAGCGCCAGGTTCATCCGGATGGAGCACGGACCGTGGAAGGGCCGGCCGTCCTGCCAGATCACGCCGACATCCCAGCCGGCGCGCAGCAGCTCGTCCAGCGTGCGGCCGTGTGCGGCGCACCAGTCGGTGCAGTCCAGGAACAGCATGTAGGTGCCCTGCGGCTTGCTGACCCGCACACCGTCAAAGTGCTCGGCGATGAAGCGGCAGGCATAGTCCACATTGCCGCCCAGCACCTCGCACAGCTCGTCCACCCACTGGGCGCCCTCCGGCTTGTAGGCGCCGATCAGCGCGTGCATCGACAGGACGTTCATCGAATTGTAGTGGGTCTTGGAGGAGACCGAGTCCACCCGGTCGCGCAGCGTCGGGTTGCAGATGATGTGGTAGCTGCCGATCAGGCCCGCCAGGTTGAAGGTCTTGCTGGGGGCATAGAGGGCCACCGTGCGGCTGCGGGCGTCCTCGCTGACCGAGAGGGTGGGAATGTGGGTGTGGCCGGGCAGGATGATGTCCGACCAGATCTCGTCCGAGATGACAATGCAGTCGTTGGCACGGTAGACTTCCATCGCCTTTTCCAGCTCCCAGCGCTCCCAGACGCGGCCGCAGGGGTTGTGCGGGCTGCAGAACACCGCCACATGGATGTGGTGCGCCTTGAGCTTGGCGTCCATGTCCTCGTAGTCCATCCGCCAGATGCCCTGCTCGTCGAGGCGCAGCGGCGAATGGACAATCGTGAAGCCGTTGTCCTCAATGCAGTGGGTGAAGCCGATGTAGGTCGGGCTGTGCAGCAGCACGGCGTCGCCGGGGGTCGCAAAGGCCCGCAGCGCCGACACAACGCCGCCCAGCACGCCGTTCTCATACCCGATGCAGTCGGCCGTCACGCCGGTCAGGCCGTGGCGCTCGCGCTGCCAGCGCAGAATGGACTCGGCATAGTCGGGCCGGGTCGAGAAATAGCCGTAGGCCGGATGGGAGGCGCGCTCGATGATCGCCTGCGGAATGGTCGGCACGGTGGGAAAGTTCATGTCGGCCACCCACATCGGGATCACATCAAAGCCCGAGCCGGGTTTGGGGGCGCCGGGGGCGAAACCGCCCTGGCCGGGTCCGTCCACCGCGATGGCATCCATGCCGTGCCGGTCCATGAGGGAAGTAAAATCGTACTGCATTCAGACAGCCTTCTTTCCGTTGAAAATCCCCGCGGGAAGCCCGCGGCAAAAAACAAAGTCCCCCGTGCCGGGCACGGGGGACTGGGTCAAACCGATTATTCCGGCTGGATTGCGCCAGTGGGGCAGACACCCTCACAGGCACCGCAATCGATGCAGGCGGAAGGATCGACAACAGCCTTGTCTTCCATGGTGATCGCACCAACGGGGCAGGTGTCAACACAAGCGCCGCAAGCGACACACTCGCTGCTAACCTTATGGGCCATGATATACTCCTTATCTCCGCACTGTCTTAGTTCCGACCGGGCCCTGTGCGGTGGGGTCGCCCCGCCCGGCACGCTTCTATGCGTTTATCCCATTTTAACACCAACGCCCTGTATTTGCAAGGGATTCGGCAAATTTTGTCACTTTCCGCGGCGGGCGTCCAGCGCGCGCTGGACGGCCTTGACCAGCTCGACAAGCGGCAGGATCAGCACGGCCAGCGCCAGCGCCGTCAGGTACTCGGGCAGCGACACCGGCGTGAATCCGAAGGCCGCCGCAATGGGCGGAACTTCCAGCACGACGGTGGTCAGCACCAGGCTGCCCAGCATCGCGCCCCACAGCACCGCGTTGTGGCTGTGCAGCGTAAAGACGCTGCGCCGCTGGCTGCGCATGTTGAAGCTGTGGATGATCTCACAGATGCTCATGGTCAGGAAGGCCATCGTCATGCCGTCGGGGCTGACGCCGTGCGGCATCTCGAACCGGCCGATCTCCATGCAGTGGCCGATGATGTAGGACGCCAGCGTGATCAGGGTGATCAGCACGCCCTGGTACAGGATGTCAAAGCCCATGCCGCCCGCAAAGATGCCGTCCTGCGAGCTGCGGGGCGGGCGGCGCATACTGTCGGGGTCGGCCTTCTCCATGCCGAGGGCCAGCGCCGGGAAACAGTCGGTGATCAGGTTGATGAAGAGCAGATGCACGGGGTTGAGCAGCGTGAAGCCGAGCAGCGTCGCCGTAAAGACGCCCAGCACCTCGCTCATGTTGGAGGCCAGCAGGAACTGGATGGAGCGGCGGATGTTGTCGTAGATGCGGCGGCCCTCGGCCACGGCGTTGACAATCGTCGCAAAGTTGTCGTCGGCCAGCACCATGTCGGCGACGTTCTTGGTCACGTCGGTGCCGGTGATGCCCATGCCCACGCCGATGTCCGCCGCCTTGATGGAGGGCGCGTCGTTGACGCCGTCGCCGGTCATCGCCGTGACGGCGCCGTTCTGCTTCCAGGCCTTGACGATCCGTACCTTGTGCTCGGGCTGCACCCGGGCATAGACGCTGATGCGGGGCACCAGGCGGCGCAGCTCGTCATCGCTCAGCCCGTCCAGCTCGGCGCCGGTCACGGCCTGGTCGGGGCTGTCCAGAATGCCCAGCTCGGTCGCAATGGCCACGGCGGTGTCGCGGTGGTCGCCGGTGATCATGACCGGACGGATGCCCGCCGACCGGCACTCGGCAATCGCGGGCTTGACCTCGGGCCGCACCGGGTCGATCATGCCGGTCAGGCCCAGGAAGCACAGATCCCGCTCCAGCTGTTCCGGCTCATGCCCGGCGGGGCGCTCCGGCCACAGGCGCTGCGCCGCGGCCAGCACCCGCAGCGCGCGGTCCGCCATCGCCTTGTTGGCGGCCAGGAACTCCCGGCGCTTCTCCTCGGTCATCGGCAGGACCTGACCGTTCTCCTCATAGCTCGTGCAGAGCGACAGAATCACGTCGGGCGCGCCCTTGGTGTACTGCACCCAGCCGGATTCCCGGCGGTGAATCGTGCTCATCCGCTTGCGCATCGAGTCAAAGGGCGCCTCGTCCACGCGGGGCTCCCGGGCTTCCAGCGCCGGCTTGTCCAGCCCGCGGGACGCCGCAAAGGCCACCAGCGCGGCCTCGGTCGGCTCGCCCTCCACGGTGCCGTCCTCCCGCAGCGAAGCGTCGCTGCACAGCGCCATCGCGGTGGCCACCCGGTCGGGGTCGCCGCACCAGTCCACCACCGTCATCCGGTTCTGGGTCAGCGTGCCGGTCTTGTCGGAACAGATCACCTGGGTGCAGCCCAGCGTCTCGACGGCGGTCAGACGCCGGATCACCGCATGGCGGCGGCTCATATTGGTCACGCCGATGGACAGCACGACCGTCACGACGGTGGCCAGCCCCTCGGGGATCGCCGCCACGGCCAGCGACACCGCCACCATGAAGGTGGACAGCACGCTGTCCAGCGTGAAGCTGCCCGCCGCCACAAGGTCAAACACAAAGATAAAGACGCAGATGGCCAGCACCAGCTTGGACAGCGTCCGGCCCAGCTCGTCCAGACGGCGCTGCAGCGGGGTCTGCTCGTCGCCGGTGTCGGCCAGGGCGCCGGCAATCTTGCCCATCTCGGTATCCATGCCGGTGTGGGTCACCAGCATCCGGCCGCGGCCGTACACCACCGACGACCCCATATACACCATGTTCTTGCGGTCGCCCAGCGGCACGTCCTTCTCGCCGGGGGCCAGCCCCAGCACCGACGCAATCTTGCCCACCGGCACGCTCTCGCCGGTCAGCGCCGATTCCTCCGCCTTGAGGCTGGCGCTCTCCAGCAGGCGGCCGTCCGCCGGCACACTGTCGCCGGCTTCCAGCAGCACCACGTCGCCGGGCACCAGCGTGTCGCTGTGCACGGTCAGCGTCCGGCCGCCCCGCACCACCCGGCAGGTGGCGGCCGTCATCGTCTGCAGCGCCTCAATCGCGGCCTCGGCCTTGCTCTCCTGAAAGACGCCCAGCACGGCGTTGAGCAGCACCACCACCAGAATGATGACGACATCGGCCATCCCTTCGCCGGACAGCGCGCTGGTCACGGCGGACACCGCCGCCGCACACAGCAGGATGATCAGCATCGGGTCGCGCAGCTGACCCAGAAACCGCTGCCACAGCGTCGGTTTCTCGGCGTCGCGCAGCTTGTTCGGACCGACGCGCTCCAGCCGGGCCGCGGCCTCCGCCTCGGTCAGGCCGTCCGGGCCGCTCTGCAGCTCGCGCAGCAGCTCGTCGGCTTCGCGGATGTACTCTTGCTTCATGACACTCTCTCCTTTTGTGGGGCTGACAGGGCCAAAAAAAAGACCCATGTACAGCCTGAACTGTACATGAGTCTCATTCAAAACCAGTTGTCCGGGCCCGCTGCGGGCCGTCATGACGGGCAGACTGCACGCGGATGCGCGGAATTACTCCCCCATGAATGCGGGACCTATTATACCGCGCTGCCCGGCAACTGTCAAGAAGATCATTCCTGTTCAGGGTCGGGGGCCACCGGAACCCGGCGCCCGCCGCGCAGATAGACGCATTCGCTGCGTTTGTAGATCTTGGGGGCCAGGCTTTCGATGTTGCTGCGCACCTTGAGGGTGCCTGCCACAACGTTGACCTCCATCACGGTGCCCTCGCCGTCCGGCGTCCGCACAATGCTGCCCGGCGTCGGGGTGATGGAATTCAGGTACTCATAGCTTTTCTGCTCGTAGGCCAGGCAGCACATCAGCCGGCCGCAGGCGCCGCTGATCTTGGCGGGGTTCAGGCTCAGGCCCTGTTCCTTGGCCATCTTGATGGAAACCGGCTGGAAATTCTTCAGGAACCGGCTGCAGCAGAAGGGCTGCCCGCAGACGCCCAGGCCGCCCAGCATCTTGCTCTCATCCCGCACGCCGATCTGCCGCAGCTCAATGCGGGTGCGGAACAGCCCGGCCAGGTCCTTGACCAGCTCGCGGAAATCCACCCGGTTGTCCGCCGTGAAATAGAACACCAGCTTGTTGCGGTCCAGCGTGTACTCGGCGTCCACCAGCTTCATCTGCAGGCCGTGCGCCGCAATCCGCTTTTCGCACAGCACAAAGGCGGATTTCTCATCGGCGCGGTTCTGCTGCATCCGGCGGATGTCAATGCCGTCCGCCATCCGGATCACCGGCTTGATCTCGTGCGGGAACCCGCCCGAGGGCAGCTCGTGGGGGGCACGGACGACCTCGCCGCATTCCACGCCGCGGGCGGTCTCGACGATCACATGGTCGCCCTCCCGCACCGCCAGCTCCTGCGGGTCGAAGTAGTAGGAGCGTCCGCTCTCCTTGAATTTTACCGATATGACTTTCATGGATTCTGTACTCCTTGTGTAAGGTCGATCGCGCAGATCGTCAGCGCCAGCCGGGCGTTGCCGTTGGCCCGCAGCGCGCGGTCCGCCGCCTCGGCTGCCCGCAGTACCCGGGCCGCCGTGTCGGGCTGCAGCCCGTCAAAGCCGGGCCGCCGCAGCGCCGCACCGGCCGACTGCCCCAGCTGCCACAGCACGGCCAGGGCGCCCTCGCGGTCCTTCTCATACCCGGCCAGCAGGGCGGCCGCCCGGTAGGTGTCCTGCTGGGACGCCTGCCGCGCCAGCTCCCGCGCCGCCGCCCGGGATGCCCGCGCCGCGTCCTCCTCGACCGCCCGCAGGCAGGTCCCGAGATGCCCCTCGTACAGAAAGGCCAGGTCCAGCGCCTGCCGCTCGCTCAGCTCGCCGTGGGCGGCGCGCAGCGCGTCGGCACATTCCGGCTCGGGCACCGGCGCCACCGTGTAGGCCGAACACCGGCTGCGGATGGTCGGCAGCACCGCCGCCGCACTGGAGGCCGTCAGCAGGAACAGCACCCCCTCGGGCGGTTCCTCGAGGATTTTCAGCAGCGCGTTGGCCGACGAGCCGTTGAGGTTCTGCGCACCGTAGAGAAAGAGCACCCGGCCCCGGGCGTCCGAGGAGAGCGCCGAGCGCTGGATGGCATCCCGCGCTTCCCGGATGCGCTCGACGCGGATCTGGCCCGAGGCGCCCTCCCCGCGGACGGTCAGACTTTCGGGGTCCTCCCCGCGCAGGACGGCCTCGGCATGGGCGCCGCCGTCCGGGTACAGATAGTCCGCGGCCAGACAGCGCGCGGCAAAGCCCGCCCCGCAGCCCGGCTCCCCCACAAGGAGCAGGCTGTGCGGCAGGCGGTCGGTGCGCAGCGCCGTCGTCAGGTCCGCTTTCAGCGCGCGGTTGCCCGCGAGCCGGTCCAGCATCGCCATTACAGTTTTTCAAACCGCTCCACGTTGGTCACAAAGACGGTGGCGCCGCCGACCGTGACCTGAATGGGCATCGTGCTCTCCAGCCCGACGCCGATCGAGGCGGTGCCGGGCACGATCTCGGTGCGCTGCTTGCAGCACTTGGAGATGCAGGCGATGCAGTCATCCACCCGCTCATCCTCGGTGCCGATCATCAGCGTCATGTTGCCGGCCATCAGAAAGCCGCCCGTCGTGGCCAGGCGGGTCACATAGAATTTGTGCTTGAGCAGCTCGTTGCAGACAGCGCGGGAATCTTCCTTGTTGACAATGGCAGTGACAAGTTTCATGATCATATCCTCCCAATACGATAGACAATCATTTGCGGCCGGTCCGTTTTTCCCAGTCCCGGCGGCGTCGATAACTCACGATTTCCTGACGGATGAAATGGAACATCTCCGGCCCGAAAAAGACCAGGAAGCCCGCAATGCCGAACAGCAGGCTCACCTTGGCGGAAAGCCCGCCCTGCAGGAATTCCAGCACCCAGACGGCCGCCGCCGCGTAGCCCATCCACTTCATCCGGATGGGAATCACGAAAAAGAGCAGCACCTGCTGGTCCGGCCACATCCAGGCGTAGGCGAAGAAGAGGCTCAGGAAGATGCCCGAGGCACTGCCCGCGCCGCTGATCAGGCAGCTCAGCACCGCGCCGATCACCCCGATGACCAGGTAGACGAGAAACCGGAAATCGCCCCAGGCACGCTCGAGGGCGTTGCCCACCCACCAGCGGAAATACAGCGTCAGCAGCAGCTGCAGGATGCTGGTGGTCAGCGGCGGCAGGAACAGGAAGCTCACCACCCGCCAGATCTGGCCGTGGGCCAGCCCGTCGCGGTAGAGCGGCAGCAGCACCAGCAGATCCTTGTTCACAAACAGGATCAGGAACCACACAAGAAACTGGCCGATCAGGATGGCGTTCATCAGGTTGGGAATGCCGTACCGGCCAAAACGGCGTTCCAGTCTGTCAATCCAGCGCATAGGACCTCCGGAAATGTGGAATTGCGGGCGGGTTTTCCACAATGGGTCCGCCCGTTCTTATTTTTGTATTGTACCATTTTATCGGTCGGAGTTCAATATTTTGTTGTCGAACCGGCAGCATTCCCCATCAAAAAACAACCTTTGCGTGTGGTTGGTGGAAAACCGGGCGGGTTTTCCACGGTTTCAACAGAGTTTTCAACAATTTCACAGTGGAAAGCCGCAATACAGAGTGTTATCAACCGCCCGGCCAGATACGAACTGTTGAAAACTGTTTTTCCGTCCGGGAATGTGCTATAATGCTCCCCGAAGGGAAGGGAAATATCATGACAGAAACACAGTCCGCACAATACCGCAAGATGACCCAGACGCCGGTGCCGCGCCTCATCGTACAGCTGGGCATCCCGACGACCATCTCGATGCTCGTCACCAACATTTATAATATGGCCGATACCTGGTTTGTCGGCCAGGTCGGCACCAGTGCCTCGGGCGCCGTCGGCGTGGTCTTCGGCCTGATGGCGGTCATCCAGGCCTTCGGGTTCATGTTCGGCCACGGCGCCGGCAGCATCATCAGCCGCCATCTGGGCGCCAAGGATGTCGGCAGCGCCACCCGCTATGCGACGACGAGCTTTTTCGGCTCCTTTGCGGCCGGCACGCTGATCGCCGTGCTGGGCTTTGCCTTCATGGACCCGTTCATGCGGCTGCTCGGCAGCACCGAGACCATCCTGCCCTACGCCCGCACCTACGGCGCCTGCATCCTGCTGGGCGCCCCCTTCATGGCCAGCTCCTGCGTGCTCAACAACATCCTGCGCTATGAGGGCCGCGCCGCCCTGGCGATGATCGGCCTGACCAGCGGCAGCCTGCTGAACATCTTCGGCGACTGGCTGCTCATGAACGTCTTCGGCCTCGAGGTGCTCGGTGCGGGCATCTCGACGGCGGTTTCCCAGCTGGTCAGCTTCTCGCTGCTCTTCTTCATGTTTTTGTCGGGCCGCACCCAGAGCAAGATCCGCCCGCGCTCGATGGGCAGTGTCTCCGACCTGCTGCAGATCTGCCGCACCGGCCTGCCCAGCCTGATCCGGCAGGGCATGGGCAGTGTCTCGACGATGACCCTCAACAGCTGCGCCCGCCTCTACGGCGACGCCGCCGTGGCCGCCATGAGCATCGTCACCCGCATTGCAACCTTCGTGTTCAGCGTCGCGCTGGGCATCGGCCAGGGCTTCCAGCCGGTCTCGGCCTTCAACTTCGGCGCCAGAAAGTACAGCCGGGTGCGCACCGGGTACTTCTTCACCCTCATCTCGTCGGAGATCCTGCTCGGCACCGTCGCGGCGGTGGGCTTCTTCTTCTGCGGCCCGCTCGTCGGCTTCTTCCGCAATGACCCCGAGGTCATCGCCATCGGCACCACCGCGCTGACCGCCCAGTTTGTCGCGCTCTTCTTCCAGCCGCTCACCATCTGTTCCAACATGCTGTTCCAGAGCATCGGCCACAACCGCGTCGCCTCACTGCTCGCCTCGCTGCGCAGCGGACTCTGCTTCCTGCCCGCCGTGCTGCTGCTCAGCACCGTGCTGGGGCTGCGCGGCATCCAGATTGCCCAGCCCGTCGCGGACATCTGCGCCTTCGTCATCACGCTGCCCTTCGTCGTGCGGTTCTTCCGCACGCTGCCGCCGGACGGCATGGACCTGTAAAACAAAAAGCGGGACGGTTCCTGCGGGGCAAAACCCCCGGGAACCGTCCCGTTTTTGGATCAGCCGGATTCCTTGGCCGCGGACTTGCCGTAGCCCGCATAGCCGCTGTACCCGCCGTAGCCCGAGCGCCCGTAGCCGCCGTAGCCGTAATGGCCGTATCCGTGGCGGCCGTAGCCGTACTGGCCCACGCTCTGGGAGGAGGCGTTGAAGACATAGCCGAGCAGTTTGGCCTTGTTGTCGGACAATGCCTGCAGGCTGGTGGAAATCTGGGAGGCGCTGACGGTGTCCTCCCGGATCACATAGACCACCCCGTCCGCAAAGGGCAGGAAGGGGGCGGCGTCGCTCAGCAGCCCGATGGGCGGCGTGTCGATGACGAGATACTGGGCCTCGGCCCGGAGCATCCCGATGATGCGTTCCAGCTTGTGGAAGTGGAGCAGCGAGGCCGGCGACCCGACCCTCGCCGCACCGGTGATGAGCTTGAGGGTCGTGCCGGGCAGCGACCGGGCGGCCGCCACCGGATCCGGCTCGGCGCTGCGGAGCAGCTCGGCCAGGCCGGGGCCTTTCTGCGAGATGCCGAAAAAGGCGTGCAGCGACTGAACGCGCAGGTCGGCGTCCAGCAGCACCACATGCTTGCCGGCCTGGGCCAGGCTCAGCGCCAGGTTGGCCGCCACGGTGGATTTGCCCTCGCCGGGCATCGTGCTGGTGACCATCAGCACCTTGCACTCCCCGTCGGCGGGCAGCCGGTGCAGCACACGGCTGCGCACCGTGCGCACGGCCTCCTGGTAGGCGGGGGAGAGCGCGTCATTCTGGATGGACAGCCCCGTCGTCTTGCCCTTGGAGCGCCGTTTGCTGCGCACCGAGGGGATCATGCCCAGGCAGGTCAGGTTGGTCAGGCGGCGGATCTCGGACGGCGAATGAACCGCCGTCCGGGTGCGGGAGAGCAGCAGCGTCAGCGCCAGCATGAGCACCACGCCGAGCAGCGCCCCCTTGACGGCCGCCGACTGCCAGTCGCGCGGATTGGTGGGCGCGGTGGGCAGTACCGGCTCCTCGATCAGCTCAATCTCGGTGTTGCCGATGACCAGCGCCGCAACCGAGGGATAACAGTCAATCACCGCCATCAGCACATCGTAGGCGCTCTGGGCGTCCGAGCTTGTGACGGTCAGGGTGAAGAGGTTGGAATTCGCAATGCTCTGCGGCACAATCGAGCCGTTGATCGTGTCGGTGCCCAGCCGGGCCAGCATCTGTTCGCGCATCGCGTCGGTCGTGATGATGCTCGAGAAGGTGCTCACGATCTGTTTGGTGCTCACCGTCGAGCTGTAGTTGCTGCCGTAGCTCTGGATGTCCGTCGCGTTGGTGTAGACGCTCGTGTACTGCGCCGACAGCACGGCCTGGCAGCGGTAGAGCGGCCGGTAGGACAGGTAGGACCTGGCGCCGGCCAGGGCGCCCAGCAGCGCCGCGGCCACCAGCACCAGCGGCCAGGTGCGGCCCAGCAGCCGGAAGAAACTGCGCAGAATGGCGATCAGGTCAATGGGCTGGAGGCTGGATTTTTCCTTGTCGCTCATGCTTCGCCTCCTTTGTCTTGCTCGGCGGCCTGCTCATACTTGGCATAGCCGCCGTATTTGCCATACTTGCCGTATTTGCCGTACCCGTAGCCGTAGTCCGACCCGTAGGGGGCCAGCACCGAGGGCATCAGCACCCGCACGTCGTTGAGCACGCAGCCCAGGAAACGGGCCCGCCGCTGCTTGAGGGTGTCGATCGCGTCGTTGATGACCGGCGCCGGAACCAGGTCCTGCCGCACCACCAGCACGCTGGCGGCGTCGAGGTCGGACAGCATCTCGGCGTCCGAGAAGAGTTCGAGCGGCGGGGTGTCCACGACCAGATAGCCGAAGGA
Source organism: Gemmiger sp. (assembly GCF_036306485.1). GTDB lineage: Bacteria > Bacillota > Clostridia > Oscillospirales > Ruminococcaceae > Gemmiger. The sequence continues at coordinate 45,889 of NZ_JAXJZK010000046.1, read as the reverse complement.
GCTCTTGAGCTGGGCCAGCAGCCGGGAGAACCGGCCCGACACGAGCAGCCGCGACGGGTCCTTGAGCAGCGTGGGGCTGTACAGCACATAGAGGTTGGAGGACTTGACGTGCGCGCAGCAGAGCTTGAAGTCGTTGTAATCGTACTGCTGGACCTTCCAGTCCTTGGCCTTGTCACAGAAGCGGGAGCGCTTGCGGAAGTCCGCATCGACGAGCAGCACCGAGCGGTGCTTCTGCGCCAGCGAGAGCGCGACGTTCTCGGCCAGGGTGGATTTGCCCTCGTGCTCCATCACGCTGGTGAACAGGAAGATGTTGGTGCCCTCCGAGGCTTTCTCCTGTTCGAGCCGGGCGCGCAGCCGGTGCACCGATTCCGAGAAGGTGAAGCTCACCGTCGGCTCGGTCAGCAGCAGCGGACGCCGCCGCTTGCCGGAGCGGTTTTTCTCGTGCGCGATGCTCAATAGCAGCCGGGCGTCCAGCTTGTCCCGGGCGGCCTGGGTGGTCTGCACGGTGTCGTCGCGCAGCATCTCCAGCACGATGACCAGCACCACGACGGCGGCGCAGGCCAGCGCGGCCAGCAGCTCCATCCGGCGCAGACTCATCGGCAGCGTCGAGATCGTGTAGTTGATCGGGGCGTTGAGCACCGAGATGACCGCCCCGCGGAAGAGGTACTGGGTCAGCTGGTTGTAGTTCTTGGTGATGGAACGGATGACCAGAAAGGCTTCGCGGGCGGTGTCCGCCGTGACCGTGACGGTGATCAGGTTGGTGTCGGCGGTGTTGGCGGCGGTCAGCGTGCCGGAAAAGCTGTCCAGCCCGGCGCCCTCCAGGATCTGGCGGCGCATGAAGTCGCTGCCCAGCAGTTCCGAGAAGGTCGAGGCCACCGAGTTCGCCGTCGAGGCATCCTGCGAGGCCGAGGTGGAGGAACGGGACATCACCACAAGGGTCACCCGCGCGCCGTACCGGTCACGGAACTGGGTCCGGGCCAGCGTTGCGGCGGCCGCCACGCCGATCAGGGCTGCCAGCAGGATCATCCAGGCGCTGCGCAGCACCCGCGTCAGGACGCACCAGGGCTCCAGCGCGGACCAGGCGGAAGTTTCGCTGTTGTTCATCAGAATACCTTTCCCTTCTTATTGTTCCTCCACCACAACGGTCAGCGCCGTCATGGCCGTGCGGGCGGTCGTGCCGTCGCCGGACTGGTAGGTGTAGAACACCCGGTAGCTGCCCGGCGTGCCGGTATCGACGTTGGAATCCACCGTCACGGCGCCGCGCAGATCGACGGTCTGGGGCTCCTCGCCCTCCTCCTCGTCTCCGGCGGCCGTCGGGGCGTACAGCGGGTCGGTCACCTCGGCCAGGTAATCCTCGGCCCGGAAATCCGCCCCCACGGGCAGGTAGACCAGCGCGTCGGTCAGCGTGATCTCGGGGTCCTGCGGCGACAGCACCGCAAAGATCACCGGCAGCTCCAGCTGTGCGGCATCGCCCATGCTGTTGGTCACCTGGACCGTCAGCGTGCCGGTGCCCTCGGCCGTGTTGTTGAAGTTGGAGGACACCAGCCGGATGGACCCGCTCAGGTCGCCGTCCAGCACATCGTCGGCGCTCAGCCGGTCGGTCAGCGTGACGGTGGAGCCGACGCGGTAGATCAGCGGCTCGCTCAGCGCAAAGTGGGGGGAGCGGTAGTCGCTGTAGACGACATTGCGCGACGCCGTGCCGATGTTGTCCGCCGCGTCAAAGACAATGTAGCTGACCAGCGCGGTGCGCGGCTCGATGAACTGCGAGATGCTGCGCACCATGACCTGACCGCTCAGGTCGCCGTCGCGGTTGTCCTGGGCCGTGACGCCGGCCAGCAGGGCGGATTCGTCATCCCCGACGCTGACCGTGACGGTGTCACTGTCAAAGCTGATGACGGGGGCGGTGTGGTCGGTCAGCAGCGAGTCGCGCACCCGCACCGCACCGTACAGCCCAAACACGATGACGGCCACCACCGCCAGCAGGATCTTGAAAGACCTCATTGCGATACCTCAAATCTCATCCGGGGCCAGCAGCTCCCGGTTCATTACAATGCGGCGCGGATTGCGCAGCAGCAGCACCTCGGCGTAGGCGGGGGACCAGGTCCGCGCCAGCACCGACCGCACCTCGCTGAGCACCGTCGTGCGGCTGCGGGTGCCGTGGGCGTCGCTGGCCACCAGATGCGCCAGCCCCCGGTCGAGAATCCAGCGCACCGTGCGCTCCGGCCCCGGGCCGAACCGCCCCAGCACGCTGCCCTTGTTGACCTGGATCACACAGCCCCCGTCAAACCAGTCGGCAATCGGGCCGGGGTCCTCCTGAATCGTGAAATACCGCTCCGGGTGGGCCAGCACCGGCACCAGACCGTGGTCCTGCACCGCCTGCAGGCAGTCCGCCATGTACCCCGCCGAAGCGTCAAAATCAAACTCAATCAATAGATAGCGGGAGTCCGCCAGCGTCAGCAGCTGCCCGCTCTGCAGCGCGCGGTCCAGCCCCGGCGTGCACAGCACTTCCATGCCGGGGAACAGCCGCAGCTCCACCCGCTGCCGGGCAAGAATCTCGTTCATCAGCCCGGCGGCCCGGCGGATGCGCCGGGCCCGCGCCGCCAGCCCCGGATCGTCGGCGTTGCAGTGCGGCGTGCAGACAATCTGCCCCGTGCCGCTGTCGGCGGCCATCTCGGCCATCAGCAGCGAGGTGCGGGCGTCCGGCGAGCCGTCGTCCAGCGCCGGGAGAATATGACAGTGCAGATCGATCATCGCGGGATTCCTTTGCTCGGCTCCGGTCCTGAGAGCGGATCGGAAAAAATTTGTCTCTTGCGGAATGCTCTTATCATAGCATAATTCAAGGCCGAATTCAATGAAGGTTTGTCTCCCTCTGCAGCCCGCCGCACACCGGAAAACAGGAAAAAAGTGCGTATCGAGGAAGATTTTGGAAAAACAAAGGAGAAAATTGCCAGATAAAACGTTGATTTTTGTTCAATCGCGACAAAAACGCGGCAGCGGGAGGGAGAAATGTTCGACGACCTTACAAATAGGAATTATTTATAAATTTGGCTGGCATTTTTAGTTGAATTATGTTACAATAAATAAAGTCATTTGTCTTTGACAGAAGGGAGTGAGATACGCCGGATGAGCTGGAGCATCGGATTCAAGAACAAGCGCAAGCAGCTGCTCATGCTGACGGACCTTGTTCTCTACGCGGCGGTTTACCTGTTCGGCTACCTGATCATGGGGCTGTCCTCGGCAAGCTGCGATCTGCCGCCCGCACGGTACCTTCTCAACGCGCTGGTCTTTGCGGCGTTCATCTTCGGCATGCGGTTTGCGATGCGGGTGTACACCAACGTCTGGCGCTACGCGGATTCCAAGTCCTACCTGCAGCTGGTCTGCGCCGACCTCGCGGGCGGCCTGACGGCCACCGCGCTGACCTACGGCGTGCGATACATTTATATGGGGATCTGGCAGAGTGCCTCGCTGGTCGCGATGGTCAACGTCATCACGCTGACCTCGCGGTTTGTCTACCAGCGGTACTACCGCCACTGCAACGTGGACGGCACCGAAATGAACAAGATCGGCGTTGCCATCGTGGGCGCCGGCCAGGTCGGCGCGCTGCTCGCCGAGGAACTGACCTGCAGCAGCGCCTCGCATTACCGCCCGGTGTGCTACATCGACAAGGACCGCGCCAAGATCGGCGGCCGGGTTGCCGGCCTGCGGGTCTACGGCGAGGACGAGTCCATCATCGAGCGCCTCAAGGCGATGCCGGTGCAGGAAATCTTCATCGCGCTGCCCTCCATCGACGGCGACGCCGCGCGGCACCTCTACGACTTTTACAGCCGCACCGGCTGCAAGATCAAGCTCTATGATTTCCCGTTCACCGACGCCGGCACCGAACTCAACGCCGAGCGCCGCGTCATCCGGGAAATCAAGATCGAGGACCTGCTGTTCCGCGACAGCATGAAGATCGACGACGCGGCCAGCCGGGCGTTCTACGCCGGCAAGGTCGTGCTGATCACGGGCGGCGGCGGGTCGATCGGCAGCGAGCTGTGCCGCCAGGTTGCCCGGTGCGCACCGCGCCAGATTGTCATTTTTGACATCTACGAGAACAACGCCTACGCGATCCAGCAGGAGCTGATCCGCCGCTACGGCACCAGCCTTGACCTGGCCGTCGAGATCGGCTCGGTGCGGGACCGCGCCCGGCTGGAAAGCGTCTTTGCCCACTACCGGCCGCAGGTCGTCTTTCACGCGGCGGCCCACAAGCATGTGCCGCTGATGGAGCACAGCGGCTGCGACGCCGTCAAGAACAACGTGTTCGGTACTTACAACACCGCCGACATGGCGGAAAAGTACGGGGTCGGCAAGTTCATCCTGATCTCCACCGACAAGTCGGTCAACCCGACCAACATCATGGGCGCCACCAAGCGGCTGTGTGAAATGGTCATCCAGTGCCGCACCGACAGCAAGACCTCCTTTGCGGCCGTGCGGTTCGGCAACGTGCTGGGCAGCAACGGTTCGGTCATTCCGCTCTTCCAGAAACAGATCGAGAAGGGCGGTCCGCTCACCATCACCGACAAGCGCATCATCCGCTACTTCATGACCATCCCCGAGGCCAGTCAGCTGGTCATGCTGGCCGGCGCGATGGCCCGCCGCGGGGAGCTGTTTGTGCTCAACATGGGCAAGCCGGTGCGCATTCTGGACCTGGCCGAGAACATGATCCGGCTGTCCGGCCTGGTGCCGTACCGGGACATCGACATCCGCGAGATCGGTCTGCGGCCCGGCGAAAAGCTCTATGAGGAACCGCTGATGAAGAACGAGAACCTCGAGAGCACCGACAATGACCGCATCTTCATCGAACACGACACCCCGCTGCCCCGGTCCGAGGTGGACCGCCGGCTGGAGGAACTGCGCGGCGTGCTGCGCCATGCCGAGACCTCCATCGGCAGCGAGGAAATCCGCGAAGCCATGAAGCGGGCGGTGCCCACCTTCCGCGACCCCGAGGAAGTCAATGAACATCTGGACCGTGCGGCGCTCGCCGGTATGGCTCTGTAAAGCAACGAATTGCAGCGGGAAGAACCCTATGGGACGGTTGGTAAAATGAAATTTCTGGTTGTAACAAATCACTCTTATATGTTATGGCAGTTCCGGCGGGAACTCATCGCCCGGCTTCTGGAACTCGGTGAGGTCATCCTCAGCATGCCCTTTGTCGGCCACGAGGAGGACTTTGCCCGCATGGGCTGCCGCTGTATCGAGACCAAGCTGGAACGGCGCAGCATCAACCCGGCCACCGACCTGGAGCTGTACCGCTTCTACCACCGGCTGATCCGGACCGAACGGCCCGACATGGTCCTGACCTACTCCATCAAACCCAATATCTATGCAGGCTACGCCTGTTCCCGGCTGGGGGTGCCCTACTGCACCAACATCCAGGGCCTGGGCACGCCGTTTGAAAAGCGCGGCCTCGCCGAGCTGGTCAGCCTGCTGCACCATGTGGCGCTGCGCAAGAGCGGCACCGTCTTCTTTGAAAACGGGGAGAACGCCGACCTCTTTGTCCGCCGCCGCATCATCCCCCGCAGCAAGGTCACGGTGCTGCACGGTGCCGGCGTCAACCTTGACTACTACACCTTCCGCCCCTACCCGTCCGAGGAGGAGGGCATCCGGTTCCTCTATCTCGGCCGCATCATGCGCGAGAAGGGCGTCGATGAGCTTTTCTCGGCCGCCCGGCGCCTCAAGGCCGAGTACGGCGACCGTGTACATTTTGATCTGGTCGGATTCTTCGAGGAGGAATACACCTCCACCGTCGAACAGCTCGCCCAGGAGGGCATCGTCAAGTTCCACGGGTTCCGCCAGGACCCCCGCCCCTACTATGCGGCCGCCCACTGCGTCGTGCTGCCCAGCTACCACGAGGGCATGTCCAACGTCCTGCTGGAATCCGCCGCCACGGGCCGCGCCCTCATCACAACGGATGTCTCGGGCTGCCGCGAGGCCGTCCGGGACGGCGTCAGCGGGTTCCTCTGCGCGCCCCGCAGCGAACAGAGCCTGTATGACCGGATGCACCAGTTCCTGGAACTTTCGCCGGAACAGCGCGCCGCCATGGGCCGCGCCGGCCGCACCCTGATGGAGGAATCCTTCGACAAGAACGGCGTGGTGGACAAGACGCTGCGCCAGATCCTCGCCCACTGCAAAGGCACCGCCCCCGCGGTGCAGACCACACAAAGCTGAAACCGACAAGCCTGCTCTTCCCGCACCGTGCGGGCGGGGCGGGCTTGCCGTGCTGTCGGGTCCCGAAAGGCGCTGATGAAAAATGCGACGTAGAAACGCAGTCTTTGTGCTCCTTGGCATCGTCCTGGCCGCGCTGGTGTTCTCTTTGTACGGCTCGGTGGCGCTGCTCACCACGACAACCCTGACCGTCCCGGCCCCGGTTAGCGAACCGCTGCGCGTCGTTCAGCTCAGCGATCTGCACAACGCCCGGTTCGGCCGCGACAACGATACCCTCGTCGAGGCGGTCCGCAGCGCCGCCCCCGACCTGATCCTCTGCACCGGCGACCTCTTCAACGCCGATGAGCAGGACACCTCGACGGTCTCGGCCCTGCTGGGCCGGCTGACCGACATCGCGCCGGTCTACTGCTCACTGGGCAACCACGAGGAACAGTGGGGCCGCAACTTCGGCGCCGACCCCGCCGCCGTCTACCGCGACGCCGGCGCCGTCCTGCTTGAGCAGGAATTCGTCGATCTCGAGGTCCGCGGCTGCGCGCTGCGCATCGGCGGGCTGTACGGCTATGCCTGCCCGCCCGACCGCGGACAGGAGTGGGGCAGCCAGCCCTGGTACGACGGCGAGTGCCGCTTTTTGCAGGAATTCTGCAACACCGACCGCACCACCCTGCTGCTCTGCCATATGCCGGTCGCCTGGCTGGACTACGGCAGCCTGGACAGCTGGGATGTCGATGTCGTCTTTGCCGGCCATGCCCACGGCGGCCAGGTCCGTCTGCCGCTGGTGGGCGGACTCTATGCCCCCGACCAGGGTTGGTTCCCCGGCCGGGAAGCCGGCCTCTACACCTCGGCGGACGGCCTGCACACGCTGGTGCTCTCCCGCGGGCTGGGCAGCAGCGGAATGCGGCTGCCGCGCCTCAACAACTTCCCCGAACTCGTCACGGTGGACCTGGTGCCCCGTGCCTGATGGAAAGGATTTTCCCATGGATACAATCGACCAGGCGTTCCTGCAGGCTCTGCGCGCCGCCCTGCGCGGCCGCGCCGTCAGTTGGGAACAGCCCCGCAGCGCCGAGGAGTGGATGCGGCTGCTGCGTCTGGCATCGGTCCACAACGTGCTGCCTCTTGTCTTTGAGGCCATCTATCCCTGCCCGGCCTTTGCCTCGCTGCCCGAGGCGCTGGCCCGCCGCTGCAAGACCGAGGTCCTGCACACCGTCGCCCGCCAGATGGCCCACACCGAACAGTTCCTGCACCTCTACCGCACCCTGTCGGACGCCGGGCTGGAACCCGCCGTCGTCAAGGGACTGGTCTGCCGCCGCCTCTACGCCCATCCCGACAGCCGCCCCTCCAGCGACGAGGATCTCCTCGTGCCGCCCGGCCGTTTCCGGGACTGCCACGACCTGCTGATCCGCAGCGGCCTGCGCATCATGAACCCCCAGGTGGATCTCGACACCGCCTTTGAGGTCTCCTACCTCGACCCCGCGACCGGCCTCTATCTCGAGGTGCACAAGACCCTCTTCGAGCCCGGCTCGGACGCCGTCGGCGACTTCAACGCGATGTTCGAGGGCGCCTGGCAGCGCACCGGTTTCTGTACGGTCTCGGGGGTCCGGGTGCGCACGCTGGGCGCCCATGACCATGAGCTCTACCTGCTGCTCCACGCCTTCAAGCACTTCATCCACAGCGGCGTAGGCATCCGCCAGATCTGTGACTGCCTGCTCTGGGCCGAGGACTGCGGCGACCGCATCGACTGGGACCGCCTGCTCGGACAGTGCCGCACCCTCCATGCCGATGCCTTCGCGGCGGCAATGCTGCGCATCGCGGCCGAGCACCTCGGCTTCGATCCCGCCGCCGCCCGCCTGACCCCCGCCTGGAACAACAACCCCGTCGATGCCGGCCCGCTGCTCGCCGATGTCCTGTCGGGCGGCGTCTACGGCGCCGCGGACGGCGACCGGCTGCACAGCAGCACGATCACCCTCAACGCCGTCGAGGCCGACAAGACCGGCGGCCATGCCTCGCTGCTCCAGACCATCCTGCCCTCCCGCGCCAAGCTGGTGGGCCGCTATCCGGTGCTGCGCCGCTGGCCCGTGCTGCTGCCCGCCGTCTGGGCCGACCGCCTGATCCGCTACCGCCGCGAACTGCACGACCGCCGCAGCGAACAGGGCGCGTCCCGCAGCGTTCATATCGGCCGGCAGCGCAAGGAACTGCTGCGCCTGTACAAGATCATCCGCTGACCTACCCGGAGGAACCTCTTGCTATGAAAAAGTCATCCGCTTCGTTCAAAACCTACTGGAAAACCCACAAGGTCCAGCGCGTCCTGCTCATCATCCTGCTCGTCGTGCTGCTGCTCTTCCTCGCCGCGTTCGGCTTCTACCGCTCCAAGCTGGCCCTGCTCAATTACAGCGACGGTGTCTCCCACGGCGACACCATCGACGAGTCGGACAGCGAGACCCTGGCCGAATCCGACGCCATGAAGGAGAGCACCGCCGGCCTCGAGGAAAAGGATGCCGTCGAGGCCACCGGCGACATCATGAGCGATGAGAACGTCATCAACATCCTGCTCATCGGCACCGACGAGCGCACCACCGACGGCTTCAGCGACAACGCCCGCGGCGACTCCTGCCTGCTGCTCTCGCTGGACAAGCGCAACAACGCCGTCAAGCTCGTCAGCTTTGAGCGCGGCATGGGCATGCCGATCCTGGACGGCGAGTACGAGGGTCAGTATGACTGGCTCACCCATACCTTCCGCTACGGCGGCGCCGCCCTCATGATGAAGGAAATCACCGAGTGCTTCAAGGTCAAGGTGGACCGGTATATCCGCGTCAACTTCGGCACCTTCATCAAGGGCATCGACGCGGTCGGCGGCGTCGACATCGACCTGACCCAGGAGGAAGTCACCTACTTCAACACCGGCAACCACGAAAACTTCCATGTGGGCGTCAACCACCTCGACGGCGAGCAGGCCCTCGGCTACGCCCGCCTGCGTGAGATCGATTCCGACTGGTCCCGCATCCAGCGCCAGCGCCGGGTCATCCAGGCCGCCTGGGACCGCGTCGCCGACCTCAGCGTGCTGCAGCTCAACACGCTGCTGGACCAGATCTTCCCGATGGTCCAGACCAACCTCACCGACTCCGAGATCACCACGCTGCTCCTGCTCGCGCCCTCCCTGCGCGGCGCCACCGCCGAGCAGCTCACCATCCCCGAAGCCCATACCTACGGCAGCATGACCGGCATGGGCGGCCGCAGTATGTTCGCCGTGGATTTTGAACTCAACTCCCAGGCTCTCCAGGAATTCGTCTACGGCACCACCAACGATAACTGACCCTGATCCTGCTGCCCGGCCCTGCAAGTAGCGGAGAATGACACTTTTTGCCGGCCGACGCGGCGGTTCTGTTCCGCCCCGACACGCCAAGGCCCTTTAGCCGATCCCTTGGCTGGTGTGCTCGCCCTGCCCCGGCATGCCCCGGCCTTTGCCCGCACCCCCGTTCGCCCCAATACCCCTCGCACCGCCAGGAAGCACGCCTCTGCCCCTTTTGCCGGCCCCGCCCGGCGCGGTAGTTCTGTGCGCTGACCGGTGTGCCTGGCCCGTCCTGGCGCATGCCCCGGCACAGAAATTTGCACAACGCCGCCCAAACCCCTTGCATTTTGCCCCGCAGATGTGGTAATATAGAGAAGGTCGCCGGAACCATCCGGCTCCGGCGATCCTGTATGTGCGGTCGTAGCTCAGCTGGATAGAGCGTTGGACTCCGACTCCAAAGGCCAGAGGTTCGAATCCCCCCGGCCGCACCAAAAAGGTCGCTGTATTGCAGTACAGCGACCTTTTTTATTTTGTCACGGCTCAGTGCTTGTCAATCCATTTTTTGACTATGTACGCGGTAACATCGGCCATGACAGACACGAAAAAACTGATAAGATAGCTCATGGAATCTCCTTTCCGTGCTGGTTTTGTACATTGGGCAGCACGAGAGCTATTTTATCAGTTTTTGTTTTTATGGGAAGATTGTTTTCATCTTTCTGCCAGATTCCATATCTGCAATCCCTGCTTCTCCGCATATCGCAGCGTATACGCCGTACCACCGGTAGTTCTCGTGCAGTAACCGATGCAGTAGGCCGAGCCGTCCACCAGATGCCGGTCGCGGGCCAGAAAGGCCTCACGGCTGGGGGCATCGCAGCAGTAGACCACCTTATCGACCCGGGATTCGATCCGCGCAGCGCGGGCCTGCTGGGCCGCTGTCCAGCGGCTTTGGTAGCCGCGGAACGGAAGCACCAGAATCACCCGGATTTGCGGATACTGCCGTCGCAGATCCAGCAATTTTTCCGCGACCAGCGTATCAAACCCCAGCGCACCGCCTACCCCGAAATAACGGACACCCCGCTCCAGCAGAGGAATCAGATGTTCTTGTACCCGCTGCCAGATGGCTTCCTCCTCCCCGGCAGGCAGATGGCGGTGGCCGGTAAAACAGCAAGTTTGTGCGCGTTTGTCCATGGAGACCCTCCTTGATTACGTTGTGTATTACATATTTGTAGTATATAAATAATACATCAATGTGCGCCATAATAACTACAACAAAATGCTCGGGAGGTACACGATGGCGCAGGAGGATAAATTTATTGTGCCGCAGCGCAAACCCGCGGTAGGAAAGTCCACGGTAGTATCGGTGCGGCTGCCCGACACCATGCTGGCGAAGCTGGAGGATGTAGCGTCCAAAACAGGCCGTTCCCGCAATGAGCTTGTGCAGATGTGCATCGACTATGCGCTGGCCCGGCTGGAGATTACCGAAGAATAAAAAAACAGGCAGTTGCCCTCGGAATGAAGGCAACTGCCTGATTTATTTTCGTGATACGAACACTGTGAAACGCGGTGCAAACAATATTTCTTGTCACAACCCCATCACCTTCCCCAGCTTTTCCTGTGCCTCTCGCTTGGTTTTGTCAAAGGAGTGGGCATAGATATCCAGTGTGGTACTGGGCTGGGAATGGCCAAGCAGTCCTGCAACGGTGCGGACATCCACGCCCTGGGCAATGAGCAGGCTGGCGTTGGTATGGCGCAGGCTGTGGACAGATAAGTTTTGAGGCAACCCGTTTTCCTTGAGGATTTTCTTGAAACGGAAGGTAAAGGTCGTGGGCACCATGGGATCGCCGCCCGGCTGCCGGAAGAGGTAATCTTCCTCCGTCAGGGTCTGCCCTTCTGCCTGTTCCATCTGCCATGCACATTCTTGCTTCCACGCTTTCAACAGCTTGCACATCTCTTTACTGATGTACACCCTCCGGTTGCCGCTTGTGGTTTTCGGCTCCTTGGTAAAGATCTTTTGTCCGCTGAGTTTGACTACCGTCCGCTGCACATGGATGGTCCGGTGCCTCCAGTCAATGTCAGACCAGCGTAATCCGCAGGCTTCGCCGCGGCGCATCCCTGTGGCCAGTACCAGTTTGAAGTACACTTCATATTTCATGCTTTGTGTTTCCAGAGCGGCGATCAGCTTCTGCACCGTTTCCTCGTCGGCCACCGGGCGCTCTTTGCGCACGCCTTTAGGTTTGTACACCCGCCAGGCTGGGTTATGGGTCAGGTAGCCTTCATCCACGGCACCGGACAAGATGCTGCACAGTGTGTTGTGCAGTCCCTCCACGGACCGTTCCGATAGCGGCTGTCCATCCGTCAGTTTAGGCTCTGAGCGCATGGCTTCGTAGAAGGCACGGATGGTTTCCTTGCGCAGGTCGGTCAGTTTGTAATGCCCCAGTGCTGGCAGGATGCGCCGGATATCCTGTTGGTCACGGGAATAGGTACTGGCTGCCAGCTTGCCTGGGGCGATATCCCGCAGCCAGTGTTCGGTATACGCTGCCAGCGTCATGGCATGGTTCACGGGTTGTGGGTCATGCCGTACTTCTCGTTCGAACAGAACTGCCTGTTCGTTCAGCCATTTTTTGCACTGGCCGGGCGTGAGATCTTTCGGTGGATGTACTGTTTTCTGTGCGGCTTTCAGCCGGTTCCCTTCGTAATCGTAGCCGCGGGATACTACGATGAGATAACTGTTTTGTCCTCGTTTTCGGATGCTTGCCATTTTGACCACTCCTTTGTATGTATTGACACAAAGGATACCAACCTCTGCGATACAAAGCTATCACCAAACCCAACGAAGAACGGCCACGATACTTGTGCAAACCGGGCAAAACACCAAAAGTTTGCAAACATAACTAATAGTGAGGATTCCCCCAAAAGGGAAAATCCTCACTGTGGGTGTGCCGGACAAACAAAAACCCCGGGCGCATTGCCCGGGGAATGTTAGTCCTGCAAAGTGTCGTAGTATTCTTCCTCTGCCGGTGCCAGCAGAGAATCAAACAACCCGGCAGCCTCCTCTTTGCAGATATCCTGCGGATGGCAGTAGGTTCGTTCCAGAAAGGCGGTATCTGCGTGTCCCAGCAGGTCGGCTGCTACCTGCTTGCTGGTGCCATGTTCCAGCAGATAGGTGGCGAAGAAATGCCGCATGGTGTGCAGGTGGTATTCCTCGGGAAAACCGTTCCGGTCATACAGATGCCGCAGGTGACGGCTGAAGCTGTCAGGATGAACCGCCTTCCCCTTACGCTGGAAAATCAAACCGTTCCAGTCAGCTCCGTTGTTTTCCAGGGCCTGCTCAGTGAACAGCTCTCCCAGATCGTCGAAGACGATCTGCGGCATGACCACGATGCGGGTGCGGTGGTTCTTGGTGTCACTTTCCAGTACGCCCTGCCCTACCACAGTGCTGCGGGAATGTTGGATCTTCACCTGATTCCCGCCGTGCAGATCACACCACCGAAGGGCACACAGCTCACCGCGGCGCAGACCGGTGGAGAGGGCCATCAGATAGAATACACGATAGAGCAGCGGCTCCTGCAGAAGGCACTGCAGGAGCTTTCGCATCTCCCATTGTTGGGGAATGCGCTGCTGAGGTTTTTCCACCCGTACTTTTTCAACCCGATGGGCAGGATTATAGAGCAGGATGTCATTTTTCGCTGCGTCCTGCAGCACAGCAGAAACGGCATCCAGATATTTATGTACGGTGTTTTCGCTCAGAGGTTTACCGCCCCGCCCTGGCCTCTTGCGCAGTTCTTCTGCAAATTCCTCCAGGACCATAGGCCGGATCTTGCAAAGCGGCAAACCTCCAATATAAGGGTACGCCACCTCTAACATTTTTCGATAACCAGCCAGAGTACTGGCTTTGTATCGCTTGGCCACCCGGTCCAGCCAATGCTCCGCATAGGTTTCAAACTTGGTGTTTTCACTTTCGTCGATGCCGGTGCGGAAGCGTTTTTTCAATCGCTCCGCTTCGGCGTACACATATTGTTGGATGCTCCGCTTGGGGATGTCTTTGGGCACGTCGATGGTGCGCGCCTGCATCCGTTTTTTCCCTGTCGTGGTGTATCCATTACAAACTGTAATTTTATATTTTCTTTCTCCGCGTTGTTGAATATAGGCCATGTACATCCCTCCTGCATTATGACGCCTGTGACGACAGTGACGGTGATGACGGTTGTGACGGCACATCCCGTGCCTGGCCCCCACTGTCACAACCGTCATTGCCGTCACCCGTGTCACTTTCTGTCAGGCAAAGAGACAGAAACCGTTTGTGGTTGCTGCGCTTTGTGTCCAGCAAAATTCCCTGCGCCGCCAAGGCGTCCTTGTGGCTTTGCAAATACCGGGAAAGCTGGGCCGGACCCCATAAGGAGCCCTGTTGTCCCAGCTTTTCCACCAACTCTGTGGCAGACCCGAGAAACTCGCCAGAGGCAAGCAGCTGCCGGATAGCCGGCAAGAGGTACATCAGCTGCAGCTCATCCGGCGAGCAGCTGCGGCTCCAGCAGCAGTCGGAGAATTCCAGCGTCAGTTCCCGATCTTCGATATCCCGCCCGGTGGCCGTCAGCAGGGCCGTTCCCTCCTGGCGCTTCTGGCGGATGAGAATGATGGTGCCGTCGGCGGCCCCGGTCAGACCATTGGTGCCGGACAACCGGTTGAAAGGGTCCTCGTCCGGCATTTTGCGCAGGTGGTGAATGACCAGCAGACAGACGTTGCAGCGGTCGGCCAGTTCTTTCAGTGCGGCTGCATCCTGATAGTCGTTGCCGTAGGATGCGTTGGCACCGGCAACCATCCGTACCTTTTGCAGCGTGTCAATAATGACCAGCCGGATGCCCAGGTGCTCGGCCAGCATCCGGTCCAGCTGCTGCTCCAGCCCCTGCCCGATCATGGGTGCATGGCCGCAAAGGTGCAGACCGGCGGGCGCTTCCTCGGTCAGGCGTAAAGCGCGGGCGTGCAGCCGCCGCGGCCCGTCCTCCAAGGCCAGATAGAGTACCTCACTTTTCCGGGTGTGAAATCCAAGAAAAGGGTCGCCGCGGCATATTGCCAGACAGAGCTGCAGCGCCAACCAGCTTTTGCCCACTTTGGGCGAACCGCCCAGGAAGTACAAGCCGGGTGCCAGCAGCCCTTCCACCAGCCAGGAGATGGGTTCCATAGGCCGTGCGTAGAGTTCCTGGAGGGTATAGGTTTTGAGTTCGTTTGACATAGACATTTCCTTTCTTGAAAAACAAAAAAAGCACCCGGTGCCCTCGACATTTCTGTCAAAGGCACCGGGTGCTTTGTAGGTATGATAGAGTAAAAAAGGGGTACACTTTCCCCCTGTGTCTTTTGAAAAGTTATAAAAAATACAGCGCAACGCGCTTTTATAAAAACCACTTGCACAGGCAAGTTCTATATTTAATAAAAGAAAAGTATCAGTCCTGTTTGCCGCTCGCCCCCGGACTGGAGGAACACAACCGGCAGGGCGCCATCGCCCGTTCGCCTGCAGTCGTTGGAGGTCTAAGGATTGCAACCTGAAACGTGCAGCCCCATCTGACGTGTGGGGAAACCTGCGTATCATTGTCACCACTCGAAAGGTCCTGGCGGAGAAATCCCGGTGGCTGATGGGATTTCCCTTGGATCGTTGTGGAATCGCTCCGGCCATAGCGGCCATCCTGGCGCCAACATCTCTCGCTCTCTTTCCGTGGAACGTACCGATCGTGCTGAATATTCAATTTTCAAGGTCCAGAAAGTACTTTTTACTATACACGCCAAATATGAAATTTTCTTTGTTGGTTGTCACTCATTTTTTAAGAGTAGCTTGCAAGCCCGCGGCAGCGCAACGGGGTTTGGGGAGAGCCCCCAAAATTTGCGTTTGGATATCCAAACGCTATGCTAGCAAAACCGTCTGCCAGCAGGTTGGGGGCCTTTGGGCCCCTTTTCCTTCCCAGTCGGTGGGAAAAAGCCGGTGAGAAAGTGAATCATGCTATGATTCACTTTCCTGGGCTTTCCCTCGTCATGTGAAAAAAGTGAATCATGCTATGATTCACTTTTTCTGAAAAGCAGCTGTCCTTGTGAATCTTATTAAGATTCACACCTGCCTGGTTCAATCAGACAGTGAATCTTAATAAGATTCACTGCCCCCTTGTTTATCAGCTTAATGCGCAAATAGGAAATAAACCTTACGATTTAAACAAGGATTCATAAAGAATTTACAGATGGCATGACAAACACTCTGTTTTGCAGCCACCCATAATCAGCCTATCAGCTAAATATGCCATATCCTGGCATATTTAAAAAATGTTCTCAGAAAATTCATAATAGAAAAGCTGCTTTGCTGGGAGCATAACAGAAAAACCTAACAACTTTTGTTACATTAAAAAAAGTTTTTTTGCATTATCTCCTTTTGCGCTACCATCATAGCAGGCAAACCTCGCAACTTTTGCGATATTTATCTCATTTTTTTGAAAAAAGGAGGAAAAGAAAGATAAAACTGCTACAATACAAACAAAAAGCCGCCGATCAACGGCGGCATAGACTTGCGATACCCATTATAGGACTTGCGGTATGGTACAATGTATCTATAAAAACCAGAGGATTAGGAGGCAAGCAACCATGAAAGACTGGGATTTCGGCTATTTTGGCAAGGGAATTGATGGGTACGTACATTATACACAGGCATTCAATCGCAATTTTCCACAAAGCTCCAAGCAGTCCGAAGCAAAACGGGCGGAACAGAAGCCGCACAATGTGCCTCCCAAGGAAGAGGGGGACTTGCTGCAGAGCCTGGCCGAACTGGGAGGGCTGTTCATGATCATTGTGATCCTTCTTGGCATATTGTCGCTCCTAAAGTAACGGATCAGAAAGGAAATCAGGATGCCAACGATTTTGATTGACGCAGACGGCTGCCCGGTGGTGGACCTGACGGTGCGAATTGGCCGGGTCCATGGTGTGCCGGTGAAAATCCTCTGTGATACGGCCCATCGCATCGAGCGGGAGGGTGCTGAGACGCTGGTCTTTGACAAGGGAGCTGACAGCGTGGATTTTGCCCTGGTCAACCGGGTGCAGCCGGGAGATATTGTCATCACCCAAGACTATGGGCTTGCCAGTATGTGCCTGGCCCGGCGGGCCAGAGGGTAGTGTCAACATTCTTTCGCAAATTTAGTTTGCAGTCTCTGGAATAAATGAAGTCAGCCAGCAATAGAGGCATCCTCAAGAGCCGCCTCCAAGTGCTTCATGTTCATGTACTTCTTGTTGCCCCACTGGGTACCTGCCACATGGCGCAGTCGGGCGCAGACCAGTATGAGAGCGGAATTACCGTCCGGGAAACTGCCAACCACACGGGTGCGGCGGCGGATCTCCCGGTTCAGGCGTTCAATGACATTGTTGGTGCGGATACGGGTCCAGTGTTCGCTAGGAAAATCGCAGTAGGTCAGCGTTTCTTCAATGCCGTCCTCCACCTTCTTGGCTGCTTCTTTCAGCTTCATGGAGCGTAGTTCCCCTACCACGGCTTTGGCTTTCTCGCGGGCAGCTTTCTTGCTCTCTTGGGCGTGGATCGCTTTGAGCATCTTTGCTACTAGCTTTGCTTTGGAACGCGGTGTAACAGCAAACACATTCCGGTAAAAGTGGACTGTACACCGTTGGTATTTAGTCTCAGGGAACACTTCGCCCACGGCTTCTAACATGCCAAGGCACTTGTCGCCAACCACTAGTTTGACACCATCCAGACCACGGCCTCGGAGCCACTGAAAGAAATTGACCCAACTGGCCTTGTCTTCTTTCATACCCTCAGCTGCGCCAAGAACTTCGCGGTAGCCATCCTCGTTGACCGCAATGGCTACCAGAATGGCTACATTTTCAAACTCTCCACCCCAGTTACGGCGCAGATAGATTCCATCCACATAGACATACGGATACCGTCCTCCTTGCAAAGGGCGGTTCCGCCAATCCTCAATGTGGACATACGCTTTCTTGTTCAGCTCACTAATGGTGGATGGCGACACCTTGCTACCCCACAGGGCCTCGGTAATATCCTCCACGCGCCGGACGGATACGCCTGCCAGATACATCTCAATGAGAGCTTCTTCTACACTGCTCTCCCGACGGCGATACCGCTCAATGATGGCGGTCTCAAAAGAGATGCCCTTGAGCTTGGGCACCTTGAGTGTGACGTCTCCGGAAGTGGTGGTGAGATTACGGTTGTAGTGGCCGCTGCGGTAGCCTTGGCGATGCTCATTGCGCTCATACCGGGCAGCTTGGGTCAGCTTGTTGGCCTCTGCCTCCAGTAGTTCGTTGAGTGTCTCCTCTACACTGCCTCGTACGAGTTCTTTGAGCTGACCCTTGATAACTTCCTCGTTTAGCTGTACAATCTTTTCAGGCATGGTTTGCTATCTCCTTTCGAATGTTTGTGTCGCAACTTCATTCTACCAGAGATCTGCAAACCATGTCTCTTTTTATTTACTTTTCATTTTGCGAAACTTATTCTACCTTATCTAAACAATCAGTCCTGCCGAAAATCCATTCCGAAATTGCGGCCTCCGCTTCTCTCGCAAGAGACTCCTGTTCGGAATTTATCACATCAGACATATCAACCGAATTTTCTACCATCCCTTCGGGGTTATTGGACTCAATAAAACTATGAACCGCATTTGCGTACTCTATCACGTCCGGTTCCAAGCCTGCAGATTCCATATCTTTTATTTGCACATATATCCTGTAAACCTTTCGTTGATTTTGGAGGTGTAGTTTGAATCGTTTAGCGTTAATGGTACTGAAAAACCTGGTACATATCCCAGCAGCATACGGCAAATTGTGCAACTATGCAAAACATACAGACCGGTATTCCGAACAAGAAAAATGGACCCATATTCAATATATTTTCAAGTTAGCAGTGCAGGCTGGAAATGTAGATTTGAAAGTGTACGGGCAAGAAAATATTCCGAAAGAAAACGGCTTTTTAATGTATGGCAATCATCAAGGTATGTTTGACATTGTAGCTTTTGTGGCTTCCTGCGATACTCCAATGGGAGCTGTTTTCAAAAAAGAACTCACGAATATTCCGCTCATAAAGCAAATTGCAATCTGCACTAAATCTTTTGCAATGGATCGCTCAAATGTCCGGCAATCTATGAAGGTGATTCAAGCGGTCACAAATGAGGTCTGTCAGAATAGAAATTATATTATTTTTCCAGAGGGGACCAGAAGTAAACGAGGAAATCAAATGCAATTACGTTTCTCGATGCTGCTTGCGCATACTCGCTCGCAACAGCGGCAGCGATCAATTTATCTGTGTTCATACGTCGTTCTCCTTTCTTGTGCTGCTTAAAGCATAACAGCTTAGTCTGAGGAAAGGAACGACACAAACCATCGGATGTGTTGAGTTCAAAAAATCCAAATTAATATTTCATAAATATTCTTCAAGCACTTTTCAAACAAAGCTTCTGTAATATTACAATCGTTGGTACAGCGTACCGGCAGAGCTTTTTCAATGATTTATAGAAGAGGCAGGCGTAAGACAATTCCATGACTTGGTTTTATGAAAGGCGGTTGGCTTAAATGAAAAAAAGAAATATTGCTTTAGCAGCGCTTCTTGTACTTGGCAGTGCTGTACTGGCGGCATCTATGGTGCTGGTTGTGGTCCCTCAGATGAAATCTGGTACGGCCACGGATATGTCAGAGAGAACCCAGGTCATCCAGAAGGAAATCCAGCAGCGGATTGACGGGTACAAGGTTGACGATGTGGAGCAGGACTCCATCGTGGAGGAAAGTCTGGATCAGACGAGGGAGATTGTAGAGGAAGCCCAGGAAATCGCCGGTCTGAAGTAATGGTGAGGGTTTAATATTTCAGAAACAAAACTCAAATCTTTCACAAATATCTGTTTCGTAAAATAGAGACATCAAAACAAACAACGACTGTTATGGGAGGTAATCATCCATGAAAAAGAAAGACTTCGTTACTCTGATTATGAGTACAATCGGCGGTATCCTGTTCGCACTGGGAATGTGCATGGCACTTTTGCCGGAGTGGGGTGTGCTGAATCAGGGCATTGTCATCGGTGCGGTTGGCGCAGTTATCCTGCTGGCTATGCTGCTTGTGCGGCGCAAGATGGACGGTAAGCCCGCCATCGTTTTCAATGCAAGAGCCATCGGCATCACCCTGTTGGGTGTGGTAGGAGCTATTGTTCTGGGTGTCGGTATGTGCATGACGATGATCTGGAACATGATGATCCCCGGCATCATCGTGGGTATCGTGGGCATCGTGCTGCTGCTGTGCCTGATCCCTGTGGTCAAAGGTCTGGAATAAAACCAAACACGCAGGCGGACCAAAGTGGTATCGCCTGCGTGTTTGGTTTTGTGCCGATGGAGAAGAAAAAGGTGTAAAAGTGGATAAGACAGGTACTGGATTAGATGATCTTTTTATAGAAAAATATCTTGCAAAAAGCGGTGAATCCATCGAGGAGGCTAAAGAGAGACTGGAAAAGCAGAGAACGCTCTGCTTGGAAAAGGAACAAGCAGAAAAGGCGAAGAAAACACGCAAAAGTCAGGTGGCTTGCGATCCTATTTTCAAGTCCTCAGAGTATATTGGCCAAGCCTCATTTCTTGATGATCAATTTGTAGCGCACTATTTGGTCCGGGATGGTGAATCTGTGGAGGATGCTAAGAAAAGGTTGAGAAGTACGCATTCGGATAAGCTTTCACCCGATTAACAAATCTCAAACATTACTCTAACAGTACAACAACACGAATCGCTTATCATACCAATGATTCTATCATTATACTGGCAAAAGACTAAAAAGTCTTTTTCGAATTTTAGGGTACAGGTTGAAAGCGTATGCGTTTTAAGAACAAACAATCACCGGAGAAAAAAGAGAATACAATTCGGGATAAAATATGCCGGTTTAGGCCGCCGCTTATTTTGTCCTGCCTTGGTGCATTGATTTTCTGCACGGCTTCTTTGGTAGCTGTTTCTACACAGCGGGAAAAAACAGTTCCCGCACCCATTTTGTATAGTATCTATGTCTTGGCAGCCATATTTTTATTTGCGGCTATCTGGGCAGTCGTGTTGTTGTTTAAGAATGATTCACCGTTTCAGGCAGCCTCTGGTATAGCGCATCGGCATATACTTCTTTCTAAGCTGTTGGACGATGATACATTCAGGATCGTCTCCGTGGGATATGGGTCTTTGGTGTTCAACAGCGTATTGGCCGCATCCAAGATCGTGGCCGGATGGTGGTTTTCTTCCAAGTGGCTTATGGTATTGGCCGGATATTATCTGGTTCTATGCGTGACAAAATTCCTGATTCTGCGCAATGCTCGCGCTGAAACTGCACAATTCCATGGACAATCGCAATTTATAAAAGAATGGAAAGCATATAGATTATGCGGGGGCCTTCTTGTTGTACTATCCTTTGCTTTGCAGGGCGTAGCAATCATGATCGTCAAAGAAGGGAACGGTTTTCGTTATCATGGCTATCTGATTTTTGTCGTAGCCCTTTATGATTTTTATTGCCTCATCACATCGGTTGTGTATCTGGTGAGAAAAAGGAAAGTCCATTCCCCGGCAATTATGGCCATTAAGTATATCAGTCTTGCGACATCTCTTGTATCCATGCTCTCCCTTCAAACCGCAATGTTTGCTTCATTTGACCAAGAAATGACGCTGGAAAACCAGCAATTGATGAATCTGTTGACTGGCACAGCGGTTTGTGGCATTCTGGCGGTTTTAGGAGTTGCTATGGTAATGGTGGCCAACAAGAGATTAAAGAACAGCCACACTCCTTGAATGCATAACAGGGATTTATATTGGATTACAAATCCAGACGCTTGACGCAGAGATATCCTTTCTCACTGGAAGGTAACAATCGAAATGTCTTTCGTACATAACAAAAAACCTTGCCCCTTTACACTCCCTCCACAGCCCTGAGCTGCCGTGGATAAGAAGCAAAAAAGAAGCAAGGTTCCTCGTGGATTCTGGCTGAAGTTATGAAACCTTTTGCCTGAATGATTGTGAAATGTACGGTTCTGTGTTGTTATTGCCTCCGGAAAACGCTCAAACCGAAGGAGCCAAAACACAGTCGCCGCACCGGAGAAAGTTCAGCAAGCGAGCTTTGTGACGTGAAAACGGAAAATTCCAGATTCTACAAAATGTAAAAAAGTATGGGGGACGAAATAGACGATGATCCATATAAGCCACCGGAACCCTTAAATCGTTCGTCCCTGAACGGGGATAAATCTATGAAGAAACCTCCCCAGTGCTTTCCCACCTCTGCTGATGAAAACCACCTCCCATATTGCACAATTCCCCCGGGATTGTTTTAGGAATATCGACAAAGTTCATGGGGGATTTTGTCGAAATCCTTTTTATCGGATAGGACCTCTGGTACACTGGTTATAACTACCAGAAGAAGAGCCCTCGCTGCCATGGAAGGGGGAATGATCCGATGCAATTTCACGCCATTACACTGAACAGTGTGCCCGAAGCCAGCTATCTCACGGCGGAGAACGCCTGGCGGTACCGGGCCATCATGCGCACCTTCTACCTGGAATCCCAAAAGGCCCATATCCGGCTGAACAAGACGGAACTGCTGGCGCTGCTGCGGGCGGACACTCATTTTGCGGAGTACACGGCGGAACAACTGGAGCAGGATCTGAACGCGCTGTGCAGTTGGCGGAATCTGGTGCCGATCCAGGACCCCCACCGTCCCACCAGCATCGCCGAATACAAAAACAAGCAGTTCAGCTATTCCATGTCCCAGACGGCCACCGAGATCGAGCGGATGACCATTTCCCTGGAAAATCTCGATCTGCGCACGGCGATCCTCTCCTCCCAGCTGTTCGAGCGGATTCTGGACACGCTGGAACGGATGACGGAGCGGCCCGGGGCGGATGCCCGCGCGCTGAACCAGCTGTGGGATCAGCTGCAAGGGGACTTCCGCCAGCTGACCAACCGGTATCAGGACTATCTGCGGGATTTCTATTCCTCCCATGCCAGGCATATTTTGCAGACCACCGAATTTTTGCCCTACAAGGACAAGGTGGTGCGGTATCTGCAGGAATTTGTGCTGGAACTGCAGCGTTATGCCGAGAAAATCCGCCGGATGCTGCTGGGCCTGCCGCCGGAGCAGGTGGAAACGATGCTGCAGCAGGTATATGCGACCCAGCTGCAGGAAGGAGAGGGCCGACTGATTCAGCGGTCCGAGGACTATCCCCGGCAGCTGCGGGAGGAAATTTACGGTTTCTGGCAGGGATTTTACCGCTGGTTTGTGCCCGGCGAGAGCGGGCAGAGCGACAGTGAGCATGTGCTGGAACTGGCCAACGACATCATCCAGCGGATCCTCATGAATGCCGAGCTCATCCTGCAGGCGCACAGCGGCGGTGCCAACCGGAAGGCGGAATACAAAAAATTCCTGGAGCTGTTTGCCGCCTGTCCCACCCTGGCCGATGCCCGGCGGCTTTCCGGCATGGTGTTCGGCGCCCAGCGGTCGGTGCATCTCACCGGCATCGAGCCGGAAGACCTCTACGAGACGGGCAGTTGCTATGACGGACAACCCTTTCTCTACCAGTTGCGCAACCGCCGGCGTCCCGGCCGTCCCCCGCGGGAGAAAAGTTTCTTTGAGGACAAAAGCCTGGAGAAAGCGGCCCAGAAGCAGGCTTACCTGCAACGAAAGGCGGCCCTGCAGGCCCGGTTGGAGCGGCTGATCCGGAAAGGCCGGTTGGATTTTTCCACACTGGAGGAAGTGGTCACGCCGGAAATCCGGATGAGCCTTTTGAATTGGGTGGTGAAAGCCAACGCCAACGTCAGCAAATCCGCCCGCACCGAATTCGGCCAGGCCTATCGTCTGACCTGCTTGCCGGGGCAGACCTGTGTGCTGCACTGTACCGACGGGGACCTGACCATGCCCGCCTACTGTCTGGAATTTGAGGAGGCGCCCGCCCATGGATGAATTTCGCGCACTGCTGGACCGGTTCTGGATCCGTCGGGAGGAGGACCGGGAACTCTTTTATCAGGTGCGCCGCAAACTGCCTGCCCTGCGCCGGGCGCTGCGGGAGCAATTCGGATGGGAAGTGATCTGTACCGAGCAGGTGATCCGCCTGGTGAAGGAACCGGCCCGGGCGCAGGAAGCCTTCGGAATCCCGGAATTCACCGAGGTGCAGGACTACTGTCTTTTGTGTGGGGTCCTGCTTTTGCTGGAGGACAAGGACGATGGCCAGCGCTTTTTGCTCTCGGAACTGACCCAAGCCGTGCTGGCCTACACAAAGCCCTGGCTGCCTGATCTTTCCTGGGAGCGGTACTCCTGCCGTACCTCGCTGGTGCGGGTGCTGCAATACGCCGAGGGTCTGGGCCTGCTGCGCAGCTTCGAGGGGGAAAGCGACGGCTTCGCCGCGCACCAGGACCAGGAAGTGCTCTATGAGAATACCGGGCTGTGCCGGTATTTCAGCGTACATTTCCATCGGGATATCACCGGGTATACCTCGGTGCGGGATTTTGAAAATCCGCCCGAGGACGGTCCCGATCAGGAGCGAGGCACCTTCCGCACCTGGCGCGTCTACCGGCAGCTGGCGCTGGCCCCGGCGGTCTACTGGGAGGACCCGGCCGACTCGATCTATGCCTATATCAAGAATCAGCGGGGCATCCTGCAGCGGAATCTGGACGAAACCATCGGCGGTAAACTGCAGATCTATCACAACGGCGCCTTCTTCCTGCCGGAGGATGGTGAGCCCTGCGGCAACTGCTTTCCCCGGGACCAGATGCGCAGCGATATTGTACTGCTGCTCTCCGAGCGGCTCAGCGAAAAAATCCAGTGTGGGGCATTTCCCCGGGACCCGGACGACCGGGTGCATCTGACACAGGAGGCCTTTTCCCGGGAATTGGAAGCCCTGCGGCAGGAATACAAGGACCAGTGGGGCAAAACGGTGGCCGAAAAGGACCTGGCGGCGCTGACCCAGGAGATTCTGGAGGAACTGTGCTACTGGGACTTTGCCGCCGTAGAGGGGGAAGTGGTGACCCTGCAGCCGGGCTTTGCCCTGTGGCAGGGGATCTATCCCCGGAAGCGATAAGGAGGGATAACCATGCAGGAACGCTGGCGGATGAACAAACTGGGATTTGTAAACTTCTGGCTCTACGACTGGGAGGAGTTCCCCTTCAGCGAGGGTCGCCTTTTGCTGCGGGGTGAGAACGGCGCGGGAAAATCCGTCACCACCCAGAGCTTTATTCCCTTTATGCTGGACGGCGATCTGCGTCCCTACCGGTTGGATTCCTTCGGCAGCAAGGACCGCAAAATGGCATATTACCTGCTGGGGGAGGAGAAGGAGGAGAGCACCGGCTATCTCTATCTGGAATTCATCAAGCCGGAAACAAGGCTCTACCGCACCCTGGTGGTGGGGCTGCGGGCCCGGCGCAGCAGCAGCGGGGTGGAATTCTGGGGATTCTGCCTGAGTGACGGCCGGCGCATCGGCACCGGGCCGGAGGACTTCGCTCTGTTTGAAACCAAGGGCTCCCAGCACATCTCCCTTACCAGGCAAGAGGTCCACAACCGGTTCGGCGACGGCGAAAACTGGGTGGAACGGGGCAGTGACTACAAACAGATGGTCAACCGCATGCTCTTCGGCTGTGCCGAGATGGAGCAGTATGACCGGTTGCTCCGCCTTTTGATCCAGCTGCGAAAACCCAAGCTGAGCAAGGACTTTTCCCCGCGGCTGGTGCAGGAGATTCTCAATGCCTCGCTGCAGCCGCTGAGCGAGGAAGACATCGCTCCCATGGTCAATTCCATGGAAAAGATGGACACCATCCAGCACCGGCTGGAAGCGCTGGGGCAGAGCTTGCAGGAGGCCCGCCAGCTGCGCAACGAGTATACCCGCTACAATCAATATATACTGGGGAAAAAAGGAAATCGTTATCTGGCGGCCCGTCAGTTTACCCAGCAGCGGCAGACCGAAGTAAAGAGCCTGGAAGATAAGGTCGCCCTGACGCAGCAGGCGCTGGAGGAGGCCCGGGCAGGCCACCAGGAGGCGGAACAGCAGGTGGGGGAGCTTTCCCGTCAGCTGGAAGTGCTGCGGGAGGGCAGTGACCTGGACAGCGCGGTGCTCCGCAAGGAAGAATGCCGCCGCCAGGTGGCGCAGCAGCAGGAGAACATCGACCGGGAGCAGCAGGAAGAACGCAGAAAGCAGGCGGCGCTGGATACCAAGGAGAGGGACCGCCGTCAGGCATCACGCCGCTGTGACGACGAGAGGGAAGGGCTGGAAGAGGCTTTCCAGGAACTGGGGGAGCAGAATGAGGAACTGCGTTATCCCGGCCACCCGGCTACCCTGCAGGCGGTGGATTTCCGGCAGGAACAGCCGGAGATCGCCCGTTTTGCTACCAAGCTGCGCAAGGCGGAGGAAGGGCTGCGCCGCCAGGAGGAAGCCCTGGGACGGCTGGACCGGTACCAGCAGGAGCGGGATACGGCCGCTCTGGCTCTGCGCCACACCCAAGCCGAGTGGGAAGAAGCCCAGCGCACGGTGGGTGCCATGCGGGATAAATTAAGCGAAGCCTTCGCGGCGCTGGAAGAACCGACCCGGGCCTTTTGCCTGCGGCATGAGGAAGTGATGGCGCTCTTTGCCCAGATCACCGCCTACGAAGGGCTGGCCCAGGAACAGGAGATGCAGAGGATTCTCAACGGAGCGCTGCAGCGGCTTTCCGCGCCGCTGGCCCAGGAATATGCCCTTCTGGACCGGCAGCAAAAGGACGGCCAGCAGCAGCTCAACGAGCTGGCCGCCCGCCGCAGGGAGCTGGAAAACCAAAAAGACCTGCCGCCGGCGCGCAGCGAGGCGGTGCAGGCCACCCGCGCCTATCTGCGGGAGCGCGGCATACCCCATGCCTCCTTTTACGAGCTGGTGGATTTTGCGCCGGATCTGCCGCCCCAGCGCCGTGACCTGCTGGAAGCACAGCTGGCGGATGCGGGGATCCTCGACGCGCTGGTGGTGCCGCCGGAAACACGGAAAGAGATGCCGGAACTGCTGGCCGAACATCCCGATCACTTCCTATGCCTGGAGGACCTGTCCCCGGCGGCCGCGCCGCTGCCCCTGCGGCCGGAAGCGGAGCTGCCCCCCTGGGCCGATATGGCCGGGATCCTCGCCTGCCTTTCGGAACAGCCGGCGGGCCATGCCTGGTTTGCCGCCGACGGCCGGTACCGCCAGGGGGTGCTGCAGGGGCGGAGCGTGGCCCTGCAGCCGGCCGGGTATATCGGGGCTTCGGCCCGGCGGGCCAACCGGGAACGGCAGATCCAGGCCCTTGCCCGGCAGATGGAAGAAAAGCAACAGGAACAGGAAGAGATCCGGGCGCGCCTGCACCAGAACGAGGCGGCCCGGCGGCAGCTTCAGCAGGCCTATGAATCCCGCCCCACCACTGCTGATCTGGCGATGGCACTGGACCTGGCAGCCAAACAGCGGGACGAGGTGGAACGCTCGGAACGGACCCTGGATGACTGCACACAGCAGGTCCAGCGGCAGCAGAAACAGCTTGCTGATCTGCGCGCGGAGATCCTGCCGCTGACCCGGGGGCTCCCCTATGAGCAGGATGCCGCTACCTATGAGCAGATGGAGGATCTGTGCGAGGAATACCGGGAACAGTACCGGACCATTTCGGAGGGCAAGGAAAAGCTGGAACGGTGTCAGAGCCGGGTGCAGGAACTGGAACAGCAGATGAATGACCTGAACGAGGACCTGCTGGCCTGCACCGACCGGGTCCGCCGCCAGCAGGCCGAACAGCGCAAGACAAAGGCCGCTCTGGAGGAGCTGGAGCGCTATCTGGCCCGGCCGGAAATCCAGGCCCTGGCCCAAAAGCTGGAAGAGCTGAACGGGGCGCTGGAGCGGGCAAAGAAACAATACCATGATACCGATACGCAGATGCAGCTGCGGCAGAACGATCTGGACCACCAGGGCCCCGAACTGACCTGGAAAAAGCAGGACCTGCAAAAGGCCATCGGGGAGGAGGAAGCGCTGCGCCGGATCTTTGAGGAAGAACTTTGCCGGGGCCCCGGTCAGCCGGGGCGCGGGGAGGAGCCTCTGTGGCAGCAGGCGGAAGCCGCCCGGGACCACATCCGCCAGAAGGACCGCAACCTGGGACCGGACGACTTGCGTACATCCTTAGAAAAAAATATGCATATGGCCAGTACGCTGAATACCTACCGCATGGGAATCCAGCCGCTGTTTGCCAGTGAGGAAGGGCGGCTGCGCAGCCGCGTCTGTATCGAACTCTACCTGGACGGCCAGCGGCTGGATCTGCTGGACTTTATCCGGCGGCTGGAAAACCAGCGGGAAGTGGAAGAACAGCTTCTCTCCCGGGAGGACCGCCGTCTGTTCGAGACAATCCTCAACCAGACGATCATCACCAAGCTGAGCCACCGCATCAACAACAGCCAGGAATGGACCCAGCGGATGAGCGGCATCATGGAACAGCTGAACACTTCCATGGGACTGCGGTTCAGCCTTGTGTGGAAGGGGAAGCCCGCCGACCAGCAAAAGGAACTGGACACGGGGGAACTGCTCAAGCTGCTGCGCAAGGACCCGGCCTTGATGGGGGATGCGGACAGGCAGAAGATCACCGATCATTTCCGCGCCAAAATCAATCGGGCGCGGGAGCGCTCCCAGATGGAAGCCACCCCGGCCACCTACTCGGAGCTGATGCGGGAGGCCCTGGATTTCCGGAACTGGTTCACCTTCCGCCTTTTCTACCAGAAGGGCGGTGTGGAAAAGCAGACCAAAAAGGAACTGACCGATTCCGCCTTCAACAGCTTCAGCGGAGGCGAGAAGGCCATGGCCATGTATGTGCCGCTGTTTGCGGCGTTGGCGGCCCAGTACATAGCAGCGGGCAAAGAGGCTCCGCGGCTGATGGCGCTGGATGAGGCCTTTGCCGGTGTGGACGAGACCAACATCGAGAGCATGTTTGCCCTGGTGCATGAGCTTGGGTTTGACTATATCATGAACTCCCAGGCACTGTGGGGATGCTACCCCGCGGTATCCTCGCTGAACATTGCAGAGCTGTGGCGCCCCCAGAATGCCCAAATCGTCACGGTGCTGCGCTATCACTGGGACGGTCATGTGCGAAGACTGGAGGAATCATGAAAGAATCATCCCTGCGGGACTATTTTGTTTCCACACCCGGTTGGCAGCGGCAGCTGGCCCAGCTGCGCAAAAGATGCCTGGCCGGCTATGCCGACGGTGTGATCCGGCTGCAGGATGCCACCCCGGAGGAATGCCGCGCCACCGAAGGACTTCTGGGCCGCCATTTTGTGCCGCCCCTACTGCGCTACAAGGTGTCGGATTTTGAAAAAGCCCTGCGGGACAGCCGATTTGCGGTGACCGACCTGGCGGAATTCTGGCAGCAGCTGGACGGGGCGCCGCTGCGCTCCCACGCACGGCAGAAAGCCGACCGCCAGGAGGAAGTGCACCGCTTTTTCGCCGCAGAGGCGGCTATGCCCCACGGCGAGGCGGCACGCAGCTGGCTGCAGGCTATGGAAGAAAAGAAAAGCCATGGCTTCGGGGTTCTGCAGGACCGCATCGGGCAGCCCGAGGCCGCCCGGTGGCTGCACTGGGTCTGCTGCACGCTGGACCGTCGGCAACAACACGCCGAGCCGGAGGAGCTGGCCCTCTGCAGTTATGCCGTCTCCACCGACCCCCACGCCCTGGACGGGAAAAATCCGGCGGGCAGCCTGCTGCTCCACGCCCTGGCGTTCTGGCAGGGGGTGCCGCTGCCCGCCCGCGCCCGCCAGCGTCTGGCGTTGCTGCGCCACTGCGGGTTGATGCAGGACGATATTTCGGATTTTACGGTGCAGCGCGGCCTGATCCTGACAGGGGCCGACGGCCGGGAGCATCCGGCCTGGGCACAATTGCGGCAGGCAGGCAAATTCTGCCTGCTCACTTCCTCCCAGCTGGCGGAGATAACCGGCGCAGCCAGCCCCACCGGCCGGGTGTATCTGCTGGAAAACCAAATGCTGTTTTCCTCTCTGTGCCGGCAAAGCCGGCTGCAGCACCCGCTGGTCTGCACCTCCGGCCAGTTGAAGGAGGCCTCCTGGCAGCTGTTGGACCTGCTGGCGCAAACCGATTGCCGGTTGTATTACGCCGGGGACTTTGACCCGGAGGGCCTTTCCATCGCCGACCGGCTATGGCAGGAATACGGGGAGCGGGTGCGTTTCTGGCACATGGAACCGCAGGATTACCGGCGGGCCATCTCGGAAAAGAAGATCGAGGGGGAAGGCCGCCTGCGCCAGCTGGAACAGATCGCCTGCCCGGCCCTGCGTCCCACCGCCCAGGCTGTCCTGGCGGAAAGGCGTGCCGGATACCAGGAGGCGCTGGCGGAGCAATATCTGGGCGATTTGCAAAATCCGGGAGAATGAACCCTTTTGGGAGTGCTTATTTAGCTGGATAAGTTGACTATCACAGGCGTTTTTATAAAATAATGAATGATGCAAACAGCGCGCTAAAACACGCGAAACGCGTTTGTTCTTGATTGATAACGCACGCGTGCGTTTTTGGCGCGTTCCATGTGTGTTATGCCTCCTGACCACCATCTGACCACTCCTTCTTCCCAGCCGGTTCCGTTTATTGTTTTTTACGTCCCAACATTCTTTTATAACCACTACAACCAGCGTCGGAAGTTGTGCACACTACACAATTTCCGGCGCTGTATCATGCTATTTTCCCGTCCGTCACAGTTCTCCGACCAGACTACTACGTCCAACTGGACTATGGACGACTGATCTGAGAACAACTGAGCTATGTGATGGTTTGAATTGTACGTTTTTACGAAAAAAACAAAATGGCGGCCGCGTTTTTGAAATGTGTTTTTGATGCTTGGATTCTTCACGGTGCAGTTCTTCCTAAAATTCTGACTTCAAAGGACAGAGGTTTGAATCCCCCGGCCGCACGAAAAGGGTCGCTGTATTTCCGTACAGCGACCCTTTTTTGATCTATGACATTTGCTTCTGCCTCTTCAGGACAATAGTACAAGTATAGGGGAAAATTCAGTAAATTCACGACGGCAGATGGACCACAATGGTCAGCGTCATGCCATCGGGGCTTTCCGCCCGGATTTTTCCCTTGTGGGCCAGCACGATGCTTCGGGCGATGGACAGTCCCAGGCCGTAGCCGCCCGTCTCGCTGTTGCGGGACTGGTCGGTGCGGTAGAAGCGGTCGAACAGGTGGGACAGCTTGTCCTGTTCCATGGGCTGGGCGACGGGGTTTGACACGGTGAGAAGGATCGTGCGGCCCTGTTTTTCCAGCTCCAGTTTCAGCGGGGCGCTGTCTGCGGAATATTTCAGGGCGTTGTCCAACAGGATGGAGAGCAGCTGACGGATGGCCTTTTCGTCTCCGGTGAAGGAGAGCATGGGCTGAATCTGGAGAAGGAGCTCTTTGCCCTGACTTTTGGCCAGTGCCTGGAAGGACTGGGCCATCTCCTCCGCCACGTCGGAGAGGGGAAATTCAATGGGCTGGAGTTTGGGCTGTTCCTCCTCCATGCGGGACAGATAGATCAGATCGTTGGTCAGCCGGGTCAGCCGCTGGGCCTGGCGGCGGATGTCGGCAATCCACTGGTTTTCGCCGCACTCCATCTCGGCCAGGTCGGCGTCGGCGCCGATGATGGTCATGGGGGTCTTCAGCTCGTGCCCGGCATCGGTGATGAATTGCTTCTGTTTTTCGTAACTCTCCGCCACCGGCCGAACAATGTGCTTGGAGAGGATCAGCAGCAGCACCAGGACGGCCAGCAGCCCCAGCAGTGCCAGCAGCACGCTGGTCAGCAGGGTGGAGAGGAAGGTGGAAAGGCTGCGCCCGCAGTCCAGAAAGACGATCAGGGTACCCTGCGCCTCCTCGCAGACAAGATAGCGGTAATATTCCAAAAAGCCCGAACGGCGGCCGGACGCCCAAACCTTTTGTGCATACTCCACCGCCGCCGCCTCGTCCACGGCCACGACCTGCCCGGTATCCACCTGCAGGGACTGGCCGTCGGCGTCCAGCAGCACCGAAAAGAAGCGGGATTCATAGGGGGTTTCCGGCGAAATTCCCCCCGGGTCAAAGGGATTTTTCCGGGCGGGGGGCTCACCGTCCGGCCGGGTCCCCTCGGCGCCGCGGTTTTTCGGGAAGTTCCCTCCGTTGGCGTCCAGCAGCGCCAGGATGGCATCCGCATCGGTGACCATCTTGTGATAACTCATCAGATTCACGCCGCCCAGGATCACCGCCAGGACCAGGGCCAGCGAAACCATGCAGGCCAGGATGAGCTTGCGGCGAAGCCGGCGGATCATGGCTGTTCCTCCAGGGAATACCCGGCATTCCGGGTGGCCTTGATCTGGATATTGGCCTTGAGGGCGGTCAGCTTTTTCCGCAGGTAGGAGATGTAGACCCACACCACATTTGCCTCCGCCTCGCTGTTATAGCCCCAGATCCGTTCCAGGAACCGTTCGGTGGAAATAAGCTGCCGGGGGTTGCGCAGCAGCAGTTCCATCATCTGGTATTCTTTGTTGGCCAGCCGGAAGCTGCCGTGGGGGGAGGAAAGCTCAAAGGTGGTCTGGTCCAGCGTCACATTCCCCAGGCTGAGGCGGCTGGTCACATGGCCGCCGGTGGCGCTTCGGGTCATGGCGCGGATGCGGGCCATCAGCTCGGCGGTGGAAAAAGGCTTGGTCAGGTAGTCGTTGGCCCCCATATCCAGGCCGGTCACCTTGTCCTCCACCTCGGATTTGGCGGTAAGCAGCAGTACCGGGATGGTGTTGCCCTTTTCCCGCAGCCGCCGCAGCACCTCCAGACCGTCCAGTTTCGGCATCATGATGTCGAGGATCACACCATCATAGTTGCCCCCGTCCAGAAAATCCAGCGCCGCCTCGCCGTCATACACGGCGTCCACCGAGTAGTTGTTCCGTTCCAGCAGCGCGCAGACCGCCCGGGACAGGGAATGCTCGTCCTCTGCCAGCAAAATACGCATTTCATCGCCTGCTTTCCTTTATAATCCTGTAAGGACAGTATACCGCCGCGGCCTTAACTGTACCTAAAATCATACCACAGGTTCCCCGCACTGTCAGCTGTTACCGGAGGGCATCACCGATATTTTGAATTTCTTTCGCAAAATACACACCCGGGCTTTAAAGTCCAGTTATGGTTCGTTTTTTACACTGGCTTTACAATACCTTCAACAAGGAGGACCTGCCCGTGAAAAATCAGATGATCTTTCAGCGATATGAATTCAAATATCGGATGAATTTCCGTCAGCTGCAGGCTGTACTGGCCGCCATGACGCCCTATATGGTTCCCGACGAGTACAGTCACAGTTCCATCCGCAACCTGTACCTGGACACCCCGGATTTCCGGTTGATCCGCCGCAGTCTGGAAGGGCCTGTCTATAAGGAAAAACTCCGGGTGCGCAGCTACGGCCGTGCGGGAAAGGACGCGCCGGTCTTCGTGGAACTGAAAAAGAAGTACCGCTCGGTGGTCTACAAGCGGCGGATCGCCCTGCCCCAGCGGCAGGCCCTTGGCTGCGTGGCGGGAACGGACCCCTGGCCCGAAAGCCAGATCGGCGCCGAGCTGGCCTATGCCGCAGACTTTTACAAAACGCTGCGCCCGGCCGTCTTTCTCAGCTATGAGCGGGATTCCTTCCGCGGGGTGGCAGATGAGGAGTTCCGGGTGACCTTTGACCGGAAAATCCGCTACCGCCGGGACCAGCTGACGCTGGATTCCGACACGGCGGGCATCTCCATCCTTCCGCCGGACCAGGTGCTGATGGAAGTCAAGGTGGCCGGCGGACTGCCCCTCTGGATGGCCCGTGTTCTGTCGGAGCAGAACATTTTCAAAACGTCCTTTTCCAAATACGGCACAGCCTATGGGGATATCCTGCGCAAGAGCCGGAGAGGAGAAATTACCTATGCTTGATACCCTGTTTCGCGGATTGTTTGACACAACGCTCACCGATACCATTGCACCCGGGGACTTTCTTCTCTGTGTGGGGGTATCCCTGCTGGTGGGGCTGCTGCTCTGCGGCATGACCATGTGGCGTTCCCGGTTCAGCCGGAGCCTTGTGGTCACCCTGGCGGTTCTTCCCGCCGTAGTCTGTGTGGTCATCATGATGGTCAATGGAAATGTGGGCACCGGTGTGGCGGTGGCCGGCGCCTTCAATCTGGTGCGCTTCCGTTCCGCCCCCGGCTCCGCCCGGGAGATCGCGGCCCTGTTTGTAGCCATGGGCGCAGGGCTCATCACCGGCATGGGGTATCTGGGATACGGCATCCTGTTCACCCTGATCCTGGGGGCGGCCATGATGGTCTATACGGCCCTCAGCCTGCGGGCCGGGCGCATCGACGCCACAGAGCGCACCCTGCATATCACCATCCCGGAAGATCTGGATTACACCGGCGTCTTTGAGCCGGTACTGGACAGATACACCCGCCGGTATTCTCTCACCCAGGTCAGGACCACCAATATGGGCAGTCTGTTCCGGCTGACCTATGAGCTGACCCTGAAAGATCCCGCACGGGAAAAACAATTCCTGGATCAGCTCCGGATCCGCAACGGAAATCTGGAAATTTCGCTGGGCCACCAGGACAACACGGTGGCCACACTGTAAAAGGAGACAATCTTTCTATGAAAAGAATCCCATATACAACCACCGCCGTCGGACTGTCTGCGCTGGTTGTCCTCAGCGGCTGCGGCGCGCAGCCGGCATCGTCCGGCACGGTGGAGGCGATATCTTCCGCCACAGAGGAAACAGCCGTCACGACGGCTTCCGCCGCCGGTACCGACAGCCTGTTCAGTGACCGCGACCTGCAGGAAACCTACGACGAGAGTTCCGCCATCCCCATCCAGCTGAACGGAGACAGCGCCGCCTGCGACGCCGACGGGGTCACCATAGAGGGCAGCCGGGTCACCATCCGGCAGGAAGGTGTCTATCTTCTTTCCGGCACCCTCACCGATGGCCAGATCGTGGTGGATGCAGGAGAAAGTGACAAGGTACAGCTGGTGCTGGACGGCGCCGATATCACCAGCAGTACCTCGGCGGCCCTCTATGCCCTGGAGGCAGACAAGGTCTTTGTGACGCTGGCCCCGGGGACGGAAAACACCCTGACCAACGGCGGCGAATACGTGGCAGTGGATGACAACAACATCGACGCCGTACTCTTCGCCAAGACGGACCTGACCCTCAACGGTACCGGCAGCCTGACCGTCAACGCCCCGGCCGGGCACGGGGTGGTGTCCAAGGATGATCTGGTCATCACCGGCGGCAACTATACCATCACTGCCGCCAGTCACGGCCTGTCCGGCAAGGACAGCGTTGCCATCGCCGACGGCAGCTTCACCATCACCGCGGGCAAAGACGGCATCCATGCGGAGAATACGGACGACCTCTCCCTGGGAAGCCTTTCCATCGTGGACGGCAGCTTTACCATCACCGCCCAGGGGGATGCCATCAGTGCCCAGGGCGCCCTGCAGATCGACAGCGGCACCTTTGCGCTGTACACTGGCGCAGGCAGCGCCAGCGTGGATATGACTACTACCCAGACCAGCCAGCCGGGTGCCCGGGGACAAACGGAAGCCACTTCCACCGCCACCGACGAGGAGACGGCCAGCCAGAAGGGCATCAAGGGGGAAAGCGGTTTCACCATCACCGGAGGAACCTTCACCATCGACAGCGCGGATGATTGCCTCCATGCCGGTGGGGCCATGACCCTTGCCGCCGGAACCTTTACCCTGAACAGCGGGGATGATGCCATCCACTGTGACGATGCCCTTACGATCCAGAGCGGTACCTTCACCATTCCCTACTGCTACGAAGGCATTGAAGGAGCGTCCATCACCGTGGAGGACGGCACCTTCGACATCACCGCCAACGATGACGGTATCAATGCGGCGGGCGGGGCAGACAGTTCCGGTTTCGGCGGGTTTGGTAAAGGCCCCCAGGATACCTTTGCGTCGGACTCCGACAGTTTCATCACCATCAACGGCGGCAGCCTGACGGTGGTATCCTCCGGGGACTGTGTGGATTCCAACGGTGCCCTGACCATCAACGGCGGCACGCTGGAACTCACCTGCAACGGCAGTGGTGACACAGCTCTGGACTGTGACGGCACCTACACCAACAACGGCGGCAATGTCAGTACCAACGACGGCTCGGAAAGCAATCCCGGCCAGATGGGCGGAGGCAAAAACGGCGGTCAGTCCGGCGGCGGACGAAAAGGCGGCGCAGCGGGCAGTGCATCTCCCGATGGGCAGACCGGCGCCACAAGTTCCTGAATGGGTTCTGCTTTTAAGGTCTGGTTAAGGTTCGGGGGATAGGATCATACTGTTATGAAAAACAGTCTTATGAACAGAAAGGAATCGTCCGATCCATGAAAAAGCAGATCACAGCCGCGGTGATGGCGGCGGCACTTCTGGTTTCGGTGACCGCCTGCGGCAAAACCGAAAGCGAGGCAACCAGTCTTTCCAGCCTGGCGGGGCAGACCTTCACCGGCACGGTGAGCGCCGTGAGCGCCAAGGAACTCTCGCTGGATACCGAGGCGTCGGGCACGGTGGATATCCCCCTCTCGGAGGACACAGTATTCCAGCGCGACCAGCCCGGGATGGGCGGCGGGGTACCCGGCGGAGCCGCCGATGGAGAAACACCGCCCGAGAAACCCGATGGGGAAGCCACCGACAGTGAAACACCCCCGGAAAAGCCCGAGGGAGACTCCACCGACAGCGGAACACCGCCCGAGAAGCCCGACGGAGAAGCCACCGACGGCGAAACACCCCCGGCTGCGTCCGGGGAAGGCACCACCGATGGGGAAACGCCCCCCGAGAAACCCGACGGAGAATCTTCCGACGGGCAGACGCCTCCCGAAATGCCGGACGGCGCTGCCTCTGATGGCCAGACTCCGCCGGAGGCTCCCGGCGGCGCCACCCCCGAAAACGGGCAGCCGGAAACCCTGACCTATGAGGACGTCACCGTGGGAGATACGGTGACTGTGGAAGTGGGGGAAGACGGCGTAGCCGCAACGGTCACCCTGCCCGGCGGCGGGCCGGGCGGCGGTATGGGCGGACAGTCTGCCGCGCCGGAAAGCTATGCGGCGGCCAACACCTATGCGGAGGACACCCAGGTGTCGGGCGGTGAGCTGACCTCCACCGGCACCGACGAGAACGCCGTGCTGGTGGCCACCGAGGGCATCACCGCAGACCTCCAGGATGTGACCATCACCCGCCAGTCCGACGAAAGCACCGGCGGGGACAGCTCCAGCTTTTACGGCGTGGGGGCTGCCGCCCTGGTGACGGACGGCACGCTGAAGATCTCGGACAGCACCATCACCACCGACGCCGCCGGCGGCGCGGGCGTCTTTGCCTACGGCGACGGCACGGCCTACGTGTCGGATACCACCATCACCACCGCCCGGGACACTTCGGGCGGCATCCATGTGGCGGGGGGCGGCACGCTCTACGCCTGGGACCTGAACGTCGAGACCAACGGGGAATCGGCGGCGGCCATCCGGTCGGACCGGGGCAGCGGCACCATGGTGGTGGACGGCGGCAGCTACACCTCCAACGGCGAGGGTTCCCCCGCCGTCTACAGCACGGCGGACATCACCGTCCACAACGCCGACCTGACGGCCAACGGCTCGGAGGCCATCTGCATCGAGGGTCTCAACACCATCCGGCTGTTTGACTGCAACCTCTCGGGCAGCATGCACGACCTCGACCAGAACGACTGCACCTGGAACGTGATCCTCTACCAGAGCATGTCGGGCGACTCGGAGCAGGGCAACAGCACCTTCGAGATGGTGGGCGGCAGCTTGACCGCCCAGAACGGCGGCATGTTCTACACTACCAACACCGAGTCCACCTTCATCCTCTCCGGCGTGGACATTACGGGGGCCGCCGACAGCGAATTCCTGCTCAAATGCACCGGCAACGCCAACGGCCGCGGCTGGGGCACGTCGGGGGCCAACGGCGCCGACTGCCATTTCACCGGCATCGGCCAGACGCTGGAGGGGGACGTGATCTGGGACTCCATCAGCAACCTGGATCTCTATCTCACCCAGGGCAGCACCCTCACCGGCGCCGTCCGCCAGGACGAGAGCTGCGCCGGGGAGGGCGGCGAAGGTTACGCCAGCCTGTATATTGACTCGGACAGCCGCTGGGTGGTCACCGGCAACAGCACGGTGACCAGCCTGCAGTGCGCGGGCACCATCGTGGACGGGGAGGGCAACACCGTCTCCATCGTGGGCACCGACGGCACTGTGTATCTGAGCGGCGACAGCAGCTATACCGTCACGGTGTCCTCCTATACCGCCGAGGCTGATGTGTCCGGGGCTTCCGCCGCCGACAGCTGGAGCAGCTACGAGGTGGCCCGGTCCTGATCCCATCTGCCGCCAAAAACCAAAGGGAGGAGCCCCTGAAAAGGGGCTCCTCCCTTTCTGCTGTCTTTTCAAAGCCCGTTGTGCAGCCAACGGATTTTTGAGGACAAAGCGCCTATACTTACCGTACCGAACAAAAAACACACCCCACCGGAAAGCCGGCGGGAAAAATCGGTAAGGCCGCCACCGGCGGCAGAAAAGGAGCGTATCATGGTCATGTATTTCTGGAAGCGCAGCGCCTCGGTCTGGATCGCGCTGCTGTGTATTCTGATGGGCGGGCTGCTCATGGCATTTCCCGCCGCCACCAGCACCCTGTTTGTATGGGCGCTGGCAGGAGGCGCCGCAAGCTACGGCTTGAGCCATCTTTTGCGGTACGGGCAGGACCGCAAAAGGGGCGCCGGATCCCCGGCGGACCTCTTCCTGACGGTGCTGCCCCTGGCCTTCACCGTCTTTGCGCTGATCTGGCCCCAGGCGCTGCTGTCCGTCCTGCCGCTGGTGCTGGGCTCGCAGCTCCTGCTGGACGGCCTGGGCAAACTGCCCCTGGCCGTGACGGCAGCGCGGGCGGAAGCCCCCGATGCCGTCGCCCTGCTGCTCTCCAGCCTGATCCCGCTGGTGCTGGGGGCCGTCATCGTCCTCAACCCCTTCCAGACCGTACAGCTGGTGGTGATCGTCTTCGGCCTGGGCCTCATCGCCGACGGCCTCGCGGATTTCGCCGCCCTCTTCACCGCCCGCCGCGCCCAATAGCCCAATAACAGAATAGACCAGAACCGCCGCCCCCACGGGGCGGCGGTTCTTTTTTTGTACTTTTCAGGACCCGTTGGCTGCACAACCGTTTTGCGGGGGCATTCCGCGTATACTGTGATCACTGGACCGGGAAAGACCCGGACCCCACAAAGAAAGGCAGAATACTATGAACAACATGAATTATAAAAACGACGCAGAAACGCGGAATACTAACGTCAACGAGGCCATCCTGGCCGCCTTGCACGCCGCACACAAGATGGCCTCGCCCACCTCCACCGCGCCGGAAGACCTGAAGCGGCAGCGGCTGGGGCAGGAGGCCCTGGGACGGCTGCTGACGCCGCCCATCGGATTCAGCTGGGAGCCCTTCCTGGTGAAGGGAATCCCCGCAGCCTGGGTCCGGCCGGAAGGCGCCCACGACCGCAGCAAAATGATCCTGTACTGCCATGGCGGCGGCTACACCAGCGGTACCCTGGGGTACGCGCGAATGCTGGCAGTCCGGATGGCAAAGGCTACCGGGTATGAAGTGCTGGCGTTCCAGTATCGGCTGGCGCCGGAGTTCCCCTACCCGGAAGCGCTGGAGGACGCACGCCTGATCTGGGAGTATCTGATGCTTCAGGGTTGGGGTGCCAGAGAGATCATCCTGGCCGGCGATTCCGCTGGTGGGAATCTGGCGCTGGAACTGGCCCTGGATCTGCGGGATACCCAGCGGATGCTGCCCTGGCGGATGGTGCTGTTTTCGCCCTGGACCGATCTGACGGCCTCGGGGGAGAGCTACACCGAATGCCGGGAACGGGACCCTCTGCTGACCCGGGAATACATCGAAGCGGTGCGGGGCGCCTACGCCCCCGGGGCGGACTGGAGCCTGCCGGAATATTCACCCCTTTTCGCCGACCTGCGGGGGCTGCCGCCCACGCTGATCCAGGTGGGCGGACGGGAGATCCTCCGGGACGATTCCACCCGGCTGCACCAAAAGCTGCAGGAGGCCGGGGTCCCGGCCATGCTGCAGAGCTGGCCCGAGATGTGGCATGTTTTCCAGATGTACCCGCTGAAAACGGCGGAGGATGCCATGGAAGAGATGGCGCAGTTCCTGGAAACGCTGCGCTGAAACAGCAACCCGCAGAACAAACAAGACGCCCGCTGCCCTAGACAAGACCGGGGTTGGAATGGTTCTTACAAATCAAAAGGACAGGGAGTAAACGATGACAACAGTATGGGTGGCCGTGGCCGTAGCGGCCGTATTGGCGGCA
Organism: Gemmiger sp.; assembly: GCF_036306485.1. GTDB lineage: Bacteria > Bacillota > Clostridia > Oscillospirales > Ruminococcaceae > Gemmiger. Next base: position 6,080 of record NZ_JAXJZK010000046.1, on the reverse strand, counting down.
AGCCTGCGCGCAGGGGGACGGGGCGTCCCGGCGGGGATGGGATGGTACGAATGGTTCTTTCTCTTCCTCAGCAGCGCCTTTTTGGGGGACTGCTTCGAGACGGTCTTCGTCTATCTGAACACCGGCGTCTGGATGAGCCGCAGCAGTCTTTTGTACGGGCCCCTCAGCGTAGTGTGGGGAGCGGGAGCGGTGCTCATGACCCTGGTGCTCACCCCGCTGGCCCGCAAGGGCATCGCCGCCCTCTTTGCCGCGGGGGCCGTGCTGGGCGGCGGCTTTGAATATCTGACCAGCTGGGTGCTGGAAAAGCTCACCGGGCGGCTGTTCTGGGACTACTCCGCCATGCCCTTCAACCTGGAAGGCCGCACCAACCTGCTGTTTGCCCTCTTCTGGGGAGCGGCCGGGGTGTTCTGGATCCGGTTCGCCGCCCCGCGGCTGCTGGGCTGGCTGCACCGCATTCCCCGGCAGTCCGGCCGGTCGGCGGCCACGGTGGCCGCCCTGCTGCTGGCCGCCGACATGACGGTATCGGCCGCCGCGCTGGTCCGCATGGAGGAGCGCAGCCGGGGCATGGTGGCCTCCAACACGGTGGAGCAGGCGCTGGACGTGCTGTACACCGACGCCCGGCTGGAACAGCGGTACCGGAATATGCAGCTGCCGGGGGAGACCCTGGCCCTGTGAGGCACCCTTTCCCGGGAAAACCGGAAGTCGGTTGTCTGGCCCACCGTATTTCCGCCCCGGAAAGACTATACTGTATACACGCTGAAGGAAAAAAGAACCAAGCCCCTCAGCGATACGATAAAAAAACGCGGCGTTTCGCCGCAGGAGGAATTATGAAAAAAACCATGATTTTGTCGGTGGAGCAGGCGGCACAGGCCGCCCGCAAGCGGATTCTCAACGGCGGCGTGGCGGTGGGCGTACTGCTCACCGGACTGGGCGTGGCGGCGGTATTCGCGCCGCTGCTGCTGGGCTGGTCGCTGGCCGTGATCCTGATGGCAGGGTTTGTCCTCTACGGGGCGGCCCAGCTGCTGGCCTACCTGGAAACTGACCGCCAGCGCCGCAGCCTTTGGACCCTTCTCACCGGTCTGGCCCTGGCGGCCTTTGCCGGGTTCTCCCTCTGGGCCGCCTTCGCCACACCCTACGGCAGCGCGGCACTGATCGCTGGCCTGGGCACGGCGGTGGCCCTCTTCACGGTGGTGCAGGGCATCAGCCAGATCATCACCTTCGACGAGATGCGCCGCAACGGCGTCCCCGGTGCGGGCTGGGTCCTGGCCGCCGGCCTCCTCAACGCGGTGGCGGGCAACCTCATCGCCATGCAGCCCGTCATCGGCTGGGTGAGCATCAGCACCGTCTGGGGCATCTACCTGATGGTGTCCGGTGTGGCCCTGGCCGCCGAATCCCTCTCGGACCACAGAGGCCGCAGCGCCGACGCCTGAACGATAGAAAAGAGCCTTCCGCCGAAGCGGAAGGCTCTTTTTGTGGAAAATCATTCATTCGTCGTTGGGGTCCGGCTCGTCCTCGGTGATGGGCATTTCCACCCGCAGCTCAAACCGGCTGCGGTCAAATTGCAGCAGCCCTTCATCCCGCATCTTGCACAGCTCATAGGAGAGGGCGCTGCGGTCCGCAAAGAGAAAATCCGCCATCTCCTGCCGGTTCAGCGGGATGGAGAAGGTCCGCTTGTCGCCGCCCTTGTGATACTGGGCGGACAGATAATCCTGCACCTTGTCCCGCATGGTACGGCGGACGCTGTCCTCCAGCTTGCGGGTCAGGTACTGGCCTTTCTGGGCCACGGCCAGCGTCAGGTTTTGCAAAAAGCGGATCTGGGTGGGCGCAGTGAGCACATTCCTGCGCAGCAGCTGGTCCACGCTCAGGTAGAGGATCTCGGTGGGCTCCTCGGTGGAGATGGAGGCGTGCAGCCGGTAGCGGCCCACCGCGTTCAGCTCCCCCACCGCATCCCCGGGATTCAGCACATAGAGCAGGTTGTTGTTGCCGTTGCTGTCCACGTGCTCCAGGTGCAGACTGCCCGAAAGGATGATGCCGATCTCGGGGAAGAGGTCCCCGTCCTGGGCCACCGACGTCCTTTTGGGGTACCGCGCCCGGTGGGGCGCCATGGCGGCCACCGTCTGCCGGATCTCCTCGTCGGTCATATTGCGGAACAGCATGCCCTTCCGCAGCAGTTCCAGGTCCAGTTCCTTTTCGGTCACAGGCTGTCCCTCCCTTTATGGTATGGTTCCAGTATAGTGGCAAAACCCGGATTCTGCAATAGGGGCGTGCCCGTCCCTGCAGGGGCTCCCATCACAACCCCTCCACAAACTTCCCAATCACCCCGTTCACTTCCTCCGGTGCGTCGGTGTTGGCATTGTGTCCGGCTCCGGGAATCCACACCAGCGGGATGCCGGTGCTTTGGTGCCAGGCCTTGTTATACCGGATACAGGGACCAGCTAGGTTCCACTCTCCGCAAACCGGCAACCCGCACCCAGGCAGCAGACATACCGTTCCTGGTTGCCGTCGCCGGTCATCATGTCGTGCGTCAGGGGTTATCCGTCTGACCATCCTCTGACCACTCCTTCTTCCCAGCTGGTCCCGTGTGCCGTTTGTACGTCCCAACATTCTTTTATAACCATCAAAAACAGCGCCGGAAGTTGTGCACACTACACAATTTCCGGCGCTGGTTCATTGTATTTTCCTGCCCGTCACAGTTCTCCGACCAGACTACTACGACCAACTGAACTATAGCCGACTGTTTTTTGTACAGCCAAGCTCCGCAAAGCAAAAAACAAACGAATTGTCGTCTTTTATCCCGGGAGTGTGAAGCCAATGGAACGAATCCTTCCGCGCGTCAGGTCAATATCAGGAAGTTCTTTTTGGAAGGACTCTGACAATCTACCGAGGCCTGTTCCTCCCCACTATGACTGCTGACAATTCCATGCGCTGAGGGCCACGCCGGGGCCAGCCCCAACTTTTTCAAGGGACTGGAAATGGTGGCAGTCCGCCACAGCCTGCCCTGAACGGGAAGAAGGAATCCCCTATGTAATTACAGCGCTAAATGGCAAGCGATTTGTCAAGGGGGCTTTTTTCTTTCCGTGATAAAATATGCCCACACCCATCGGATAACCATAGCAATCTGGCAACTCTTCCCAATCGGCTCGCACGTCCAAAATGTCGGCCAATGCCTGGTGGGTAGGGCACTTATGAGGAAAGGTGGGAGACTTGACAAAATATGCGCCTTACAGATCCGGCGCCGAAGGGCAAATCGGAGGGCCAAATGAAAAAGTGCAAACGCCGGCGGCCCCTGAGCCTCGCCCCGGCAAAATAAGCCGGATTTCGGACGAGATAGACAATCCCCCTTGAGCGGCGGCGGTGGGCCCTGTATACTGCGTAATAAAAGATGGACAGGAGGCGCCGTTCATGTGGGATTTGCTGATCGTGGGCACCGGCCCGGCCGGGGTATCTGCCGCGTTGACCGCCAGGGCCAGGGGGCTTTCGTTCCTCTGGTTTGGCAGCCGGCGGCTCAGTGACAAGGTCGAAAAGGCAGAGCGTATCCTGAATTACCCCGGCCTGCCCCGGGTGACCGGCCGGGAGCTGCGGGACGCTTTTCTGCGGCAGGTGGATGATCTTGGCATCCCAATCCAGCAAGCACGGGTGGCGGCGGTCTACGAGATGGGCGGGCACTATGCTGTCTGCGCCGGGCCGGATTTCTATGAAGGGCGCTGCCTGATCCTGGCCACCGGCGTGGCGGCACGCGGGCAGATCCCCGGCGAAAACCGGCTGCTGGGCAAGGGGGTCAGCTGCTGCGCCACCTGCGACGGCGAGCTGTACCGCGGGCGGAACATCGCGGTGGTGTGCGAAAGCCAGAGCCTGGAGGAGGACGTCCGCTTTTTGCAAAGCGTGGCGGGCCATGTGGAACTGTTCTGCACCTACGCGGGCGGCCTGGCCGATACACCGGGCTGCCACAAAGGCCGGCCCCAGACCATCGAGGGGGACGACCGGGTGACCGGGGTGCGCTGGGCGGATGCGACCCTCCCGGTGGAGGGTGTGTTCTGCCTGCGGGAAACGGTGGCCCCGCAGGCGCTCCTATCCGGCCTTGCCATGGAAAACGGCCATATCCAGGTGGACCGGGCCCAGCGCACCAACCTGCCCGGCTGCTTTGCCGCCGGGGACTGCACCGGCCGCCCCTACCAGTACGCCAAGGCGGCGGGCGAGGGCAATGTGGCGGTGCACAGCGCGCTGGCTTTCCTGGCACAACCGCAGGAGGAACCGCGATGAAACCCGGCTGGCTGGGCTACCTGGGGCGGCTGGCGGGCGTGCTGGCCGGCAATGCGCTGCTGGCCTACGGGGTGGCGGCGGTCTACCTGCCTGCCGGGCTGGCAGTGGGCGGCGCCACTGGCGTAGGGCTGATCCTCCACACGTTGTTTGGGCTGGACACTGCTGTGTCCGTCTTTGTGCTGAACCTGGGCCTGCTGGTGGCCGGATGGGCCTGCATCGGGCGGGAGTTTGCCATCAACACAGCGGCCGGGTCGCTGGCCTATCCAGTGTTTCTGGGGCTGTGCCAGCGTTTGCCCGCCTTTTCACTGCTCGAAACCGACCGCTTCGCGGCCCTTGTGTGCGGGGCCTGCTTTGTGGGGGCCGGCGTGGGGGTTACACTTCGGGCCGGCGCTTCCACCGGCGGCAGCGACTCGCTGGCCATGATCCTGCACCGGACAATCCGACTGCCGGTAGCGGGGGTCAAAATGGCCGCCGACTACGGCGTGATGGCCATGGCGTTCTGGATGGCTGGCGGGCGCAACCTCTGGTTCAGCGTGATGGCCCTGGCCATCGAAACTTTTGTGATGAACCGGACCATGGTGGCAGGCGCCGCCCAGCTTCAGCTGCTGGTGATCTCCGACCACTACGAGGAGATCCGGCAAGCCCTGCTTTGCGAGGCGCAGGCCGGCGTGACAATGCTCCACGCAGACACCGGCCTGCGGCGGACGGCGGGCAGTGTGGTGTTCTGCGTCATCCCTAACAAGAAACTTTACGGCGTTAAAGCAGCTATCCACCGCATCGACCCCGGCGCATTTTTGACCATCGCCACCGTCCGGGAAGTGCAGGGTCAGGGGTTCACCGCCGCGCGCATCCCATTGCCGGTGGGAAAATAGGAGGAACATATGCAATCCAAACTTGTTGCTGCCAAGGACTACCATGAGGTGGCTTTGGACATCCCGGCGTTTGTGCCCGACCAGGCCGCTTTGCAAAAAGAACTGGACCGGCTCCGCAACCCGTATGTGACCTGGAAACCGGGCGGCGCGGTGGCTGCCGGCGATATGGTCCGCTGCTCGCTGCGCTCCGCGCTGCCGCGCTTTCAAAAAGACAGCATCCGCTTTGTGGCGGGCAGCGGGATGTACAATCCAACGCTGGAAGCCCTGGCCATCGGCGTGCAGGCCGGCGAGTCCCGCACGGCGACCCTGCCGGAGGGGAAGGTCACCCTGACCGTGCAGGCCGTGCAAAAGCGGGTTGTGCCTGCGCTGACCGACGAGATGGCCGCCGCGTGCAAGCTGCCGGGGGTGTGCACGGTGGCCGGGTACCGGCGCTATCTGCTGGCGCAGCAGCGGGACAAAGCCGCCGCACAGGCCGCCTGGACGCTGGCCGCCCGAATCAAACGGACGGTACTGGACGGGTCCGCGTTTGTGCTCTGCAAAGCGGACTGGAAGCAGGCGGTGGAGCGGGAGCTGGACCGTTGCCGGGCCATCGCCCGGCAGAGCGGCATGGTGCTGGAACAGATGACCCCTGAACAGTTCGCCGGAAATATCCCGGTCAAAAGCTACGCCGAGCTGGTGGCCATGACCCAGGACACCTGCTTTGACAGCCTGCGCTGCTGCCTGCTGGGGCGGCATTACGCCCAAAACGACGGCTTTGCCGTGACCGAGGCGGGCTACGCAGCGTTCCTGCAGGATTACGCCGCCACATGGCATACCACCGCGGGGGAGGCCCGGGCCGCCATGCCAAAAGAAACCTATACGTTCAACCAGTACGCCGCCCATGCCGAGGAAGTCTGGCGCGCCCACGCGGACCGGCTGTACCGGGACAAAAACCCGCTGCCCGACGCG
>NZ_JAXJZK010000045.1:0-6239 GCF_036306485.1 Gemmiger sp. | reverse complement strand
GGGAACGGTACCCGGTGCGGTGCGGCACCGCCGAGCTGGAGGTGCTGGTCGTGGACAGCGGTGCCTCGCTTGACAGTTCCGGGGCGGTGTGACATTATTATTACACAGAGAAAAGGAAGGAAAGACCGCCGATGAAGGAACGTTTTCTGGTGTTTATCCCCGCCTACAACTGCGAAAAACAGCTTCCCCGGGTGCTCGATCAGCTGCTGGACAAGCAGGTGGCGGCGTTCGTGACGGAGTGCATCGTCGTCAACAACCGCTCCACCGACGGCACCGAGTCCGCCGTCCGGACCTGGATGACCGCCCACCCCGACGCGCCGGTCCGGCTGCTGCGCAACGACTGCAACTACGGCCTGGGCGGCAGCCACAAGGTGGCGTTCGGCTACGCCGTCGCCAACGGGTTTGACTACCTCGTGGTGCTGCACGGCGACGACCAGGGCGACATCCGGGACCTGCTGCCGCTGCTGCGCCGCGGCGACCATCGCCGGTACGACTGCTGCCTCGGCTCCCGCTTCATGAAGCAGAGCCGCATCCGCGGCTACAGTGCGCTGCGTATCGTCGGCAACCACGGCTTCAACCTGCTGTTCAGCGCGGTGGCGGGCCGCCGCATCACCGACCTGGGCAGCGGCCTCAACCTCTATGCGGTGCCGCCGCTGCGGTCGGGGTACTATCTGCGCTTCCCCGACACGCTCTATTTCAACGACTGCATGATCCTGGCCCTGTGCCAGCTGCGCCAGAAGCTGCTCTTCTTCCCGATCAGCTGGCGCGAGGAAGATCAGGTCTCCAACAACAAACTGACTTCCTTCGGCATGAGCCTGCTCGGCCTGTGCGGGCAGTATCTGAAAAACAAGAAGGAGTTCGTCACCCGCGAATGGCGGGAACATCCGGTGGACGATTACACCTACACGGTGATCGCCTCCAACCTGTAAGGAGGGTCCAGACATGAAAATTCTCGTAACGGGCGCGGCCGGCTTCATCGGCGGCCAGCTCATGCACGCGCTGTGGCGTGCCGGCCATACCGTCATCGGCATCGACAATTACAGCTACGGCAGCGCCGACAACCTGCACTTTGACGACCGGGATTTCACCGGCGATGTGCTGCGGATGGACATCCGGGACGGCGAGCCGCTGACCCGGCTTTTCGAGACCGAGAAGTTCGACGTCGTCTACAACATCGCGGGCATCGCACCACTGCCGGACTGCCAGAGCAACCCGGTGGAGGCGGTCTCGGTCAACACGATGGGCCTTGTCAACCTGCTCGAGAATGCCCGCCGCACCGGCGTGCGCCATGTCGTCCAGGCGTCCACCAACGCGATGTATGAGAACGAGACCGAGTTCCCCACCGTCGAGGACCGCTTCAACCCGCCGACGCTGATCTACCCCAACACCAAATACTGCGCCGAGCAGTTCTGCCGCAGCTTTGCGCTGACCTACGGCATGAACATCACCTGCCTGCGGTTTGCCAACGTCTATGGCCCCCACATCGACTGCCTGCGCAAGCAGCCGCCCTTTGTGGGGTATATGATCCGCGAACTCTACTATGGCCGGGTGCCGGAATTCCATTCGGACGGCAACCAGCGCCGCGATTATATCTATGTCGATGACCTGATCGACCTGGCCATGCGGGTCGTGGACCAGCCGGGCTTTGATGCGGTCAATGTCTCGAGCAACTGCAGCTACTCGGTGCGGGAACTGTACGACATTGCCTGCGACCTGATGGGCCGCAGGATCGAGGCCCACTACAACCCCTCCTCGCATTACTGGGCCAAGTACCCCGAGCTGTACGGCGGGGCCTACGGCATCAAGCCGGAGATCCTCGACCACGAGGTCAACAAATTCACCCTCTGCGACAACGCCCACGCCCGCGAACGGTACGGCTGGACGCCCAAGGTGGACATCCGGGAAGGACTGCGCCGCGTCGTCGAGGCGGAGTGCGCCATGCTCGCCGCCCGCGACCGGAAAGGGGAATGAGATGGCCGACAAACTGCATCTGATCCTGCCGATGGCGGGCCGCGGCAGCCGCTTTTTTGAAAACGGCTTTGTCAGCCCCAAGCCGCTCATCGAAATCCACGGCAGACCTTTCTTCTACTGGGCAACCCAGAGCATTGCCCGGTTTGTGGACTGTGCCGACATCACCTTTGTCGTGCTCGAGGAGCACATCCGCACCCACGCCATTGACCGGGAAATCCGCCGCTATTACCCCGATGCGCGCATTGTGGCGCTGCCCGCCGTCACCGAGGGCGCGGCCATCACGGCGCTGCGCGGGGCCGAGGCCCTGCCCGACGACGGCCCGCTGCTCTTCAACGACTGCGACCATCTGTTCTGGTGCCGGGCCTTCAACGAGTTCTGCGCCGCGGGACAGTTCGCCCAGGGCCCCGACGGGGCGCTGCTGACCTTCCCGAGCGACTCCCCCGCATACAGCTATCTGCAGTACGGACCGGACGGCCGCGTCTGCCATACCGTCGAAAAGCAGGTCGTCAGCCACGACGCCATCTGCGGCGCCTACTATTTCCGCAGCCGCACCCTCTACGCCGACGCCTGCGCCGAATACCTGCACAATTGTGCCTACCGGGAATTTTTTGTCTCGGGCATTTACAATGTGCTGGCCGCCCGCGGCGCCGACCTGCGCGGCTTCGCCACCGACCTGCACCTGCCCTTCGGCACCCCGGCGGAATACGCCCTGGCCGAAGCGCCGCAAAACAACGCCGCCTTTGAGCGGCTGAGCTGAGGATCACCGTGAATATCACCATCGGGACAATTTGGCTGCTGGCCCTCTCGGCGGCGCTCGTGCTGCTGGGGCATCTCTTCCGCCTGCTGCGGTGGGAGCAGTTTATCCGCATCTACGAGCACCCCGCCCGCGGCAGTCTGCTGCGCGGCATGGCGGGGGGCTATGCGGTCAATTTTCTGCTGCCCTTCCATGTCGGCGACATCTTCCGCGCCGTCTTTACGGGCCGCCGTATGAAAACCGGGACCGGCTTTGCGCTGGCCACCGTCATCATGGACCGCTTCCTGGATGTCTGGGTCGTGGCGCTGCTCTTCGGCGCCTTCGCAGCCGCCGGCGCCGGCGGCGCGGCCATCCGGGACTCGGCACGGTATTATCTGCTCTTCGCCGTCGCCCTGGCCGCGGCGCTCTGCCTGGTGGTGCTGCTCCGTGACCGGCTCAAAAAGATCTGTCTGGCCGTCTGCGGCATCTTCAACGATACCCTCAAACTGGACGGCCTCGTCTTCTGCTGGAGCCTCATCAACACCTTCAAGGATCTGCGCCGGGTCAGCATCCCCCGGCTGCTCCTCAACACCGCCCTGATGTGGGCCGCCTATCTGGGGTCCTACGGGGCGCTGGCCGGCGCCGTCACCGGGGCCGGCACGCCGGACTTCGGCCTCGTCGAGGTCTTTCAGATGCTCTTCGGTCTCAACAGCGTCGATGTCACCAGCCTCGGTGTGGCGGGCAGCCTCGGCCTCAACACGGCCTCCCGGGTGCTCGTCATCGTCTGGTTCCTGCTGCCCCTCGCGGCCATGTTCGCGGCGCCGCTGCTGCCCCATCCGCTGCGCGCCCGCCTCAACAGCGCCGCCCCCGCCGAGCCGGCCGGCGAACCCAACTACCTCAACCTGCTGCCCCAGGTGGACCCCCGGGACCGCTCGGCGTTCCTCAACCAGTATTTCAGCCTGCAGAACAAGGACTATGTCGCCCGGTTCATCGCGATGAACCAGAACATCACAATCCTGCAGGATTACTCGGCGGGCTCCAACGCCACCACGATGCTCTGCACCGACGGCAAAACCACCTTCTACCGCAAGTATGCGTTCGGCGCGGACGGCGACAAGCTGGCCGATCAGCTGGCCTGGCTGCGCCGCAATGCCCCGCGGCTGCCCCTGTGCGAAATCCTGCGCAGCGGCGGCAGCGACGGCTGCTGCTGGTATGATATGGCCTATGCCCCCGACGCGGTGGGGATGTTCCGCTATCTGCACTCCAACCCGGTCGAAAACAGCGCCGCCGTGCTGCGCAGCGTGCTGCACACGCTGGACGAGCAGCTCTATGCGCCGACGGCCCGCCCGGCGGACCCGGCGTGCATCGAGGAGTATCTGAGCCGCAAGGTGGATGCCAACCTTGCCAAAATCCGGGAATCCCGGCTGCTCAAGGAACTCTGGGCCTATGACCGCATCTGGATCAACGGGCGGCCCTACCGCAATCTCTGCACGCTGGGCGGGCTCTTTGACCATGCGGCGCTGCGGACCCTCTTTGCGGATGACCCGGTGGCCGAGATCCACGGCGACCTGACCATCGAGAACATCATCTGCCGCAACGGCGGCACCGATCCGGACCGCAGCTGGTATATCATCGACCCGAACACCGGCAATCTGCACGAAAGTCCCTACCTGGATTATGGCAAACTGCTGCAAAGCCTGCATGGTGGCTATGAGTTCATGATGATGACGCCCCGCTGCACGGTGCAGGAAAACCGGATTGATTTCCAGCTCACCCGCTCGGCGGCCTACGACACGCTGCTGGCGACGGTCTGCGACGACCTTCGCGCGCGGTATGGCCGGCGGGGATTGCGCAGCATCTTCACCCATGAGCTGATTCATTGGCTCCGCCTGATGCCCTACAAGCTCAGCAAGGATAAAAAGCGCGCTCCCATGTTTTATGCCGGGCTGGTGATGGTGGCGAACGATCTGGCGGCCTGGCAGGAGGAGGGAAAACTGTGAAGGGACTGATTGCCGTGGACCTGGACGGTACGCTGTTCGATACCGTCGCGGTCAACGCCGAGAGCTACCGCCGCGCACTGGCCGAGGCGGGCTTCACGGTCACCGATGCCTACTATGCCGAGCACTGCAACGGCCGTCATTACCGGGACTTTCTGCCGCCCCTGATGGGCGGACACCCCGACGACGCCCTTCTTGAGCGGGTCCATGAGCGCAAGAAGGCGCTGTATTCGGACTGTCTGGGCGCGGCGCGCAAGAATGAAGCGCTCTTTGCCATTCTGGCCGCGATGCGCAGCGACTGGCACCTGGCGCTGGTCACCACGGGCAGCCGCCGCAACGCGGTGGAGATTCTCGACCATTTCGGCTGCCGCGACTGGTTCGAGCTGATCCTGACGCAGGAGGACGTCGAGCACAACAAGCCTTCCCCCGAAGGGTATCTGCGCGCCATGGCGCATTTTTCCGTCGATGCCGCCCACACAATGATTTTTGAGGACAGCCCCACCGGCCTGGCCGCCGCGCGGGCGTCCGGCGCCACGGTCTTTGCCTGCGCCCGTTTCTGATCCCGGATGTTTCCGCCCCGGATGGAGCCCACCGCTCCGCCCGGGGCGGTTTTGTTTGCCCTCTCTCAGCCCCGCCTCACTCTCGTCCCTTCGCCACTCACCCCTGCCGCCCGCAGCCCTGGTTTCCTCTATTCACCCCGTCGCGCCTCTCCCTGGCCCGTCACCTTTCCCAACACCGCCCCCGTCCGGCCACCGGCCCCACTTTCCGCAAGCAGCCGCCCCTCGCCGCTCCACCACACCCCGTCTCACTCTCACCCCTTCGCCGCTCACTCCTGCCGTCCGCCGCCCCGGTTTTCTTCTATTCGCCCCGTCGCGTCTCTCCCCGCCCGTCATCCTTCCCACCGCCTCCGCCCCCGCCCGGCCACCGGCCCCTACTTTCCGCGAGCAGCCGCCTGCCCTTCACCGCTCACCCCGCAAAGCCTACAGCCCCGGTTCTCTCTTATTCGCCCTGTCGCGCCTCTCCCAGCCCGTCCCCCTTCCCAACGCCTCCGCCCCCGCCCGGCCCCCGGCCCCCGCTTCCCGTGAGCAGCCGCCCGCCCCTTGCCGCTCGACCACACCCCGCTACCCTCTGACCCCTTCGCCACTCAACCCTGCAAAGCCCGCCGCCCCGTTTTTTCTCTATTCGCCTTTTCGCACCTCTCTCCAGCCCGTCCCCCTTTCCACCGCCTCCGCCCCCGTCCGGCCACCGGCCTCCACTTCCCGCGAGCAGCCGCCCACCCCTTCACCGCCCCACCACACCCTTGCCACTCTCTGACCTCACGCCGCTCATCCCCGCCGCCCGCAACCTCCGGTTTTCTTCTATTTGCCTTGTCACGCCTTCCCCCGCCCGTCACCCTTCCCAACGCCTCCGCCCCCGCCCGGCCGCCGGCCCCCGCTTCCCGTGAGCAGCCGCCCGCCCCTCGCCGCTCCACCACACCCCGCCACCCTCTCACCCCTTCGCCGCTCACCCCGCAAAGCCTACAGCCCCGGTTCTCTCTT
>NZ_JAXJZK010000044.1:0-153345 GCF_036306485.1 Gemmiger sp. | reverse complement strand
TCGAAGGATGTCTATCAGGAATCCGACGGCGGCAAGTGGGTCCGCTATGATGCCAATGGCCAGATGGTCAAGGGCTGGCAGATCACCAAGGAAGGCCGCTGCTACTTCGATCCGATCAGCGGCGCCATGGCCAAGGGTACCGTTGTGATCAACGGCGTTACCTACCACTTTGACGAGATCACCGGCTTCCAGAAATAACCACACCGGTTTGCCCAAAGAGGCATCCCCTGCACAGGGGATGCCTCTTTTTCTGTCTGCGTATCCGAACACAAAAAAAGTACAGTTTGTCCCGTTGACAAAACGAGTTAGAGATGCTAAACTACAAACTGTCAAAGTTAGTCGCAACTAATTCTTGCGAAAACCTATACCATACAGAAAAGGGGGAAGGCATGGTGCCTTTGAACATGATGGAACCCGGCAGAACCGTGCGGGTCTGCCGGATCACCGGCCGGGATGATGTGCGCCGGCATCTGGCCGAACTCGGGTTTGCCGCCGATGCCGATGTGACCATCATCAGCCGCGTGGGCGGCGGCATGATCCTGCAGCTGCGGGATGGCCGGATCGCCCTGGATGAAAGAATGGCCGGACGCATCCTGGTGCGTTAAAATCCATGCAGCAGCGGAATATTCTGAAAGAGGAGGAAGACGATGAGAACCTTGAAACAGGCAAAAGTGGGCGAAACGGTGACGGTGGCACGGCTGCACGGGGAAGGACCGGTGCGGCGCCGGATCATGGATATGGGACTGACCCGCGGTGTGCAGGTCACGCTGCGCAAGGTAGCACCCTTGGGCGATCCGATGGAACTCACGGTGCGCGGCTATGAGTTGAGCATCCGCAAGGCTGACGCTGCCATGATCGAGCTGCAGGAGGCCTGATTTTTTGTCCAGAAAGTTAGTTAAAACAAACTAAAAGAAAAGGGGTACGCCATGGAATTCAAGATCGCACTGGCCGGCAATCCCAACAGCGGCAAGACAACGCTGTTCAATGATCTGACCGGCTCCAATCAGTATGTGGGCAACTGGCCCGGCGTCACGGTGGAGAAAAAAGAAGGCCGGCTGAAAGGTCATAAGGATGTCCTTCTGCAGGACCTGCCGGGCATTTATTCGCTCTCCCCCTACACGCTGGAGGAGGTTGTCGCCCGCAGCTACCTGGTCCAGGAACAGCCGGACGCCATCCTGAACATTGTGGACGGCACCAACATGGAGCGGAATCTCTATCTGACCACCCAGCTGCTCGAACTGGGCATCCCGATGGTGATTGCCGTCAACATGATGGATCTTGTGCGCCGGCGGGGGGACCGGATCCATCTCAAAGCGCTGTCCGATGCGCTGGGATGTGAGGTCCTGGAAATCAGCGCCCTGAAAGGGGAGGGGAGCCGCGATGCGGCGCAGGCGGCTGTCCGCGCTGCTTCCCGCCGGGAAATCCGGAACCGCCCGTCGGTTTTTACCGGCCACGTCGAAGAAACCCTGCTGGACATTGAGGGGATGCTCGGCGATGCGGTAGAGGAGCGGTTCCGCCGCTGGTACGCCGTCAAACTGTTTGAGCGTGATGAGAAAATCCGGGCCGGACTCCGGCTGGATGACCGGACCGCCGGACAGATCGAACAGCGCATTGCGGCCTGTGAGGAGGCCTTGCAGGATGACGCCGAAAGCCTCATCACCGACCAGCGCTACACCTTCATCGGTCGCGTTGTCAACTCGGCGGTCAGCCGGACTTCCCGCAAGGGGACACGGACTGTTTCGGACCGGATTGACCGCATTGTCACCAACCGGGTTCTGGCGCTGCCGATTTTTGCCGCCGTCATGTGGGCGGTCTACTCCGTCTCGATGGGAGCATTCGGCTCCTTCCTCACCGACTGGACCAATGACGTTCTGGTCGGGCAGATCGTCCAGGGCAATCTCTCCGTCCTGATGAAAACGGCCGGTTGTGCCGACTGGCTGACCGGCCTTGTGGTAGAGGGAATCGTCGGCGGTGTCGGCGCGGTGATCGGCTTTGTCCCGCAGATGCTGGTTCTTTTCCTGATGCTCTCGGTGCTCGAGGATGTGGGATATATGGCCCGGGTGGCCTTCATCATGGACCGGATCTTCCGCCGGTTCGGGTTGTCCGGCAAAAGCTTTATTCCGATGCTCATCGCGTCGGGCTGCGGCGTGCCGGGCATCATGGCCTCCCGGACCATTGAGAATGAACGTGACCGCCGCATGACCATCATGACCACCACCTTCATTCCCTGCGGCGCCAAAATGCCCATCATCGGCCTGATCGCCGGCGCCCTGTTCGGAGGGTCCGGCCTGGTGGCGACCTCGGCCTATTTTGTCGGCGTGGCGGCCATCGTCATCTCGGGCATTGTGCTGAAAAAGACCCGGCCGTTTGCCGGCGAACCGGCTCCCTTCGTCATGGAACTACCGTCCTATCATGTGCCTGCCTGGGGCAACGTGCTGCGCGCGACCTGGGAACGCGGCTGGTCCTTCATCAAGCGGGCGGGCACCGTCATCGTGGTTTCCAGCATCATTCTGTGGTTCCTGCAGGCATTCGGGATCGAGAATGGCAGCTGGGGCATGGTGGAGGATCAGGACCATTCGCTGCTGGCCGGCATCGGATCGGTGGTCTGTGTCCTCTTTGCGCCGCTTGGCTTCGGCAACTGGAAAGCCGCCGTGGCGACCGTCACCGGTCTCATTGCCAAGGAGAACGTCGTCTCCACCTTCGGTGTTCTCTATCATTACTCAGGAGAACTGGCGGAAAACGGCGACGAAATCTGGGGCCTCGTGGCGGCCGATTACACGCAGCTCTCGGCGTATTCCTTCATGCTGTTCAACCTGCTCTGCGCTCCCTGCTTTGCTGCGATGGGTGCCATCCGGCGTGAAATGAACAGTCCCCGCTGGACAGCCGCAGCCATCGGTTATATGTGCGGCTTTGCCTACCTGATTGCCCTCATGGTCTACCAGCTCGGCGGCCTGCTGCTCGGAGAGGTTGCCTTCGGAGCCGGCACGCTGGCCGGTGCGGCTGCCCTGGTGCTGCTTGTCTGGCTGCTGTTCCGCAAACCTGTTCCGTCGGCCATCCCGACCACAACCCCCGGGACGGCTGCGGCCTGATCTGAGAAAGGAGACTTCCCATGTTTGCTGCCATCCTGGAACTTGTCCGTGCCAACCTCGCAACGGGGATCGGAACGGCCCTTGTCATTCTGCTGTTTGCGGCAGCCTGTCTGTCCATCCGCCGGGAGAAAAAGGCGGGAAAGCATTCCTGCTCCTGCGGAGGCGGGTGCAGCGGCTGCCCCAATCATTGCCTGTGCCATGCCCAAACGCAGCAAAAACAGGCAGAGCCCCGGACCTGACCGGAAATCCTTCGAATCATTTTTTCGTCTGACCGGGACTCAAAAAAAGCAGGCGGTGCCTTCTGGCACCGCCTGCTTTTGACAGGATAAAAAGAACGCCGGGAAGATTCTTCCCGGCGTTTGCACTGGAGCAGGTGAAGGGAGTCGAACCCTCGTCCTCAGCTTGGAAGGCTGATGTACTAGCCGTTGTACGACACCTGCACGGTGATATTTATTATACCCGTGCAGGTGCGGTTTGTCAAGGGATTCTCTCCGGCAGCGGCTCGGATCAGTACTCTTTTTTGGCGTAGATCACAGTGCTTACCCGCCAGCTGATCAGGTAGGCCAGTGCGCCGACAGCCAGCATCACGGCGGAAAGCAGCACAGGGGAGAAGGTCATCTGCGGGAGAACATGCATACTCTGACGAAAGGGAACCAAAAGGCAGCCGAGACAAACAGCCGCAAGCAGGACGGCGGTGCGGCCCTTGACACTCCCGTACCGGATGGAAAGCGGAAGGCTGAAGGAATAGTAGAGCAGCGTGACCATTGTGAGCACCGCACAGGTGAGAAGAGATTCTTCCATCGGTGCATCGGCCGAGAGAATCCGGCTCAGCGCAAGACAGATCACCGCGCAGGGCAGAAAGATGCAGAGCCCCAGCAGATACTTGGCCCCGATGACCTCCTCCGGCGAGACCGGCATGGTGCGCACATAACAATCCCATTTGCACTGCTCGTCAAAGCTCAGCGTCGAGATCACATACAGCCCGACCGCGAACATCAGGATGTACAGCGTATAGGGAATGTCGGACGTGGCGGCCAGTAGCGCATACACGAACAGCAGAAGAACGGCGTTTTTCTTGTAGGAAGTCAGAAGAATCCGGAAATCCTTGTACAACAGACCTTTCATTGTGCATCCCTCCCGCTTGTAAAGCGCATGATGTCATCAATCCCGGCGGGATCGCTGACCGCATCGGGCAGCGCATGCCGCACATCCTCCCAGCCTTTGACCAGTGTCTCGCAGCCGAACCTGGTGCGGCGGGTGAAGATCCGGCATTCGGCCGGAATTTTGTCCAGATCGGCGGCGCTGCACCGGATCAGCCGGTATTCCTGCAACAGGCTGTCCTTGTTCTCGTGGAACAGGAGCTTGCCGCGGTGCAGATAAGCGATGGAGTCGGCAATCTGCTCCAGATCACTTGTGATGTGACTGCTGATCAAAACGCTGTGCGCTTCATCCTGGATGAAGTCCAGAAACAGATCCAGCATCTCGCTGCGCACCACCGGGTCCAGCCCGCTGGTGGCTTCGTCCAGAATCAGCAGTTTGGGCCGGTGCCCGAACGCCGCAGCCAGGTTCAGCTTCATCCGCATCCCGCGGCTGAATTCCCGCAGCATTTTGTCCGGCGGCAGGGCAAAGCGCTTCAGCATCGAGGCATAGAAATCGGCGTCCCAGTCCCGGCCGTAGATGCCCGCCAGACTGCGTCCGATCTGGTTCGGCGTGAGTGCTTCGCAGAAAAACGCCTCCTCAAATACCACGCCGACCTCGTGACGCGCGGCAGCGTCGGTGGGATCACCCCCGAACAGCCGCACTTCGCCGGCTGTGGGGCGGTTTACCCCGGTCATCAGCTTCAGGGTGGTGGTCTTGCCGGCGCCGTTCTCTCCGACCAGGCCGACAATGGTCCCCGACTGGATTTTCAGGTCCAACGGACCCAGCGTAAAATCGTGAAACTCTTTGATAACGCCGTGCAGTTCGGCGGCATACCGTTCCGACATCGTTATTCCTCCCATAGCAGGTTCAGTGTCTGCAGAACCTCCTCCCGGGTGATGCCGCCGCGCCGTGCCGCGTCAATCGCTCCGGTCAGACATTCCTCCACTTGTTTCAGGCTTTCTTCCCGGACCAGCGATGGATTCTGCGGTGCCACAAAGCTGCCGCGCCCCGGCTGCGTCAGGATATACCCCGCAGCTTCCAGGTCATCGTAGGCCCGTTTGGTGGTGATGACGCTGATGCGCAGCTCCTTGGCCAACAGCCGGATGCTGGGCAGGGCATCGCCTTCTTTCAATTCACCGGACAATATCTTGTTCTGGATCTGCCGCGTGATCTGCGCGTAGATCGGTTCCTGCCCGGCATTGGAGATGTACAGCTCCATGCCGTGTTCCTCCTTAAAGATGTAAACTGTTTATATCTTATATGAACAGTATATACACTATATACACAGTTGTCAATCCCCCCCGGCTCTCTTTTTTTGCGGCTGCCAGCGCGGGCCGGGCATTGTCACTACCCCGGTACAATGCTATAATAAGGGCAAACCACCGGCGGCATGCCGGGACAACATAAAAGAGAGGATCGCATGAAACATATCTTGCTTCTGGCCACCGGCGGGACGATCGCTTCCCGGCCGACGGCGGCGGGCGGGCTGGCCCCGGCCATCACTTCGCAGGAACTGCTGTCGTTCCTGCCCGAAGCTGCGGACTTCTGCCATGTGGAGGCCGTGCAGCTCTACAATCTGGATTCGACGAGCATCGGACCCGAACAATGGCAGGGGATTGAGGCGGCCATCCGGAAAAACTATGACCGGTATGACGGCTTTGTCATCACCCACGGCACCGATACGATGGCCTATACGGCGGCAGCGCTGAGTTATATGATCCAGCAGAGCCCCAAACCGGTGGTGCTCACCGGCAGCCAGAAATCCATCTATAACCGGGACACCGATGCCCGCAACAACCTCGCCCGTGCATTGCTGTACGCCTGCCATGATGAGGCGTGGGGCGTCCAGATCGTCTTTGACAACAAGGTGATTCTCGGAACCCGTGCCCGCAAGACCCGGACCAAGAGTTTCAATGCCTTTTCCAGCATTGACTATCCCGAAACAGCGATTTTTAGGGACAAGCGTCTCATTCCCTTCCTGCCCAACCCCGACCCCGATGCCCGGGTCCGGTTCTATGACCGGCTGGACCCCTCGGTCTTTGTGCTGCGTCTGGTTCCCGGGATGCAGGCGGACTGCATTCCGCTGCTGGCCGGCCATTACCATGCCCTGGTGCTGGAAAGCTTCGGCGTGGGCGGACTGCCCGGCGGGGACAACGGCCCGATGTTTGCCGCGGTCCGCGACTGGTGCGCCGCAGGGGGACTGGCGGTCTTTACGACCCAGGTCCCGCACGAAGGCAGCGACCTGGCTGTGTACGAGGTGGGCCGCGCCGCCAAGGCCCTGCCCGGTGTGGTCGAGGCCCGGGACATGACGCCCGAGGCCGTGGTGGCCAAACTGATGTGGGCGCTGGGACAGTCCTCCTCCCGCGATGAGACCGAGCGGCTTTTCCTGACCCCGATCCAGCGGGATATCCTGTAATACAAAAAACCGGCAGGCCCTGGGGCCTGCCGGTTTTTTCTTATGATCAGATGACCTTGTGGTTCATCCATTTGCCGCTGACGAAGCGCAGAAGGAAGAAGCAGCTCCGGCAGATCCAGTCGATGAACATACCGAACCAGACGCCGGTCAGCCCCATGTGGAGCTTGAGAACAAAGAAGTAGCTCAGAATCACGCGGAACAGCCACATGCTGAAGATGCTCACCGTCATGGTGAATTTGGCATCGCCGCCGCTGCGCAGGGCATTGGGGAGCGTGAAGCTGGTCGCCCAGAAAAAGACACTGAAGATGGCGAACCAGTGCACCACCGTGACGCACATGCTGGTGGCTTCCGCCGAGAGATGGAACAAAGTGGAAATCCAGGGGATCAGCACGAACAGCGCTGCATTGGTGATGAACAGACCGACCACGGCGATGCCCAGCAGAAGCAGTGCATAGCGTTTGGCCTGGCGTTTGTCGCCGGCGCCCAGACACCGCCCGACCACCGGGATCATGGCCAGACTCATCGTGTTGCCGGGAATGTTGGCCATGCTGCTCACGCTGTTGGAGACGGCGTTGGCCGCAATGGCGGCGGTGCCGAGGGTGGAGGTCAGACTGCTGACGCAGAGCTTGCCGATCTGGAACATGCCGTTTTCCAGTCCGGAAGGAATACCGATGGCAAGGATGCGCCGGATCAGCGTGCCGTCCGGTTTGAGGTCGGACCACTGGGAGATGCGCAGCGGGTTTTCCAGCTGCTGTTGCTGCCAGAATACCCAGACCGCCGCAAAGATCCGCCCGATCAGGGTGGCCAGCGCAGCGCCGAGAACACCGAGATTGAACCCGTAGATCAGCAGGGCGTTGCCGCAGATGTTGATGATGTTCATGACCAGGCTGGCCAGCATCGAGATGCGGCTGTTGCCCTGGGCACGGAACAGGGCGGCACCGGCATTGTAGAAGCCGATGAAGGGGTAGGAGGCTGCACTGATCAGAAAGTAAATCTGGGCAAAGGTCATCACGTCGTCGTCAATCCGGCCAAAGACCAGCCGAAGAATCAGCCGGCTGAACACCATCACGATAATCATGACCGAGATCGTGCTTACCCCCAGGACGGTGTACAGCTGTGCCGCACTGCGCTGGGCACTGTCGGCGTCGCGGCGTCCCAGATACTGGCTACTGATGACCGCGCCGCCGGTGGCCAGCGCCGACAGAATCTGAATGATCAGAATGTTCAGACTGTCCACCAGACTGACGCTGGAGACGGCGGCCTCACCGACCCCCGACACCATCAGGGTATCGGCCATGCCCATCGTCACCGACAAAAACTGCTCCAGCAAGAGCGGCAGAATCAGCGCAACCAGGGCATGCCTTGAGAACATAGGCTCAGCGGCGGGGGCACGCTGTGCTTGTGCATTGCTCATTCCTTCAAACACCTCACTTATGTTTTCCCACAGGTATTATAAGCCCGGCGAATGGAAGAAGTCAATATTTGTACGAAATGAAGAGATATTGCGGTATCAAGTCAGCAATTCTGGTTCGATTCCAGGGCCAACAAACATTTCTTGACGTCGAGCCCGGCACGGAACCCACCCAGTGATCCATCCGAACGGATCACCCGGTGGCAGGGCACAAAGATCAGCAGCGGATTGCGCCCGATGGCGGACCCCGCCGCACGGCAGGCACCGGGATGCCCGGCCATGGCCGCCAGTTCGGCATAGCTGCGGGTCTCGCCGTAGGGAATCCGGCACAGGGCCTGCCAGATACGGTGCTCAAACGGTGTGCCGGCCGGATGCAGCGGAATCGAAAAGCAGCGGCGTGTGCCGGCAAAATACTCGTCCAGTTCCCGGGCGGCCTGCTCCAGCAGGGCGCAGGGCAGGGCATCCGGCACCGGTCCGGAACCGGTGCACAGATCCGCGCCGCACAGCCCGGCCTCATCGGCGCGCAGGACCATCCTGCCGATGGGGGTCAGATGATACAGTTCGGTCATGGCAGAACCTCTCTTGCAGCAAAAGCGCCCGGCTCACGCAGAGCCGGGCGCGGACATTCGGGGAAACGGAAGGATCAGAAATCCACCTCGGTGTCATAGTAGCAGCACTTGAGCAGCTTTTCCATCTCTTCCTGGCTGGGCTGACGCGGGTTGGAGCCAGTGCAGGCGTCGCCGATGGCGTTCTTGGCAATCTCGGGCAGACGTGCCAGGAAGACATCCTCCGGCACAAATCCCTTTTCGCAGGGATAGCTGTCCGGGCCATAGTGGGCGATGCAGTGCGGGATGTTCAGCGCATCGTTCATGCCGCGCAGATACTCGATGAGCAGCTTGACCTTCTCATCGTCGTTGGCGCCGCCGAGCTTCATCTCATCGGCAATGACGCCGTAGCGGGCTTTGGCGGTCGGGTCCTTGGCATTGAAGGCGATGACCTTGGGCAGATACATTGCGTTAGCGGCACCGTGGATGATATGGGCGCCGTAATCCGCAAAGGCCGCACCGGTCTTGTGAGCCATCGAGTGGACAATGCCCAGCAGCGCGTTGGAGAACGCCATACCGGCCAGACACTGTGCATTGTGCATGGCATCGCGTTTTTCCATGTCGCCGTTGTAGCTGTCCACCAGATCGTTCTCGATCATGCGGATGGCAAAGATCGCCAGAGGATCGGTGTAATCGCAGTGCGCCGTCGAGACATACGCTTCAATGGCGTGGGTCATTGCGTCCATACCAGTGTGGGCCACGAGCTTCTTGGGCATGGTCTCGGCCAGTTCGGGATCGACGATCGCGACATCCGGCGTGATTTCAAAGTCGGCGATGGGGTACTTGATGCCCTTCTGGTAATCGGTGATGATGGAGAAGGCCGTCACCTCGGTAGCGGTGCCGGACGTGGACGAGATCGCGCAGAAGCGGGCCTTGCGGCGCAGCGGCGGGATGCCGAACACCTTGCACATCTCCTCAAAGGTGATGTCGGGATACTCATACTTGATCCACATGGCCTTGGCCGCGTCAATGGGAGAACCGCCGCCCATGGCGATGATCCAGTCGGGCTGGAATTTTTCCATCGCAGCGGCGCCCTTCATCACGGTTTCGATGGACGGATCGGGCTCAATGCCTTCAAACAGTTCCACTTCCATGCCGGCTTCCTTCAGATAGGAAACGGCGCGGTCCAGAAATCCGAACCGCTTCATCGAGCCGCCGCCGACACAGACGATCGCGCGCTTGCCGGTGAAGCTCTTCAGTGCTTCGAGGGCGCCCTTGCCGTGATACAGATCGCGGGGGAGAGTGAATCGTGCCATAGGAATTACCTCCAGTACAGTAGGATGGATTGTCACAGAATACGATATTGACAAATAAATGTCAAACTTACTTCCTTATTAGTATATAGACAATCCCGAGGACCGTCAAGGGAAGAAATACCTAAAAAATCCCATTGGAATTCGGCGAAACGCCGGGATGTAGAAAATCCGGACTGAAGATGGTACACAATGCCGGAAAATCTTCATCACCGCGGGTGGGTCCGCATACCCTGCGGATATGGGGGGATGGTTATGCACAAACCTGAACGGGAAACCAAACGGTATCTGAGCCCTGCGCAGGACCGGCATATCCGCCGGCGCATCCGGGTACTGGCAGGGTGCGCGGCGGTGGTCTGTTTCGGCGGTCTGCTGGTGCGCTTGTTCTGTCTTCAGATTCTGGACACCGGCGGCTACGCGGACCGGGCCGCGGCCCAGCAGCTGCGCGACACGGTGCTGCCCGCCGCCCGCGGGGAAATCTATTCGGCGGACGGCGCCACCCTGGCATCCAGCGAAACCTGCTGGACAGTCCGCGCCTCCCCGCGGGAACTGGCCGATGAGCTGGTGGAGCCTGCGGCCCGGGCGCTGAGCGAGATCCTGGAACTTGACGAGGCACAGACCCTCGAAAAACTCTCCCAGCGCAAAAGCAATGACTGCCTGCTGCGCCGCCGGGTAGACCGTGAGATGGCGGAGCAGGTCCGCACCTGGTGCGCCGAAAACGGTGCCGAGGGAATCTATCTTCTGCAGGACACCCGGCGGGTCTATCCGCAGGGGGATTTCATGGGCTGTCTGCTCGGATTCACCGATGTGGACAATCGCGGGCTGTGGGGGCTGGAACTGGAATACGACGAGCAGCTCACCGGCAGCAACGGGGTGGTGCTCACGGCCAAGAACGCCTGGGGCTACGACATGCCGGAAGGGTACAGCACCCTCGTCGATGCCGTGCCGGGATGCAGCCTGACGCTGACAATCCGGGCGGACATCCAGCAGTATCTGGAAAGCGCTCTTCAGGCGGCGGTGGAGGAACATCATGTGGCGTCCCGGGCGGTGGGCATCGTGATGGATGTCAACACCGGGGCGGTGCTGGCAATGTCCACCAAACCCGACTATGATCCCAACGATCCCCGCACCATCGTGGACGAAACGCTCCGTGCCGAAGTCAATGCCCTCAGCGGGGAGGAGCGCAGCGCCGCCCTGCAGCAGGCCCAGCAGGCGCAGTGGCGCAACAAGGCCATCAGCGATCTGTATGAGCCCGGCAGTGTTTTCAAGCTCATCACCTGTTCGGCGGCGCTGGATGCCGGTGTCGTCACCAAGGACACCCGCTTTGTCTGCGCGGGCAAAATCCGGGTGTCTGGCACAACCTTCCGGTGTGCAAACGGCCATATCCACGGCAATGAAACATTGGCCCAGGGCCTGGCGGTCAGCTGCAATCCCTGCTTCATCCAGGTCGGGGCACGCCTGGGCAAGGAGGCTTTCTGCCGCTACTTTGAGGCCTTCGGGCTGTGCGGGGCAACGGGCATCGACCTGCCCGGCGAGATCAAGCGCAGCGAATATTATACCGCCGACCGGATGGGTCCGGTACCACGGTCTGGACCATACGGGGTCACCCGTTCAGCAGATCCTGCGGGATGCCGATGTCACAGACGCGCAGACTGCCCGCACATTGCCGACCCGCACCAGTCAGCAGGCCGGGCTTGGCACAGCTGAAGGTGACGGTCTCGTCCGCCTGCACGGCGATGCCCAGCACCTCGCCGGTGTTGCCCTCAATGCCGGAAGGAATGTCGCAGGCCACCACGGGAACGCCGTCTTGGTGTGCCTCATTGATGGCGGCAATGGCTCTGGCAAACATCCCGCCCACGGGACGGTCCAGTCCGACGCCGAACAGCGCATCCACCAGACATCCGGCCTCCCGGGATACCGGATCGCCCTGGTAGGGTTCCACCGCACCGCCCATCGACAGAAACCGGTCCCGTTCGGCCCGGGCGTCGTCGGTCATCTTTTCGGCCTTGCCGACAAAACAGACCGTCGCACCGATGCCTTTTTCCAGCAGCTGCCAGGCGCAGGCGAACCCGTCGCCGCCGTTGTTGCCGGGACCGCAGAAAATCAGCACGTTTCCCTGCCGCCCGGTTTGGGCCAGCCGGGCCTGAACGGCGGCCGTGACATGCCCGGCGGCGGTCTCCATCAGACGCAGGGAGGGAATTCCCCGCTGCTGAATTGCAATGCGGTCCATCTCTTTCATCTCGGCTGTGGTTTTGCAGATCATGGAAAAGCCTCCTTATGGCGGAATGAATCTCATACCTGTAGCATACCACAGTCCGGCCGCGCTGCAAAGCCGTCTGAGCTGCAAATTCCCCCGACTGGCGCATAGGATGGAAGGAACCCGGCACCTGCCGGACACTTTCTCGATCAAAGGAGGCATCGGGCATGGAACTTCTGCCTGTCACGATCCGGTTTGCCGAGGAGGAGAACGCCCCGACACTGGCCGACTGCCTGGAACGGCTGATCCGCTATCTCAACACCGAAACCGGGGAGGAACCCTGATATGACAACTGCCGACCTGACCGAGACCGCCATCTATCTGCGCCTGTCCTCCGCCGACGGCCCGGCGGCCGAGTCGGATTCCATCCAGAACCAGCGCTCTTTTCTGCGGGCCTGGGCGGCGCACCATCAGTTCCGGATCACCCGGGAATTTGTGGACGATGGCCATACCGGTACGGATTTTGACCGCCCGGGATTCCAGGAGCTCACCGCCTGCCTGATGGACGGCAGCGTGCGGTGCATCCTGGTCAAGGACCTCTCCCGCCTGGGACGCAACTACACCGAGACAGGCCGGTATCTGGAACAGATCTTCCCGCGGATGGGCGTGCGCTTCATCGCGGTGAATGACCAGTACGACTCCGCCCAGAACACCGACAGTGTCCGGCAGATGGCGGTTTTCAAGAATGTGTTTAATGACTTCTACGCCGCCGATGCCAGCTCCAAGGTCAGGACATCGCTGAATATCCTCAAACGGCAGGGCAAGTTCCTGGGCAGACAGGCGCCCTATGGCTATCGCATGGATCCCCGGGACCGGTACCGCCTGCTGCCCGATGAACGGACCGCCCCCACCGTCCGGCGGATCTATGCGCTGTTTCTGGGCGGGGCCAGCCGGACACAGATTGCCGGACTGCTCAACCGCGAAGGCGTTCCGTCCCCGGCGGTCAGCCAATACCGCAGCCATCAGAACCGGAAGTTCACCGGCCTCTGGAGTGCCGAGACCGTCCGCCGCATCCTGTCCCATCCGGTCTATCAGGGAGACATGGCGCAGCAGTTCACCCGGATGGTCAGCTATAAAGTCCATGAACGCCGCCGGGTGCCTCCCGAGGAATGGATCATCGTGCCGGGAACCCATCCGCCGCTCGTCAGCCGGGAAGCGTTTTCCCTGGCCCAGCAGATGCAGAAGGTCCGTACCTACCGGGCTTCGGACCATCCGCATCTCTTGACCGGCATTGCATACTGTGCCGACTGCGGAAGCCCGCTGTATGCCAAGAAGCGGGGCAGGTACTGGTATCTGAACTGCTACGGCTATTACCGGGACCCGGCTTTGCACCGCTGTACCTCCCACAGCGTGCGGGAGGATGCGGTGGTGCAGACCGTGCTGGAAACGTTGCGGACCCTCGCGCAGGGCAGGGTGGACCCCGCTGCCCTCGCACATCAGAAAGCAGATGTCGGGCCAAAGCAGTGGAATCCCAGAATCCGCAGACAGCAGCTCGAACAGCGGCTGGAGCAGACGCGCCGGACCAGGCTGACCGCCTACAAGGACAAGGCCGCCGGCAAACTCAGCGAAGAGGAATTTGCCTATATTTCCGACCAGCTCCACCGGGAGGAAGAGCAGACCCGGACGGAACTGCACCGGCTTGCGGCGGGAACATCCGGCAGCGACAGAGAACAGGAGCTGGCCGGCAAAATCCGGGATTTTCTGCGGTTTGAACACCTCGGAAAATCCCAGCTGCAGCAGTTGGTCCGCCGCGTCACCGTGGACGAGTGCAAGCACATCACGATTGAATTTGCCTTTTCCGACCCCGGCCGGGCCGACAAAATCTGACGGCGCTTTTGGCGGAAAGCTGTCGCCCGTCCCCCAAATTTGCCAAAAAAGTACCCCGAAACCCCGCCGAAGAGGGAAAATCATGCGCTGGTAATTGAAATTTGAACGAAAATATGCTAATCTTTCTTTATACGGTTGGAAAAATCGGAAGCATTGGCTGCTGATTTTCCTTGCCGATTGCCGTTCCGGGAAGGGCCTGCCGAGGGAACGCTTTGGGAGACTCATCGCCTTTGCGCATCGGCATACTACCAATTTGAAAGGAAGCGTTGTTGTGGCACAGAAAAAAGCGAAGTCTGCCAAGGCGCAGACGACCGAAGTGAAGGCAGCTCCGCCCGCTGCCAGAAAGGCAGAATCCGCCGCCGAGAAGGCTGCGCCCATTGCGAAGAAAGCAGAACCCGCCACCGAGAAGGCCGCGCCCGCTGCGAAGAAAGCGGAGCCCGCCGCCGAGAAGGCCGCGCCCGCTGCGAAGAAAGCGGAACCGGCCGCCGAAAAGGCTGCGCCCGCTGCGAAAAAAGCGGAATCCGCCGCCGAGAAGGCTGCGCCCGCTGCGAAGAAAGCGGAACCCGCCGCCGAGAAGGCCGCGCCCGCTGCGAAGAAAGCGGAGCCTGCCGCCGAAAAGTCGAAGCCCGCTGCCAAGAAGACGACGACCGCCAAGAAAGCAAAACCTGCGGCCAAAAAAGCCAAACCCGCCGCCAAGAAGGCGGTGCCCGCTCCCGAAGCGGAGCCGCCGAAGCCGGCGGCGCAGGAACCCGTCCCCGCAGCCGAGGAACCCAAACCGACTGCACAAGAACCGGTTGAGCCGGAGAAAGAAGCGACGACTATGGAACCGCAGTATGTTTCCCCCCGCAGAAGTATTGCTTTTATCGGGTCGGAATGTCATCCCTTTGTCAAGACCGGCGGTCTGGGCGACGTGATGTATGCCCTGCCCCGGGAACTGGTTTCCCAGAACTGTGATGTGCGTGTCATTCTGCCCCGGTACGCCTGCATCCCCCAGAAGTATCAGGACAAGATGGTCTACCGCGGCGAATTCTACATGGACCTCGGCAAGACCGGCCGGAACTACTATGTGGGCATTATGGAGTACATCTGTGACGGTGTGGTCTATGACTTCATCGACAACCAGGAGTTCTTCTCCTCCGGCAATCCCTACATCAGCCTGGTGGACGATATTCCCAAATACTGCTATTTCAGCAAGGCGGCCCTGGCTGCACTGAACTACATGAACTGGATTCCCGACATCATCCATTGCCATGACTGGCAGGCGGCGCTGGTGCCGGTGTATCTGCGCACGATGTTCCAGGATTCCCCGGTCGGCCATGCCAAGACGGTGCTGACCATCCACAACCTGCGCTTCCAGGGCATCTACAACATCCCCACGCTGAAATACTGGACGGGTCTGCCTGACGACGTGTTCAATATGGGCGCCATGAAACAGGGCTACGAGGATGCCAACATGCTCAAGGCCGGCCTGGCGTATGCGGACCGCATCACGACGGTCAGCCATACCTATGCCGAGGAAATCCAGACGCCCGAGTACGGCGAAAATCTGGAAGATCACCTGCGCTATCACAACTACAAGCTGCGCGGCATCGTCAACGGCATTGATTACGGAATGTGGAATCCTGCCACCGACCCTGCCCTGGCGGTCAACTACGACATCACGAATGTGCTGGATCACAAGTGGGAGAACAAGCTGGCCCTCCAGCAGGAGCTGGGCCTTGTGCAGGATCAGGGCAAGTTTGTCATCGGCCTGATTTCCCGTCTGACCAATCAGAAGGGCCTGGATCTCGTGAACGCCATCGTTCCCCAGATCATGGACGGCAACACCCAGGTCGTCGTGCTGGGCACCGGCGACCAGGTGTACGAGGATACCTTCCGCTACTACGAGAACGCCTATCGCGGCATGTTCAGCGCCTGCATCCAGTACGACGAAGCCCGGGCACACCGGATCTACGCCGGCGCCGACGCCCTGCTGGTTCCGTCCCGCTTTGAACCCTGCGGCCTGACCCAGCTCAATGCGATGCATTACGGTACGCTGCCGATCGTCCGGGAAACCGGCGGTCTGAAGGACACGGTGCAGCCCTACAACATCTTCAACGGCGACGGCAACGGCTTCACCTTTGACCGTTACGATGCGGGACTCCTGCTGGATGCGATCAACCGTGCCAAGACCGAGTATTTCGTCAACCGGTATCACTGGGATGAGGTTGTCCAGCGTGACATGGCCAAGGATGTCTCCTGGGAGAACTCCGCCCGCCAGTACAAGGATCTGTATCTGGAACTCACGCCGTGGTAATCTGAACCGGCCAACCATTCCATAAATAAAGCCCCCGGACCGATCGGTCCGGGGGTTTTGTCATTTATTCGCTGTAAATCTGCTGGCTGCCCGAGATGGCCTGCCCCAGATATTCATCAATCCACCGGGACGCACCCTCCTGGTCCCGGGCCCGCAGACAGTCATAGAGCTTTTCGGCGTTGCGGCAGAGCGCCCCGATGCCGTACAGCCGGCAGAACCGGGTCCACAGCGTGATGACCGGCGATTTGAAGGAATAGTAGATCAGCGGCAGGATGCTGTTGCCGCTCGCCACGGCCAGCTCATGCTGGAATGTCCAGGCCGCCTCAGCCGCCTGGGCGGGAAACTCGCACTCGGCGATGGCCGCCAGCAGGGTTCCCAGACGGTCCAGCGATTCGTCCGAAGCCCTGCGGATGGCATTGGACACCGCCAGATGTTCCAGCGCCATCCGCACTTCCAGGATGGAGCGCACTTCCTCTTTGCCCAGGATGCCGCCCTGATACTCCATGATGGCAACCAGCGTGCTCAGATTGCCGTGACGGCGGTAGTCGGCGACGACGGCGCCCTGGCGCGGCCGGACCTCCACAAAGCCCTCGTTGGCCAGCTCGGCCATGCCGCCGTTCACCACGGCCCGGCTCACCTGCATCTGACGGGCCAGCTCCCGCTCCGGGGGAAGCTGCGTGCCGACGGCCAGCTCCCCCGATAAGATCATGCCCCGCAGCTGCCGGATGAACAGATCCTTCAGACTGGGGGCCGACAGCTTTTCAAATTCCATGCCGGGCTCCTTTCCTTGTCGTGGCTATACCACATACCACATCGTGATTTTATCATACATTTCGACAAATAGAAAGCTTTTTTTTCATCTCTTCACTGAAATGCGCCGGCTTTGTTGACCGCAGCGTTTCCGAGTGTTAAACTATTCACAATAGATGGAAAATTCTGCCCACAGCCAGATCTGAGCGTGGCAGAACCAGAAAGGATGCTTGTTGTGGACAAGGTGAAAGTTCTCGAAATCAAACAGAGCGTATTTGCGTCGAATGACCGTCAGGCCGAAGAAATGCGCCGTCAGCTCAAAGAAAAAGGCGTGTTCCTGCTCAATCTGATGTCCTCGCCGGGGTCCGGCAAGACCACCACCCTGCGGCGCACCATCGAGGCACTGAAAGGGGAGATGCGCATCGGCGTGATGGAAGCCGACATTGATTCCGATGTGGATGCCCGGGCCATCGCGGAAACCGGCGCCAAGTCCATCCAGCTGCATACCGGCGGCATGTGCCACCTCGATGCCGATATGACCCGCCAGGGCCTGGAAGGCCTGGGCCTCGAGGACGTGGACCTGGCCATTCTGGAAAACGTGGGCAACCTGGTCTGCCCCGCAGAATTCGACACCGGCGCGGTGAAAAACGCCATGATCCTTTCGGTGCCGGAAGGCGATGACAAGCCGCTCAAATACCCGCTGATGTTCACCGTCTGCGATGTGGTGCTGGTGAACAAGATCGACGTGATGCCCTATTTTGACTTTGATATGGAAAAATGCCGCGAGAACATCCGCATGCGCAATCCCAACGCCAAAGTGATTCCCATCTGTGCCCGCACCGGCGAGGGTGTGGATGCGTGGGCCGACTGGCTGCGGACCGAGGTCGCGGCGTGGAAAAACAATCGGTAAGACATCCTGTGACGAGAAAGGATACAGACCATGAGCCAGACCCATTTTCCTCTCGACGAGAGCAAGCTGCCCTTTGAGATCCCCAAGGACGAAAAACCGCGGGAAAAGATTCTGAAACTGGGCCAGAAAATTACCGACCGCATCCCCGCCAAGCTGCGCCCGCTCACCGCCGAGGACCCCGAATACTGGGGCCTTGCGGGACTCATCACCGATGAGATGGCCGATGTGGCCCTCAAGATGAAGGTGCGCAAGCCCATGACGCTGCCCGAGCTGGTCAAGGCCACCGGCAAGTCTGCCGAGGAGCTGGAGCCGCTGCTGTACCAGATGAGCTATGTCGGACTCCTCGAATACAACTGGGAAAACGAGAAGCACGAAAAGCAGTATGTGCTGCCGATGTTTGTGCCGGGCAGTGCCGAGTTCTTCAACATGCAGAAAAGCCAGATCCAGGACCATCCCGAGGTGACGGCCTTCTTTGAGCGGATGACTTTCCTGCCGCTGGAGCATATCACCGCCATGGTTCCTCCGGGTGGCGCCGGCATCGGCATGCACGTCATCCCGGTGGAGAAGGCCATCGAGACCGAAAATCAGTCGGTGGACATCGAACACATCTCCCACTGGCTGAAAAAGTATGACGGCAAATACGCTGCCAGTCCCTGCTCCTGCCGGATGTCCCGCGCCCGGATGGGGGAGGGCTGCGGTGACGATCCCGAGGACTGGTGCATTGGCGTGGGCGATATGGCCGACTACCTGGTGGAGACCAAGAAGGGCCATTATGTCGACTACGACGAGGTCATGCGCATCCTCAAGCGCGCCGAGGACAACGGTTTTGTCCACCAGATCACCAACATTGACGGCGAGAACAAGATCTTTGCCATCTGCAACTGCAATGTGAATATCTGCAATGCCCTGCGCACCAGCCAGCTGTTCAACACTCCCAATATGAGCCGCTCGGCCTATGTGGCCAGCGTCAAGCCGGAAAACTGTGTGGCCTGCGGCCGCTGCGTCGAATACTGCCCCGCCGGTGCGGTCAAGCTGGGCCAGAAACTCTGCACCAGTCACGGCCCGGTGGAATATCCGCGCCAGGAACTGCCCGACCGGGTCAAGTGGGGTCCTGAAAAATGGGACATCGACTACCGGGACAAAAACCGCATCAACTGCTATGATACCGGCACGGCCCCCTGCAAGACGGCCTGCCCCGCCCACATTGCAGTGCAGGGCTATCTGAAGATGGCCGCCCAGGGCCGCTATACCGAGGCGCTGGCCCTCATCAAGCGGGAAAATCCCTTCCCGGCGGTCTGCGGCCGTGTCTGCAACCGCCGCTGTGAGGACGCCTGCACCCGCGGCACCGTCGACCAGGCTGTGGCCATCGACGAGGTGAAGAAGTTCATCGCCCAGAAGGACCTCGAGGCGTCCACCCGCTATGTCCCGCCCATCAATCCGCCCTCCAACCGCGGCGGCTTTGACGAAAAGATTGCGATTATCGGTGCCGGTCCGGCGGGCCTGTCCTGTGCGTTCTATCTGGCCGAGAAGGGCTATCGCCCCACCGTGTTCGAGAAGAACCAAAAGCCCGGCGGTATGCTGACCTACGGCATTCCTTCCTATAAATTGGAGAAGGACGTGGTCATGGCCGAAATCGACGTGATCCGTCAGATGGGCGTCGAGATCCGCTGCGGCGTGGAGGTCGGCAAGGATGTGACGCTGGACGAACTGCGCGCCCAGGGCTACAAGGCCTTCTATGTCGCGATCGGCTGCCAGGGCGGCCGCAAGGCCGGAGTTCCCGGCGAGAACGCCCCCAACGTGACGACCGCGGTGGACTTCTTGCACCGGGTGAACGAAGGGGAGAAGATCACCCTTGACGGCAAGATTGTGGTAGTCGGCGGCGGCAATGTGGCCATCGATGTGGTGCGTTCCGGCCTGCGCTGCGGCGCGTCGGCTGCCGATATGTACTGCCTGGAGGCCCGGGACCAAATGCCCGCCACCCCTGCCGAGGTCGCCGAGGCCGAGGAGGACGGCGCATCCGTCCACTGCGGCTGGGGCCCCAAGGAGATCCTGACCAGGGACGGTAAGGCCGTGGGCGTTGTGTTCCGCCGCTGTGTGTCGGTCTACGATGCCGAAGGCCGCTTTGCCCCGACCTATGATGACAATGACACCGTCACGGTGGAGTGCGACCATGTGTTCCTGAGCATTGGCCAGAGCATCCAGTGGGGCGGCCTGCTGGACGGTTCCAAGGTGGAACTGGGCCGGGGCGGCCGTGCCGTCGCCGACGCGCTGACCTACCAGACCGCACAGCCCGATGTGTTCGTGGGCGGCGATGTCTATACCGGCCCCAAGTTTGCCATCGACGCCATTGCGGCGGGCAAGGAGGGCGCGGTGTCCATCCATCGGTTCGTTCAGCCCAACACCAGCATGACCATCGGCCGCAACCGCCGGCAGTTCATTGAACTGGACAAGTCCGACCTGGCGCTGGAGAGCTACGATACCACCGCCCGTCAGACGGCCGGCATGGCACAGGACATCGACTATCATCGTTCCTTCCGGGACGGTCATCTGACCTTTACCGAGGAGCAGGTGAAAAAGGAGACGGCCCGCTGCCTGGGCTGCGGTGCCTCGGTCGTGGACCCCAACAAGTGCATCGGCTGCGGCGTCTGCACGACCAAGTGCGAATTTGATGCCATCCATCTGTCCCGCGAGCGTCCCGAATGCAGCACAATGGTGCGCAGTGAGGACAAGTTCAAGGCCATTCTGCCCTATATGCTCAAGCGGGAATTCAAGATCCGGTTCGGCAAGAAGGAAGACTGAGATGCACGAATTGGGAATTGTCTTTCATATCATCCGCACCGTGGAGGAAGTGGGCCGGCAGAACGGCGTTGAGCGGGTGTCCGCGGTGACGCTGGAGCTGGGCGAAGTGTCCGGCGTGCTGGAAGACTATCTCCAGGACTGCTGGAACTGGGCGGCAGCCCGGTCCGAGATGCTGCGGGGGGCGCGGCTGCAGGTGGAAGTCATCCCTGCCAGGACCCTCTGCGACGATTGCGGCCTTGTCTATCCCACGGTGGCCCACGGCCGGACCTGCCCCGGATGCGGCAGCGGCCATACCCATCTGGTGCAGGGCAACGAAACCATGATCCGGGATATTACCGTGCCTCAGGAGGAGACACCGGAACCGCCGGCGTCTTCACCGACACGGTAAAAATCATAAACAACGGGAGGAATTTTGTATGTTTTTTCAGATTTACGGCAACACGGCCGGCTGGCAGCTGTTCGGCTGGCTGCTGGTGTTCGTTGGGCTGATCCTCGTCAATGAGCTGGCCCGGCGCACCAAGCAGGGAGGCATCTTCTGCTTCCTGATCCTGCCGGCGGGACTCACGGTCTACTTTGTGGCAGTGGCTGTGGGTGCCGCCATGGGGGCGGACTGGGCGCTCAACAACCCCACCTACCTGCACATGAACAGCTGGTTCCATTATGCCAAGCTCTATGCCGCCACCGTCGGCTGCATCGGCTTCATGATGCTCAAGTACAAGTGGGGCATCGGCAAGACCCACTGGTTCAAGGCGTTCCCCTTTGTGATCGTCGCAATCAACATCCTCATCGCCGTCGGCAGCGACTTTGAATCCGGCGTCCGCGGCGCCATGGCGCTGGCCGAGACCGGCAGCCGCTGGTGGCTTTCCAGCGAGAATGTCTGGGTCTATGGCGGCTGGTGGAACTGGGTCAACGGCATTGCCGGCATCCTGAACATCCTGTGCATGACCGGCTGGTGGGGCATCTACTCCTCCAAGAAGCAGCAGGATATGCTCTGGCCCGATATGACCTTCCTGTACATCATTGCTTACGATCTGTGGAACTTTGAGTACACCTACAACAACCTGCCCACCCATGCCTGGTACTGCGGCCTGGCCCTGCTGCTGGCGCCCACCTTTGCCAACGCGCTGTGGAACAAGGGCGGCTGGATTCAGAACCGTGCCAACACGCTGGCCCTGTGGTGCATGTTCGCCCAGGTGTTCCCGGGCTTCCAGGACAACAGCGTCTTCACCACGCTGCCGGTGCTCTATGTGGACGGCGTGATGGATGCCTCCACCCATCCCACCGCGGCCAATCCCACCATGCAGGGCGTCATCGCCGTCGCGGCGCTGGCGGCCAATGTCATCGTGCTGGCCATCATCATCAAGCGTGCCCTGGAACAGAAGAAGAACCCCTACACCAATGAGATCTTCACCGATCTCAAGGACTTCCGGCTCGCCATGGCCCGCGCGGAAGAACAGTAATCCCATCCGGCCCGGGACATCCCGGACCGCCAATGAACAGACCACGAAAAGCCGGCTTTCCCCCCGCGGGAAGGCCGGCTTTTTATGGTCCAGAATCCCGGATCGGGCGGGCCCGGTGGAGCTGGCCAGCTGTTCGTTCGGACAGAGCAGCAAGGTCAGCTATCTGCAGATGCTGACCGCCGTCTGTGCGGTGGTCAACGGCGGAAAACTGATGCAGCCCTACCTTGTACAGACCATCACCGACGCGGACGGCCAGATTGTCCGCGAATCCCAGCCCACCGTCCGCGCCCAGGTCATCCGGCCCGAGACCTCCGCCGTGATGCGGGAACTGATGGAGGGCGTGGTCGAGACCGGCACCGGCAAAAATGCGGCCGTGGCCGGTTACCGTGTCGGCGGCAAGTCCGGTACCAGCCAGAAGCTGGACAGTGAGGACGCCAGCGCCCGCATTGCCAGCTTTGTGGCGGTGGCGCCCATCGAGGACCCGCAGCTGGCAGTGCTGATCTGCCTGGATGAACCGCACAGCTGGACCACCAGCGGCGGTGCGCTCTCGGGCCCGGTCTGCGCCGAGATTCTGGAAAAAAGCCTGCCGCGCCTCGGCATTCAGCCCAGCTATACCGAGGAGGAACAGCAGAAACTGTTCGCCCAGGTTCCCGACGTGACGGGCTGGCGCGTTCAGGCGGCCGGCCAGAAACTGGCGGAATTCCAGCTCACCGGTCAGGCACTGGGGGATGGCGAGCGGGTTGCCAGCCAGTACCCGGCTGCCGGCACAACGGTGCGCCGGGGCTCGGTCATCCAGCTGGACACCACCGGCAGCATCGATCCGGCGGCGGATTCCTGAAGGCGGGCGCCTTGAACGCCTTTCGGTTTTGCGGTACAATGAAAACAAATCCATCCAAAACAGGGAGGAAACCGACGTGGAAAAGGCACTGGCATCCAAACCGCCGCGCACCGGCCGGGTCCTGTCCGCCGTCTGGGCGGCGGGCTGCCTGGCCCTGCTCGTGGCGGACTGGAATTTCTGGGCGGTCAACCGTCTGGATGCGGATATGGCATCCGAACAGGTCTTGGCCCGGCTGCTGGCAGGGGAGGGGAGCATCCTCAGCCCCAACTGGTACTACTCGACCGAGCTGCGCGTCCTCAATACCCAGCTCGTCATGGCGCCGCTGTTCCGCTTCTTCACCGACTGGCACACCGTGCGGGTCATCGGCAGCATCGTGCTGATCCTGCTCTATCTGGGCGTGTGGTTCTTCTTTGCACGTCAGGCCCGGTTTGCCAATGCCGGGCTGTTCGGTGCGGGTCTGCTGGTTCTGCCCTACGGGGCGCTGTACCGACAGTATGTGCTCGAAGGACTGTACTATATCCCGCATATTGCCGTCAGCTTTGCCTGCCTTGGCCTGCTGTTCTTCTACCGCCGTGCCGGCCGCCGCGGCCGGGCGGGGGCGGCGGTGCTCTTCTGCCTGCTCTCCTTCCTGGCGGCGCTGGGCGGTCCGCGGCAGCTCTTCATCCTGCACATTCCGATCTCGCTGGCATTGCTGATGCTCTGCCGCCTCGATGCGGGCCGCTGCCGCACGCTGGCAGAAACCGTCCGCCGCAGCCTCAAAAGCCCCTTTGCGGTTCTGCTGCTGCCTTGCGCGGCGGGGGACCTCTTTGCCCTGGCAGGGTATGCGGTCAATGCGGGGATACTTTCGCGGATCTATCATTTTCAGGATCAGAGCTATGTGGCCTTCACGGGATGCAGCCTGGAACGCCTGGAACTCTTCCTCAATGCGCTGCTGGATTCCTTCGGCTGGCAGGAAGGCAAACTCTTTTCCCTGACGCTGCTTTTCAACCTTGCGGCGCTGGCATTGCTGATCTTCAGCTTCTGGTTTGCGTTCCGCCTGGTGCTGCGCAGCCGGCGCTTCCCGCCGGAACATCGGCTGATCGGTGCGTTCCTGCTCACCGGCACCCTCTGCTTTGCTTTGCTCTACGGCCTGACGAACAGCGGCCACTCCGACCGGTATCTGCTGCCGCTGGCCATCCTCTTTGTACCGCTGCTGGAAATCGCCAACGCGGACTGCGCCCCGGTCCGCCGTCCGGATGCCAGGCTGCTCACCGGCTGCCTGGCGGCCGTGCTGCTGCTGCGTGCCGGACTGGATTACCGCCAGGCGGCGGTCGCGGTCAACCCCAACCGGGGAGCGGCGGAATTCCTGGCAGAAAACGGCTATGAGAACGGCTATGCCTCCTTCTGGGACGGCAACATCATGACTGAACTCACCGACGGACAGGTGCAGGTCTGGACACTCACCCCCAACAGCGTGCCGGAACTGCGCGCCTGGCTGCAGCCGGTGTCGCATCTCGAAACGCCGCCCCAGGGAAAGGTTTTCTTTGTGATCTCCAAATGGGAGGCCTGGGGCGAACGCCAGCCGACCACCGAGGCCCTGGCCGCGGCCATGCCGGAAGACGCGCTGATCTATGAGGACGACACCTGCCGGATCTATGGATTTGCAAGCGATGAGGCGATGCGCGAAGCGTGTGGATTCGGACCGTTTTGATCCCGAAATCGGCCGGATGCGGTAGATTTTGCCATTCACAAAAATGACACATTTCCATGCCTTGACAAGGCTGTGCGGATTGACTATAATCATTTTGTTTGAAACCTAACAGTTTGAAATCGAACAGTTTGAAACCAAACAAAAAGCCAAGGGGAAACGAGGTGAAGAAGACGAAGCAAGAGGAACAGAACAGGGCGAGCAGCAAGGACGAATCCGCCAAGAAACGGGAGTTCAGCCATGCAGGGCAGATGCTCAGCTTTTCTTCACACGAGATCAACTGTGCACTCGATGTCCGTGTGGCCCGGCAGGTCAGTCCTGAGCTGACCGGGATGCGCGGCCGGGTCCTGGGACTGATTGTCCGGCATATCCGGCAGGGCAAAGCGGTCTACCAGCGGGACCTGGAAACCTGGTTCCATATCGGCCGGTCCAGCGTCACCACGATGCTGCAGGGCATGGAGCAGGCAGGGTTCATCCTCCGCGAACCGGTGGAGCGGGATGCGAGACTCAAAAGCCTGGTCCCGACCGAGAAGGGACTGGAATGTGCCGGCCGTCTCGCAAACTGCATCGACCGCTTTGAAGGGGACCTGCAGAACGGGATAACCTGTGAAGAGATGAGCTCGCTGCAATCCATCCTGGAAAAGATGCTGGCCAATGCCCAGCAGATCCGAAACGAAAAATGATTCTGAAATCAGAAGAACGGTAACAAACGGGAGAAAACAATGTTTAAAACACTTTACAAAGAGACGGAAGGCTTCCGGCTGGTCTCCCTGCTGACGCCGATCTGCATGATCGGCGAAGTCACGATGGAAATGGTCATCCCCAAGCTGATGTCTTCCATCATTGACGACGGCGTGACGGCCGGCAACCTCGAACACATCTACCGTGTGGGCGGCTGGATGATCGTGGCTGCCATTGTGGGTCTGTTCTTCGGCATCTCGGGCGGCGTTCTGGGCGCACGGGCCTCCACAGGCTATGCGCGCAACCTGCGCCGGTCGATGTACCGCAACATTCAGACCTTCAGCTTCTCCAACATCGACAAGTATTCCACCGCCGGCCTGGTCACCCGTATGACCACCGACGTGACCAACATCCAGAACGCCTACCAGATGATTCTGCGTATGTTCGTGCGTGCTCCGGCCAGCATGATCATCGCCATGTTCATGGCGTTCTCCATCAACGCGCGCCTGGCAACCATCTACCTGACGGCCGTCATCCTGCTGGGCGCCTGCCTGATGTTCATCATGCAGCGTGCAACCCGCTACTTCTCGGATGCCTTCAAGAAGTACGATGACCTCAACGAGAGCGTGCAGGAGAACGTCTCGGCCATCCGCGTGGTCAAGGCGTATGTGCGTGAGGAACATGAGGGCGAGAAGTTCCGCAAGGCCTCCGGCAACGTCCAGAAGCTGCTGCTCCGCGCCGAGATGATCCTTTCCTGGAACGCCCCGCTCATGATGGGCACCGTCTACACCTGCATCCTGCTGATCTCCTGGATCGGCGCCCGGATGATCGTGAGCTCCGGCGCCACCAGCTTCACCACCGGCGAACTGATGAGCATGCTGACCTACTGCATGAACATCCTGATGAGCCTGATGATGCTCTCGATGGTCTTTGTCATGATCACGATGTCCGCCGCTTCTGCCCGTCGTGTGGCGGAAGTCCTGGACGAAAAGAGCGACCTGTCCAACTGTGAGAAGCCCGTCATGGAAGTCAAGAACGGCGCTGTCCGCTTCGACCATGTCTGCTTCCGTTATAAGAAGGATGGCCAGGATGTCCTGTCCGACATCAATCTGAATATCCGTTCCGGCGAAACCGTCGGCATCATCGGCGGCACCGGCAGCGCCAAGACCAGTCTGGTGCAGCTGCTGCCCCGCCTGTACGATGCCACGGCCGGCAGTGTCCAGGTCGGCGGTGTGGATGTCCGCAAGTATGACATCGAAACGCTGCGCAACAGCGTGGCCATGGTGCTGCAGAAGAACGAGCTGTTCAGCGGCACCATCGCCGAGAACCTCCGCTGGGGCAACAAGCATGCCACCGACAAGGAGATCGAGGAAGCCTGCCGTCAGGCCTGCGCCGATGAATTCATCGAGCGGTTCCCCGACCGTTACAATACTTATATTGAGCAGGGCGGCACCAACGTTTCCGGTGGTCAGAAACAGCGTCTCTGCATTGCCCGTGCACTGCTGAAGAAGCCCAAGATCCTCATCCTGGATGACTCGACCTCCGCCGTCGATACCGGCACCGATGCCAAGATCCGCCGCAGCTTTGCGGAGAAGATCCCCGGCACCACGGTCTTCATCATTGCCCAGCGTATTTCCAGCGTTGAGAACGCCGACCATGTGCTGGTTCTCGACAACGGCAAGATCAGCGGTTACGGTACGCCTGCCGAGATGCTGGCGACCAACCCGATCTATCAGGAAGTCTACAACAGCCAGACCCAGGGGTCCGGCGACTTTGACGAGAAGGGAGGCGACCAGTAATGGCGGAAACTGTCAGAGAATTCAAGGGCGGTCCCGGTGCCCGCGGACGCGGTCCCCGGCCGAAGGTCGCAAATCCCGGCAAACTCCTCAAGCGCATCCTTGCCTATGTTCTGAAACTGTACAAGTTCCAGGTCATTGCGGTGGTTGCCTGCATCTTCATCAGCGTCTTCTCCAACGTTCAGGGAACGCTGTTCATGCAGAAGCTGATCGATAACTACATCCTGCCCATGCTGGCCGAAAAGAGCAACGACTTCTCCGGTCTGGCGGCGGCCATTGCCCGCACGGCCTGCTTCTACGGCGTCGGCGTCGTGGCGACCTTCTGCCAGTCCCGGATCATGGCCATTGTGGCGCAGGGCACACTGAAGCGTATGCGTGACGAGCTGTTCACCCATATGCAGACCCTGCCCATCAAGTACTTCGATACCCATGCACACGGCGATATCATGTCGATCTACACCAACGATATTGATACGCTGCGCCAGATGATCAGCCAGAGTATGCCGCAGCTGCTCAACAGTGCCATCACCGTTGTCAGTGTCTTCTGCTCGATGCTGGTCCTCAGCATTCCCCTTGCCATCCTCACGATGGTCATGGTCGGCGTCATGATTCTCGTGACCCGCTACCTGACCAGCAATTCCGGCAAATACTTCATCTCCCAGCAGCGCGACATCGGCGCTGTCAACGGCTACATCGAAGAGATGATGAACGGCCAGAAGGTCGTCAAGGTCTTCTGCCACGAGGAGGAAGCCATCCAGCGGTTTGACGAGCTCAACGACAGCCTGTTCGAGAGCGCCGACAAGGCCAACCGGTATTCCAACCTCGGCGGCCCCTGCAACACCCAGCTGGGCAACCTGTCCTATGTGCTGTGCGCCATGCTGGGCGGCGTGCTGGCTCTGTCCGGCACCACCGGCCTGACGCTGGGCAAACTGGCGTCCTTCCTCTCCTTCAACCGCAGCTTCAACCAGCCCATCAGCCAGATCTCCATGCAGTTCAACGCGATCATCATGGCTCTGGCCGGTGCCCAGCGTGTCTTTGCACTGCTGGATGAGAAACCCGAGACCGATGAGGGCACCGTGACGCTCGTCAACGCGAAGCGCCTGTCCGATGACTCGGTCACCGAGACCACCGACCGCACCAACCTGTGGGCCTGGAAGCGCATCGGCGCCGACGGCAAGGCGGAGTACCGCGAACTCAAGGGCGACATCGTCTTCAAGGATGTGGACTTCGGCTACGACCCCAGCAAGATTGTCCTGCATGACATCAACCTGTACGGCCGTCCGGGTCAGAAGATCGCCTTCGTCGGCTCCACCGGTGCCGGCAAGACCACGATCACCAACCTGATCAACCGCTTCTATGACATCCAGAAGGGCGAGATCCTCTACGACGGCATTGATGTCGCGCATATCAAGAAGAGCGCCCTGCGTTCCTCTCTGGGCATCGTGCTGCAGGATACCCACCTGTTCACCGGCACCGTCATGGACAACATCCGTTACGGCCGCCTGGATGCAACCGACGAGGAATGCCGCGCGGCGGCCCAGCTAGCCAACGCGGACAAGTTCATCCGTCATCTGCCCCAGGGCTACGACACGATGCTTACCGGCGACGGCACCAACCTGAGCCAGGGCCAGCGTCAGCTGCTTGCCATTGCCCGTGCGGCCGTGGCCGACCCGCCGGTTCTGATCCTGGACGAGGCCACTTCCTCCATTGATACCCGTACCGAGAGCCTGGTCCAGCAGGGCATGGACGGCCTGATGTATGGCCGCACCACCTTCGTCATTGCGCACCGTCTGTCCACGGTCCGCAACTCGGACTGCATCATGGTTCTCGAGCAGGGCCGTATCATCGAGCGCGGTACCCACGACGAACTGATTGCCCAAAAAGGTCGCTATTACCGCTTGTACACCGGCAATTTTGCCGAGAATTCCTGAATTTTGCCGGGATGAGGCTGACTCATCCCGGCTTTTTTGTGTAAAATGCCGTCAAGTCGCCGAAAACTTGACGGAACTGGAAAAAATGGCTATAATATGTACTATGCGGCAGGGAGGAAAACTCTGGAAACAGGGACGAACCGCTTTTCCGTATGGGTATTTTGAACGGTCAAGAGGGAATTGGCCGGCGCGGCCGGACCGTTTTTTGAAATTATTATAGAGGTTTACTTGAGAGGAGAATACCTGATCATGGCAGCTAAGAAAGTATCGCAGACTCTGATTACCGAGGATAAGTTCTACACCATTTCCGCCGCGAACGGCAAAGTGGTGGAAGTCAAGGATTACAACACCGACAACGGCGCCAAGATCCAGCTGTGGGACAACGCCAACGCCGAGTGGCAGCAGTGGAGCTTCGTCCGTGCGGGCGAGGGCGTCTACCGCATCAAGAACCGCTTCACCGGCAAGATGCTGGACCTGGACTGCTCCGGCGTCACCGACGGCACCCGCGTGCATCAGTGGGAAGGCGCCAGCGCTTCCAGCCAGCTCTGGGTTGTGGAGCCCGCCAATGACGGCCGCGTCAAGATCAAGTCCAACCTGGCCGGCAAGTGCCTCGACCTGGTCGATATGAACACCGAGAACGGCGCTGCCCTGCAGATCTGGGCCGATGTCAACGGTGACAACCAGTACTGGACCATCACCGAGGTGACCCGCAAGCCCAAGACCAGCGCCAAGGCCACTGCCGCCAAGGCCAAGGCCGAAGTGAAGGCCGCCGCCGAGAGCGCTGCCAAGACCGCCGATGTCGCCGTCAAGGCTGCCGCCGAAGTGGCCGGCGATGTGGTCGATACCGTCAAGAAGGCCGCTTCCAAGCCCGCTGCCCGCAAGACCGCGAAGGCCGCTGCCGAGACTGCCAAGGCTGTCTCCGCTGCCGCTGAGGCTGTCACCGTCGCTGCCGGCGATGCCCTGAAGGACGTTGCCGAGAAGCCCGCCGTCAAGACTGCTGCGAAGGCCGCTGCCAAGGCTGCCGACGATGCCGTGAAGGCTGTCTCCGAGGCCGTCGAGTCTGCCAAGCCCGCCGCCAAGAAGCGTAAGTGCGCCACCCGCAAGACCACTTCCAAGAAGAGCAAGTAAGATTTTCTAAAGTTTTCAGCCGACAGGAACCGCTCCTGCCGGCTGTTTTTTGTCTGCCGCCGTCCGGACAGCAGAAAAGCCGGCACCGTGACAGCCTCGGAACCCGGAAACAGACCGGGGGAGGGGACGGTGCCGGCTTTGCCGTATGATGTTACAGGAAACTGGAAACCAGCGTCTTGATGCCGATCAGGATCAGCACAATGCCGCCGGCCCGTTCGGCCAGGCTGCGGTATTTGTCACCGAACAGCGCGCCCACCTTGACGCCGATGGCGGACAGCAGGAAGGTGGTGCAGGCGATGATGCAGGCAGCCGGAAGAATCTTGACCTGGACGGCCGCAAAACTCACACCCACAGCCAGTGCGTCAATCGAAGTCGCCACGGCCAGGGGCAGCATGGCTTTGGCGGAGAAGTCGTCGTCCACTTCCTCCTCCTTGCCGAAGCTTTCCCGCACCATATTTGCGCCGATGAAGGCCAGCAGCGCAAAGGCAACCCAGGCGCCGATCCGGCTCAGGATCTCCTCAAAGGTCGAGCCGAGAAAATACCCCAGCACCGGCATCAGGCCCTGGAACGCGCCGAACCAGATGCCGCAGATCAGCGCATGGCCCAGACGCACCCGGTGAACGGACAACCCCTTGCAGATCGAGACGGCAAAGGCGTCCATGGACAGGCTGACACCGATCATCAGCAGATCAAACAAACTCATACGGTTTTCCCTCCGAATCAGATTGGGAGCAAAAGAAAAGAGACCTATCCGCCCATGATGGCAGATAAGTCTCGTCATTTCAAGCAATGCCAGGGGAACCCCCATTATGTTGGCAGAACTGCACGGAACGCCCGTGCCGACTACTCCCTTATGTCACAGCTATCCTACCATAGCCCAAAAACAATGTCAATACGTTAGATCAGACTAATCCGACAAAAAACTTGCGAATTTGTCCGTATTCGGGTACAATAAAAGGAAATATACGAAACAGGGGAATCGTTATGCAATATCAAGTATTGGCGCTGGACCTGGACGGCACCCTCACCAACGAAGCCAAGGTCATCACGCCGCGCACCAAGGCGGCCCTGCTGGCAGCAGCGGACCGCGGCGTGCGGATTGTACTGGCCAGCGGACGCCCCACCGTGGGTATCCAGCCGCTGGCAAAGGAACTGGAACTGGACCGCCGCGGCGGCTGTATCCTGAGCTATAACGGCGGCAAGATCATTGACTGCAAGACCGGCCAGACGCTGGTACAGCATGCCTTTCCGCCTGATCTGATCGGGACGGTCTGCACCTTTGCACGGTACTGGAATGTCGTACCACTGACCTATGACAGCAACGGCATTGTCACCG
Organism: Gemmiger sp.; assembly: GCF_036306485.1. Lineage (GTDB taxonomy): Bacteria > Bacillota > Clostridia > Oscillospirales > Ruminococcaceae > Gemmiger. The sequence goes on along the minus strand of NZ_JAXJZK010000044.1, from coordinate 121,735 downwards.
AGAACGCTTCCAGCCCCTATGTTGCCGAGGAAGCGCGCATCAACAAGATCCCGGTCCGGGAAGTTCCGGACCTTCCCGCCGAAATTCACTGGACCATCAACAAACTGCTCCTGACCGGCGACCCGGTGGATATGCCGCACGTCGAAGAACTGATGCAGCAGGAATTTGCGGGCAAGCTCTCGATTTATCGCTCGGCGCCCTTCTTCATTGAGACGATGCCGCTCGGCGTCGAGAAATCCGCCTCTCTGGCATTGCTGCTTAAAACGCTGGGCCTCGGACGTGAAAACCTCATGGCCTGCGGGGACGGCTGGAATGATCTGCCGATGATCCAGTTTGCGGGCCTGGGCGTTGCAATGGGCAACGCGGTGCCGCCCGTCAAGGCGGCCGCCGACTATGTGACCGCCGACAATGAACATGACGGTGTCGGCCTGGCGGTCGAAAAGTTTATTCTCGAACAAGACACGGAGGACCCGCAGTGAATCTGATTGTATTTGACCTGGAGTGGAATATGGGCGCCGCCACCCGCACCTTCAACTATCACGGCGCCGAGATCCCGCTGCGCGGGGAGATCATCCAGATCGGAGCGGTACGGGTGGACGAATCCGGCGATGTGCTGGATACCTTTGAAATGACCCTCCGCCCTCGGTTGTTCCGCAAACTGCACTGGCGGATTGCGCAGGTGACCGGCCTGTCGCAGGGAGATCTCGAGGCCGGCGTACCCATTGCCGAGGGCCTGCGCCGCTTTGTGGAATGGGCCGGACCCGATGCCGAGTTTGCCGAATGGGGCCTTGACGATGTACCGGTGCTCAAGCAGAACCTTTTCCTCTATCACCTCGATGAATCCTGGCCCCGGCGCTGGTATGACCTGCAGCAGATCTATCTCAAGAGCTTCCCGCGCAGAGAAGGGGAGAGCCTGACGCTCGAGAGCGTGGTGGAACGGCTGGGAATCCCCAAGGACGGCGACTTCCACAACGCGCTGGAAGATGCCCTGTATACCACCAAGATCTGCCGCCGCCTGCCGCTGGCACAGGGACTGGCGGACTATCCCACGCCCGAAGAGCAGATCCGCACCGCCCTTCTGGGCGGCCTCGATTCCGAGACCTATGATGTCCGGACGTTCTTCGACAAGCTGGACCACGATGCCTACAAAAAGGACCCGGAGCTCTGCCGGGTCGGCTGCCCGTTCTGTGGCGCCGAGCTGCAGCTCAATGACATCTGGCTCAAGCGCGGCAACACCGGCTACTATACCGAGGCGGTCTGCCCGGACCATGGTTCCTGGTTCGTCCGGTTCAAGCTCAACCGCCGTGACGGCCTGCATTGGAACTTTGCCCGCTGCGTGGAATCCCTGCGCCCCGAGACTTATGCGCGATACAAAAAGCTCGAGGCTTCCCAGCGCGAACGGATGCGTCTCAAGGCCGAACGCCTCAAGGCAGAGGGAAAAACAGATTCTGCCGAATTTTCAAAATGAAGAAAATATTTTTCATTTTGTTGTCGTATCCTTCAGAAATCTTGCGCATCAGCCCTTCCGGAAATCCTCCCAGAAGGGCTGATTTTTTGCCGGAAATCGAATAAAACGACGATTCAAGTGCTTTTTTCAACAGTCAATTATGTGAAACCTATATAAAAATGTAACTGTAATGTAATGATTCCGTCGAAAAGGACAAAAGGCGGCAGAGATTTTCAGTGATTCTTCACATTGAAAAAAATTGTGATTTAGACTAAACTTAAGTCAAAGCTGAGCGCATCCACTGCTTCGCGCTCACAGAAATAAATCGGAGGAAAAAACATGAAAAAAGCACTTGCCCTGACCGTGGCTGCTGCCATGGCCCTCTCGCTGGCTGCCTGTGGGTCTTCTGACTCTTCCAGCGCAGCTTCCACCACCTCTACCGGCACCGCTGACACCGCTTCCGAGTCCGCAGATACCACCGCTGCTGCAGAAGTCGCCAACAAGGATAAGCCGCTTGTCTGGTTCAACCGTCAGCCCTCCAACAGCTCCACCGGCGAGCTGGATATGACCGCCCTGACCTTCAACGACAACACCTACTACGTCGGCTTCGACGCCAACCAGGGTGCTGAGCTGCAGGGCCAGATGGTCAAGGACTACATCGAGAAGAACATTGATACCATCGACCGCAACCAGGACGGCATCATCGGTTACGTTCTGGCCATCGGTGATATCGGCCACAACGACTCCATCGCCCGTACCCGCGGCGTCCGCGCTGCTCTGGGCACCGCCGTTGAGGTTGACGGCGCCATCAACAGCGAGCCTGTCGGCACCAACACCGACGGCACCGCCACCGCCGTTCAGGACGGCACGCTGGAAATTAACGGCAAGAGCTACATCGTCCGTGAGCTTGCTTCTCAGGAAATGAAGAACTCCGCTGGTGCCACCTGGGATGCCGCCACTGCCGGCAACGCCATCAGCACCTGGTCCGCTTCCTTCGGCGATTCCATCGACGTGGTTGTCTCCAACAACGACGGCATGGGCATGCTGATGTTCAACTCCTGGTCCAAGGCGGAAGGCGTTCCCACCTTCGGCTACGACGCCAACGCTGACGCTGTGGCTGCCATCGCAGAAGGCTACGGCGGCACCATCAGCCAGCACGCCGACGTTCAGGCTTACCTGACCCTGCGTGTGATCCGCAACGCCCTTGACGGCGTCGACATCGACACCGGTATCGGTACTCCCGATGACGCCGGCAACGTCCTGACCGACGATGTCTACAAGTACAACGCCGACGAGCGCTCCTACTACGCTCTGAACGTCGCTGTCACCGCTGACAACTATCAGGATTTCACCGACTCCACCAAGGTCTATGCGCCCGTTTCCAACCAGCTCGACGCCACCGCGCATCCCACCAAGACCGTCTGGCTCGACATCTACAACGCGGCCGATAACTTCCTGAGCGCTACTTATCAGCCCCTGCTGCAGAACTACGACGATCTGCTGAACCTCAAGGTTGACTACATCGGCGGCGACGGCCAGACCGAGGCCAACATCACCAACCGTCTGAGCAACCCCAGCCAGTACGATGCTTTCGCCATCAACATGGTGAAGACTGACAACGCGGCTTCTTACACTGCTCTGCTGAGCCAGTAAGCGGCGGTACCGCCAGACGGCGGACCACCGGTCCGCCAACAGGTAATTTACCCATCAGCTATTAGGGAGCCAGCGCTCCCTAATAGCGATTTTTTGATGAAAAAGTGGCAGGGTCAGTTCTTTGGCTGAAACTCTGTTAATTTGCAATACGGGAGTAACTAGAATGGCAGATGCGAAAGACGATATCGTCTTGTCAATACGTGGTATGAGCAAGTCGTTCGGCCGCAACCGGGTGCTTGACCATATCAATCTGGACGTGAAGCGCGGAACTGTCATGGGACTTATGGGCGAGAACGGCGCCGGTAAGTCGACGATGATGAAATGTCTTTTCGGCACTTACCAGAAGGACGAGGGCAAGATCTACCTCAACGGCAAAGAGATCAGCTTCTCCGGTCCGAAGGACGCTCTGGAAAACGGGATCGCCATGGTCCACCAGGAGCTGAACCAGTGTCTGGAAAGAAACGTCATCGACAACCTGTTCCTTGGTCGCTATCCGGTCAATTCCGTCGGCGTTGTTGACGAGACCCGAATGAAGAAGAAGGCTTCCGAGTTGTTCCGCAAACTCGGAATGACCGTAAACCTGACCCAGCCGATGCGGAATATGTCTGTCTCTCAGCGGCAGATGTGCGAGATTGCCAAAGCAATTTCCTACAATTCACAGGTCATCGTGCTGGACGAACCGACCTCCTCCCTGACCGTGCAGGAAGTCGAAAAGCTCTTTGAAATGATGAGAATGCTCAAGGAGCAGGGCATTGCGCTGATCTACATCTCTCATAAGATGGACGAGATCTTCGAGATCTGCGATCAGATCTCGGTGCTCCGCGACGGCAAACTGGTCATGACCAAAGATACCAAAGATACGAACATGAACGAGCTGATCTCCGCGATGGTCGGCCGCTCGCTGGAAAGCCGCTTCCCGCCGGTGGACAACACCCCCGGTGAACCGATCCTGTCGGTGCAGCACCTTTCCACGAAGTATGCGCCCCATCTGCAGGACATCTCCTTCGATGTCCGCGAAGGCGAGATCTTCGGTCTGTACGGTCTGGTCGGTGCCGGCCGTACCGAACTGCTCGAGACGATCTTCGGCGTCCGCACCCGTGCGGCCGGACGTGTTTATTTCAAGAACCGTCTGATGAACTTCAACAACGCCAAGGAAGCGATCGAGCACGGCTTTGCCATGATCACCGAGGAGCGCAAAGCCAACGGTCTGTTCCTCAAGTGCGATCTGACGTTCAATACGACAATCGCAAACCTGAACCAGTACAAGTCCGGCATGGCGCTCTCCAACCCCAAGATGGTAAAGGCCACAAACAAGGAGATCAAGATCATGCACACCAAGTGCATGGGTCCGGACGACATGATTTCGAGCCTTTCCGGCGGCAACCAGCAGAAGGTCATCTTCGGCAAATGGCTCGAACGTGAACCGCAGGTCTTCATGATGGACGAACCGACGCGCGGTATCGACGTCGGCGCAAAGTATGAGATCTATGAGCTGATCATCAACATGGCAAAGCAGGGAAAGACGATCATCGTTGTTTCTTCCGAAATGCCTGAGATCCTGGGTATCACCAACCGTATCGGCGTCATGTCCAACGGGCATCTCTCCGGTATCGTCAATACCAAAGATACCAACCAGGAAGAGCTTCTGAGACTCAGTGCAAAATACCTGTAGTGGGGGAAATTACTTATGGTGACACAAAACACGAAAATTATGACGGCTGACCGGGAAGCCGAGCTTCTCCAGCCGATCGATGATCATGTCGGCCAGATTCAGGAAAAGGTCAACGCCCTGCGCGTGGACGGTACCGACAGGGTCATTGAGATCCAGAACAGTCTGGATAACCTCAAGCGCGACCGCATCTATACCCAGCAGGAAAAGGCGGACCGGGCTGCCCAGCTCAAGACCGAACTGGAGAAGGCAAAGGCAGTTGAGGCCAAGAACAAGGACGCGATTGCCAAGCTGATCGCCGAGGCGGAAGCCTACCTGAACGCACATTACAACAGCGAGTATTATCAGCCCGTGCTGGAAAGCTGCAAGGCGGAAAAGGTTGTTGCCCAGCAGAAGTACCGCGAGACCGTGGACCGTCTGCAGAAAGAGCATCAGGCCACGCTGTCCAAGCTCAGCGACCCGCATGAGATCAAGGACGAAAAGTACGTCCACAAGAACCGGCTGTTTGACGCCAAGATGCAGCTGGACAAGGATTTGCAGGCCATCAAGGACCGCCAGCATGCGGCCTTTGATCATCGCTATCACCTCATCGACCTGCTCCGCATGTCCAAATTCACCTTTGGGGAGACGATGGCCCAGAGATGGGAAAACTACAAGTACACGTTCAACCGCCGCGACTTCCTGCTGCGCAACGGTCTGTACATTGCCATCATCGTCATCTTCATTGTGCTGTGCATCATCACCCCGATCGTCAAGAACGTGCAGCTGCTCACGGTCAACAACATCCTGAACATCCTGCAGCAGGCCTCGCCCAGAATGTTCCTGGCCCTCGGCGTTGCGGGTCTGATCCTGCTGGCCGGCACCGACCTGTCCATCGGCCGTATGGTCGGTATGGGCATGACCGTTGCCACCATCATCATGCACCAGGGCAAGAACACCGGCTCGGTGTTCGGACATATCTTTGACTTCACCGGCCTGCCGGTCATTGTCCGTGTCATTATGGCACTGATCGTCTGCATTATCCTGTGCACGATCTTCACCACGATCGCCGGCTTCTTCACGGCAAAGTTCAAGATGCACCCCTTCATTTCCACCATGGCGAACATGCTGGTCATCTTCGGTCTGGTTACCTACTCCACCAAGGGCGTGTCCTTCGGTGCTATCGAAGGCACCATCCCCAGCATGATCATCCCCAAGATCAACGGCTTCCCGACCATCATTCTGTGGGCGGTTGCCGCGGTCGCCATCGTCTGGTTCATCTGGAACAAGACCACCTTCGGCAAGAACCTGTTTGCCGTCGGCGGCAACCCCGAAGCGGCTGCCGTCTCCGGTATCTCGGTCTTCCGTGTCACGGTCGGCGCCTTCATCCTGGCCGGTATCCTGTACGGCTTCGGCTCCTGGCTTGAATGTATCCGCATGGTCGGTTCCGGCTCCGCCGCTTACGGCCAGGGCTGGGAAATGGACGCCATCGCGGCCTGCGTCGTCGGCGGTATCTCGTTCACCGGCGGTATCGGTAAGATCTCCGGCGTTGTGGTCGGCGTCTTCATCTTCACCGCTCTGACTTACTCTCTGACGACCCTCGGCATCGACACGAACCTCCAGTTCGTCTTCTCCGGCATCATCATTCTGGTTGCCGTTATGCTCGACTGCCTCAAGTACGTCCAGAAGAAGTAATTCGCCCCTTCCGAACCGCTGTGCGGCCTGTCCGCACAGCGGTTTTTTATGACAGAACAACGGCGCCTTCCCTTGGCATTTCTGCCGAGGGAAGGCGCCGTTGTTTGTCAATTCCGTTGCGGCTTATTTTGTCCGCCGGGGCTTTTTGCGCACACTGTATCCGAAGGTTCCCAGCCGGCGGCCCAATGCCAGGTACTCGCCGTGCGAGTAGACGATCAGCCTGGCGCGATTCAGACAGAGCCGGCCGTTTTCGTCGAGCAGCCGCTCGTCCACATCCACCGCGACCACCTCTGCCAGGAACAGGTCGTGGCTGCCCAGCGGGAGAACCTGGGTGACGCGGCATTCCAGATTGACGGGACTCTCCTCCACCAGGACGGTGCCGACCTTGGCGGCCGGTACGGCGGTCAGATGCATGGCGGCGAACTTGTCCACGTCCCGGCCGCTTTTGACGCCGCACCAGTCCACAGCCCGCACCAGCTGTTCGGTGGGCAGGTTGACGACAAACTCACCGCTCTCACGGATCAGGTGATGACTGAATCGCTCAGGACGGACACTGATGGACAGCATCGAAGGCTGGGTGCAGATGGTTCCGCACCAGCCCACCGTGATCAGATTGGGATGATCGACCGGTCCGCAGCTGACCAGGACGGGCGGCTCGGGATTTAACAGGGTGGACCCCTTCCAGACTTGACGGCTCATTGATAATCTCCTCTCGTCGCCATGCGCAGGCGTTCCTTATCCAGAATTTTAAAACTGTTCCGCCACAGTTCCACCAGCCCGTCCTGCTGCATCCGGCTCAGCTCCCGGCTCAGCGCACTGCGGTCACAGTTCAGGTATTCTGCCAGCCCGGCACGGGTCAGCGGTGTGGTGAAGGTATCCTGCCCGGTACGCTCGGCCTCGTCCAGCAGCCAGATGCTGATGCGCGCCCGCAGACTCTTGCAGATCAGCAATTCAACCCGGCGATCCAGCGCAAAATATTTGTCGCTGATCGTCAGCACCAGGTTCTGCATGAGCTGCAGATGGGCGGCGTGAAGACTGGGACAGGGACGGATGATTTTTTCGTAGGGCAGATAGATGGCCAGACACGGCTCGTTGGCCATCACGGTGACGGGGCTTTTCTGACTGGACCCCGACAGCACATCGCCGAACAGCCCGCCGACGCCCATATGGGTGATGGCCACACTTGCCCCGTCGGGCGTGTTTTTCAGGGCCGTGATGCTCCCCTCCAGCAGGATGCCGATCTCCCGGGTTTCATAACCGGCCATCAGCAGGATCTCGTCCTTGGCATAATGGCGCATCCGCGGATTGAAGCAGGGAAGCAGCACATCCAGCTCGTCGTCACGCATCCCGCGCAGAAGCGGCGTGGAACGAAGAACATCGTAGTAGGGCTTCAAATTCATTTTGAACCTCCAAAACCGTTGCCGGGGCAACAGACAAATCATCCATATTATAGTATAGTTGTTGCGCAAAAGCAAGCAGAGCCCGGGCAACCGGGCTTTTGCCGTGATGTAGTAGTTTGGGAGGAAAAGACTATGTTCAAAAAGATTCTGGCAGCTGTCACGGCGGCAGCTCTCTGCGTGTCGCTGGCGGCCTGCGGCGCGACGTCCTCTTCTTCGACGGAAGAACAGGCACCTGCCTCTTCGGCGGCAACCGTCGAGGAAGCGGCTTCGTCCACGGCGGAAACGGCAGCTGAAACGCTGCGTGTGGCCGGCCTCAAGGGCCCCACGACGATGGGCCTTGTCAACCTGATGTCCGGCAACCCGGAAGGATATACCTTCACGATGTACGGCGCCGCCGATGAGATCAGCCCGCTGCTGGTCAAGGGGGAACTGGATGCGGCAGCCGTTCCGGCCAACCTGGCGGCTACGCTGTACCAGAAGACCGGCGGTGAGATCGAAGTGGCCTGCATCAACACGCTGGGCGTGCTGTATATCCTCGAAAACGGCACTTCCGTCAACAGCATTGCCGACCTCAAGGGCCAGACGATCCTGACCACCGGCAAGGGCACCACGCCGGAGTATGTGCTGCGGTATGTGCTGACCCAGAACGGTCTGGACCCCGACTCCGATGTGACCATTGAGTATTTCAGCGAGGCCACGGAGGCGCTGTCCCAGCTGCAGGCCGGCGCCGGCACGATCGCCATGCTTCCGCAGCCGTTTGTGACCACGGCCCTGTCCCAGATGTCCGACCTGCGCGTGGCGCTGGATATGAACGAGGAATGGGAAAAGGTGGCCGGCTCCAAGCTCGTCACCGGCGTGCTGGCAGTCCGTAAGGATGCCGTTGAAAAGAACCCCGAGGCGTTTGCGGAATTCCTGCAGGGCTACAGCGACAGCGTCGAGGCGGCCAACACCGACCTGGAAGGCACCGCCGCCCTGTGCGAACAGTATGGCATTGTTGGCAAGGCGGCCCTGGCGCAGAAGGCCCTGCCCGAGTGCAATATCGTCTTTGAGACCGGCGACGAGATGAAGGCCGATCTGCAGACCTACTTCCAGGTCCTGTACGATGCGGACCCCGCCAGCGTGGGCGGAGCACTGCCGGCGGATGATTTCTATTATGCCGGCTGAGCGGCGCTCCAAAAACAGAACACCGTTATGGCAAACCCTGTTAGCCGTCGCCTTCTGGGTGGTGGTCTGGCAGGGTCTTGCCGTTTGGATCGGCCATAACGGCCTGTTTTTGGCAACTCCGGTTCAGACGCTCCGGACACTCTGGGCCTTGCTGCCCACTTCGGCTTTCTGGGGAAGAATCGCCTTCAGCGCTCTGCGGATTCTGGCCGGTTTTGTGTTGGCAGTGGTCTGCGGTCTGCTGCTGGGGGCGGCCGGGGCACGCTGGCACGGCGTCGGTGTGCTGATCGGACCTGTCATGCAGATGATCCGGGCCATGCCGGTGGCCAGTTTTGTGATTCTAGCGCTGCTTTGGGTCAGTGGCAGGAACCTTTCCATCGTCGTCAGCTTTACCCATGTCCTTCCGGTCATTTATGCCGGGACACTCGGCGGCATCGCCGACACCGACCGCGACCTGCTGGAGATGGCCCGGGTCTACCGCCTGCCGCTGGGCAAGAGGCTGCGGTATATCTGGCTGCCCGGGGTGTTTCCGTCTTTCTGTGAAAGCTGCATTGCCGCCATGGGAATGTGCTGGAAGAGCGGCGTATCGGCCGAGGTCATCGGCCTGCCGGATCACAGCGTGGGGGATGCCCTGTACCGCGCCAAGATCACGCTGTCCACCCCCGAAGTTTTTGCCTGGACACTGGTCATTATTCTGCTTTCGGCGGCGCTTTCCGCTCTGGCGGCCGCGCTGCTGCGGACCCTCAAACGGCGCTTGTGCGGGGAGGTGACGGCATGATTGAAATCCGGAACCTGGAAAAACGGTTCGGCGACAAGACCGTGCTGCACCGTTTTGAGCTGACGGTCCAGGGCCCCATGGTGTTGATGGGACCGTCGGGATGCGGAAAGACCACGCTGCTGCGGATTCTGATGGGACTCGAAACGGCTGACGCCGGGACGATCCGCGGAGTGGAGCGCATCGGCGCCGTGTTTCAGGAAAACCGCCTTTGCCCCCAGCTCACGGCGGAGGACAATGTCTTTCTGACCGGCGGGGGGACGGACCGGCAAACCATCCGCAGCCGGCTGATGGAACTCGGCTTCACACAGGCAGAACTGTCTTTGCCTTCCGCCCGGCTTTCGGGCGGACAGAAGCGCCGGGTGGCGCTGCTCCGGGCCCTGCTCTGCCGCCCCGCCCGGACACTTCTTCTGGATGAACCGTTCACCGGCATGGATTCCGAACTTGTGGAACAGGCAGCCGCCCTGACCGCCGAACTGGCCGGCACGCGGGATGCCATCCTTGTTACCCACGATGAACACGCCGCCGCTCTCCTCGGCTGGCCTGTCTGCCGGCTGGGACAGGGAACGCCCGCGTGAAAGATACTTGTACAATCGAGGATTTCGTGTTATTCTTATAAAAGCTGAAAGCACGGTGCGCCTTTTTGCGGGCGTCCGTTCGGAAATGCAGTGCAGACGGCTGCCGCCATTGCGGCCGTCTGCTTTTTTGCATCCCGCCGGAACTTTTTGCTGGGAATATGTGCCGGAATGAAGACAGAGGTTCGGACGAGAATCGCGATGAAACGATGATTTTCTGCACCGAGATCCCGGAAAAGGTACGGCGGGGGAACAGACAGCGGTATTTTTTACACCGCAGGGGTAGACGAATTCTCTGAAAAAGCATATACTTGAAAACGGGAAAGATTCGCGGCGACCGCCGCTTGCCCGTACCGAGCACTCGGACAATGGAGGAAAACGCCATGTGTGGAATTGTTGGATTTACCGGAGATGCGCAGGCAGCGCCGATTCTGCTGGACGGTTTGTCCAAGCTGGAGTATCGCGGTTATGACTCCGCCGGCATTGCCGTGCAGAGTGAGGCCGGAAAAATTGAGGTCGTCAAAGCCAAGGGACGGCTTCGCGTTCTCAGCGAGATGACGGACGGCGGAAATGCCGTCAAGGGCAACACCGGCATCGGTCATACCCGCTGGGCCACCCACGGGGAACCTAGTGTTGTCAATGCCCATCCTCATTACAGCCGCGACCAGAAAATCGCGGTGGTGCACAACGGCATCATTGAAAACTACCAGGAGCTCAAGGATCGTCTGGTGGCCCGCGGCTTTGAGTTTGTCTCCCAGACCGATACCGAGGTAGTTGCCCAGCTGCTGGACTACTACTATACCGGTGTTTCGGCGGGGGATTGTCTGGATGCCATCACCCGGATGATGCTCCATGTCCGCGGCTCCTATGCCCTGGGAATTCTGTTCGCAGACCATCCCGGTGTGATCTATGCCGTGCGCAAGGACAGCCCGCTGATCGTCGGCAAGGCGGAAAACGGCACGCTGATTGCCTCCGATGTACCCGCCCTGCTGCGCTACACCCGCACCGTCTATTACATTGACAATCTGGAAATTGCACGCCTGACCGCCGATTCCATCGAGTTCTACAACATCGACAAGGAACCCGTCGAGAAGGAATACTCCACCATCGAGTGGGATGCCGAGGCAGCCGAAAAGGGCGGCTATGAGCATTTCATGATGAAGGAAATCCATGAACAGCCCGCCGCGGTCCGTGACACGCTCAGCCCGCGGATCAAGGACGGCCGCATCGATCTCAGCGAACTCGGAATGGATGAGGAAGCCATTCGCTCGATCCACCGCCTCTACATCATCGGCTGCGGCTCCGCCTACCATGTCGGCGTGGCGGCCCGCTATGTCTTTGAGAGCCTGGCCCGCCTGCCGGTCGAGGTGGATGTGGCCAGCGAATTCCGCTACCGTGACCCGGTGCTGGAACCCAACTCCCTGGCCATTGTGATCAGCCAGAGCGGTGAGACGGCGGACAGCCTGGCCGCTCTGCGGGAGTGCCGTGAACGGGGCATCCCGACGGTCGGCATTGTCAACGTCGTGGGGTCCAGCATTGCCCGCGAAGCCGACGCAACCCTGTATACCTGGGCCGGCCCCGAGATCGCGGTGGCCACTACCAAGGCATACAGTACCCAGCTGGCTGCCTGCTATCTGCTGGCGGTGGAGTTTGCCCGGGTCCGCGGCTGCCTCGAAGAGGAGGCCTATTCCTCGCTGGTGGCGGAACTCCAGGCCCTGCCCGAAAAGATCGAAAAGACGCTGACCGACAAGGAGCGGATCCAGTGGTTTGCGTCCAAGTATGCCTCCGCCAAGGACGCGTTTTTCATCGGCCGCGGCCTGGACTATGCGGTTGCTCTCGAAGGCAGCCTGAAGTTCAAGGAGATCAGCTATATCCACTCCGAGGCTTTTGCGGCAGGGGAGATGAAGCACGGCCCCATCTCGCTGGTAGAAAAGAATATGCTGGTCGTCGGCATCCTGACCCAGCCCGCGCTGTACGAAAAGATGGTCTCCAACCTCGTGGAAGCCAAGAGCCGCGGTGCGTTCATCATGGGCCTGACGACGTACGGCAACTACAGCATTGAGGATACCGCCAACTTCACCGTCTATGTGCCCAAGACGGACCCGCACTTTGCCACCAGCCTGTCGGTCATTCCGCTCCAGCTGCTGGCCTACTATGTGAGCTGTGCCAAGGGCCTGGACGTTGATAAGCCGCGCAACCTGGCCAAGAGCGTCACGGTGGAATAATCAGCGGCGGCCTTTGACTGCCAAAAATTACCGGTGCAATTTGTGCACTATTTGCTCCGCTTGCCCCGCCGAACGGGGGACAAACGGAGCAGATTTGTGTTATAATAAGAATCATCATGAGATCGGCCGGGGGCGAAGTCTGCCATACCGCCGACGGAAAACAGGGAAGAACTCAAATGAAACAGGAAAACCGACAAATCATCAAGGGCCTGCCGCGGCGTATTCTGCTGATGCTGCTGGACTGCGGTCTGATTGTGCTTTGCTATTACCTCGCCATTCTGCTGCGCTTTGACGGCACCGATACGATCGGCCCGGTCGACGCGGTGCGCGCCGAGGTCATCCGCGCGATGGCACCCATGCTGCCGTATGTGCTCGTGATCTATATGGTCGTCTTCTGGTTCGGCGGACTGTACGAGATCATGTGGGAATATGCCGGCATGCGGGATCTGGCACGCCTGACCTGTTTGTCCGGTCTGGCAACAGGCTTCATCCTGCTGTTTGATCTGCTTTTCCGCGCCCGGCCGATCAGCGGCACGGTGCTCATCATCGGTGCCGTCTTCAACACGGCGGCCATCGGCGGTGTGCGGTTCCTCTGGCGGTTTGTCAGGACGGCTTTGCGGATGCGCAAGGATCATCAGCTCAAGATCCGCACTCACACGGCCCCGCGCGATGCCACTCCGCTGCTCATCGTCGGTGCCGGCAATGCCGGTGCCTGGGCGGTCAACCTCTGCAAGAGCAAGAATTCCAGCTTCGGCAACCCGGTTGTCATCGTGGACGATGACCTGACCAAAAAGGGCCTGCGTGTTCAGGGTGTGCCGGTGCGCGGTACCATCTCGGATATTCCCGAGCTGGTCCGCAAATATCATATCGTCGAAATCATCATTGCCATCACGACCCTCAAGGGCGATCGCCTGCGGGAGGTCATCAACCTCTGCAACTCCACCCACTGCCGCGTCCGGATGCTCTCCGACCCGCAGGCCGTGGATGCCAGCGGCAAGCCCGTTGTAGCGGGCCTGCGTGAACTCAATACCTCGGACTTCCTCTCCCGCGATGAGGTCCAGCTCAACAATGTGCAGATTTCGGAGTACCTGCACGACAAGGTGGTGCTGGTTACGGGCGGCGGCGGTTCCATCGGCTCGGAACTCTGCCGGCAGATCATGCGGTACCGTCCGCGTCAGCTGCTGATTTTTGACATCTACGAAAACTGCGCCTACGAGCTGGAGATGGAACTGCGCAACAAATACGGTCCCGAAGTGCCCATCGTGACGCTGATCGGTTCCATCCGGGACATCAAGCGTCTGGATGAAGTCTTTGAGACCTATCATCCCTCGGTGGTCTTCCATGCCGCGGCGCACAAGCATGTGCCGCTGATGGAGGTCAGCCCCGCCGAGGCGGTCAAGAACAACGTCTTCGGCACCAAGAACCTGCTGACGAGCGCCGCCGAACACGGCGTCGAACGGTTCGTCCAGCTGTCCACCGACAAGGCGGTCAATCCCACCAATGTCATGGGCTGCACCAAGCGGATCTGCGAAATGCTGATCCAGACCTTTGCCAAGAATACCACCATGAAATGTATGGCCGTCCGGTTCGGCAACGTGCTGGGCAGCCATGGCAGTGTGATTCCGCTGTTTGAAGAGCAGATCAAGAACGGCGGCCCCGTCACGATTACCCATCCGGACATCGTGCGCTATTTCATGACGATCCCCGAGGCCGCCCAGCTGGTTCTGCAGGCCGGCGGCCTGGCCCAGAGCGGCAGCATCTATGTGCTGGATATGGGGGAGCCTGTCAAGATCATGGACCTGGCCACCCGCCTGATCCGGTTCTACGGTTATGAGCCCAACGTCAATATGGAAATCAAGGTCACCGGCCTGCGCCCCGGCGAGAAGCTGTATGAGGAACTGATGCTGGATTCCGAGCAGGACAAGATGAGCAAGACCGCGCACGACAAGATCTTCATTGCACCGCCCATGCAGATTGATCTGGGTGTCTTTTATGACGAGCTGCAGGAACTGCACCACTGCGCCGAGCATAACGACGAGGGTGTTGTGGACTGCCTGCAGCATATCGTCAGCAGCTACCATCCCAACCGGGTCGTCAACAAGGATCACACGGTCAGCGCGGCGCGCGGCAATACCCAAACGCTCGACAAGGCCGAACTGGAGAAGGTCCTGGCCGAGCGCAGACCGCACTCCGAATCCTGAGAAGTGAGGCGAACGTCTATGTACAAAAGCTGTTTCAAACGTCTGCTGGATCTGGTTCTCTCGCTGGCAGCCTGCGTGATTCTTGCAATTCCCATGGGGATCATCGCGCTGTGGATCAAGGCGGACTCTCCGGGGCCTGTCTTTTTCAAGCAGCGCCGGGTCGGTGCACACAAGAAGTATTTCAATATCCTCAAGTTCCGGACCATGCGCGGGGATACGCCCCACGATGTGCCGACCCATCTACTTAAAAATGCCGACAGCTATATCACCCGCAGCGGGGCCTTCCTGCGCCGCACCAGCCTGGACGAGCTGCCCCAGATTTACAACATCGTCGCGGGACAGATGTCGGTCATCGGCCCCCGCCCGGCACTGTACAACCAGTATGATCTGATCGCCGAGCGGGACAAGGTCCATGCCAACGATATCCGGCCCGGCCTGACGGGCCTGGCACAGGTCAACGGACGGGATGAGCTTCCCATTGATGTCAAGGCACGCTATGATGGGGAGTATGCTGCGCATGTCACGTTTTTGAACGATCTGAAGATCTTTTTGCGCAGCTTCGGCTATGTGTTCTCCAGCCGGGGCGTTGTCGAGGGCGGAACCGGCGCCATGGGCGGCGAGGCGGCCAGACAGGATGCCGGAAAGGATCAGGGCGGCCAGCATTGAACAAATGCCGGCAAAATGACGGAAAAAAATCAGAGCAAAACGCACCTTTTTTGCCGTGAAAACAAAAATATACAAGAAAAACTTGATTTTTTCGTTGAAATATGTTGCAAAAGTCAACTTGATTGTGTAAAATATACATCAGAAGTCAGTTGATTTATGTCAAAATCACGGCGGCAGGACGGAATGAGGGCTTCGGCCGTTTTGTCACTCTGCATAAAATAAAAGGAGAGCAGTATTATGGCGAACAGGGTATTCCAAAATGTGGTCTACCAGATGAAGGACGCGATTGACCGCGTGGTAGGTGTGGTGGACGAAACGGGCGCCGTGATTGCCTGCTCTGAGCTGGGACAGATCGGCGAGATGCGGGAAGGCTTTGCGGTTTCCCGCCTGACGGCCGGCGATGCTTTTGAGCGCGACGGTTTCTCGTATCACCAGTTTTCCAACGCCAAGCATAATGACTACGCCGTCTTTGTGGAGGGCTCCGACACCACGGCGGCGCAGTTTGCGGCGCTGCTGTCCATCAGCCTGCAGAGCATCAAGCAGTATCATGATGAAAAGTTCGACAAGACCAACTTCATCAAGAATGTGGTGCTCGACAACATCCTGCCGGGTGACATCTACGCCAAGGCCCGGGAACTGCATTTTGTCTCGGATGTGCAGCGTGTGGTGCTGCTGATCCGGGTTACCTCGGGCAATGACATTTCCGCCTACGATGTGGTGAGCAGCCTGTTCCCGGATAAGCAGAAGGACTTTGTCTTCAATATCAGCGAAACCGATACGGTGCTTGTCAAGGAAATCAAGCCGGACAACAACACCCGCGATATGGAAAAGCTCGCGGCCTCCATTGTGGATACGCTGCAGGGCGAGCATTATATCAAGGCGGTGGTAGGCATCGGTACGCCGATCAGCAACATCAAGGACCTGGCCTCCTCCTTCAAGGAAGCACAGATTGCGATGGAAGTCGGCAAGGTGTTCGATACCGAAAAGCAGGTCATCAGCTATGATCATCTGGGCATTGCCCGCCTGATCTACCAGCTGCCCACCACGCTCTGCGAGGCCTTCCTGCGCGAGGTGTTCAAGCAGGACAGCATCGACAGCCTGGATTCTGAGACGCTGTTCACGATCCAGCGCTTCTTTGAGAACAACCTGAATGTGTCGGAGACCAGCCGCGGCCTCTTCGTTCACCGCAACACCCTGGTGTACCGCCTCGAAAAGATCAAGAAGCTGACCGGTCTGGACCTGCGGAAATTCGACGATGCGATCGTCTTCAAGGTGGCGCTCATGGTCAAGAAGTACCTGGCGTCCGACCCCGCCAAATACTGAGCAAAGACGGTCCGCGGACCGGACGAATCAGAAGAAACTTTATACACACCGGACGCCGGGCAGGAGAGCAACACTCCTGCCCGGCGCTTTGTCTTGCACCGCCCGCTTTTCGCAGCGGCAGGGGAGACACCCGGCAGGAGACATTGCGGGGAAAATGGCTCTTCCGGCCGGGGAGATTCTGACAAAAACAGAAAAATTTACAAACTTTACACATTCTGAAAAAGGGACGCAGGGCAGGGCTTTTTCGGCCCCGCAAAAGGGCAAAAGCCTTGACGCACCGTGCGTTCCATGGTAAATTATTAAGTGTATCGTTTTGCCCTTTTGGCAGAGAAGCGGGGCAGAACCGGGAAGTGTTTCGAGTGGTAGGAGCAGGCGCCAATGATTGATTTTGAACATATCACAAAAATTTACCGGACCCAGAACGACGAAAACGTTGCACTGGAGGACGTCAATATCCATATCGATGAGGGCGAATTTGTATTCATCCTGGGCCATTCCGGCGCAGGCAAATCGACGTTTCTCAAACTGATCCAGATGGAGGAAAAGCCTACCGAAGGCCGGGTTTTGATCAATGGCCAGGACCTCACCAAGATCCGCCGCCGCAAGGTGCCCTATCTGCGCCGCCAGATGGGCATGGTGTTCCAGGACTTCCGTCTGATTCCCACCATGACGGTCTACGAGAATGTGGCTTTCGCCATGCGGGTGACCAACATCAACAACAAGACCATCAAGAACCGCGTCCCGTTTGCACTGAGCCTGGTGGGCCTCGAGGACAAGATGGACCACCTGCCGGACGAGCTGTCCGGCGGCGAACAGCAGCGTGTCGCGGTGGCCCGTGCGCTGGCGCATGGCCCCAAACTGATCATTGCCGACGAACCGACCGGCAACATTGACCCCGAAATGAGCATGGACATCATGCAGCTCTTCGAGGCCATCAACAAGGTTCATATCACCGTCGTCGTGGTGACCCATGAGCACGAGCTGGTGCATCAGCTTGCTGCCAAATACAACAACCGGGTCATCACGCTGGCGCATGGCCATGTGGCATCGGACACGGCCCACCCCGAGGTGGAGCAGGAATACAATGCCTGGCTGGCCGAGCAGCAGGCCCTGCAGGATGACGAGATGGCTTACAGCGAGGAATGAGAGGGAAGGGAAAAGAATGCGTTTTTCTAGTTTTACCTATCTGGTCGGCCAGGGCCTGCACAACCTGAAGGCCAACAAAATGATGACCTTCGCCTCGATGGGTGTCCTGACCGTCTGTATGATTCTGGTCGGCGCGGCGTTTCTGTTCAGCGCCAACGTGGACGCCATGGTGCGGTATATCGGTGAACAGAACCAGACCGTCGCTTTCCTGGACTACAACCTCAGCGATGAACAGCTGGCCGAGATCGAGAATTCCATCCGCAGCACCGAGCATGTGACCGGCCTGCAGTATGTCTCGGCCGACGAGGTGCTGGACATGTACAGCGGCCGCCTTTCCGGGTTCAGCAACCTGCAGGAACTGTTCCAGAACGACAATCCCCTGCATGCCAACTATGTGGTGGTTGTCGATAATCCCGCCAACATTCCGGCTGTGGCCGAAGCGCTCAAACAGATCCCCGGCATTGTGGATGTCAACGCGGTGCTGGAAGTTTCCAAGATCTTTGTCTCCCTCCAGCGCGCGATCACCTACACGAGCTATGGCCTGGTGGCGGTGCTGGCGCTGGTCAGCATCGTGGTCATCAGCAACACCATCAAGATCACGGTGTTCAACCGCCGCAAGGAAATTGCCATCATGAAGCTGGTGGGGGCAACCAACGGCTTCATCCGTTTCCCCTTCTTTGTCGAGGGTGTGACCTCAGGCCTGATCTCGGCGGCCATCGCCTCGGCGGTGATCTGCGGTGCCTATTACGGCGTCTGCCGCTGGTATGCCGAGAATCCGACCAACCTGTCGCTGCTGTTCGGCGGAACGCTGATCCCGCTGCAGGAACTGTGGTACTACATTGTGATCGGATTTGTGGCCTTTGGCTTTGTGCTCTGCGGCATCGGTACCGCAGCCAGCATCCGCAGACACCTGAAGGTATAAGTGACGGAGGAACGGCAAATCATGAGAAAAACAGCATCGCGTTACCGGATTGTTGCTCTTTTGCTGGCGCTGATCATGACGATGGCTTTTGCGCTGCAGAGTGCCACGCCGGTCTATGCGGATGACAAGCAGAAGGAACTCGAAGCGGAGAAAAACAGTGCACAGGAAGACCTGGATGCCATCCGTGAGCAAATGAAGGATAACGACGCCGACAAACAGGCGGCCGAGGAACAGAAATCTGCGCTGGAAACCCAGAAAACGCAGATCCTGTCCCAGATCAACGACCTGAATGCCCAGATTGCCGATCTGGACGGCCAGGTGGCGCAGAAGGAACAGGAAATCACCGACAAGCAGGCGGAAATCGATCAGAAACAGAGTGAGTACGACGCCCGCTGGCAGGATTTCAAAAAACAGATGGAAGGCATGCAGAAGCTCGATCAGGGCGGCGCCATCATGCTGCTTTCGACGGTCACCGATCTGTACCAGCTGCTGACCTTCAACCGGGTCCTGCAGGATATCTCGGATGCCAACACCCAGGCCTGCGAGGATCTGGAAAATGAGGGCAATGTGCTGAAGGAAGAGCGCCAGGAGCTGGAAAACGCCAAGACTGAGCTGGAGGCCAAGGAAGCCAGCCTGCAGGATGCCCGCGACCAGATGGATTCCAAGGTGGATGAACTGGCCGCCAACATCCAGCAGCAGGATTCCAGCATCTCGGCGGCCGAAGCCAAGGCCCAGGCGCTCAAGGAAGCGGAGAGCGAGGCGCAGGCGCGTTTCAACGAAGCGGCGGATGCGCTGGACGAATACCTGAAGAGCATCATCAAGCAGACCCAGAGCAACTACGCCAACGCGCCCATCAGCTGCTCGCTGAATTTCATCTGCCCGCTGCCCAGTTATAAGTACATTTCCTGCCAGTTCGGTGACGGCGGCCACAAAGGCGTTGACTTTGCCGCCGCCGGCGGTACGCCGATCTACGCGGTCGCGGACGGCGTTGTGACGGTGGCCACCTCCCATTACAGCTATGGCAACTATGTGATGATCTATCACGGCACCGACGATCAGGGCAACACCTATGCGACGCTGTATGCCCATATGAACAGCCTGCCGCCGGTCAGCGTCGGACAGGCGGTCAGCCGCGGCGACGTGATCGGATATGTCGGTTCGACCGGCAACTCGACCGGCAACCATCTGCATCTGGAAATGCGTGTCAACGGTACCCGTGTCAATGCGCTCGGATATGTGCCGCACTGATCCGGGGTCCAACCAGAATCAAAGGAGTATAGGTTATGAATTCCAAACATCATAAAACGGCGGTCCGCGTTGTCTGTCTGGTCATTGCCGCGCTGATGGTGGTCAGCCTGGCAGCCTCGGCGTTCCTGGCCTTTGTCTGATCGCACCGTCAGGGCGATACTTTTTCCGCAAGGGGAGCTAAACAGCAATGAGTAAAAAAGTCAGTCTCGGTGTGGCGGCAACGGTCACGCTGATTGCCATGGCGGTTACCTTCTCGATGACGATGACCGTCTCCATGAACATCTTCAACAACACCGTTACCAGCGTCAAGAACAGAGAACGCATGTACAACAAGCTGTCCGAAGTGGACCGCTATGTGCGCGCGAACGAGTATGCCGACATCAACGACGATACGCTGAACGATATGATCGCTTCCGGCTATATGCTGGGCATCAATGACAAATATGCCCGGTACTATTCCGCCAAGGCGTACAGTGAGAAGGTCGGCCTGGAGGATGGCCGTCTGATGGGCATCGGCGTTGCCGTGGTCAAGGACAGCTCCTCCGGCTACGGCCGCGTGATCCGCGTGTACAACAACACCCCGGCGGCCGAGGTCGGTATTCAGGTCGGCGGCTTCATCACGTCGGTGGCGGGCACCAGTACCCGCAGCATGAGCGACACGGCGGCAATCACCTCGGCCCTGGTGGGGGAGGAAGGCACGCAGGTCAGCATCGAATACCTGACGCCGGACCGCCAGAGCCAGTCCTTTGAAATCCAGCACGCCAACTATACCACGCCGACCATCAGCACCGCGCAGATCATCGGCAACAATGTCGGCTATATCCGCATTGATTCCTTCGGCACCAACACGGCGGTGGATTTCCGCAATACCGTGGACAGCCTGACCAATCAGGGAGCTTCGGCCTTCATCTTTGACCTGCGCGACAACACCGGCGAGAACCTCAATTCCGCGCTGGTCGCAGCGGACTACTGTGTGCCGTCCGGCCTGATTGCCCAGAGCAAGAGCAAGGACGGCACCCTGACCGATCTGCGTGTCTCGGATGACCACGAGATCACGCTGCCCATGGTCTGCCTGGTCAACGGCAATACGGCAGGCGGCGCCGAACTCTTCGCCAACGCGCTGCGCAAGATGAGCGGGGCTTCGCTGGTCGGTACGACCACGGCCGGCAAGGGCGTGCTGCTCTCCGATCCGCAGAGCCTTTCGGACGGCAGTGCCGTTGTCATCACGGTCGGCCTGCTGCTGGACAACGAGGGCCAGACCTGGAACACCACCGGCCTGTCGCCCGACGTGGACGCAACGCTCTCCGCCGATGAGCAGAGCAGCTACTATGACTTCACTGTGGATTCCGATCCGCAGATCAACCGGGCTCTCACGGCGCTTTCGTCGTCGGTGAGCCAGTAAAGGAGCGATTCCATGCCCTCTCTGACCGATCTTTCCACCATCCGGGCGCTGTGTGCAAAATATGATTTTGCACTCTCCAAGGGATTCGGGCAGAATTTCATCATCAATCCCGGCGTTTGCCCGCGCATTGCTGAGGCATCCGGCATCGGTCCGGGGTGGGGCGTTCTGGAAATCGGGCCCGGGATCGGCGTTCTGACCGAACAGCTCTGCCGCAGAGCCGATAAGGTGGTATCGGTGGAGGTGGACAAGCGTCTTCCGCCGCTGCTGGCCGAGACCATGGCCGGGTTTGACAATTTCAAACTCGTTCTGCAGGATGTCCTCAAGGTGGACCTGCGTGCCCTTCTGGCCGAGGAATTCGGTGATCGCCCGGTGGCAGTCTGTGCCAATCTGCCGTATTATATCACCAGCCCGATTCTGATGCGCCTTCTGGAAGAAAAACTGCCCATCCGGAATATCACCGTCATGGTGCAGAAAGAAGCGGCACAGCGCCTGTGCGCGGCGCCAGGAACCCGGGAGGCAGGCGCCATCAGCTATGCGGTCGCCTATTACTCCACACCGAAGCTGCTTTTCACCGTCCAGCCCGGCAGCTTTTACCCGGCCCCCAAAGTGACCAGTGCGGTGATCCGGCTGGATGTGCACGATACGCCGCCGGTAACCCCGCCGGACGGAGACGAAGCGGGCCTGTTCTGCCTGATCCGGGCCGCTTTTTCCCAGCGCCGCAAAACCGCAGCCAACGCCGTCTCCAACGGACTGTCGCTGCCCAAGGCGCAGGTTCTGCAAGCGATGGAGACGGCAGGTCTGGATGTACGCCTCCGCCCGGAACAGCTGACTCTCGAGGACTACTGTACCCTGCAGACGGCGCTGCGCCGTCCGGTGGGAAACAATTGACACAAACAGTGGGGTGTGCTAAAATAAACAAGTACCCCCTTTTGCTGGCGTAGCTCAATTGGCAGAGCAGCTGATTTGTAATCAGCAGGTTGCAGGTTCGATTCCTGTCGCCAGCTCCAGATTCTGCGGACGTTTGTCCGTCAAAAAAGTGCCCCGGTCCATCGACCGGGGCACTTTTTTGCATTTGCGGCAAACAAAAACTCCCGCATCGGCATGCGGGAGAAACAATCATTTGGCAGGCGGGTTTGCATGGTCGGTCAGACCATACACTTCATAGATCGAAAGAATCTGGCTCAGGGTCAGTTTCTGGGCAAACAACTGACGATAGGTAGCGGTTTTGACACGGCCATCCGCCTTGAGGCGGTCCATCCTGGCGCAGGTATCGGCATACTGGGATTGCACACTGGCCAGCATGGCTTCAAAGGCTT
This sequence comes from Gemmiger sp., assembly GCF_036306485.1. Lineage (GTDB taxonomy): Bacteria > Bacillota > Clostridia > Oscillospirales > Ruminococcaceae > Gemmiger. The sequence continues at coordinate 98,932 of NZ_JAXJZK010000044.1, read as the reverse complement.
CCAGCCGATCGGAGAAAACGGCGCTCACAGCAGCTGGACCTGGGCCTTTTCGCAGACAGCGCGGGTCTCGTCATCCCACAGACTGACCTGCACTTCGCCGATGTGTGCCTTGCCCAGCAGCAGCATGCACAGACGGCTCTGCCCGATACCGCCGCCCATCGTCAGCGGCAGTTTGCCGTCCAGCAGCATCTTGTGGAAGGGGAGTTCGGCGCGTTCGGGGCAGCCCGCTTCCTCGAGCTGACGCAGCAGGGCGTCGCGATCGACGCGGATGCCCATGCTGGAAAGCTCCAGAGCGCAGCCCAGCGTCTTGTGCCAGAACAGAATGTCGCAGTTGAGCGCCCAGTCATCATAGTCCGGCGCGCGGCCGTCGTGACGGATGCCGCTTTTCAGCACGCCGCCGATCTGCATGATGCAGACGGTCCCGTGAATGCGGGTGAAAGCGTTTTCCCGCTCTTTGGGCGTCAGCTCGGGATACAGATCCTCCAGCTCCTGCGTTGTGATGAAGGTCGGTTCCCGCACCAGACGGATGCTCTTGAGTTCGGGGAACTTCCAGCGCAGCTCATCCGCGGTGGCGCAGACGGCATCCACAATGTCACGGACGGTCTCCTGCAGGAAGGGAATGGTGCGCTCCTTGGCGGTGATGACCTTTTCCCAGTCCCACTGGTCCACATAGATGCTGTGCAGATTGTCCAGCTCCTCGTCGCGGCGGATGGCGTTCATGTCGGTCACCAGCCCCTGACCGGGGCGGAACCCGTACTTGGCCAGCGCATAGCGCTTCCATTTGGCGAGACTGTGAACGACCTCGGCCTGCTCATCCAGGCAGGGCACATCGAAGGCGACCGGGCGTTCCACGCCGTTCAGGTCGTCGTTGAGACCGCTGCCTTTCAGCACGAAGAGCGGTGCCGTGACGCGCTTGAGATGCAGGGCGGCACAGAGCCGTTCCTGAAAGATCGTCTTGATGATGCCGATCGCCTTCTGGGTATCATACAAGCCCAGAAGATCGTGATAGTTCCGCGGGATGGCTGTTTTGGACATGATGCAACTCCTCTTCCCCTGTATAAATTTGCATGGTTTTTCGCACGGTTCCATTATAATGGGAAGCGCGGAAAAGGTCAATTCTTTCTGCGCTGCGGAACTCAGAAAGAGAACAGATAGTCGGTGCTGATCCAGCCGTACTGCCCGTTGTACCAGGTCAGTACCCAGCCGGGCGCTGTCGAGAGTGTCCCGATGGGCAGAATCCGGGTGTTTTCCGGCAGAAGATCCAGTCGCTCATAGTTGGTTCCGGGCCCGGAACGCAGAATCAGGCCGCTCTGGGCGGTGGTGTAGCAGTACCGGATCTGTCCGACGGAGCGGGGCGTGTCCGGCGCCGGCATCTCGGCGGGCAGGTTGAGCTTTGACAGATCGGCGTGATCGCCAGGCCATTCGGTCAGCGGTTCGGCACTGCCCCAGCGGTAACAATGCCAGCCGTCCTCCAGCCTGATCCACAGATAGGCACCGTCCCAGCACAGACCGTCGTACTCGCAGGGGATGCACTCCGCCCCGGTGGAATCCAGCAGCCCCCACCGTCCGTCCCGGCAGACGGCCGCATAGCCGCTGTAAAACGGATTGGCCTGGTTCTCCCCCATGGCATCATCATAGACAAAGTCTGTCACAGGCTGGCCGGTGCGGTCCAGATAGGCCCATTTTCCGTCGCGTTTGGCGGGGGCCAGTGCTTCGTCGAAGAACCAGCCGACGGACTGGTAGGAGTCGTCGGTCAGCAGCGTTCCGTCGATGCGCAGGAAGATCGCGTCATTCCCCTGGGAATCGAAGGAATAGTAATCCGGGTCGCCGTTGCCGTCCACATAATCGGCGCGATAGGCCGGCAGGATGTCTCCGTATACGAGCGCATCCGCGGGAGAAAGCGGATATTCCAGACAGGATGCCTCCGAAAGACCGCATTCCAGGGCCTGCCGGCGGGTATTTTCCCACAGGAAGACCAGCGAGTTCCCGCCGTGCCCGCCGCACAGCGGCTGTTCGCCGGCCCGGACCATCTGAGCACTGTACTGGTCAAAGATGTCCCAGTCCATTCCGGTCACTTCCCAGTGCCATTGCTGGTTGATGGCACAGCGGTAGGGCGGAGCATCCGCCTGACAGGGAAGCAGCTCGGCGCCGTTGTTGCGCATCAGGCCCCATTTCCCGTCCTGGGAGACCGCCCAGTAGCCGCCGGAAGGACGGTCGGGCACTGTGTCCACAATCCGGCAGAACTGCATTTCATCGTAAGGCCGTACCGGGGCACCGGAAACCGGTACGGCATCCGCCGGAGCCTGCGGGGAAACGGCAGCGTTCTCGGCGGTCTGGGCGGCGGCAGGGGAGGGCGTCGGGGCGGTGCTGCCCGCAACGGAATCCGCCGTACAGCCACAGAACAAAAGGACCAGCAGACATGCGGAGAAACGGTGGATCTTCATAAAAAACCTCCCTTTCCAAACAAAAAAACTGTCAGTTTCATTATACTGAAACTGACAGTTTTTGACAAGAAAAATCAGAAATCAGGCGCGCGCAAACTGGCTTTCGTACAGCTGGGCATAGAATCCGCCCTTTGCCAGCAGTTCCTCATGGGTGCCGCGCTCGATGATCGCACCGGCTTTCATCACAAGAATCTGATCGGCGTTCTTGATGGTGGACAGACGATGCGCCACAATGAAGCTGGTACGGCCGCGCATCAGCTCCGCGAAGGCGTCCTGTACCAGCACCTCGGTGCGGGTGTCGATGCTGGAAGTGGCCTCGTCAAGAATCAGGATGGGCGGTTTGCGCAGCATGACGCGGGCGATGCAGAGCAGCTGTTTCTGGCCCTGACTGATGTTGCCGCCGTCCTCGGCAATGACGGTATCGTACCCCTTGGGCATCCGGCAGATAAAGCCGTGTGCGCGGGCCTTCTTGGCGGCATCCACGATCTCCTCGCGGGTGGCATCGGGTTTGCCATAGGCAATGTTCTCGGCCACGGTGCCGGCTTTCAGCCAGGTGTCCTGCAGCACCATGCCCAGGTTGGCGCGCAGCGAATCCCGGGTGACGGTGTCGATCGGGTGACCGTCCACCTTCAGGCTGCCGCCGTTGATCTCATAGAACCGCATCAGCAGGTTGACCAGCGTGGTCTTGCCGCAGCCGGTGGGACCCACCAGGGCAATGCGCTGACCGGGCCAGACCCGCAGATTCATGTCCTCAATCAGCGGCACATCGGGCAGGTAACGGAACTTGACATGCTCGAATTCCACGCTCCCGGCACCCACCGGCAGGTTCACGGCGTCCGGTGCATCGGGACGGATGGGTTCCTCGTCGATCAGGTCAAAGACGCGCTGTGCACAGGCCAGGGCGTTCTGCAGTTCGGTCATGACGCCCGAGATGTCGTTGAACGGCTTGGTATACTGGTTGGCGTAGTTCAGCAGGGCGGAAAGTTCGCCCACCGTGATGCCGCCCGCAATGGCGATCAGGGCACCCAGCACGCCCACCGCAGCGTAGACCAGCGAGTTGACAAACCGGGTGACGGGGTTGGTCAGTGAGGAGAAGAAGGTCGCACTGACGCCGCACTTCTGCAGGTCCCGGTTGATGCGGTCAAAGCGCTCTTCGGCGCGCGATTCATACCCGAACGCCCGCACGAGGTGGGCGTTGCCGATGAGCTCATCCACCAGACCGGTCATCTCGGCCCGGGTCTCGCTCTGGACGCGGAACATCGAGTAGGTGCGCTTGGCGATGAACTTGGCCGCAAAGATGGAAAGCGGCGTCAGCACCACAACCACCAGCGTAATCCGCCAGTCGATGGAGAACATGAAGGCCAGCGTTCCGAGAATGGTCATGACGCCGGTAAACAGCTGGGTAAAGCCCATCAGCAATCCGTCGCTGAACTGCTCGACATCAGTGGTGATCCGGCTGATGATCTCGCCGGGGCGGTGAACGTCCATGTAGCTCAGCGGGAGCTTTTCCATCCGCTCAAAGGCCTGGACGCGGATATCGCGCACCACCTGGAAGGTGATGCGGTTGTTGACCATGTTCATGATCCACTGGCTCAGCGACGCCACCGCCACGGTCAGGGCCAGCCGGACGGCAAAGGGCCCCAGCGCGGCAAAATCCACCGCCCCCTTGCCGACAATCAGGTCAACGCCGCGGCCTGTCAGGACCGGCGTGTACAGCGTGGCAGCCACCGTGATGACCGCCAGCACAAGGGTCAGGATCAGAAGAACGGTATACGGCTTCAGCAGCTGGAGAACCCGCGCAATCGTGGCGCTGCTGCCGGTCAATTTTTTCTGTTTCATAGGGTTTTCTCCACCTCCTCACGGCTGAGCTGGCTCAGGCAGATCTCGCGGTAGACGGGACAGCCGGCCAGCAGCTCGGCATGGGTGCCGCTGCCCACCAGCTCACCCTCATCGAGTACGAGAATGCGGTCGGCGCGCTGAACGGCTGCCGCACGCTGCGAGACGATGAACACCGTCATGCCCTGGGTTTCCTCCTTGATGGCCCGGCGCAGCGCGGCGTCGGTGGCGAAGTCCAGTGCCGAGGAGCTGTCGTCCAGAATCAGCACCTGGGGGCGGGGAACCAGCGCACGGGCAATGGTCAGGCGCTGCCGCTGTCCGCCGCTGAAGTTGCGGCCGCCGGTCTCCACTTCCTCGTCGAGGCCGTGCGGCTTGTCGCGGACAAAATCCGCGGCCTGGGCAATCTCCAGCGCCTTCCAGATCTGGTCGTCGGTGGCGTCGGGGCAGGCCCAGCGCATATTGTCCCGGATCGTTCCGGTGAACAGGACCGCGCGCTGGGGCACCACACCGATCATCCGGCGCAGCTGTGCAAAGCTGTACGCCCGGGCGTCATGCCCGAAGAGGGCTACGGTGCCCTCGGTGGGGTCGTAGAACCGGGGAATCAGATTGACCAGCGTGGATTTGCCGCTGCCGGTGCCGCCGATGACGCCGATGGTCTGGCCCGGCAGTGCCGTGAACCCGATGCTGTGCAGACTCGGCGCGCCGGCGTTCTTATAGGTCAGTCCCACACCGTCAAAGGCGACGGCAGGAGCATCCGCTGCGGCCGGAAGCTCGGGGGCTTTGGGGTCGGCCATCGTGGTCGGGGTGGCCAGAATCTCCGAGACGCGGATGCCGCTGGCCAGGGCGCGGGTGACCGAGATGACCAGATCGGCCATCCGCAGCAGGTTGGTCAGAATCTGGGACATGTAGTTGATCAGGGCAATGATCTCACCCTGGGTCAGCAGCCCCTGGTCCACCTGGACGCCGCCCCGCAGCAGAATGGCAATGATGCCGAGATTGACAATCAGATAGGTCAACGGGTTCATCAGGGCCGAAATCCGTCCGGCACGCAGCTGGACCTGCTTGAGCCGGTCGTTGGTGTCCACAAAGTGGGTGATCTCGTCGGCCTGGCGGGCAAAGGCGCGCACCACACGGGCGCCGACGTAGTTTTCCCGCGTGAGCAGCGTGACCTCGTCCAACGTATCCTGGGCCTTGTGATAGACCGGCACCGTGCAGTGCATGATGCCCCAGATGACCAGCGAGATGGCCACCGTCACGACGAGGAACCAGAGCGTCAGCCGCGGGCTGATGCTCAGCGCCATCAGCAGCGCACCGATGACAATGAAGGGAACACGCAGAAGCAGACGCAGCGTCATGTTCAGACCGTTCTGCAGCTGGTTGACGTCGCTGGTCATCCGGGTGACCAGGGTGGGAGTCCCGATGCCGTCCAGTTCGGTGTAGGACAGGGTATCAATGTGGCGGAACAGCGCACTGCGCAGCGCGGTGCCGAATCCCAGCGCCGCCTTGGCCGCAAAATACTGCGCCGTCAGGCTGGACGCCAGCCCCACAACGGCCAGCAGCACCAGCAGGCCACACTGCCGGGCAATGAAGGGGGCATCTCCGTCCCGGATGCCGATGTCTATGATGCGGGCCACCACCAGGGGGACAAGCAGTTCAAAACAGGCCTCCAGCATTTTGAACAGCGGGGCGAAGATACATTCCTTCTCGTACCCCTTGATGAAGCGCAGAATTTTACGCATGAACCGTTCCACCTTCCATCTTCTTACTCCGGACAGCGGGATTCCTGCCGCTGTCCGGCTTTTCATTATAACACAGCGGATGAATTTTGTCATGAATTTTGTAACCGCAAGGACAGCAGAGGCATCCGGTCGGAACCGGGGTCGGAACGACGGTTTCTTTGCGGCACCTTGCCCCGTTTCGATGATTATTTGCGTTTCGTCCGCCTATACTTGCAATGGATGCTTAGCCACCCCGGCCGGAACCGGGCCAAGGCAGCGGTGTCACAGACTCAACAGCAGGAGGAAACAATCCATGTTTTATTATCATAAGGGACTGACGCGCGCAGCACGGCACACCGTGGGAACGGCGCTGACGCTGGCCGGGCGTCAGGGCTGTGCGGCGGCGGATACCGGGCATATTCTGCTGGCCATGCTGCAGACGGCCCGCGGTCCCGCGGTGGAATTCCTGCGCCGCAAGAATATCACCATCACGGCGCTGCGTGCCTGCTCCGAACAGCGCGCCTGTGCGGGCCATCCCGTGCGGCTGCATGGCCGGGACCTTGCACCGGAAAGCCGCAAGGCGCTGGAATTCGCCGTTCTCGGTGCCCATGCCGCCCGTGCGGCGCGGGCCGAAAATGAACATCTGCTCTGTGCCATGCTGGAGGACGCCAACTGTACGGCCAGCGTCTGGCTGAGCGGTCTCGGGGTCGAGCTGCCCCGCGCCGCGAGGGAGTGCCGCCAGCTTTCCGGCCAGCTGGTCCTGCCGGCAACGCCGCGGATGAGTACCAACCGCGGCAGCAAACCCAGCGAGAAATACGGCCGGGACCTGACCCGGCTGGCGCAGGAAGGCCGGCTGGACCCGGTGCTTTGCCGGGATGCCGAGCTGGACCGGATGATCGAGATCCTCTGCCGCCGCCAGAAAAACAATCCCTGCCTGCTGGGCGAACCCGGCGTCGGCAAGAGTGCCCTGGCCGAAGCCCTGGCCCAGCGCATCGCTTCGGGACAGATCACCCAGAGCCTCAAGGGCAAACGGGTGCTCAGCCTGGATATGGCGTCCATGGTGGCCGGTACCAAATACCGCGGCGATTTTGAGGAGCGGTTCAAGAACCTGCTTGAAGAGCTCTACCGGGACCGCTCGACCATCCTTTTTATTGATGAGATCCATGTCATTGCGGGGGCCGGTGCCGCAGAGGGCGCCATCGACGCCGCCAGCATCCTCAAACCGATGCTGGCCCGCGGCGAGATCCAGTTGATCGGAGCGACCACGCCGGAGGAGTACCGCAAGACCATCCAGAAGGATTCCGCTTTGGATCGGCGGTTCGGCAAGGTGATTGTCGAGGAACCGACCCCTGCCCAGGCCGAACAGATTCTGGCGGGACTCATGCCACGGTACGAGCGGTATCATGGGGTGCGCATCCCGGCACAAGCCATCCATTCGGCGGTGGAACTCAGTGTCCGGTATCTGCCGGGGCGGTATCTGCCGGACAAGGCCATTGATCTGCTGGATGAGGCCGCAGCCGCCCTGCGGATTGCCGGCGGGGAACACAATGGCGAGAAAGCGCCCACCCTGACCACCACCGAGATTGCCCGTGTGGTCGGCGCCGCCAGCGGTGTGCCCGCCGAGCGGGTAGGGGAGGCGGAACGGGAAAGGCTGGAACAGCTGGAACCCCGTCTGGCCGAGCAGGTCATCGGACAGCCGCGAGCCGTGCATGCCGTGGCGGCGGCCATCCGCCGCAGCCGTACCGGACTGCGCGAAGCGGGCCGCCCGATCGGGGCGCTGCTCTTCCTCGGCCCCACCGGCGTGGGCAAGACCCAGCTGGCGCGGACGCTGGCAAAAAGCTGGTTCGGCAGCGAGAAAGCACTGCTGCGGTTTGATATGTCGGAATATATGGAACAGCATACGGTGGCGCGGCTCATTGGTTCGCCTCCGGGCTATGTGGGCCACGACGAGGGCGGCCAGCTGACCGAGGCGGTCCGGCGCCGTCCTTACAGCGTGGTGCTGTTTGATGAGATCGAGAAGGCCCACGGCGACATCCAGAACATCCTGCTGCAGATCCTCGAGGACGGCTGCCTGACGGATGCCCAGGGCCGCAAGGCGGACTTCTCCAATACGATCATTCTGCTGACCTCCAACCTGGGCGCCCGCTGCCTGGCCGGACAGTCCAGCCCGCTGGGCTTCGGCAGTGCCGAGGAGGAGCTGGACCGCCGCGGCAAGAAGGCGCTGCAGGAGGCACGGGATTATTTCCGTCCCGAGCTGATGGGCCGCCTGGATGAGGTGGTGCTGTTTGATCCGCTCGGCCCCGCCCAGCTGACGGCCATCGCCGACCGGCTGCTGCAGGAACTGGAGGAGCGCGCCGCCCAGCAGGGCTACACGCTGCACCATACGGCGGCCGTGGCAGCGGCCCTGGCCGGCCGCGAGACCCCTGCTTACGGGGCCCGGGAACTGCGTCGCAAGGTCAGCCGGGCTGTCGAACAGGCGCTGGCCGACCGGATTGCCGCCGGTACGGCCCGGCCCGGAATGCCGTTTGTCGCGGATGTGGACCCGGCCACCGGCAAGATTGTGCTGACCACCGGGGACTTTGCGGCGTGTGTATAACGCGAGGCAAAGTTCCTGTCAAATCCTGGCAAAACTTGTTGACACCCCCCTGAATCCATGTATAATAGTTTTTGTGTATCCAAATTCACAATTTGGACACATTGGCGTTGTATGTGCTGCTGAAACCGCGGTGATGAACCCGGCGGTGTAACAAACCTTTTGCGGGGCGGCATCATGGGCGCTGACCTGCCGGTCCGGACAGGATGGCGGCGGGACCAATTCCGCAAAGGGGGATGCAAAACGAATGAAGGAAATTGTATCACTGAAAGACATTGTCGTTGATTTTGACGGGGAGCGAGTCCTGGACGGGCTTTCGCTGGCCATTCACGACAAGGAGTTTGTCACGTTTCTGGGACCTTCGGGATGTGGAAAGACGACGACCTTGCGTGTGATTGCCGGATTCCTGACGCCGAGATCCGGCAATGTTCTTTTTGACGGCAAAGACATCACCCATGTTCCGCCGTACAAGCGCCAGGTCAACACGGTATTCCAGAAATATGCCCTGTTCCCGCACCTGAATGTGTACGAGAATGTGGCGTTCGGTCTGCGTCTGAAAAAGACGCCCGAGGAGACCATCCGCAGCAAGGTGCTGGAAATGCTGGAGATCGTCGGCCTGAAAGGCTTTGAACGCCGCAGCATCCATCAGCTCTCGGGCGGTCAGCAGCAGCGTGTGGCGATTGCCCGCAGCCTGGTCAATTCGCCGCGGGTCCTGCTGCTGGACGAGCCTCTGGGCGCACTGGACCTCAAACTTCGCAAGGAGATGCAGCTCGAGCTCAAGCGCCTGCAGCGCGAGATGAACATCACCTTTGTCTATGTCACCCATGACCAGGAGGAAGCGCTGACCATGTCGGACACCGTCGTGGTCATGAACAAGGGCAACATCCAGCAGATCGGCTCTCCCCAGGACATCTACAACGAGCCCAAGAATGCGTTTGTCGCCAACTTTATCGGCGATTCCAACATCGTGGACGGAATCATGGAGCGGGACTTCCTGGTCAGCTTCGGCGGCCGGGAATTCGCCTGCGTGGACCGCGGCTTCAAGAACCGCGAACCCGTCCAGGTGGTCATCCGCCCCGAAGATGTGGTCATCGTGCCCCCGGCGGCCGGAATGCTGACCGGCCTGGTGCGCGAAGTCATCTTCAAGGGCGTACATTTTGAAATGCATGTCGATGTGGAAGGCAAGGAATGGCTGATCCATTCCACCCAGGCCAGCCAGCCCGGCGAACTGATCGGCATGAACATCGGCCCCGACGAGATCCATATCATGTCCCGCGAGGAGGTGTAACGGATGCTGCGTTCCAAAACCTCGCGCTGGGCCGCGGCGCCGTACCTGGTCTGGATGGCCGTCTTCATCGTGGTACCGCTCTGCATCGTGGTGTGGTACGCCATGACGGATTCCTCCGGCCAGTTCACGCTGGCCAATCTGACCGGCATCGGCCGGTATTCCTCGGTGTTCGGCCGCAGCCTGCTGCTCGCAGCCGAAGCCACCGCCATCTGCCTGGTGCTGGCGTTCCCGGTCGGGTATGCGCTCAGCCGTCTGCGCGCCAACAAGCAGCACATCATGCTCATGCTGGTCATGCTGCCCATGTGGATGAATTTCCTGCTGCGCACCTACGCCTGGATGACCCTGCTGGAGAAAAACGGCCTGATCAACAAATTGCTCGGGCTGTTCGGCATCGGTCCGCTCAATATGATCAACACCTCGGGCGCCGTGGTGCTGGGCATGGTCTACAACTACCTGCCCTATATGATCCTGCCGCTCTACACCGCCATGACCAAGATTGACAACTCGGTCATCGAGGCGGCCCAGGACCTGGGCGCCAACCTGTTCCAGATTTTGCTGCGGGTGCTCATCCCGCTGTCCCGTCCCGGCATTGCCACCGGCATCACGATGGTGTTTGTGCCGGCGGTCTCCACCTTCATCATCAGCCGGATGCTGGGCGGCGGTTCCAACCTGCTGATCGGTGACCTGATCGAGCTGCAGTTCCTGGGCAACTCCTACAACCTGAATATGGGTTCTGCGATGAGCCTGGTCCTGATGGTGATCGTGCTGCTCTGCATGAGCTTCACCTCCAGCTTTGATGAAGACGAAATGGAGGGGGTCGTGTAATGAAAACACAGCATCGTCATCTGCTGCAGCGCACCTACCTGGTGCTGATCTTCGGCTTTCTCTATCTGCCCATCGCCGTGCTCATTGCGTACAGCTTCAACGAAAACAAGAGCCGTGCGGTCTTTACAGGCTTCTCTTTCAAATGGTACGCCAGCCTGTTCCATAACGAGATGATCCTCTCGTCGCTGGCACTCTCGCTGGTGCTGGCGTTGGTCTCCTCGGTGGTGGCCACCGTGCTGGGCACACTTGCCACCATCGGCATCCAGTCCATGAGCCGGCGTTCCCAGCTCATCATCAACAACATCAGCTATGTGCCGGTCGTCAACCCCGAGATCATCACCGGCGTTTCGCTGATGCTGCTCTTCGTGCTCTGGCAGAAGATCGGCATCGGCGGGGAAAACGGCATCTTCGGCTGGCCCACGCTGCTCATCGCCCACATCACCTTCAATGTGCCGTATGTGATCTTCAACGTTAGCCCCAAGCTCCGACAGCTGGATGCCAGCCTGTACAACGCCGCGCTGGATCTCGGCTGCACGCCGCGGCAGGCGTTCTTCAAGGTCATTCTGCCGCAGCTCAATCCGGCCATCCTCTCGGCCTTTCTGATCTGCCTGACCTACTCGATCGACGACTTCATGATCTCCTACTTCAACTGCGGAACCATGCAGACGCTGCCGATCGCCATCTATTCGATGACCCGCAAGAAGGTCAGCCCCGAAATCAACGCGCTCTCGGCCATCATGTTCCTGGTGATCCTGACCATCATCCTGATCTCCAATGCCATGGACTCCCGCGCGTACAAACGCAACCAGGCCGCCATCCGCCGCGATGCGGCAAACCGGTAAAGGAGGCACCGCGATGAAAACGATCCGATTCGGTGCGTTTCTGCTCGCCGCCTGTGCGGCAGCGGCCTTTGCCAGCCCGGCTCTGGCCGAACCCATCCAGGTCACCGAGGACATCAGTGTCTCGGGGGACTATGACTGGCGCCGCTTTGCCGACGATCACCTGACCCTCAATGTCTACAACTGGGGCCTGTATATCTCGGACGGCTCGGACGACAGCGTGGATGTCCTCTCGGCCTTTGAGGAGCTGACCGGCATCAAGGTCAACTATACCACCTTTGATTCCAACGAAAGCCTGTACGCCAAGATGAAATCCGGCGGCGCCAGCTATGACGTGATCTTCCCCTCGGACTACATGGTCGGCAAGATGATCGACGAGGGAATGCTGGCAGAGCTGGACTTTGACAACATCCCCAATTTCAGCTATATCGGGGACAAGTACACCGGCTGGGGCTTTGATCCCGACAACGCATACAGCGTGCCCTACACCTGGGGCACCACGGGCATCATCTACAACACCACGATGGTGGAGGAACCGCCGACCAAGTGGGCCGACCTGTGGGATGTGGCCTACGCCGGCAATATCCTGATGTTCAACAACTCCCGTGACGCCTACGCCATCGCGGCCAAGAAACTCGGCCTTTCCCTCAACCCCTCCAGCGTCGAGGAGGTGGACGAGGTCATGAAGGAACTGCAGGACCAGAAATCCGTCGTGCAGGCCTACGTCATGGATGAAATCTTCGACAAGATGACCGGCGGGGAAGCGGCCATGGCCCCGTACTACGCCGGAGATGCCCTGACCATGATCGAGGACAACCCCGATCTGGCATTCTGCTCGCCGGAGGAGGGCGTCAACTTCTTTGTGGACAGCATGTGCGTGCCCGCCACCAGCAAGAACAAGGAAGCGGCCGAGCTGTTCATCAACTACATGTGTGAGCCCGATGTGGCCTATCAGAACTGCGATTTCATCGGCTATTCCACGCCGATCACCGAGGTGTGGGAGCGGCTGGATGACGACCTCAAATACAGCCCGATTGCCTATCCCGATGAGGAAGTCATGGACAAGGCCGAGGTGTTCGTCACGCTGCCCGACGATGTGAACGCCGAACTGGACGCCAAATGGAGCGAGATGAAGAGCTACGACGAGTCCGGCAGCGGCTGGCTGGTCGTGGCGTTCCTGGTGGGGGCGCTGGCCATCTCCGGGTTCAATATCTGGCGGAAGATGCGCCGGAAAGTCCGCGACAACTATTGATCTGCCGTTCCCGGTCTGCCTGTTCGGGCAGGCCGGGTTTGTATTACCGTATTCTGGAAGGAGTTTTCCATGCCTTTTACCCAAAACTTCAGGATTTACCGCTATGACGGAGACTTCCGCGGCCTGCTCAAACCTGGGGCGCTGCTTCGGTACAGCCAGCAGATTGCCGGCGAACATGCGGCGGCCCTCGGCCTGACCGACGAGGTCTACGCCCGGACCAACACCGCCTATGTGCTGGCCAAGCTGGCACTGCATTTCACCCAGCCGCCCCGTGTGGATACCACGCTGACCGTCTCGACCGAACCGGAAAAACTCAAACGTGCGGTCAACCGCCGCTTTACCATCGCGGCCGACGAGACCGGCAGGGAACTGGCCTGTGTGGACAGCCGCTGGGTGCTCATCGATACCCGGCGCCGGATGATCCTGCGCAAGCATCCCGAAGAGTTTCCCACTTCGGGCTGGGTGGAAAATCTGGACCGCGAACTGCCCATGAAACTGACCAAGGTCCCCCGGGAATCCTGCGAGGTGCTGGGCGTTCACCGCGCTGATTACAGCCGCTGCGATATGAACGGCCATATGAACAATACGATCTATGCAGACCTGATCTGTGACGCTCTGCCCCCCGAGGTATGGCGGACTTCTTTCGTGCAGGATATGATTCTGTATTACCACAAGGAAGTCCCGATGGGCCAGAGCCTGCAGCTCTGCCGTGCGGCGCTGGCACCGGACCGCTGGTATTTTGCGGGCTGGGGTGAGGACTGCTGCCACTTTGAGGCCGAAATCACGCTGCAGAAACTTTAATCCATCTGAGGGGAAGAATTTACAAAATTAGTTACAACTTTTTTACAATTTCCTATTGACAAAAGATTTCAAAAAGGTTACAATCTAGTTGCAAGCAAGACATTAACAAACTTTTTCATGTGTTCTTCTCCTCCTTTCAAAATCCCCGCCTTTCCCTCAGGCGGGGATTTCCTTTTGCATAAAACAGCGCGGAAAGCAAAGCCTGCCTTCCGCGCTGTTTCGTATTTTTTTACAGCCTGGTTTCGGTGCGCAGAGCGCACTCCCGGACAAGACGCAGTTCTTCGGGGTAGATGCAGCTTTTCAGGCTGCCGTCCTCCACCCGGCGCAGACACTCCTCCATCGGAAACCAGCGCACCTCGCTGATCTCCTCTTTCTGGACCGTGAACGCCCCGGCGGGTTTGTCCAGCCAGAGCAGATAGATCCGGCTGACCTGGTTGTCCCGGAAAAGCCGGCCATGGAATACCTTTTCAAACGCAAACCGGCGCAGCCCACAGTCCTGCAGCTGTTCGGGCTGTGCCGTCACGCCCAGCTCCTCCTGCAGTTCCCGCAGAGCGGACGGCACAAAATCCTGCCCGGCCGGGATATGCCCGGCGCTGGAGATGTCGTAGCATCCCGGGAAGGAGTCCTTTTCCTCGCTGCGTTTCTGCAGCAGCACCTGCAGTTCACCGTCGTGCCGGCGTACAATCCAGACGTGGGAGGTGCGGTGCCGCAGTCCCAGCCGGTGCGCTTCGCTGCGCGGGACACTCCGGCCCACCGGAACGCCGTTTTCATCCACAAGATCCAACATTTCCATCAGAATTCTCCGCCTTCTGTGCCAGATTTTTCCACGCACCCAGTATAACACACAAAACCTGCGCTGTCATCCGGTTGATTCCCGCCGCAAACGGGTGTATAATGGCACCGAAACCAGAGGGACGGAGGAGAACCTGAATGCAGAAACCGAAGACCTGCCGGATCATGGGGGTTCAGATCGCCGTGACCGATATGGAGCAGACGCTGGCGCTGATTGCGGAGAACCTGCAGACCTGGAAAGGGGAATATATCTGCGTGTCCAACGTTCACACCACCGTGACGGCCTACGAGGACCCCGACTACCGTCAGGTCCAGAACGGCGCCGTCATGGCGTTGCCGGACGGCGGACCGCTCTCCGCGTACAGCCGCCGCTGCGGTTTTCCGCAGGCACAGCGGGTGACCGGTCCCGACCTGATGAAGCGGATTCTCGAAGAGAGCGCCGAACACGGCTGGCGGCATTACTTTTACGGCTCCACCGAGCAAACCCTCGATGCGCTCCGCGGCTGGATTGCCCGGCGGTACCCGGGCGCGGTGATTGCGGGAATGTATTCGCCGCCTTTCCGGCCGATGACGCCCGAGGAGGACGAGGAGATCGTCCGCAAAATCAATGAGACGTCGCCGGATTTTGTCTGGGTCGGGCTGGGAGCTCCCAAACAGGAACGCTGGATGGCAGCGCACCGCGGCCGGGTTCATGCCCTGATGCTGGGCGTGGGAGCAGCCTTTGACTACGAGGCCGGCAATATCCGCCGCGCCCCCGAGTGGATGCAGAAACACAGCCTCGAATGGCTGTACCGGATGATGCAGGACCCCCGGCGGCTGATCGGGCGGTATCTGAATACCAACCTCAAATTTCTCTGGTGGGCGATGCGGAACCATCGTCCCCAGCAATGACAAAAGCGTGGAGCACCGTGCCCCACGCTTTTTTGGTTCCGGAATGCGGCCGGATCACGACTGTGCCGCCGTGTCCAGACGCTGATACTCCTCGTCGCTGACCGGCTCACACCATTCGTTGCGGGTATCGGTGCCGGGCACCTCCACGGCCAGATGCGTGAACCAGCTGTCCTTGGCGGCGCCGTGCCAGTGCTTGACGCCGGCGGGAATCTCCACCACATCGCCGGCTTTCAGGGCACGGGCGGGCTTGCCCCATTCCTGGTACCAGCCGCGGCCGGCGGTGCACAGCAGGATCTGCCCGCCGCCGCTGGCGGCGTGGTGGATGTGCCAGTTGTTGCGGCATCCCGGCTCAAAGGTCACGTTGCCGATCACAACGCCCCGGGTGGTGAGCATCTTCAGATAGCTCTGCCCGACAAAATACTGGGCGTAGGCGGTGTTTTCGCTGCCGCGGTCAAAAATCGTTGCTTCCATGTTGGCTGCCTCCCTGTTCCTGTAACCGCCGGAGTATGGCTTCCTTGGTCATCAGACCGGCCTCATAGCGGCGGATTTTGTCATTCAGACGGTCCAGCGACTGCTGCATTTCCGCCATCCGCGCCACCAGCCGGTCGCGCTGTTCAATCAGCAGCGCCTTGCGGGCGTCGATCGTGCTGTCCCCCTGCTGGAACAGGGCCACATATTCGATCAGCGCCTCAATCTGGACGCCGGCCGCCCGCATGCACTTCATCAGCTCGATCCATTGGCAGGAGGACTGGTCATAGTCCCGGATGCCGCTCTTGCTGCGCGGGACCGGCGGAATCAGTCCGATGCGCTCATAGTAGCGCAGTGTGTCCGGCGAGAGCTCGTATTTTTTGCTGACTTCTGCAATGGTCAAGAAACCGCCTCCATCCTTCGGGACCGTCCGGTCCTCTCTCAAGAAAACTGTAACACCTGGAGTACACTCCAAGTCAAGTCCTTTTGCAAAAAAAATCAGAAAACACTTGACATGGAGTGCACTCCAGGTGGTAGCGTAAAGACAGAACAGATACAGGAGGGAATTGCTATGGCACAATCGGAATCTGCATCGGCATACTGCCGGAAGTTTTTCGGCAGGACGCCGTTCGGGCTTTCCGGCACCGATCCGGAGTTCTCGGACTTTTTCACGAATTTTGCCTTTGATGAGGTGGTGCGCCAGGACGCAATGGACGACCGCACCCGCTTCCTGGTCATCCTGGCAACGCTCACGGGCTGCCAGGGGCTGGATGCGTTCCGCGATCTGCTGCCCGGTGCGTTCCGGGCCGGACTGACGGCAATCCAGGTGCGGGAGATGCTCTATCAGGCGGTGGCCTATCTGGGCATCGGGCGAGTGCTGCCGTTCCTGAAAGCGGCCAACACCGTCATGGCTGAAGCCGGAATCCCGCTGCCCGAGGAAGGGCAGGGAACCACCACCCCGCAGACCCGCATCGAGGCCGGCAACCAGGCCCAGGTGGATATCTTCGGGGAAGGCATGCGCGGGTTCCAGGACAGCGGCCCCGAGGATGCCCGCCATATCAACCGGTGGCTGGCAGGGAACTGCTTCGGGGATTATTACACCCGCGAAGGTCTGGATTACCGCCAGCGTGAGATGATCACCTTCTGCTTCCTGTCGGCCCAGGGCGGATGCGAACCCCAGCTGACCAGCCACGCCGCCGCCAATCTGCGCATCGGCAATGATGAGGGCTTTCTGATTCAGGTGATTTCCCAGGCCCTTCCGTACATCGGCTATCCTCGCAGCCTGAATGCGCTGTCCTGCCTGCGCAAGGCGGCCGAGGCCGCCCGCGAAGCATAAGCCACGCTCCACAAAAAAGCCAGCGTCCCGGAGATCCGGAACGCTGGCTTTTGTCAGCTCAGTTCAAACATACCGTGATACAGCTGGTAGTATTCGCCTTTCTGGGCCAGCAGCTCGTCGTGGTCGCCGCGCTCGATGATCCGCCCGTGTTCCAGCACAATGATCGCATTGGCGTTGCGCACGGTGGACAGCCGGTGTGCGATGACAAAGACCGTGCGGCCTTCCATCAGCCGGTCCATGCCCTTTTCGATCAGGGCCTCGGTGCGGGTGTCGATGGAGGAAGTGGCTTCGTCCAGAATCAGTACCGGCGGGTCGGCCACGGCCGCCCGGGCAATCGCCAGCAGCTGCCGCTGCCCCTGGCTCAGGTTGGCACCGTCACCGGTGACCATTGTCTCATACCCCTGGGGCAGGCGACGGATGAAGGAATCCGCATTGGCAATGCGGGCGGCCTGTTCAATCTCCTCCTGGGTGGCGTCCAGCTTGCCGAACCGGATGTTGTCCGCCACCGTACCGGTGAACAGGTGGGTGTCCTGCAATACGATGCCCAGACTGTGCCGCAGATCATCCTTGCGGATTCGGCGCACATCAATGCCGTCGTAGGTGATGCAGCCCTCGGTCACATCGTAGAACCGGTTGATCAGGTTGGTGATCGTCGTCTTGCCGGCACCGGTGGAGCCGACAAAGGCAATTTTCTGACCCGGCTTGGCGTACAGCGAAAGCCCGTGCAGAATGGTCTGTCCGGACTCGTAGCCGAAACTGACATTCTCAAACCTGACATCGCCGCGCAGCGGAATGACCGGGGCCTCGGGGTGAGCGGTATCCCGCCAGCCCCAGCGGGACGGACTGCCCTCGGGCAGACGGACCATTTCCACGGTGCCCTCGTCCACTTCGGGTTCCTCGTCCATCGTATCAAAGATTCGCTCGGCACCGGCCAGCGCTGCCAGCAGGAAGTTGCCCTGCTGGGTGAACTGGTTGATCGGCATGGCGGACTGCCGCACGAACACCAGATAGCTTGCCAGACTGCCCAGATCCGACCATCCCATCATCACCATGATGCCGCCGACCACAGCGATCAGGGCATAGTTGATGTAGGAGATACTGACCACGGCGGGAATCATGGTGGCGGCATAGCTCTGGGCGCTGGTGCCGGCCTGACGCAGCATCTCGTTGCGCCGCGTGAATTCCTCCAGGTTGGCCTCCTCGTGGTTGAACACCTTGACGACCTTCTGCCCGGCCACCATCTCCTCGATGTAGCCGTCCAGCTCGCCCAGATAGGTCTGCTGGTGCGCATAGTAGAACTTGCTCCGCTTGGTGCTGTACCGGATGTAGAGGAACATGGCGGCATACCCGGCAAATACCAGGATGGAGAGCTGCCAGTTCAGGATCAGAAGCAGCAGCATGGTGCCCACCATCTGGATGAAGCTCTGAATCAGCATCGCAAAGCTGTTGTTGAGCGCATCCGAGATGGTATCCACGTCGTTGGTGAACATGCTCATCAGGTTGCCCTTGCGCTGGCTGTCAAAGAAGCGCAGCGGCAGGGTCTGCAGATGGGCAAACAGATCGTGACGGATATCGCGCAGGATCTTCTGTGCAGCCCGGACCATGATCTGGGTATAGCCCAGCGTGGACAGCGCACCCACGGCATAGATGCCGGCGGCCAGCGCCACGCCGCCCACCAGACCGGAAACGCTGCCCACCTGGGTGATTTGGTTGACGATGGGCTTGATCATGTAGGTGCCCAGCAGGTTGGCGGCGGCACTCACGGCAGCCAGCAGGGCCACCAGAATCAGCAGAACCCGGTGCCGTCCCAGATATCCGCCGAACGCATGCAGCGTCCGTCCCAGGTTTTTGGGACGCTTTCCACTAAACTGCTTTGCCATCGGCGCTGCCTCCCTTCATCTGAGAATCGTAGATTTCACGGTAGATCGGATCATTGGCCAGCAGGGTCTCGTGGTTGCCCACAGCGTGTACCTTGCCGTCGTCCAGAATCACAATCAGGTCGGCGTCCATCACCGAGGTGATGCGCTGGGCAATGATGATCTTGGTCATGTCGGTCAGCTCGGCCAGAGCCCGGCGGATCTTCGCTTCAGTCGCGGTGTCCACGGCGCTGGTGGAGTCATCAAAGATCAGAACCTTGGGATGTTTGAGCAGCGTTCTGGCGATGCACAGACGCTGTTTCTGACCGCCCGAAACATTGACGCCGCCCTGACCCAGGTCGGTGTCCAGTCCGTCGGGCATCCGTTCCAGAAATTCATCCGCACAGGCCTGACGGCAGGCTTTCCACAGGGTCTCGTCGTCCGCGTCGGGATTGCCCCAGCGCAGGTTGTCCCGGATGGTTCCGGAGAACAGAAGGTTTTTCTGCAACACAATGCCCACGGCATCGCGCAGGACTTTCAGATCATAACGGCGCACATCCTGACCGCCCACCCGGACCACGCCCTCGGTGGCGTCGTACAGACGCGGAATCAGCTGGACCAGTGTGGTCTTGGCGGACCCGGTTCCGCCGATCACGCCCACTGTTGCGCCGGCCGGAATGTGCAGCGTCACATGGGACAGCGCGTCCTTCTGGGCCGAACGGGCGTACTTGAAGCTCACGTCCTCAAAATCCACCTGCCCGTCGGGAACTTCAGTCAGCGGCTGTGCGCTGCTGTCCAGATCGGGCCGTTCTTCCAGCACTTCCCGGATCCGGCGGGCACTGGCCAGCGAGCGGGTCAGCAGCAGAAAGACGTTGGAGAACATCATCACCGAGTTCATGACCTGCAGCACATAACTCAAAAAGGCGGTCAGTTCGCCCACGCTCATCGAGCCCACCAGAATCAGACGGCCGCCGAACCACATGATGCAGACCACCGTCGTGTACATGATGGTCTGGAAGGCGGGCAGGTTGAGCACGGCGTAACGGAACGTATCGGTGCTGGCCGCGGCCAGCTCATCGTTGACGGCGTCAAACTGGGCACTCTCATACTCCCCGCGCACAAATGCCTTGATGGCGCGGATGGCGGTCAGGTCCTCCTGAACCCGGCCGTTGACGTGGTCCACGGCCTGCTGCTGACGGTTGTACAGCGGTCCGACCTTGTGGACGATCACGGCCAGCGCTGCGGCCAGAAGCGGCGCCGTGACCAGAAAGACCAGCGCCAGATCGGGATTCAGCACAAAGGACATGCCCACGCCCATGAACAGCATGACCGGGCTGCGGACCAGCGGCCGGAGCCCGGCGTTGATGGCGTTCTGCATGACGGTGACATCGGTGGTCATGCGGGTGACAAGGGACGGCGTGGAAAAGTGATCCAGATTGGAAAAGTCAAACCCCTGCAGCCGGCGGTACTCGGCCAGACGCAGCTCCGCGCCGAAGCCGTTGGCGGCTCGTGCGGCATACCGCGCATACATCAGGCCAGTTACCAGAGCCAGCACGGCGCACAGAGCCATCTTGCCGCCCTGCAGCAGCAGATAGGAAAGGTCGTGGTTGGGCACGCCGACGTCCACAATGCCGGTCATCAGCAGGGGAATCAGCATCTCAAACACACATTCCACAAAGACCATGCCCACCGCGGCGGCCAGGTCCTTGCGGTAAGGCTTCAGATACGAAAAAATATAGCTCAGATCATTCATGCTCTCACCTCACAGCAGCTTTCCTCCCGCATTGCGGTAGGCGCGTGACAGAAAATCCCGCAGCTGACGGGTCTCTTCCTCCGAAAATCCCTGCAGCATCTGGGCCTCAAAGGCGTTGCACTGTTCCTCCCACAGGGCCAGCGTGTCGCGGCCCTTGTCGGTCAGACGGACCTCGCCGGTGCGGCGGTCGTTGGGGCAGGGACAACGGCGCAGGAATCCGTTGCGCTCCATGCTGTCCAGCATCCGGCAGATCGCGGCGGGGTCCACCTCGCAGTAGTCGGCCAGTGTCCGCTGGGAACAGGGGCCGCGGTCGCGCAGACATCGCAGGACCTTGGGCTGCCCCGGCGAAAGCCCGAGCCGTGTCAGCTGCGGCCGCATGAAGTTCTGCTGCAGATGCGCGGTGCGGAACAGCAGCGTGTGAACAGCGTATTCCATCCTTCAGCTTCCTTTCTTTGGTTGATATATCAATCGATGACATATCAATGATTCGGGTCTATTCTAGTCCGCTGTGTCCCGGATGTCAAGCAGCAGGACGAAAAAAATCCGGAGATAGAAAAAACCGCCCGGAATCGTGAGATTCCGAGCGGTTTCTGGAGCTGGTGGCCGGACTTGAACCGGCGACCTGCTGATTACGAATCAGCTGCTCTACCAACTGAGCCACACCAGCGCAACAATATTAGTATAACGGATTTTTCTGTGAAGTCAAGAGGTAAACGGAAAAATCCGCAAATAAATACAAAAACCGCCCGGCGGATTTGCCGGGCGGCTGCGGTTCAGACCGAGGGATCAGGCGGCGGATCGTCCGGAGCCTTGTCATCGGGTTCTCTGGCGGGTCCCACGATGGGAATAAAGCGCTTGGCAAACTTGTTCTTGCCGCGGCTGCGGACATAAAAATAGCCGATCACCGAGAAAACAAAGGCCCCGATGAAGTTGACGAACAGATCCTCCATCGTGTCCAGCAGACCGATGTCGAGGTAACCGCCCAGGCCGAGGGGGCGTTGGGTGCCGTCCTCCAGCACAAGGATCACATCCGAGATGCCCTTGACCACGACGGGATGATTGCCGCCCGTGGGGTCCAGCAGGATGGTGCCGATGGAATGGACGATGGTGTCCTTCTGCATATCCAGCGCAAACAGCTGGTCCATCAGACATTCAAAGAATTCCCAGACAACGCCCACTGTCATCGAGAAGCAGAACGCCACAATGGCCAGGTAGAGCGGCGACAGTGAGACCTTGATCCGTTCTTCCCGGTTGAGGATGTCCAACAGGGAAAACCCGATCGCAGCGCACAGAAACCCGTTCAGTGTGTGCAGGACGGTGTCCCAGTAAGGGAAGGTCACATAGTAGGCGTTGATCTCCCCGAGAATCTCGGCGGAGTAGATGAAGAGCAGGATGATGACTTCCAGCGTGTTCGGCAGGTCGATGTTGAGCCGGTCCTCCAGCATGCTGGGCACCAGAAACAGCAGCAGCGTCAGGACGCAGAGGAAGGCGTTTTCAAAGTTGCGGTTGAACAGCTGGGCGATGAGGACCAGAATCACCGAGGCGCGCAGCAGCAGGTAAACGGTGGTCACGACGGGCCGGGCACGCCAGGCGGCGCGGAAATCCTGCAAAGGGTGCCGGCGACGGCGGCGGGATGACAGATGCGGCATAAGCTTCCTTTCCGGGCTCAGTCAGTCTTCGAGGCTGAAATCCTTGGGATCGTAATGGGGCAGGACCTGCCGGCGGGGAACCCGCAGCAGCGGATCATAGCGGAACTTCCGGCAGGAAAAGTAGGGCGAGACCACGCCTTTCTGCCGGCACAGCACCATCTTGGGGTCGGCAGCAGGCGAACCGTAGAGGCAGTACGCACAGGACGGGGCAATTTTGCTGCCGTACGGCGGTTTCTTGAACATAGTATCCCTCACTTTCCCGGATTTACCCTTTCATTATAGGAGCTTTGCCGGACTTTGTAAAGTTTGGCCAGAACCGCACACAAAAAGAAAAAAACGGCCAGCGAGGTATCCGGGGCTTCGCGCTGCATGACCACCACACGGGGCGCCAGACTGGAAAAAACCGCTGCTTCTGTGGGAAGAAACCGCAGGGCAATGCGCAGCATCCCCTGCAGGAAAACCAGATGCAGCCCCCGGGAAAATGCCAGCGGTACCAAAGACACGGTTCCGCGCAGCAGCCCCGACAGCTGGGCAAACACCGAAAACCCCATCACGCTCAGACAAAAGCAAAGCCCGGGCAGATGGGGCAGCCCGGCAAAATCATAGCAGCCCGCGCTGATCTCCAGCGCGCCGCTCAGCCAGGGCTGCCAGCCGGGATGCCGGGACAAAAACGGTAGCTCATCGGCAAGACAGGTGAGAATCCGGAAAAACAGCACACAGCCGCAGACCAGCAGACTGCTGTCCACCGCCCGGCCGATAGCCTGTGCGGGGCCGGCCGGACGAACGTCCTGTACCGCTCCGGACAGACCGTCCGACCCGAAACGCGGCAAAACGGGAAGCAGACAGGCACCGGCCAGCAAATTTGCGGCCAGCTGTAAGGCGTACAGGAGAACCCCCAGCCGGATGCTGCCCAGCATCTGCCCGCCGACGGCACCGATCACGAACCCGGGACCGGAACAGCAGCCCAGCACCAGCAGCAGGGAGGCATCCCGCGCTGTCAGGCGGTTGGCGGCACGGAGCTGTGCGATCATCCGGGCACAGACGGCGTACCCGCCCACCCAGCCCAGCACCAGCACCGAGGCGGCTTCCCGCTGCCGGATGCCGCACAGACGGGTCAGCGGCCGGAGCGGCAGTCCCAGCACTTCGCACACCGGACTGCCGACCAGCAGCTCACAGACCACAAAAAAAGGAAACAGAGCCGGCAGCAGACTGCCGCCGCACAGCGCCAGCCCCTCGGAAAATCCTTGGGCCGCAGCTGCCGGACAGGCCAGCAGTGCCGCCCCGAGCAGCAGCGCCGCCGCCCCGGACAGGAAAGCCGGATTCATAACCACGTCACCTCCGCGTATACTGAGACGAAAGGGGGCAAGACCTATGAAGCAACCGCGGTTCCGACGCCGCCCACGCCGCCCCCGCGCGGCGCCGCTCCATCCCCGGGACCTGTTCCGCCAGCCCGAACAGGATTTCTACCGCCTGCCCGATCTGGAAATCCGCAGCGGCCGGGTGTATACCGACGGCTGCCGCCGCGTGCTGGACTTCACGCCCCAGAAGATCAGCCTGGATTTCGGAAGCGCCATCATTACATTGTATGGCGGCGGGCTGCGGATAGAATCGTTTGCGGGGCGGCGCCTTTCGGTGAGCGGACAGGTCGCCAGACTGGAATTTTCCGCCAAGTGGGGGGACGAGAATGGGACACTTTGACCCGGCATCCGCCGATCTGGTGCGCTTTACGGTGCGCGGCCGCCATGTCCAGCGCTTCCTTGGCGAGGCAGCGCAGACCGGCGCCAAGCTGACCTGCATCTCGCCCGATGCACAGGGGCTCACGGCCTGCGCATCGGGCCGCGATCTGCCCCGGCTGCGCCGTGCCGCCAGGCGGGGCGGCTGGCAGCTGGAATTGACCGGGCGGCGCGGACCCGGCCGCCTGCTGGAACGGCTGCTGCGTCGGCCCGGCATCCCGGCGGGGCTGCTCTGTTTCGCACTGCTCTCGGCCTGGCTGCCGGGGTTTCTCTGGTGCATGGATTTCGGGACCCTCGATGCCGATGTCCAGACCGCGCTGCGGGCGGCCCTGGCGGATCAGGGCATCCGGGAAGGCGTCCGGCTGGACGAGGAGCTTCTGAACCGCAGCCGGGAAGCTCTGACACTGGAGGAAACCGGGTTCGGATGGCTCAGCCTCAACTTCACCGGCGGCTGCCTCTTTGTCGAGAGCACCGACCGGCAGACCGCAGAACTACCCGCCGCCGCAGCTGACACAATCCTGGTCGCGGCCGCGGCCGGGGAAATCCTGTCCACCGATGTCCGCAGCGGGTTTGCTCTGGTCAAGCCCGGCCAGTATGTGGCCGAAGGCCAGCCGCTGGCCGCCGCCCAGAAAGCCGACCGGTCCGGCAACCCGGTCCGTCAGGGGGCGACGGGCAGTGTGATGGCCCGGGTACGGCTGGACTGTACCGCCGCACAGCCGCTGACCGCCGAGAGCCCGATTCTCACCGGGCAGCACTGGGTCAGCCGGGAATTCTGCCTGCTCGGGTATTGCTGGCAGCCTGACGAAACGCCACAGCCCGAGCCGGAAGGGGATACCGTGACCCGCTGGCTGCCGCTGACCGTGGGGCGGCTGGCCCTGCCGGCCAGTGTCCGGCAGATCGAGGGCTGGGAGCGGGCGCTCCGGACCGTGCAGTATACCCCCGAGGCCGCGGCCGCGCTGGCAAGACGAAGCTGCCGGCTTGACCTGCTCGGCCGGTTCCCCGGGGCGGTCATCGAGCAGGAAGACCTCGAGACCCGGCAGGAGGAAGACAGCGTTGTGTGCACCGCGCACTTCGTCTTTATCGCCGATATTGCCCGCAGTGCTCCGGACCCCGGTCTTTTGCCGGATTCTGCCGGAACTTGATGCGAAACCAACATGGAAGGCTGGAAAATTTTGTGCAATATTCATAGTTTCTTTTCGCAGAAACTGTGATATAATTCAAATTGAGGAACTGCTGTCTGGGGAAAATTCCCGCCGCGGTTCCGATTCTCAAACGAACCCGGGAGGTCATGTCTTTGGCAGAAAAATCAGTCGCGCTGGACAGCATCGAGCTGGCCGCTGCCATCTTCGGCAACTGTGATCAGAATGTAAGGCTTTTGGAGAATGAGTTTCATGTGACAGCGGTGTGCCGCGGTTCGATGCTCAAGTTTACCGGAGAGCCGCAGGATGTCGAGGCGGCGGTCCATGCTGTGGACGGCATGGTGACACTGATGCAGAACCATACGCCGCTGGAGGAACAGACGGTGCGGTACTGCATCAGTCTGGCACGCGGCGGCGAAGAAAAACGGCTGCGGGAACTCAACGACGATTTTGTGGCCGTGACTGCCAAGGGCCGCCCGATTCATCCCAAGACCCTCGGGCAGAAGGAGTATCTCGCGGCGATCCGCAAGAACTCCATCACCTTCGGCGTGGGGCCGGCCGGTACCGGCAAGACCTACCTGGCGGTCGCCATGGCGGTCAAGGCGTTCAAATCCAAGGATGTCAGCCGGATCATTCTGACCCGCCCGGCCGTCGAGGCAGGGGAGAAGCTCGGCTTCCTGCCCGGCGACCTGCAGAACAAGGTGGACCCCTACCTGCGCCCGCTGTACGACGGTCTGTTTGACCTGCTGGGCGCCGAGACCTTTCAGAAACTTGTGGAAAAACAGAGCATCGAGGTAGCGCCGCTCGCCTATATGCGCGGGCGGACGCTGGATGATGCCTTTATCATTCTGGACGAAGCGCAGAACACCACCCCCGAACAGATGAAGATGTTCCTGACCCGCATGGGTGTGGGTAGCAAGGTGGTGGTCACGGGTGACGTGACCCAGGTGGATCTGCCCGACAAGACCCGCAGCGGCCTGGTGGATGCCCTCCGGGTGCTGCGCGGCATTGACGGCATCGCCCAGGTTTATCTGACCGAGAAGGATGTAGTGCGCCATCGTCTGGTGCAGCAGATTGTCAAGGCGTATGAGCGCGCGGCCGGTGAGCGTTCCGCGCAGCGTGAAACCAATCACAAAGGAAACAGCCAATAACATACGGGATCATTATGACAGTAAGGAGGCAGACATTCTCATGTCCAACAAAGTTTTGATTACCAATGAGCAGAATACGGTCAAAGTTCCGTCCGGACTGCGCATCCTGATCAGGCGCAGCTGCAACGCAGTCCTCGAGTATGAGCACTTCGAGGGACCCGCCGAGATCAGTGTGACCTTCGTGGACAATGCCCGCATCCATGAGCTGAACCTGCAGTATCGCAACAAGGATACCGCAACGGATGTACTTAGCTTCCCGATGGGAGAAAACGGTGCCTATGACATCGACGAGGACAACGGCTGCAAGATCCTCGGCGATATCGTCATCTCGATGGAACGCGCGATGGAACAGGCGGAACTCTACGGACACAGCCTGCAGCGCGAGGTGGCGTACCTGACCGTCCATTCCATGCTGCATCTGCTGGGATACGACCATGAAGCCAGCGGCCTGGAAGCCGTCCGTATGCGGGAAAAGGAGGAAGCTGTGCTCATCCAGCTCGGTCTGCCGCGCACGGTAAGCTACACCAACGACGAGATCTGACCTGCTTATGAAGTCAAAACTCAAACGTTTCGGAAAAGGATTCATCTATGCCTGGAACGGCATCCGCGCAGCCGTCAGGGAGGAACGCAACTTCCGGTTCCACCTGGTGGCGGCGCTGCTTGCGCTGTGGGTGTCGGCGCTGGCGGAACTGCAGGGGACGGACCTGGCCATGATCCTGCTGTGCGTCGGTGCCGTGATGGCGCTGGAACTGATGAACTCTGCCGTGGAGCGTGCGGTGGACAAGCCCGACACCACCCACTGGTGGAGTGCCGGTGCCGCCAAGGATATGGCGGCGGGCGGCGTGCTGGTCATGGCGGTGGCCTCGGTGGCGGTGGCGTTCTGCCTGCTGGTGCCGCGCTTTGCGCTGATCTGGGAGAAGGTGTGCACCTTCCGCCCCTGGCAATGGGTGGCGCTGGTCGTTGCCGCGCTGGCCGCCTACTTCTTCATCTTCAACACCCCCAATCAGACACAGAAAGGGAAAGACCCCAATGGAAAATAAACACAGTACCCCGCAGCAGACATCCAGCGTCTTTGTGGCGCTGGTGGGACGGCCCAACGTGGGCAAGTCCAGCCTGACCAACCATCTGGTGGGGGAAAAGGTGGCCATCGTCACCCAGAAACCGCAGACGACCCGCAGCCGCATCACCGGTATCATCACCAAGGGCCCGGTGCAGTATGTCCTTCTGGATACGCCGGGCATCCATCTGCCCCGCAACCGGCTGGACTCCCGCATGACCCAGACCGCGGCCGCCAGCCTCAAGGATGTCGATGTGACGCTCATGCTGTTTGAACCGTCCGGCGATTTCACCGAATCGGAACTCAATATGGTCAAAGCCCTGAAGAAGGCCGGCCCGGCGGTGGCGGTCATCAACAAGGTGGACCTGCTCAAGGATTTTGCCACGCTGGAAGCGCGCAAGGCACAGCTCAAGGAATTCGGCGTGTTTGACGAGATCGTGGCGGTCTCGGCACGGGACGGCACCGGCTGCGATACGCTGTTCCCGCTGCTGGCCAAGTATGCCAACCCGGGTCCCCACTATTTTGATGATGAATCCTTCACCGACATGCCCGAGAAGGATCTGGTGGCCGAGCTGGTGCGGGAAAAGGCATTGCTCTTCCTGCGCGACGAGATCCCGCACGGCATTGCCGTCACGGTGGAAAGCTTCAAGGAGCGTCCCGACCGGGATCTTGTGGACATCCGCGTGGAGATCTGCTGCGAGCGCAAGAGCCATAAGGGCATGATCATCGGCAAGGGCGGGCAGATGCTCAAAAAGATTGCCACGGCCGCCCGCCTGGACTGTGAAGAACTGCTGGGCGTGCAGGTCAACCTGCAATGCTGGGTCAAGGTGCGGGAAGACTGGCGGGACAATGACCGCCTGCTGGACAACCTTGGCTTTGCAAAGCCCTGAATCTTCCTTTTCTCGCGGCCACGCTTGGACAACTTTTCCATGCATAACGCGATATAATGGTTGGCATCCTAACCGATAAAGGGGGGCGCCGACCATGGAAAGCGGGTCACGAGGCAACGAAGGAAGCCGTGCCGAGCAGTGGCTGAAATTTGCCGCTTCCGGCAGTATTTACGATTATCTGGAATACAGGAACGCCAGTTTGCACCAGAGCAGTTCCGTGGGGGAGAGCTATGGAGATCACAACAACGGGACTGGTCCTGCGAACGGTGCGGGTAGGGGAAGCGGATCAGATCCTGACCATTCTGACACCGGATAAGGGCCTGCTCTCTGCTTCCGCCCGGGGGAGCCTGCGGCTGAAAAACAAGCTGTTCAGCGGCTGCGGGCTCTTTTGCTATTCGGAATTTCTGCTCACAACGGGGCGCAAAACCAACTTCATCAACGGGGCAACGGTCATCCGTGTCTTTCACGGCCTGAGCCGGTCGGTGGAAGGCATGGCCCTTGCCGCCTACCTGGCCGAACTGGCTACGGCGCTGGCCCCGGAACCGCCGGAGTCCGCCGACTGCCTGCGGCTGCTGCTCAATACCATGTACATGATCGGGGAGGGCAAGCGCCCTCTGCGCCAGCTCAAGGCCATTGCCGAGCTGCGGATGATGACCCAGACCGGCTATATGCCACGGGTGCTGGGCTGTGACGAGTGCGGCCGCTACGAGGGCGGCAGCTTTTACCTGGACCCCGTCGAGGGCCGGCTGCTCTGCGAGGACTGTGCCGGCAAGGCACGCCGCACCCCCAACCTGGACCCCGGCGCACTCTATGCGCTGCGGCATATCTGCCTGGCCGAGGACGGCAAACTGTTCGGATTCACTCTCTCGGACAGCAGCCTGAAGCGTCTGGGCCGGGTCAGTGAACAGTATCTGCTGGCCCATCTGGAATACAGCCCCAAAAGCCTGGACTTTCTCAAAACCGTCCTGGACTGACAACACCGCACCCACAGGGGTGCTTGCGATACCATCAGGGAGACGTTGAATTTTATGGACCTTTCCTATCAATCCACACTCGAACTGGACAAGATCCTCCGCCGCGCGGTGGAACTCTGCACCTGCGCCGAGACCAAAGACCGGATGCGCGCCCTTGCGCCGTTTGAGACGACGGAGGAAGAGCGCTATGCGCTGTCCCAGACCAATGCCATCAACTCGCTGCTTCTGAAAAACGGCAGCCCGCGGTTCGGCGCGGTGCATGAGGTGCGCCGCGTTGTGGCCCACGCCGTCAAGGGCGGCATCCTCTCGATGGGGGAACTGCTGGAAATTGCGGCCACACTGCGCAATTTCTCCGGCCTGGTCCAGTGGTACGGCCTGACCGACCACGAGATGATGCCCACCGATGACCTGTTTGCGGCCCTGGCTCCGCAGCCGGTGCTGGAAAAGCAGATCAGCGACTGCATCCTCTCGCCCGAGGAGATGGCCGATACCGCCTCGGTCACACTGCGCGATCTGCGCCGCAAGATCCGCGCCACCGAGGATTCCATCCATACCAAACTGGACAATATCATCAAGAACTCCACCACCAACAAGTTTCTGCAGGATGCAGTGGTCACGCTGCGCAACGGCCGCTATGTGGTGCCGGTGCGCGCCGAATTCCGTGGCGAGGTCGGCGGCGTGATCCATGATGTCTCCTCCAGCGGCTCGACGATCTTTGTGGAACCGACGGCCGTGGTCGAAGCCAATGCCCGGATCATGCAGCTGCGTGCCCAGGAACAGGAGGAGATCACCCGCATCCTCTCGGCGTTCTCGGCCCAGGTGGCCAGCCTGGAACCCCAGTTCGGCTGCAGCTATGACGCCATGCTGGAGATCGACCTGCTGCTGGCCAAGGCGCGCCTGGCCGTGGAGCAGAACGCCTTCATGCCGGCTGTCAGCGATACCTGCTGCTTCCGGCTCAACAAGGCCCGCCACCCCCTCATTGATCCCAAAAAGGTGGTGCCGGTGGACATCTCGCTGGGGTCGGACTACGACACCCTCGTGATCACCGGCCCCAACACGGGCGGCAAGACGGTCAGCCTCAAGACGGCGGGCCTGCTCAATGCCATGGCCCAGTACGGGTTCCTGATCCCCGCCCACGAGAGCAGCATGGTCTGCCATTTTGAGGAATACCTTGTGGACATCGGCGATGAACAGAGCATTGAACAGAGCCTGTCCACCTTCTCGGGCCATATGAAGCGGATCACCGGAATTCTGGAACTGGCCGGCCCCAACACCCTGACACTGCTGGACGAGCTCGGCGCCGGTACCGATCCGGCCGAGGGCGCCGCACTGGCGGTCAGCATCCTGGAGCGGCTGCGCCGGCAGGGAACACTGCTGATGGCCACCACCCACTATGCCGAACTGAAGATCTACGCGCTGGAAACTCCCGGCGTCGTCAACGCCAGCTGTGAATTTGACGTGGAGAGCCTGGCGCCTACCTATAAACTCAGCGTGGGCGTGCCGGGCAAATCCAACGCCTTCCTCATCAGTGCCAAGCTCGGTATTCCCGAGAGCGTCATCGACGCGGCCCGGGCGCATATGTCGAGCGACGACAAGCGTCTGGATACCGTGCTGGCCCAGCTGGATGACCTCAAACTGCAGCTCAAGGCGGCCCAGGATGAGGCCGAAAAAGCCCGCTACGAGGCCGAACACGCGCTGGAAAGCGCCGAAAAACAGCGCGAAGCGCTCATCAAGCAGGGCGAGGAGGAACTGGAGGCCGCCCGCCGCAAGGCCCATGAGCTGATGCAGCAGGTCCAGAACGATGCCTATGCGCTGACCGACGAACTGCGCCGCATCCAGAAAGATGAAAAGACCAGCGCCGCGGCCCGTGCGGTCCGTGCGCGGGAAATTGCCCGCAAGGACACCGAACAGCTCCTTGCCCGGACCGAGAAAAAGCCCGTCAAGCGGGAATTTGTGCCTCTCAAGGAGGTCAAACCCGGCCAGGAGGTCGTCATTGCCGAGTTGGACCAGCACGCCGTTGTGCTGTCCCGTCCCGACAAGAACGGTATGGTCGAGGTGCGCGCCGGTATTCTCAAGACCAAGGTGCCGCTGTCGGGACTCTGTGCGCCGGACAAGATGGACAAACGCTCGGTCCAGCGCCAGCAGCCGCCCAAAACCCGCACCCATGTGCAGCTCAATCACGACAGAAAATCCAGTATGGAGCTCAACCTGCTCGGCTATACCGTGGAGGAAGCCCTGGCAGAGGTGGACCGGTTCCTTGACCATGCCATGCTGAGCAACCAGAACACCGTGTACCTGATCCATGGCAACGGCACCGGCGCGCTGCGCAACGCCATCCAGAAACATCTGCGCACCCACCGCGGCGTCAAGTCCTTCCGCCTGGGCCGTTACGGCGAAGGCGAGAGCGGCGTGACCGTGGTGGAGCTCAAATGATCCGCGCCGCAAAAGCCGGACAGTTTTGTTGAATTAACCATAGCAGTCACACGCCGTTTGTGCTAAAATATCAAAGTTAAACTGATAAAAATCGCTTGTAATGGAGAGAGGAACCGACCATGAGAAACGATTTGGAAAGCTCTCGCAGCTTTACCATGACGTTGGGGCATCGTGCGGTGCGGGACATCCGCCGCGACGGATTCCGTCAGCTGCGCAACTATGTGGATATGTGCGCCGTCCTTGCCAAGAAGGATTCCCAAAAACATTTTTTTGAGTATGCCCAGACCGTGCTGGAACGCACCGACAGCCTGTACTATACGCTGGTCCGCCGCCTGGTGGAGGAAGTCAGCGAGGACCGGATCTGCAGTGTCGGCATCAATCTGGGATTTGATTCGCTGATCTATGGTGTTTCCCACATCCGGGCCTCGGAACGGACCGATCTGTCCTGGCTTCATGTGGGCATCTGCGGCACACCGGGGCTGGAACGTGCCGTTGCCGCAGCCGAGCAGGAATTCTGCTATACCTGGGTGCTCTCGCTGGAGGAGCCGCTCACCGACGATACCGTCGCGGTGTTCCGGGCACATCCCTATACGGCCTTCTTTCTGCTGGCCGAACCGGAGCAGCTGACCGAGGAAACCATCCTGCGGCTGGAGCACTGCAACAATGTGGTGGTGCTGATCTTCCTCCACAAACCCGAACTGACCCCCGAAGCCTGTGCCGCAGCATGCCGGATGCGCCGCCGCAGGATGTTCTGCGGCTTCCTGGTCGATCTGGGCAATGACGATGCGGCGGAAGCCTTCGACGCCGACTGGCTGGATGTCATCACCCAGTACAGTCTGTTCTGCATCTATGCCCGCAAACCGGACATGAGCGCCGAGATGTCCGATCAGCTGCACCATCAGATTGTTTCCAGCCGCCGTGAGACGGTCTCCGTCCCGATCTTCCTGCTGGACTGGGAACGGGATCTGCGCAGCCTGTCCTGCCTGACCTCCACATCCTGCACGGTCGGGACCTGCCTGCCCGAGGGGCGGACGTTCCCGCTTCAGCTGGGCGACTGATCCTTTACAAAAACAAAAAGCCGCGGACCTGTCAGAGGGCAGGTGCCGCGGCTTTTTCAGTTGTTGTCGTTCGGGAGGTCATCGCTCAATCCGTATCCCATCAGCTCGGAAAGGTCACTGTGACAGAGTACGCGGATGGAGTCGTTGATGCTGCGCAGCCCGGATTCCCGCATACCGCCCTGGACCCAGGGAAGCAGAATCCCCATCAGCGCACCGGACAGAAAATCCCCGACAAAGCGCTGGTCGGCCTCGGTGGAGCCGGGATTGGAGGCTGCCATCCGCTGCGCGAACAGCGCGCTGGTATAGTGGAAGATATATTCCCGCAGACAGTTCTGCCCCGTGTAGGCCAGGGCATTGGTGTAAAAGGTCCGGTTCTCCCGCAGATATATTTCCAGGTCACACAGCAGATCCGGCCAGCTGGCATAATGCCCGCGCTCAACCAGGAACTGCGTCACACCACTCTGAAAATACCAGTTGACCAGGTCGAACTTGTCTTCAAAATGATAGTAAAAGGTGTTTCGACCCACGCCGGCGTGTTCCACGATGTCGTTGACCGAGATTTTTTCCAGGGGCATGCTCGCCATCAGCTCGGTCAGGCTTTTCGCCAGCAGATTCTTGGTCTTGTTGGTACGGGACATGGTGCTTCTCCTTTTCCCTCAAACAGGTATCCGTGGTGCAGGATTTTCTTATTATAACACAGCTTTCCGACAATTTCCAGCAGGCGACGGCAAAGTACACTGCTCCCGGCCTTCCAAAAAATGGTATCACCAAATCCGCTTCTTCTGCACATACTGAACAACAGGAGGCGGATTTTCCTATGCCCAAACACAAATTTCTGCGCCGAATCACCGCGGCGCTGCTTCTTTTGGGGGCCCTGTGCGGCGGTACGGTTGTGGCGCTGCGCAGCGCCCTTCCCGATACGTTTACCGTCGAAACCGGTCAGCCCCTGACGATTGCCAGCCTTAGGTTCCTCACGGTGCAGCCGGTTTCGCTGCAGGGCGAGACCGCTCCGGCCGGGTCTCCTGCACCGGATTCCAGCCAGAATCAGGTGGTGACACTGCTGGGCATCCCCATCAAGACGGTGCGCACCGTGTCCGAAACCCGGCGGGAGGTTTCGGTCTGCGGAACGCCTTTCGGCATCAAGATGTTCTCGGACGGGGCGCTCGTCGTTGCCTTCAGCGACCTGCATACCGACCTCGGCACCGAGAACCCCGCCAAGGAAGCCGGCCTGCGGCTGGGCGACCTGATCATCTCGGCCGGGGGACAGCGGGTGCGCAACAATGAGGAACTCACGGCAGCCATCACCGCCGCGGACGGTCAGGCCATCCCGGTGGTCTACCGCCGCGGCGACACCGAGTATACCTGCACGCTGACCCCGGTCCTCGACCGGGATGCCGGCGTGCTCCGGGCCGGGGTCTGGGTGCGGGATTCCTCGGCCGGCATCGGGACGCTGACCTTTACCAATCCCGCCAACGGAACCTTTGCCGGGCTGGGTCATGCCATCTCGGACAGCGATACCGGCGCCGATCTGACGCTGCTCAGCGGGGAGATCGTCCCGGTGGTCATCACGGGCTGCCAGAAAGGCTCCCCGGGAGCGCCCGGAGAGCTGAAAGGCAAGTTTGCCGGGGAACAGACCCTGGGCGTGGTCAGCGCCAACGAGACAACCGGCGTGTACGGCCGGCTTTCCGCTGCGGTGGACGGCACGCAGATGCCGGTGGCCAACCCGCAGGAGATCGAGCTGGGGGAGGCGGAAATCCTCACAACGGTTTCGGGCACCGAACCCAGGCGGTATACCATCCGGATCGAGCGTGTCAACATGACGGCGGATGATCCCAACCGCAACCTGCAGATCCGCGTCACCGATCCCGACCTTCTCGCCGCGACGGGAGGCATCGTCCAGGGGCTTTCCGGCAGTCCGATCCTGCAGAACGACCGTTTGGTGGGCGCTGTGACCCATGTGCTGGTCAACGACCCGACGCGGGGGTACGGGATCTTTGCCACCACGATGCTCCAGAAGGCGGACAGTCTTGCATAGAACTTCCGGCTGGGCAGTCCAGCACTGCCCCATACATCCTTTTGCACAGAGCCGTGCTGACCGGAACCGACAACCTCCCGGGCCGAATTTACCCGGGAAAAGGTCCTTGCGGCAGATTTTGGGGAATTTGGTAAAACTGGAAATGAAAAGGAAAGATTCCAAAGAACAAAATCAGAAGGAATTTTGTCGCACTGCCGCACAAAAAGTCGAACACTGCCGAAATACCCGAAAAAAACCCAAAGAAAAGGGAACGAATCCTCTTGCACGGAATGGTAAAATATGGTAATATTTCCATTGTAAAGAGAACACCGCGGCGACGAGCTGCTGACTTAGGAGAGGAACACGATGGAAAAGATCAAGTTTTTGATGACCAATACCGGAGCCCAGACCACCGAACTGTGCCGGCAGGCCCTGGAAGCCAAGGGCGTTGATGTGACCGTCTGTGAAAAGAACGGTGCCAAAGCCCTCAAGGCGCTGCTGGATACCCACCCGCAGGCGGTTCTGCTGGATGCGTTCATGCCGGACCTGGATGCCATCACGGTCAAGCAGCGCTATGAAACGCAGGACACCCGCGGCGCACGGACGACGTTCTTTGTAACGGGTGCGTTCCAGAGCGAAGAGGTGGAGCAGGACCTGCTGGACAACGGTTTCTCCTTCTTCTTTGTCAAGCCGTTTGATGAGAATGTGCTGGTCAGCCGGGTTCTCAAGGCGGCCGGCACGCCGCTCAAACCGCAGCCGGCCAGCCAGGACTGTGACGAGCTGACCGTCACCGAGATCCTGCACCAGGTCGGCGTTCCGGCCCATATCAAAGGGTATCAGTTCCTGCGCGACGCCATTCTGCTGGCCGTCGAGGACCATGAGTACATCAATGCCGTCACCAAGCGTCTGTATCCCGAGATTGCCAAGCGCAACGGCACCACCGCGTCCCGCGTGGAGCGCGCCATCCGCCATGCCATCGAAGTCGCGTGGGACCGTGGGGATGTGGATACCCTGAACAGCTATTTCGGGTATACGATTCATAATCTGCGCGGAAAACCCACCAACAGCGAGTTCATCGCGATGATCGCCGACAAGATCCGCCTGGACAAAAAACAGAGAAGAGCCTGATCCGGACGCGGTCGGCTCCAGAAAGCAAAGCAGCCCCCTCCCGGCGGGTTGCTTTTTTTGTTTTGCGCAATTCGGCGGTAGATTTTTCCCGCAAAGTTCTGTATAATAAAACTACCATACAATTCTTAGGACAGAAGGATGTGTTGCTCCATGCAGAACAACTCCGTAACCGCCATTCTTGTGGCGGCCGGCGCCTCCCGCCGGATGGGGTTTGACAAACTCAGCTATCGGCTTCCCGACGGACGCACGGTCCTGGAGGCCAGTGTGGAGGCGTTTGAACAGCATCCTCAGGTGGACAGTCTGGTCCTCGTGGCCGGTGCCAACCGCGACGCCTGTGACCGGATTGCCGCAGCCTGCCGCAAACCCTGCCGTGTCGTCAACGGCGGCGCCACCCGGGCCGAGAGCGTGCGCAACGGACTCGAAGCGGCGGACGGTACGCTGGTTGCCATCCATGATGCCGCCCGCCCCTTTGTGAGCCCGCAGGTCATCACCGGAGCGCTGCAAGCCGCAGCCGAAACCGGAGCGGCGGCCCCCGCGGTGCCGGTCAAGGACACCATCAAGATTGCGGATGCCGGCTTTGTCACGGTGACGCCGGACCGCTCCCGTCTGTTTGCCGTCCAGACGCCCCAGTGTTTCCGCCGTGCCCTTTACCTGCAGGCCCTGCAGGCGGTCAGCGATGACCGGGCCGACCTGGTGACGGACGACTGCAGCCTGTTTGAACTGGCGGGTCTGCCGGTCCGGCTGACCGAAGGGGACTACGCCAATCTGAAAATCACGACCAAGGAAGATCTTCCGTCTTCCGGGAAAGGAGAAACCACCATGCGGATCGGCCATGGCTACGATGTGCACCGCCTTACCCAGAACCGCAAACTGATTCTGGGCGGTGTGGAGATTCCCTATGAAAAGGGCCTGCTGGGCCATTCCGACGCGGATGTGCTGCTCCATGCCGTGTCCGACGCCCTGTTGGGTGCGGCCGCGCTCGGCGACATCGGCAAGCATTTCCCCGATACCGATCCCCGATACGAAGGCGCGGACTCGCTGATGCTGCTGCGGGAGGTCGGCAAGCTGGTACAGCAGGCCGGCTACCGGGTCGGAAACCTCGATGCAACCGTGCTCTGCCAGGCGCCCAAGCTGGCGCCGCATATCCCTGCCATGCGGCAGAACATCGCTTCTGCGCTGGAAATCCCCGTGGACCGGGTCAGCGTCAAGGCCACCACCGAGGAGCATCTCGGCTTCACCGGCGAGGGGCTTGGCATTGCGGCGCACGCCGTGGCACTGATCGAGTAATCAGGTGCGAAAAAATCATTTGCACCGTGCCAAAACTGTGTTATACTGAATCTGTCTGTGATCCACCCGTCCCGCACACTGCGGGGCGGTATTCGTCGATTGGAAGGAGGCTGCCTGCGTTATGCTCGTTTTCAGCACTTTTTTGGATCAGATTATCAGCAACCTCCGCGCCTTCGGTCTGCGCGATCTGATCGACATTGCGGTTGTTGCCGTGGCCATGTACCAGCTTTTCCTCTTTGCACGGCAATCCCGTGCTGGCCAGCTGGTCCGCGGCTTGCTGCTGCTCTTTGTGTTCTATGCACTGGCCAACCTGCTGGAACTGCGCACCGTGCGCTGGGTGCTGACCAATGTGCTGCAGATCGGCTTCATCGCGGCCATCGTCATCTTCCAGCCCGAACTGCGCCGCACGCTGGAACGCATCGGCCAGAGCACCAACCTGACCAAGCGATTGTTCAGCACCCGCAAACAGGACCCGACGCTGCGCGGCGCCTGGCAGAGCGCAGTGGTGGCCATCTGTGACGCGGCGGAACAGCTTTCCGACACCCGCACCGGCGCGCTGATGGTGCTGGAACGCGGCAACAACCTGGACGAGATCATCCGGACGGGCACGCCGCTCTCGGCCGATGTCATTCCCGAGATGCTGGGCACCATCTTTTATGAAGGCACGCCGCTCCATGACGGCGCGGTGATTATCCGGGACGGCCGGATTGTCTCAGCCGGTTGCGTTTTGCCCCTTTCCAACAACCTGGAAATGGGCAAGGATATGGGCACCCGCCACCGTGCGGGCCTGGGCATGAGCGAAAACTCCGACGCCATCGTCGTTGTGGTCAGTGAGGAGACAGGCATCATCTCGCTGGCCAAGAACGGTGTGCTGATCCGGCGTCTGGACCGGCAGAACCTGTTCAACCTTCTGCAGGAAGAGGTCATCCCGCCGGAAAGTGCGGAGGAACAGCCGCCCACACTGTGGAACCGTCTGTTTGGCAAAGGAGGTGCGGGAAAACATGCCGCTGAAAAAACAACCCGCTGATCCGACCGGAAAGGCATCCAAGTCCCTGTGGGACAGCCGCGCCTTCCTCACGGCGGTGTCCATCATCTGCGCGATCATGGTCTGGATGGTGGTCACCATGTACTTTGACCCCGAAGGCACGGTCTGGATCACCGATGCTACGGTCAATTTCAGTTACCAGTCCTCCACCTACACCGAGCTGGGCCTGGACATTGTCCAGCAGCCCGAGATTGACAACGTCCGTGTCCGGGTGGACGGCAACGGAACGGTCATCGGCACCATGGGTGCGGCGGACATCATCGTTTACCCCGTCTATACCGGCCTGACCGGTCCGGGGGAGACAAGCCTCAAACTGGAAGCCCGCATCATCAACAGCGACTACGCCAACCTCGGCATCAAGCTCACGGTGGAGAAACCCCAGACCGTGAACCTTGTCTTTGATACCGTCTCGGAAAAGACGCTGCCCATCACCCAGGACACCTCGGGCGTCACCATCGCGGACGGCTTCACCCTCAACAGCGTCAAGACGGTTCCCGCCTCCGTCACCCTCAGCGGCCCCACCACCGAGCTGGACCGCATCTCGTCGGTGGTCGCGCCCGTCTCGACCAATTCCGAGCTCTCCGACACACTGACTGTCAAATCCACGCTGGTCCTGCGGGACGACAACGGCGAGACGGTCACACCCAAATACACCACCATGGACACCGATACCGCCAGCGTGACGCTGACCGTCTATCAGGTGCGGGAACTGCCGCTCTCGGTGCAGTTCATCAATACCCCCACCGGCTTTGACACCAACAGCCTGAGTTACTCGCTGAGTATCCCCACGCTCAAGGTGGCCGGCCCGACCAAGATTGTCGGCAAACTCAACGAACTGAGCGTGGTTGCCTTTGACCTCGGACGGGAATTCGCATTTGACCGCGACTATCAGAAGACCATCGAACTGCCGGAAGGCGTGGTTTCCCAGGACGGTGTCTCCACCGTGACCATCCGCTTCGATACCACCGATATGGACAGCCGGACCTTCAGCGTCTC
This sequence comes from Gemmiger sp., assembly GCF_036306485.1. GTDB lineage: Bacteria > Bacillota > Clostridia > Oscillospirales > Ruminococcaceae > Gemmiger. Next base: position 59,686 of record NZ_JAXJZK010000044.1, on the reverse strand, counting down.
GAACATCCGGCTCGTCAACGTGCCCAGCAGCCTTGATGTCACGCCGCTGACCAGCATCATCCGCAACGTCAAGGTCTATGGCCCGGCGGACGAGATCGCCGAGCTCTCGGCCGAGAGCATTCTGGCCCAGGTGGACTGCCAGGATCTCACGGTGACCAACGGTCAGCAGACCATCCCGGTCAGCATCCAGGTGCCGTCCTCCAGCCGGATCTTCGCCGTGGGGGACTACACCGTCCAGTGTGAGGTCACGGCCCAGTAAGTCAAATCCACATTCTCGTCCGTCTTTCGGACGCAACGTCAGGGAAGTTTCTGCCTATGCTTCTTGTACGCAATCTCCGCCTGCCGCTCTCCTGTGCCGATCCCGAACAGGAGGCAGTGCGGCAGGCCTGCCGGATCCTGCATCTGTCACCCCGTCGGGTGGCCCATGCGGGTACGGCCAAACTTTCGGTGGATGCCCGGCACGGCAAACCCGTGCTGGTGTATACCATCGCGATCACGCTCAACGACGAGGGTGAGGAATCGGCTTTGGCCGGGGCCTCGCCCTGTGTCTGTTTCACCCAAAAGCCGGAATTCCGCTTTCCCGTCGGTACCCGGCCGCTCGAACACCGCCCGGTCGTGGTGGGTCTCGGTCCGGCCGGCCTGTTTGCGGCGCTGCTGCTGGCCCGCAACGGATACCGGCCCATCGTGCTGGAACGCGGCCCCGCCCTGGACCGCCGCGTGGAGGCGGTCCGTCAGTTTGAGGCGACCGGCCGGCTCGACCCCGACGCCAACGTACAGTTCGGGGAGGGCGGCGCCGGGACCTTCTCGGACGGAAAACTTACAACCCGGGTGGGGGACCCGCTGTGCAGCTATGTGACCCAGGCATTCCTCGAACACGGTGCCCCCGCCGATATTGCCTGGCGGCAGAAGCCCCATGTCGGCACCGATCTGCTGCGGGGCGTGATCCTCAGCATCCGGCAGGAAATCCAATCACTGGGCGGGGAAGTGCATTTCCAGACCAGACTCACGGGACTCCGCACCCGCGGCGGAGCGCTCTGCGGCATCACCACGTCGGAGGGACAGCTGGCCTGTGACCGGCTGATCCTGGCGGTGGGGCACAGCGCACGGGATACCTTTTCGATGCTTGAACAGCAGGGACTCTCTCTGGAATGCAAACCGTTCTCGGTGGGGTTCCGTGCCGAACATCTTCAGACCGAGATTGAGCGCAGCCTCTACCATGGGGCTGCCGGACACCCGGCGCTGCCCCGCGGGGAATATCAGCTCAGCCAGCAGGTGGACGGACGCTGCGTCTACACCTTCTGCATGTGTCCGGGCGGCCAGGTCTGCGCCGCCGCCAGCGAAGAAGGCGGTGTGGTGACCAACGGCATGAGCTACCATGCCCGTGACGGCCGCAATGCCAACGCTGCCGTTGTCATCAGTGTGGACGGCAGCGACTTTGGCAAGGACCCGGCCCGGGCCATTGCCTTCCAGCGTTCGCTCGAACAGGCCGCTTTCCGGGCAGGGGGCGGCGGATACCGTGCCCCGGCCGAGACGGTGGGCAGCTTCCTGGAAGGCCGCGGCAAGCTGGAACTGGACCGTGTACAGCCGACCTATCCGCGCGGCGTCACGCCCTGCGACCTCGGCAGTCTGCTGCCCGAGGAACTGGCGGGCGGCCTGCGCCAGGGCCTGACGGCATTCGGCCGCAAACTGGCGGCTTACCGGTCGCCGGATGCCGTGCTGACCGGATTGGAAACCCGGACATCCAGCCCGGTCCGGCTTCACCGGAACGACAATCTGCAATGCACGGCGCTGGCCGGGTTGTATCCCTGCGGCGAGGGGGCCGGCTATGCCGGCGGCATCATGACGGCGGCGGTGGACGGTGTCCGCTGTGCGGCTGCGCTGATGCAGGACTGTGCCCCCGCCAAAACATCCTGAAGTGAAGGAAACGGTATGACAAACGATCCTCAAAAACAAAACGATCTCGATCTGGACGGGCTTCTTGACAGTGCGGTGGGGCTGGGCAGCGATGTGCTTTCCGGCATTGCCGCCGCCCTGCATACGGCAGGGGATGCCCTCGGCTCCCGGAAACGGGATCGCGCCGATCCCTTTGCCCGGTACCGCCGCCGGCTGGATGCCAGACTCTCGGGCAGCCAGGGCGGGTGGCTGGCTATGGCCATTGTGGGCGGCACCTTCTTTTTCTGCTTCGGTGTGGCGGCACTGGTCATGGCAATCCTGTACAGTGCGGCACCGGGTACTTTCGCCCTTATGCAGGCCCGTCGGGTCTTTTCGATCCTGACGCCCGTCTTTTCGGCACTCACGCTGGGGTTCGGCGTGATGGGCTTCATCGGCTGCCGGGAAACGATGTATTTCCAGCGTCTGCGCCGCTATCTGCGGGTTTCGCAGGGGTTCGCCGTCCCGGTGACCGGCCTGGCCCGCGACAGCCTGACCCGACCTGACAAGGTCCGGCAGGATCTCACCCGCGCCGTGGCCGACGGACAGTACCCCAACGCCTGCCTGGATGCCGAAGGCACAACGTTTTACTGGGATGACAGCCTCTGCGCCGCCCCGGAACCCGAGACACCGGCGGAGGAGTCGGCCGACGAACCGGAAAAATTCCGGCAGGAGGGGGCGGAGTTCCTCTCCTATCTGCGTTGCTGCACCGGACGTCTGGGACAGGATACCGATGAGGAACTGACCACCATGCAGAAAAACTGCAGCGCCATTCTCGGTTTTGTCCACAACCATCCCGAACAGCTGCCCCGGGTACGGCGGTTCCGGGACTACTATCTGCCCACCACCCGCAAGCTGCTCGACGTAGCCCAGGGACTGCCCGGTCCCGATACCCGCAACGCACAGACCATCCGCCGCGACATCACCGGCATTTTGCACACCCTCAACACGGCGTTTGCCACGCTGTACGACACCCTGCTGCAGGATGTGAGCCTGGATGTCTCGACCGAGATTGATGCTTTGGAAGCCATGCTCGGCCGGGATGGCCTGACATCGACGTTTGAGAGTGATTTCGGAAGCAAAGAAAAGAAAGGAAGTTCCGCTTTATGAATTACCGTGCCTGGCAGCTGAAAAAGCCCGATGCCGCAGGGGAGTCCTCTCTGACGGCCTCGGGGTATGGCCCGCTGCTGGCGCGGGTGCTGTCCTCCCGCGGGATTGCAACGCCGCAGGCTGCTGCCCAGTGGCTGGAGGAGGAAGCGCCGCTCTCCGACCCGTTCCTGCTCAAGGATATGGACAAGGCCGCCGCACGCATCCTCAAGGCGGTGGAGGAGAGCGAACCCATCGTTATCTTCGGGGACTATGACGTGGACGGCATCTCGGCCACGGCCATCCTGTTTGAATGTCTGACCAATCTGGGAGCCCAGGTGCGCTGCAAACTGCCCACCCGGGAAGGCGGCGGGTACGGCCTCAACCGTGAGGTGCTGCAAAGCCTGGCCGAACGCGGATACCGTCTGGTCGTGACGGTCGATAATGGCATCTCCGCCGTGGAGGAGGCCGCCTATGCCCGCGAACTGGGGCTGGACCTCGTCATCACCGACCACCATCTTCCGCCGGAAACGCTGCCCGACGCCGTTGCGGTCGTGGACCCCAGACGCCCCGATGACGAAAGCCCCTTCAAGGAACTCTGCGGCGCGGGGGTGGCCTTCAAACTCTGTGCCGCGCTGGAAGGCTGTGAGGACCCGGCGGAATTGCTGGAACCCTTCGGGGAACTGGCTGCCCTGGGCACCATCGCCGACGTGATGCCGCTGGTGGGGGAGAACCGCACCATCGTGCGGGAAGGTCTGGCGGTGCTTCAGGACACAATGCGCCCCGGCCTGCAGGCACTGCTGGACTCCGCAGGTTACAGCGGCAGTCCCGTGACGGTGGAGACCGTCAGCTATGGCCTGGCACCCCGGCTCAACGCGGCGGGGCGGATGAACAACGCCTCCATTGCACTCAAATTGTTGCTGTGTGAAAACGAAGAACAGGCGGCCGGCATTGCGGCGCGCCTGTCCGAGATCAACACCGAACGGCAGCAGACCGAACAGCAGATCACGGCAGCCGCACTCGAAAAGCTCGGCGCCGACCCGGCCCGAGCCCATGACCGCGTCATTGTGGTGGCGGGGGAAGGATGGCATCCCGGCGTCATCGGAATCGTGGCCAGCCGCCTGACCGAACGCTACGGCCGCCCCGTCATTGTCATTTCCACCGAAAACGGCGAAGGCCGCGGCAGCGGCCGGGCCCCGGCGGGATTCAACCTGCATGCGGCACTGCGCGCCTGCAGCGGCTGCCTGCTGCGCTACGGCGGCCACAGCGCCGCCGCCGGCCTGACCATCGAGGAGGAGAAGATCGGCGCCTTCCGCAAGGCGATCAACGACTGGGCGTCGGCCGAATATCCGGTGCCGCGCCCCGGCGAGCTGGTCCTCGATGCGGAAGTCGGTATCGGCGAACTCACCGTTCCGGCCGTGCAGGAACTCGGCAGGATGGCGCCGTTCGGCGGCGGCAATCCGGTGCCGCTGCTGCTCATCCGGGATGCCGTGGTGGACGGTGCCTGGCCGCTCGGCAGCGAAGGCCGCCATACAAGACTCCGCCTGCGGCAGGGCAACCAGACCTGCTTTGTCTCGCTGTTCCGGGTATCGCCGGACGATCTGCCTTACAAGACCGGCATGACGGTGGATGCCGCCGTCGAAGTGAGCATCTTCCATGGCCGCAGCGGTCCGATGGTGTCGGCCCATTGCCGCGGCCTGCGCCCTGCCGGGCTGGGCAATCAGCCCAGCGAGCAGGCAGCCCTGTTTGATGCGCTGCTGGGCGGGACCGAACTGACACCGGAACAGTGCCGCGACTGCCTGCCCACCCGTGACCAGACCGCCGCCGTCTATCGGATGGTCCGCGGCGGCACGGTGTTTGCCGATGATCTGCAGCCGGTGTTTTCGGCCGCCGGGCCGGAGAATACCGGCAAAACGCTGGCCAGCCTGACGGCTCTGCTGCAGCTCGGGCTGATCGAACAGCGGGGCAGCCGCTACCAGCCGGTGGCCGTCACGGCCAAAAAGGACCTGTTCTCTGCGCCGATTCTGCGCAAACTCGCGCAGACCCAGGACAGTCCGAACTGAAATGACCCATACTACGACGGGGGATGATTTGAATGTCTGAAGAAGTCAAAATGCCGATTACCTACGAGGATCTCAAACAGGATCTGGTAGCCAGCGGCCGTGCCTATGATTTTGACCTGATCGACCGTGCATTCCATCTGGCGGACAACGCCCACCATGGCCAGTTCCGCCGCAGCGGCGAGCCGTATATCTGCCACCCGCTGAGCGTTGCACAGATCCTGGTGGAACTGGGCATGGACAGTGAGAGCATTGCTGCCGGACTCATGCATGATGTCGCCGAGGACACCGCTGTGACCATCGACGAGATCCGGCAGAAGTTCGGCGCAGAGGTGGCGCTTCTGGTGGACGGCGTCACCAAACTGACGCAGATCAAATTTTCCAACGTGGAGGACCGCAAGGCGGAAAACCTGCGCAAGATGCTGCTGGCCATGAGCCAGGATGTCCGCGTCATGATCATCAAGCTCTGCGACCGCCTGCACAATATGCGCACCGGCGATGCCTGGCCCGAACAGAAACGCCGCGACAAAGCCCTCGAGACCATGGAAGTGTACGCGCCGATTGCGCATCGTCTGGGCATCTCCAACATCAAGGAGGAGCTGGAGGACCGCAGCCTGCATTATCTCGACCCCATCGGCTACGAGACCATCCGCTCGCTGCTCAATGAGCACGGCGATGACTTCCTCAATGATGTCTGCGCCACGATCCGGGAACACCTCGAACAGAACGGCATCCAGGATGCCACCATCCGGCACCGCGTCAAGAGCATCTACGGCATCTACCGCAAGATGTATATGCAGAACAAGAACTTTGAGGAAATCTATGATGTCTATGCGGTGCGCATCATCATCGACAGCGTTGCCGAATGTTATACGGCCCTGGGTCTGATCCATGATATGTATCATCCGCTGCCCAACCGGTTCAAGGACTACATTTCGACGCCCAAACCCAACGGCTACCAGAGCCTGCATACGACGGTCATCGGCCGGGAAGCCATCCCGTTCGAGGTGCAGATCCGCACCCATGAGATGGACCGCAATGCCGAGTATGGCATCGCCGCGCACTGGAAATACAAGGCCGGGATCACGGCCCCCAGCAACGATAAGCTGGATGAGCGCCTGGCCTGGGTGCGCCAGCTTCTCGAAAGCCAGCGCTCCAGCATTGACGCCACCGACCTTCTCAGCGACATCAAATCCGACCTTCTGCCCGAGGAGGTCTTTGCCTTCACGCCCCGCGGCGACGTGATCAACCTGCCCGCTGGAGCCACCGTCATTGATTTCGCCTATGCGATTCATTCCGCGGTCGGCAACCGGATGGTGGGCGCCAAGGTCAACAACCGGATTGTGCCGATTGACCATCAGGTTGTTACGGGTGAGATCATCGAGATCATCACCGGTCCCGAAAACCGTGGCCCTTCCCGAGACTGGCTCAATATTGTCAAGACCAGCGAAGCGAAAAACAAGATCCGCAACTGGTTCAAGAAGGAACGCCGCGACGAGAACATCGCGGAAGGCAAGGACGCATTCGAGAAGGAACTGCGCCGCAACCTGATGGTCATTCCGCCCGACCAGTACGACGAATTCATGGCCACGCTGGCCCGCCGCAACCGCTGCAACACCGTGGATGAGATGTATGCGGCCATCGGTTACGGCGGCCTGCAGATGGCGCGCATCTTGCCCAAGCTCAAGGAAGAGTACGCCAAACTCAAGGCCAGCGAGCCCAAGCCCATCCCGGTGGTCGATCTGCGCCGGGTCCATTCCTCGGACGGCGTGATCGTGGAGGGTATCGACAACTGCCCGATCAAGTTCGCCAAATGCTGCTCTCCGCTGCCCGGCGATGAGATCGTCGGCTTTGTCACCCGCGGCTACGGTGTCTCGATCCACAAGAAGGACTGCGCCAATGCCCTGCAGAGCATGCGCAACCCCGAAAATGCCGAGCGCTGGGTCCGCGCCTACTGGGCGGATGACGCCAAGGAGGACTACAAGGCCACGCTGGATCTCGTCTGCATGGACCGTGCCAACCTCGTCTCGGATATTGCCCTTGCGCTGGGCGATATGCGGGTCCCCATCTATTCGCTCTCGGCCCGCGCCGCCGATCAGGGCCGCGCCCGGATGAGCGTGACGGTCGGTATCATGAACACCGAGCATCTGAACAATGTTGTGGCACGCCTGAAAAAGGTCAAGGACGTTGTGAGCGTCACAAGAAACTGATCCGCCCGTTCCGGGCCGGCCAAAAAGGAAGATGTCGGCATGCAAATCAAACCGAAACTTTTTACTTCACGCAGCAGCGCAAAACTTTTCGTCTTCCTGTTGGGGGCAGCACTCGGTGTGGCGGTCTTCCTGGCGGTGTACGGTACTTCTGCTTTACACCCTTCCAACGACGGCTGGATTCTCAACGGCTACGATGAATGGGATGTCCAGCAGCATTATGCGGGCTGGCTGCTCTTCCGCAACTCGCACTGGAGCTTCCCGCTCGGCCTAGCGGATACGCTCGCCATGCCGGACGGCACCAGCATCTCCTACACGGACAGCCTGCCCTGGGTCAGCATCTTTTTCAAGCTGCTGCGCGGCGTCTTGCCCTCCACCTTCCAGTGGTTCGGCTGGTATACGCTGTTCTGCTTCGCCATGCAGGGCGGTGCCGGAGCACTTCTCTGCACCCGCGGTATCCGCCGCACCGTGCCGCTGGCGCTGACCGCCGCGCTGGGAGGGCTGCTCTTCTCCATGCTGCCCACCCTGTGGGAGCGGGCGTTCCGCCATACGGCGCTGGCCAGCCAGTGGCTCTTCCTGCTTGCACTCTATGTCTGGCTGGAATACCGCCGGCAGCTGCCCGACCGCTCCCGCCTCTGGCTGGCATTCCCGGTGCTGGCCTTCCTCTCGGTGGGCATTCATCCGTACTTCCTGCCCTGCGTCATGGTCTTTGCACTGCTCGCCGCCTGGGAGGATGCCCGCACGGCCCGCCGCCCTGGCAGTGCAGTGCTGCACTTTGCCCTCAGCCTTGCGGCTGCCGTTGTGGGCGGTCTGCTCTGCGGAGCCCTCGGGAGCGGTACCGTCTCGCGCAGCGGGTACGGGGATTTCTCAATGAACCTCAATGCCGTTATCAATCCTTCCTCCCGCGGCGGCTACACCTGGTCCCGGGTATTCCCGGCACTGGGCCAGCAGCCCGGCCAGTATGACGGCTTCAATTATCTGGGCCTCGGCGTTCTGGTCCTGATCGCGGCGGCACTGCTTGTCAGTGCGGTGCGTGCGGTCCGCCGCCCGCCCAAAGCCTGGTGGCGGCGCAATGGCCCGGCCTTTGCCGTCTGCCTGTTCCTGACCCTGTTCGCAGTCAGCAACCGGATCTACTGGGGCAATGCCGGCATTGACCTCCCGCTGCCCGAGGCGCTGGTGCAGCTCTGCGGAATTTTCCGCTCCAGCGGACGGATGTTCTACCCGGTGGCGGCCTGCATGATTGTCTATGCAGTGTATACGCTGCGCAGCCTGCCGTTCCGGACGTCCGGCGTCATCTGCCTGGCCGTTGCCGTGGCTCTGCAGGCGTTTGATCTGAGTGCCGTGGCCGCCGAAAAACGTGCCCGGTTTGAAGCGCCGGTGTCCGAGACCGTCGTCAACGCCGAGGAAACCGCGACGCTCGGGATCGGACATACCAGGCTGCTGGCCACAGGGGAGGTCCGGGAAGACCGGCTGCGTCTGCTGGCCATCCTGGCCGGGAAGCAGGGCCTCAGTACCAATCTGGATATTTCGGTTTCGGGCGAGCATCCCGCCGCGGCGCAGAGCCGCGCGGATACCGCGGACGCCCTTCTGGCCGGACAGTGTGAATCCGATGCCGTTTATGTCACCACCGATCAGGGAACCTGGAACCTCTGGCAGCAAGTGTTCCAGGACAGGGAAGACCTGACCTTCTTTGTGGCAGATTCCTGCTATTTCCTGGTCCCGGACCAAACCACGTCATAAAGGAGGTACGCCATGCGTGCCATCATTCAGCGCGTCACATCCGCAGATGTGACGGTCAATGGAGGGGAGCCCCGCGCCATCGGGCCGGGACTTGTGATTCTTCTGGGCGTCAAGGACGGGGATGATCCGGCCGTGATTCCCAAGCTGGCCGCCAAATGTGCCGGCCTGCGCATCTTCAGCGACGACGAGGGCAAACTCAACCGCAGCGCCATCGAACTGGGGTATTCGGCGCTCGTCGTCAGCAACTTCACCCTGTACGGCGATACCTCCCGGGGCAAACGGCCGAGTTTTATCCGTGCCGCCCACGGCGAGAGCGCCAATCAGGCATATGAGGCGTTCCTGACCGAGATCGGAAAACAGGGACTGCGGGATGTACAGCACGGAGAATTTGGCGCAGATATGCAGATCCGCCTGGTCAATGACGGCCCGGTTACGATCTTTATAGATACCGATGAATGGAAGTAATTCCAAGGGGGGAAAGTACGAAGATGAAACTGGTGCATATTCACGGCGCCTGGCCGCTGTATACCAACACCTTTCTGCTGATCACCGAGTCCGGCCATGCGGTGGCCATTGATCCGGCGGGAAGTGTGGAGGCCTATCTGCAGGCGCTCATGGAAAACCAAGCCGAACTCAAGGAGATTTTCCTGACCCATGGTCACTATGACCATGTGGGCAGTGTGGTCAAGCTCCGCTCCGAGACCGGCGCCCGGGTGCACATGGACCTGGCGGACGCCAAGGGAACCCAGATGTTCCCGCTGACGCCCTCGCTGGTGGATTGCCCCTGGCCCGAAACCGAAGGGAAACTGCAGCTGGATGAGCTGACCTTCCATATCTGGCATACGCCCGGTCACACGCCGGGCGGTGTCGTGATTGCCTGCAAAAACCTGCTGTTCTGCGGCGATACGCTGTTTGCCGGCGGCTGCGGGCGCACCGATCTTCCCGGCGGTGACCCTGCCGCGATGCGCCGCAGCCTGGACCTGATCAAGGACCTGCCGCTGCCCGATGAAACGCAGGTCTATCCCGGCCACGAGGGCTTCTCCACGCTGGGCGCCGAACGCCGTTCCAACCCCTGCCTGCTGGGCAGCTGGTTCTGATTCGGGAGGATCGTTTCATGCAGATTGTTCTTCGCGGTGCGGCGGCCGGCTATGAAGCCGAGCACACGGCCCGCATCTTTTTCCCCGGCGCCGAGCTCAGCCATACGCTCCCGCCCGAAGAGGAGGACCTGGTTCTGGCCGTCGCGCACAGCCGGGCGTATCTGGTGCTGCTCCGCCGCGGCGGGGTGACCTGCTGGCAGACGGCACCGGCATCGGCCTCAGAACAGCCCCGGGATCAGGAATATGATCTGTGCCGGATGCTTTACGGCCTGCTGCGCCGGGCAACCGGGATTCGTCCGCCCTGGGGCATGATGACCGGTGTCCGCCCGGTGCGCATCATCCACGATATGCGGGCGGAAGGTGCGACGGAGGAGGAGATCCGCCGCCGTTTCCTCGATCATTTTGACTGTACGCCGGAACGCTGGAACAGAGCCCTGCAGATTGCCGATCTGCAGCGTCCGATTCTGGAACAGGCCGCACCCATGGACTGCAGCGTCTATGCAGGCATTCCGTTCTGCCCTTCGCGGTGCAGCTACTGCAGCTTTGTCTCCCGGACGGTGGGGGACAAGGCCACCCGTGCCCTGATGGAACCCTATGTGGACTGCCTTTGCCGGGAGCTGCAGGCGACCCGCCGCACTGTGGATGCGTGCGGCCTGCAAGTAAAAACACTTTACATTGGCGGCGGAACGCCGACCAGCCTCAATGCTGATCAGCTGCGCCGTCTGATGCAGTGCATGGCGGACAACTTTGATCCGGCCTCGCTGCAGGAATTCACCGTCGAGGCCGGCCGCCCCGACTGTACCGACGAGGAAAAACTCCGTATCCTCAAGGAATACGGCGCCACGCGCATTTCCATCAATCCGCAGACCTTCTCCGACGAGGTGCTCCGCGCCATCGGCCGGCGGCATACGGCGCAGGAAATCCTGGACTGCTTCCATACGGCGCGCCGTGTGGGACATGACAACATTAATATGGACCTGATCGCCGGCCTGCCCGGAGATACCGTCGAAGGATTCCGCCGCAGCCTGCGCACTGCGATTTCGCTGGAACCCGAAAACATCACCGTCCATACGCTGACCCTCAAACGGGCGTCCAATCTGGTGGTGGAACACCGGGCAGCGGCATACGATGATGTGGCGGCGATGGTGGAGTCCTGCGAGCTGCTGGAACAGGCGGGCTACCGTCCCTACTACCTTTATCGCCAGAAGGGGACGCTGCAGAATCTCGAAAATGTCGGCTGGTGCAAACCCGGGTACGAATGTCTTTATAATATCTATATCATGGAAGAGGTGCATACGATTCTCTCGGCCGGAGCGGGCGGTTCCACCAAACTGGTGGCGCCGGGCGTCCGCCACGGCCGGATTGAACGCATCTTCAACTACAAATATCCCACGGAATACATTGACCGCTTTGACACGGTGCTTTCCCGCAAGGAAGGAGTGAACCACTTCTATGCCCAATACCTCTGCAATGACTGACCTGCGTGCGCCCAAGCGCATGGTGGGATGTGAACTGCTGAACCTGGCCGCCCGGGATGCGGCCGCACTGGTTGCACTCAGCGAACGGCAGTATGCTGCCCGGATCGAGACCGCCGCCGACCAGATTCTGGACAGCGGCCGTCATATTGTCATGCTCACCGGTCCCTCAAGCGCCGGAAAGACCACCTCGGCCCACAAACTTGCCGAGGCACTCTGCCGGCGGGGCCGCCGCAGCGAAGTGATCAGCCTGGATAACTTCTATGTGGGGGAGGGCCGCTATCCCAAGCAGGCGGACGGGACGGACGACTACGAGTGCGTCGAAGCACTGGACATTCCGGTCATTCACCGCTGCCTGCAGGACCTGCTGGAAACAGGGGTCTGTGATGCGCCGATCTTTGATTTCCTGACCCAGCGCCCCACCGACACCAAACGGCATATCGACTGTACGGGCGGCGTGGTCATCATCGAGGGGCTGCATGCCTTCAACCCGGCACTCACGACCCCACTGCCGGAAAACGCCGTGCTGCGGATCTACGCCGGTCTGCGGGAAGAGTATGCCGCCCCGGACGGCCATCGTCTCATTGCCACCCGGGATGTCCGGCTGGCACGCCGGATGACGCGGGACTGGCTGTTCCGCGGCCATGATGCGGACTTCACGATGGACCTGTGGCCCCATGTCTGCAAGTCCGAGGATATGTATATCAAGGCATTCAAGAAGAATGCCGACCTCATGCTGGATACCTCCTTCAGCAGCGAACTGGGCATCTGGGAAGAATATCTCAACCGCCTGACGGCCAAGACCCATGCGGCCCGGATGAACGAGCTGCGCCGCAAGTTTGCGATTTTCACCCCGGTGGACCCGGGATTGATTCCTGCCGACAGTATGCTGCGGGAGTTTATTGGCAGCAAAACCGAGAAATGAACCTGAAATTGCCCGATTGTTTACGATTTGGTCATAAATCTTTTTGCTGCAAGATTGAAAACGCGCCGATGATACGGTATAATGCAAGTAGTCAGCCCTCATAAACGGGGAACGGAAAAACCAGCACCGATTCCCCAAGAAGGCAAATGATAAAAAAGAAGAGGTGTTTCCTATGTTTGAACTGGATATCAATAAGATCAAGGAGCAGGGAATGCAGTTTGTCGATACCGCCCGCAAGGCGGCGCTGGACATTGCGGATAAGGGCAAGAACCAGCTGGATCTGGCTTCCCAGCAGAGCCAGCTGGCCAAGGCGGAGCGCCAGCTCGGTGCACTGATCTACAGCCTGCACAAAGCCGGTGAACAGAACGAGCCTCTTGTGGAAAAATATATCGAGAACATCGAGAGCATCGAGAAGTCCATCGAGGAGATCCGTGCCCGGATGGAAGCGGACGAGGCGGAGAAGGCCCAGCCCGAAGAGCCCGCCGAGGAGGAAGCACCGGAAGAGTACGATCCCGAGAACGACGAGCTGGCCGCCGCGGCGGACCGCCCGCGCGGTGAGACCAAGACCTGCCCGGTCTGCAGCGCGGAAGTGGATGCCGACGCCCTGTTCTGCAACCATTGCGGTGCACAGCTCTGAACACTTGACAAATTTTGGATCAGGAGAGTACAATATTGCCTGTTGTGTCGCTGCGGCCGGCGGGCAGTGTCTGAAGGACAATGACGGATTTTTCCAGACAGGAACACTATACGGCGGAAGATCTGGTGCGGCTGATCGCTGTTCTGCGGGATCCCGAGCAGGGATGTCCCTGGGATAAGGTACAGACGCACGGGTCCATCCGGATGAATTTCCTTGAAGAAGCCTACGAAGCGGTGGATGCCATCGACCTGGACGACCCGGAACTTCTGTGTGAGGAACTGGGCGATGTGCTGATGCAGGCGGTGTTTCATACCTGCATCGAGCAGGAGAGAGGCCGGTTTGACTGGCAGCAGGTCTGTGATGGAGTATGCCGCAAGCTGATTGCGCGGCATCCGCATATTTTTGGACCGGAATCCGGTTCCGATCGCATAACGGACTGGGATTCGCTCAAAAATAAGGAAAAGGGACGCCGTACCCTGGCGGATGATCTGGACAGCGTGCCGCGCGCCATGCCCGCCCTGATGCGAGCCGCTAAACTGCAGAAACGCGCCGCCCGGCGCGGTGCACCGCTGCCGGCCGAAGACTGTGCCGCTGCGGCCCGCGCACTGTGCGCACAGCAGCCCGGCAGTGCACAGGCCGAACAGGCGGCGGGAGACCTGCTGTTTGCAGCGGTTGCCCTGGCGCGAGCTGCCGGCATTGACCCCGAGCAGGCTCTGCAGAGGAAAAATGATTCCGTCTGTGCCGCCGCTCACCCAACCGACATCTGAAAGCGCATCGCCGCTTTTGGCTGATTTCATTTCGTGGAGGTATAAACAATGACCAAAGTTGAACTGATTGCCGCCGTTGCCACCGAGGCAGGCTTGAGCAAAAAAGACGCCGAGAAGGCTGTGAACACCACCCTCGCCACCATCACCGAAGAGCTGAAGAAAGGCGAGAAGGTCTCGCTGGTCGGCTTCGGCACCTTTGAAGTCCGCGAGCGCCCCGAGCGTCAGGGCCGCAACCCCCAGACCAAGGAACCCATGACCATTGCCGCCTCCAAGCTGCCCGCCTTCAAGGCCGGCAAGGCGCTGAAGGACGCTGTCCAGTAAATTTGCGCACGTTCCATGCCTGCCGTAGTTCTGCGGCAGGCATTTCTTTACATCACAGGAAAGGAAAACCATCCCGATGCGTCTTGATAAATACCTCAAAGTCAGCCGTCTGATCAAGCGCCGCACCCTCGCCAACGAAGTGGCGGACGCGGGCCGCGTGCTGGTCAACGGCAAACCTGCCAAAGCCAGCTATGCGGTCAAGGTCGGTGATGAGATCGAGATCACGTTCGGCAACCGTCCGGTCCGTGTCAAGGTGCTCTCCACCGATGAGCCCAAGGGCAAGGATGTGGCCCGCGAACTGTTTGAGATCCTCGAAGGCTGAAAAGAAACTGCGCCGTACCGGAATACTTTGCCGGTGCGGCGCATATCTTTTACTGATGCTGAACCACCGTCAGAAGAGGGGACTGCCATGCCGGAACTTCATGTACAGGAAACCGCCGCACTGCCTGCCCGCGCCCATGTTCTCACGCTCGAAAACCGCACCACCCTGACCATGACCGGGGTGACGCGGGTCATCGGCTGTGATGAGAACGGCGCCACACTCCAGACGCCGCTGGGAGACCTGACCGTCGGCGGACGGGAAATTCAGGTCAGTGAATTGTCGGTCCATACCGGAGAGGTGCATATCTCCGGCAAGATCGAATTTCTCCAGTATTCCGAAAACCGCCAGAGCCGCCCGGCCGGCAGCTTCTGGTCGCGGCTGTTGCACTGAGATGGCGGCATCCCCGGCACTGTGGGCCGTCTTCGGCGATGTGATGCTCTGCCTGGGTGCCGGGCTGCTCCTGGCGGCGGTCCGGGATGCCGCGGGCCTTGTGCTGCGCGGCGCTCTGTGCTGCTTTGTGCTGGACTGCCTGGCCTTTGCCGCCGCAGCGTTCGTGCTCTGCGGGTTTGCGGCGTCGGCGTCGGCCAGCGGGATTGCCCGCTGGTATATGGCGGCCGGTATGGCACTGGGCGCGGCAGGCTGGTATGCGGCGGTCAGCCGTGCTTTGCATGCTGCGCTGCGGGGCGCGGCGGCGGGGACAACGCGGCTGCTGGGACGGATCTTTTCCGCGCCTTTGCGCCGGATTGCGGCCCAAAACGCCAAAAGACAGCAAATCCGGGCCGAGAAAAAATCAAAAAAAACGAAAAATGTGTTGCAAAAAGACAGTCGAATATTATATAATTAAAACTGCATAAACTGTTTCCTGGTAACCGGTGCGGATCAAAAAGGGGGCCTGCCGCATGAACCATCGCAAACACCTTGCGCAGCGGCTGGTACCCGTCGGAGTTTTGCTGCTGTTTTGTTCGCTGTTTTTCTCACTGATCCAATGCCAGATCACCATCAGTTCCAAACGGCAGGAACTTGCCGAAGCCAAGGAACAGCTCAGCGCCCAGCAGGCCAAGAACGAGGAACTCAGCCGTTCGCTGGACGATGGGGAGGACGCCATCATCGAGCGGATTGCCCGTGAGGAAGGCTATGCCAAGCCCAACGAGCGCATCTGGGTCGATCTGAGCGGAAAATAATTCGGTACAGCGGTGGACGCCGGCTTTTGCGGAATTCGGTGCCGCCGTGCACATATCATCCGGCGCCGCGGTGCCGGGCAAAAAATTACAAAAGGGGTATCATAGTTTGGCATTACAGGTTGGGGATATCGTCGAAGGCAAAGTGACCGGCATCAAGCCGTTTGGCGCCTTCATCGCTCTGCCGGAAAAGAAGACCGGCCTCGTCCACATCTCGGAGGTTTCCTACGAGTTTGTGCAGGATCTCGCCGCCGTGCTGGAACCCGGCCAGACTGTCAAGGTCAAGGTCATTTCCATCGCACCGGACGGAAAGATTGCGTTGTCCATCAAACGGACGCAGCCCGCACCGGAGCGCGGCAGCCGTCCGCCTCGTTCCCAGGGGCAGGGCAGTGGTGCGCCCCGTCAGGGCGGTCGTCCTCCCAAGCGTGAGGCACCGCCCCGCGTGTGGCAGCCCAAGCCCGTGCAGCCGCAGGGCGATATGAGCTTTGAGGATATGATGGCACGCTACAAGTCCCAGAGTGAGGAAAAGATTGCCGATCTCAAGCGCGTCACGGAAAACCACCGCGGCGGATACTCCCGCCGGCGCGGCTGATCGCATCCCACAGATATACATCATGGTCACAGGCTCTGCCGGGGGCAGGGCCTTTTTGGCTATACGGCAAAGTTTTCGCTTTGCCGCACAACAGGAAAGGACAAACCATGCCCACCACCTATACCCTTGTGGCTCCCTGCTTTTTCGGCACCGAGCACACCCTCTCGTTTGAAGTCAAGCGTCTGGGCGCCCAGAACGTCAAAGTGACGGACGGACGTGTCGCCTTTGACGGGGACGCGTCGATGATCGCGGCGGCCAACCTGAACCTGCGCACGGCCGAGCGGGTTCTTCTGCTGCTCAAGACCTTCCGGGCCGAAACCTTCGACGAACTGTTCGACGGGGTCTATTCCATCCCGTGGGAGGAGCTGCTCCCCGCCGACGCCTGCTTCCCGGTCAAGGGGTCCAGCCTTTCCAGCCAGCTTTCCAGCGTGCCGGCCTGCCAGAGCATTGTCAAGAAAGCTGTCGTCAAACGGCTGCAATACGGCCATAAGACCGAGACCTTGCCCGAAACCGGTGCTTTGTACAAGATCCGCTTCGCACTGCGCAAGAACAAGGTGGAAGTCATGCTGGACACCTCGGGGGACGGCCTGCACAAGCGCGGCTACCGGAAAAACGCCACGCTGGCCCCCATCAAGGAAACCCTTGCGGCCGCCATCGCCGACCTGGGCTTTGTGCGCCGGGATACACTGGTGCAGGACCCGTTCTGCGGTTCAGGCACCATGGTCATTGAGGCTGCCCAGAAGGCACTGAACATTGCGCCCGGTCTGCGCCGCCGGTTTGCGGCCGAGCAGTTTGCGTTTGTCCCGCCGGAGCTCTGGAAGGAAGAACGCCGCAAGGCGCTGGAAGCCGCCCGCCCCGATGCCGCCTTTGAGGGTTTCGGGTCGGACATTGACCCCGCCGCGGTGGCGCTGGCCACCGCCAACGCCAAACTGGCCGGGGTGGGGGACCGCTGCCATTTTGAGGTGTGCGATGTGCGGGACTTCCGTCCCCGCCGCGAAGCCACCATTCTCACCAATCCGCCGTACGGCGAACGCCTGGGAGATGCCGCGCAGGCCGCTGCCCTGGCCCGCACGCTGGGCCAGGTGTGGAAGGAAAATCCCACGGCGGGGCTGTATGCCATCACGGCCGACGCGGACTTTGAAGCCCACTTCGGCAAGAAGGCGGCCAAACGGCGGAAAATCTACAACGGCATGATTCCCTGCCAGCTGTATATGTACTTTGACCGCCCCGCCAGGAAGGAGGAATCACCGTCCCATGCAAGATCTCAAACTGGCTGTCCTGATCGACGCCGATAACATCTCTCCCAAATATGTCAAGGTCATTCTGGACGAAGCCGCATCTTTCGGCGTCGCCACCTGCAAACGCATCTACGGCGACTGGTCGGATGTCCGTCTCAAAAGCTGGAAGGATGTTTTGCTGAACAATTCCATCATCCCGATCCAGCAGTACGGCTATACCACCGGCAAGAATGCAACGGATTCCGCCATGATCATCGACGCGATGGATCTGCTGTATTCCGGCAGTGTGGACGGCTTCTGCATTGTCTCGTCGGATTCGGATTTCACCCGCCTGGCCGCCCGCCTGCGGGAGGCCGGCAAACTGGTCATCGGTATGGGCGAGAGCAAGGCCCTCGGCCCCTTCGTCAAGGCCTGCGACCAGTTCAAGTACCTTGACCTGATCCTCGACCACGGCGGCACCGAGGAAGCTGCCGTGGACACCGCCGCTGATGCCGAGGCCGCTGCCCGGGCCAGCGCAGGCGACGATACGGCGTTCAACCGGGATTCCATCTGCCGCCTGGTGCGCGATATGATCGACGAGATGGACGACGGCACCGGCTGGGTGCGCACCTCCCGCGTGGGGGACCAGCTCATCAAACGCTACCCCGACTTCGATGTCCGGAACTTCGGCAGCAAGAGCCTGAACAAATTCCTGATGACCTTCCCGGACCTCGAGGTGGAGGAACGGACCCTGCCCAACGGCAACCCTATCCAGTTTGTCCGCATCCGTCCGCGCCCCAAAAAGACGGCCCCGGCGCGCAAGCCGACCGGCAAACACCGGGTAGCCCGCAAAAAACAGTGAGGACTCGTTTATGATCGCACTCAGGGAATCCGACCGCAGCGCCATTCTGCAATATCTGGACGCAGAGCCCGAAATGAATCTCTTTTTCTATGGGGATATCTGCAATTTCGGCGTGGACCGGGATCCGGTTCATGTCTTTGCCCTGCCGGGAAAAGATGGCGGCTGGGATGCGCTGCTGCTTCAGTTTTTTGAGAATTATGTTCTGTACAGCTGCCGCTGTGACTATGATGCCGCTGCGGTGGCCGAGTTCCTGCGCGGACGGACCGTCCGGGGCTTCAGCGGCAAGCTGGAAGTCCTGGCCCCGCTGGCAGGATTCTTCCCCGAAAAAACACTCCGCCCCTGTTATATGAGTCGTTGCAACCATGTCTCTGCGATCGACGGGACATTGCCGGAAGGGGCCTCGCTCAGCCGTCTTGGCGCCGACGATGCGGACGAGTTGCTGGAACTGCTCAGCACAATCCAGGAATTCGCGGATACCTACGGTGGGGGAGCCCAGCAGCTGGCCGAAGAACGCCGGGCGATGCTGACCAATCTGGAAAACGGCTCGCTGTGGTACGGCGTGCGCGAAAACGGACGCTTGGTCAGCGCGGCGCAGACGACGGCGGACAACGACCGCAGTGCCATGATTGTCAGTGTGGCGACCCGCCCGGGATTCCGCGGCCGGGGTTATGCCTCGGCAACGGTGGCGGCGCTCTGCCGTGGTGCCTTTGTGGGAGGAAAACAATTCCTCTGCCTGTTCTATGACAATCCCGAGGCCGGGCGGATCTATCGTCGGCTGGGGTTTGCCGAACTGGGACAGTACGCGATGCTCAGCTGAAAAACAAAGAGCCGGGAACACAGTTCCCGGCTCTTTTTATGCTTATGCGGAAATTTTGTACACGCGGCATCCGTCGTTCTGATACCACAGGGAATAATGTGCGGCATACCAGCTTTCGTCCGCCTCGGGAATGCTGCCGTACACGTAGTCATCAAACAGCACATAATCCACGCCCCAGTCCGCCAGCGTGGCCTCGTCGGGGGTCTGATACAGCTGATACATCGCGGCATACTCGGCGGAATACTCCATGCCGTGGTAGTATACAAAGCTGCCGGAACCGCAGAGGATGCGCCGGCCGGCCAGACAGAAAACCGGACACAGATGGCTGTCACTGGTCAGGAACAAAGCATCCGGCGCGGCGTTGGCGTCCACATAGTCGGCCAGCGAGATGTCGTCGGCATCCCATTGCAGGTAATCGCTGAAAACTTCCCGCCCGACGGTCAGGACGCTGCCGAACATGGCAACCGTGCAGCAGACAGCCATGCCGAGTGCCCGCCAGGGCATGGCGCGGACCCGTCCGAAGAGATCCACCAGCAGCGAAGCCACCAGGATGCAGCCCAGCAGATGCCAGACAAAGAGCAGTTTGTTGTTGTCGTAGCGGTTGGGCTGAAAGACCACCAGCTCGGCCAGCACCAGAATCGCCAGCCCGCCGCCGTAAAACCAACGCTGACGGCGGTTTGCGTGCAGGAAGGCGGGGATCAGCAGCAGGTACACCAGACCGATGTTCTTGATGTAGAACCAGAAATAATTGTCAGTCAACGTTCCGTCGTCCTGCCCGTTGATCCAGTTGAAGTGCAGCCGCAGCATGTTCTGCCCGTCCATCGACTGGGCAAATACGGTGCTCCACATCTGGGCCAGCCAGCATACGCCGCACACGGCGGCCAGGAACGCCCAGGGCAGCAGGACGGCCCGGGTGTGGGGCCGGTAGATCAGTGTGTAGATGCCGCATACCAGGCAGAGCAGCACCAGCGCCAGGGCACTGTGGGTGTGCAGCAGCGGCAGCGGCAGCACGAGCGCCGCCAGCGGTTTCCATAGCCGGGGCGTCTCCTCCATGCAGAACCGCCAGAGCAGATACAGCGCCGGGAACAGCACACTCCATCCGAACAGCGTCGCACGCTGGGGAATCAGCAGGTCAACGATCGGGTTGACCCAGAGAATGTTCTTTTCGGTGTAGTTGGTCGGCGTCGTGTAGAATCCGGTGAAGATGCCGGCAAAATCTTCGGCACTGCCCAGAAAGTAGACAAAGCCGAAACCGCTGCCCATCAGGAAAAGCCAGAAGGCCAGGCAGGCCTTGCCCGCGCTGCCGGCAATACGCCGCCCCAGCTGCCATACCATGCCGAAGACACTCAGCAGGGCAGGGAGCATCGGCAGAATGTAGGCCGTCCGCAGACTTGCCCCCAACACCACAAAGACGCTCGAGACCGTTTCGCACAGAAACGGGTATCCGAACCGGTGGTCCCCGCCCAGCAGCGGGTATACCGGCGGCAGATCTCCGGTGACAGCGATGTTCTTGATAAAGCCCAGATGCATGGCCATATCGCCGTAGCAGCTCTGGCCGGTGTGATAGCTGCCGTCCACCGAATGCAGTACATGGGTGTAGAGAAGCAGCAGCGTCAGTGCAAAGAGCGGCAGGACACAGGCCCACATGGCCGCACTGTCAGGGTCGGGGCCCGGCCGGGTTTTGGGACCGGTGCGGAACAGCCACCCGCCCAGAACGGCCGCGGCGACCGCCGCCAGCAGGACGGCCGGCAGCCGGAATCCCAGCAGGACGGCAAAAACGCCGGGCAGGACGGCCAGCAGAGAGACGCCGAATCCGCAGCCAAGCGGTACCAGGACCGACAGCCCGGCATCGGGCAGTGCACGCCGCGCGGCCAGCAAGCCGATGGCCAGAAACAGTGCAAGATAAAGAACACTCAGGATGGTTTGCATCATTCCAGTCTCCTTCCAAAACGTCAGATCCCTTCCAGATCAAAGGGCGGGGTGTATTCCTCCCGGGCGCTGCTCTTTTCCTGCATGTACCCGTCGGTCAGCCCCAGGTTGATAGCCGCATCCACAACCTTGCGGTATTCATAGGTCGTGATGCGCCGCCCCAGCCCATGCTCGGCCGCCTTGTAAAAGGGGGTGAACTGGCTCATCAGACTTGTCAGGAAGGGAATACCGGTCTCGTGCCGGATGTCGGAGAGTTTCTGCAGAACGGCCAGACTGTCCGCGGTATGCCCCGGCAGGGCCAGATGCCGCACGATCACACCCTTCTGCAGGAAGTCCCCCGCAAAAACCGGTTCACCGGTCTGCGCAAGCATCTGCCGCAGCGCCCGGTCTGCCACTTCCGGGTAGTCCGGCGCACCGGACAGTTCTGCCGCCAGTTCGGGGGAGGCGTATTTGTAGTCAGTCAGCCAGATGTCCACATAGCCTTCGAGCTGCCGGACCGTCTCCGGCGTTTCGTAACCCCCGGTGTTGTAGACAACCGGCAGCGAAAACCCTTCCGCGCGTGCCCGGTCCAGCGCCTCGGTCACCCAGGGCAGCCATTGCGTTGCCGTGACGAGGTTGAGATTGTGTGCACCATTGGCCTGCAGCTCGAGAAAAATTTCCGTCAGCCGCCCGACGCTGATGGCCTTGCCGAGCCCTTCCTGGCTGATCGGATAATTCTGGCAGTAACAGCACCGCAGTGTGCAGCCGGTGAAAAACACCGTTCCGCTGCCGGCGGCATCCTGCGGGTCGCCGCTCAAACAGGGCTCTTCCCAGTGATGCAGGGCAGCGCGCGCCGCGTAAAGGGTATCGCCTGCGCCGCACAATCCGGTACGGCCGGCAGCACGGTTGGCACCGCACCGTCGGGGACACATCTGGCAATGTTCGGGAAGCTGCATGAGCGGAAACCTCCAAATCCAAAACTTCTGTGAAAAAAACGGACTTTTCCCATTCAGTTTACCACAAAACGGAAAAATGTGGTATACTAAATACAAGATTCCCGCCCCGCTGCGGAACCGATGCGTTCCGGTGCCTGCGGGGCGGACGACCAAAAGGAGTGTGTACCTATGCCGACCCCTCACAACCGTGCCGCCAACGGCGATTTTGCCAAGACCGTCCTCATGCCCGGTGACCCGCTGCGGGCCCGGTTCATTGCCGAAACTTTCCTGGAATCTCCGCGCCTTGTCACCGACGTGCGCGGCATGCTGGGATACACCGGCACCTATCAGGGCCGCCCCGTCAGTGTGATGGGCAGCGGCATGGGCATGCCGTCCATCGGCATCTATTCCTATGAACTCTATACCCAGTATGGGGTGGAGAACATCATCCGCATCGGCTCGGCGGGGTCCTATACCCCCAAAGCCAAGCTGTTCGATGTGCTGCTGGCCACCGGTGCATACAGCGAAAGCAATTATGCCGTGACCCAGTCCGGCGACACGGCGGACATCCAGCTGCCCAGCAAAACCCTCAACGAGGCGCTGCGTGCCTCTGCCGCGGAACAGAACATCCCGCTGATTGAAGGCATCATCCATTCCGCCGATGTCTTTTACCGGGAACCCAGCGATGAATCCCCGGCCTACTGGGAGCGTCTGCGGGACGAGAAGGGCTGCCTGGCCGTGGAGATGGAGAGCTTTGCGCTGTTCCACAATGCCAAGGTCCTGGGCAAGAATGCCGCCTGCCTGCTGACCATCTCGGACAGCTTTGTCTCGCCGGAGATCACGACGGCGGAACAGCGCCAGACCAGTTTCACTGCGATGATGAAGGTGGCACTGGGGGCGAAACTGTGATGCAGACTGTGACGGATGCCGAACTGATCCGTGCGGCGTTCCGTGCCCGGGAGTTTGCCTATGCCCCGTACTCGCATTTCAAGGTAGGGGCGGCGCTTCTTGCGGCGGACGGACGGATCTTTACCGGCTGCAATATTGAGAATGCCGGCTATACGCCCACCAACTGCGCCGAGCGCACCGCGCTGTTCAAGGCGGTCAGCGAGGGCGTGAGGGAGTTCACGGCCATTGCGATTGTGGGGAGCCTGGAAAACAAACAGAACACCCTGGTCACGGGCCCCTGCGGGGTCTGCCGCCAGGCGCTGTTCGAGTTCACCGGCCCGGCGCTGCGCGTGCTGATGGCCAAGAGCGAAGAGGATTATCTGGAAACCACCCTCGGCAACCTGCTTCCCTATGGCTTCGGCCCCAAAAATCTGGAAATTACCCCTGAATAAAGGAGATTTGCCTGCTCATGTCGTATCCCCGTTCTTTCAAAATCAAACCTCTGCGCCGGGTTCTGGCACTGCTGCTCGGCCTGGCATTCCTGCTCTCGCTGTGCGGATGTGCGCAGGACGATGCAGCCCTGTCCGGACAGACCGATGCCACCCTGACCGATGACAGCGCGTTTGAACTGCATCCCGAGGATGTGGACACGCCGCTGGACGGCGGCGGGGCGATCGTTGCGCTGGCCGTCGGCCCGTCCGGGACGGAATCCGGTGCGGGTGCCATGGTGTGGAAGGGCATTGAAACCTTCTGCGGCAATTTCAACTATACCTCCCAGCAGTTTGTGGCACAGGGGGATGATGTGAACGCTGCCGCCGATGCGCTGCGCAGTGCGTCGGAGAGCGGTGCCCGCCTCGTGGTCTGCTACGGCGGCGAGATGGCCGCGGCCCTGTATACGGTGCAGGACAGTTATCCCGATGTGAGCTATCTCTGTCTGGACGATGAGCCCCACTCCGAGGATTACACCAACTACCGCTCAGGCAGCAACGTGCACTGTGTGCTGTTTGAGGAGGAGCAGGCCGGATTCCTGGCCGGCTATGCGGCCGTGCGGGAGGGCAACACCAGCATGGCGTTCCTGGGCGGCGAGCCGCTGCCCGGTGTGGTGCGGTACGCCACAGGCTTTGTCCAGGGCGCCGAGGCGGCGGCCGAGGACCTTGGCATCCAGGGCTACATCCGCATCTGGTACAGCAGCCTGAACGAGAGCAACGACGATGTGACCAACCACGTCAAGGGCTGGTATGACGAAGGATTCCAGCTGGTGATGACGGCGGGCGGCGATCTGCTGGAAAGCTGTATCGAAGCCGCCAGACAGAGCCAGCGCCAGGTGATCGGAAGCGACTGGGACCAGACCGGCCTGGACGAGTGCGTTGTGACCTCGGCGGTCAAATGCTTCAACGGCGTTGTGCAGGAGCAGCTCTATGACTTCTTCACGACGGGCGGCTGGAACCAGACCAAGGCCGGCGCCACCGAGCGGATCGGCGCCACCGAAGGTGCCGTCGAGCTTCCGCTGCAGAACTGGCGGTTCGAGAACTTCTCCATTTCGGAATATCAGGACATCTACCAGAAACTCGCCACCGGCGCCGTCAAGGTGGAGCGTTTCTCCGATGTGGATATGCTTCCGCAGACCCACAACATCACGGTGGATCAGCAAAATGTCTGAGGGATTGCCCCTCATCTTATTCTCAGAACGCCCCGCTTTTGCAACTGCGAAAACGGGGCGTTTTGTCATGCTTTTGTAATGGCTTTTTGGCAGGCTTTTCCTTGAAAAAAAGCGGCTCAGCATATATAATAAAAGTACTGTGGGGAAACGGAAGAGCTGTTTCCCGAAAATGGCGGAAGTCGGTTCTGCGGCTTGGCGCAGGGGCGGATTCCACCCCAAATAATAAGGAGAATATACCATGAAAAAGTTTCTTGCTCTGACCATGGCTGCCTGCATGGCACTGTCTCTGGCCGCCTGCGGAAACAGTGGCTCCGGAGCGTCTTCCACCGGCTCCGCGGCTGCTTCCACCGAGGCCGTCAGTGATGCCGAAGGGAATGCCACCGCAGAAAACGCGGGTTCCGGCGCGATCACCGGCATTGCGCAGTGCTGCGACGTCGGCACGCTGGATGACGAGAGCTTCAACCAGGGCTGCTGGGAAGCCGTGAAGGCTTTCGGCGACGAGAACGGCATCGAGTACAACTACTACCTGCCCTCCGGTGAAGATGCCTCCGACGAGGACCGCGAGACGCTGGTCCGTCAGGCTGTCAACGAGGGCGCCAACACGATCGTCTGTGTCGGCTATCTGTACGGCAATGCGCTGGCTTGGGCTGCGACCGAATATCCCGATGTGCACTTCATCGGCATCGACATCACCGCCGGTGACATCGGTCTGGATGAGATCCCCTCCAATGTCTTCTGCGTCACCTTCAAGGAAGAGCAGGCCGGCTATCTGGCCGGTTATGCCGCTGTGAAGGACGGCTTCACCAAGCTGGGCTTCCTCGGCGGTCAGGCAGTTCCCGCTGTCATCCGTTACGGCTACGGCTTTGTTCAGGGCGCTGACGCCGCTGCTCAGGAGATGGGCGTCAACGTTCAGATGAACTACTACTACGGCGGCCAGTTCTACGGCGACGAGAAGATCACCGCCAAGATGGACGGCTGGTATGACGGCGGCACCGAAGTTGTCTTCGCCTGCGGCGGCGGCATCTGGACGTCCGCTGCGGAAGCTGCCGACAAGCACGGCGCCAAGGTCATCGGCGTCGACGTTGACCAGAACTACCTGGGCGTCGAAGGCGTTGAGGAAGGTTCCTTCTCCGCCAACCCGTTCGTGACCTCCGCCATGAAGGGCCTGGGCACGGCCGTCAAGAACAGCCTTGCCACCATCGCTGCGGGCGAGTGGAGCACCATCGCCGGCACCAACGGCAACTTCGGCCTGCAGGAAGGCGACTATGTCGGCCTGCCCACCGCTGAGGAAAGCTGGAACTTCACCACCTTCACCGTGGACGACTACAACACCGTCCTCGAGAAGATCCGCACCGGCGTGATCACGGTGGACAACAGCTCTGACGACGCCACCAAGCCCGTCACCAGCGAGTATCTGACTGTGGATTACCAGGTGTAATCCCGGTATTACCTGCCTTTCCAAGCAAAACAGGAATCAGCGCCCCGGACCCCTTGAAAGGGTCTCCGGGGCGCTTTTTCTGTCTGCCGGCAAAAAACAACGGGCGGACCGATGAACGGTCCGCCCGAACGGGTAAGACAAGCAGAAAATTTCAGCAGCAGAAGAAGCCGCCGCGGCCACAGCAGCAGATGCTGCACAGATTCAGCAGCATCAGATACAGCCAGGCCTGCAGACAGACATTCGCGCCATGCTGGCGGCTGCCGGGCTGGGTGTATGCCTGCTGATAGCTGGAGTAGGTGCGGCCGGGATTCTGCAGCCGGTCCAGCAGATTCTGGTATTCATAGTTGCCGGGCTCCATGTCCACGGCGGTGCGTGCCTCGGACTGGGCGCGGATGTTGTTGCCCAGTCCCGAGTTGGCCAGCGCCGCATAGTAATGCCAGCGTGCATTGCGGTCCGAAGCGGGAATGCCGTTGAGCACGTTGAGGGCCTCGGTGTAGTAGCCGTTGCGGATATAGTTGTTGGCGGCCTGCATCTCAGGGGACTCCTGCCGGCCGTAGCTGCTGCCCGCGTTGGTGTAGCCGCCGAAGCCGAACCCGAAGGGATCAAACCCAAACCCGAAGGGGTCCTGGTATTGCTGACCGTACCCGCTCTGGCTGCTATACCGGCCGGAAGCCGTTCCGCCGGCCTGACGCCCGGCGCCGCCCTGCGCGCCGCCGCCCGAGCGCTGGCGCATGATCTCGCTATAAGCGGCCTGGACCTCCTTGAACTTATCCTCGCAGGTGGGGTCATCGGGATGCAGGTCGGGATGATACTGCTTGCATTTCTGCCGGTAAGCCTTCTTGATAGTTTCCTCATCGGCCCCCTGCGAAATGCCAAGTACACTGTACGGATCGTTCATTCGTCTTGCTTCCCCTTCCTCTTATTCGGTGTCGAGCGCGTGGCCTTGACCAGCGCGTACTTGCACCATACCCCGGCATACACGGTGTTGTGCAGCAGCTGCCCCTCGGGGGTATCTTTCAGAATCGGCAGCAATTCAAAATTCTGGGCACAGATGCCCATCTGTTGTGTCAGCAGATCGTGGCAATGCTGTTCAAACCCCGGCGCATCGTCCGCAAAGCGGGCGGCCGTGTCGGCTAGAGCGTTGAAGGTTCCGCGGCGCGCATCCTTTTTCAGGTCGTCGTAGGCGTCCATCAGATAGATGAACCCGCCCAGGCCGCGCCCGATGCGATCCAGCGCCGGTGACCAGAAATCTTCTTGGTAACAGAAAATCGCACCCAGCAGCGCGCCGAACTGCCCGCACAGAGCATCCAGATCGGTGCAGCCGGTGCTTTCCAGTCGGTTCAGGGCGTCCAGATGCTGCCGGATTGCCTCGCATTGCCGGGGCCACCGGGCACGGATCTCGGGCAGAAAGGCTTCCAGCCGCTGTGCCAGAAACAGACTCCCACGCTTGTGGTCGTCCTGCCAGTCATCCAGATCATTGTAATAGGCCAGGACGACGGTCATGTCGGCGGCATAGTCAATGAACTCATTGGTCGCCCGCGGCCGCGTCCTGAAGGGGTGCGGCGTGCAGCGCCCCTGGGATATCTGGGTCGGAGGATCATACAGCGCACTCAGCAGCAGAGCGGCAAACGTCATGTCGTAGCTCAGCGCCATCTGGGCGGCCGTTCCGAACTTCCGCTTCAGGGCACGGCAAAGCCCGCAATAGTATGCCTGATAGCAGTCCATTGCGGCTTCGTCAAGATCCTTTCGATAGATGGTAACATATCCGAACACGCGGCGTCAACCTTTCTGTGCAGGTCAGCTCTTTTTCACAAACTGCGTTCCACATTTGGGGCAGGTGATGGAAATCCGCCCGCGGCCCTTGGGTACACGGATCTGTTGCCGGCAATGCGGGCAGCTGAAGTAACGGTAGGTCTTGCGCAGCGCAAAACGCTGCTGCATGATGCCGAATTTGGCGCGCAGACCGGCCGTCCCGCGCAGGAATGCCTGGTTTTCGGCATAGCGCTTCTGGATGTTGCGGCTGAGAATCCGGAAATAGGTGTAGATCAGCAGGGCAAGACCGATATAATAGAAGATGCCCACAAAGAAGCCCAGAATGAGGCAGACCAGGGCAACAATGCAAAGAAAATTGCCCAGGGAATCGCTGCCGTACCGCCCGGACATAAAACGTTGAAACCAAGCTCTCATATGATTACGCCGTCCTTTTTCTTTTATTTTCCTATTATGTCATGGATTTGTGGTTAATTCGTGAACGACTTCCGAACAGAATCTGAACAAAACCCGGGACAACCCATGGGAAAAGGGCAAAAACCACCTTTATTGTACCATGCCACTGCCCGGCTTTCAATGCCCGTCCGGCCCAAACCCCGGGATTGGAAGGGCGTACGATGCCCTGACCTTGACATCTTTTTCAAAAAGACCTAAGATATAATAGAAACATCAGAAGCGAATCATTTGCCGGAAATGATGAGCTGGAGAAAGGAACGCGCAGGCGGTCATCCTTTGTCCGGCTTTTTCTTATTGTCTTCCTTTTATCCCTGCAGGGGGAAGACCGGCACAGCCTTCTGGTGTCTCTGCAAGGGTATTGTGTGAAAGAAGGAGCAAAGATGAAGGTATCTGAACAACGGACAAGGAACCATCTGGCCACAAGGGTGATCCTCCTGTGCCTGGGTCTGACAATCATGGCCACCGGTGTGGCGTTTTCCATCAAGGCAGCGCTCGGAACGTCGCCGATTTCCAGCGCGCCGTATGTGACATCCGCCATCTCGGGACTGACGGTGGGCACCACGACGATCATTATGAATTTTCTCTTTGTGCTGATCCAGATTGGAATACTGCGCAGACAGTATGACTGGTTCCAGCTGCTGCAATTCCCGGCCGCGATTCTGTTCGGCGTCATGATTGATGTGGCGGAAACGGTCATTGCGGGCATCTCTTACAGCAATTACCTGGAACAGTGGGTCCTCTGCCTGATCGGCATTTTCCTGGTGGCGCTGGGCGTCAGTGTGGAAGTCTCCGCCGGCCTCGTCACCACGGCAGGGGAGGGCATTGTCCTGGCCATCTGCAAGGTGGCCCCGATCAAGTTCAGCAATATGAAGGTGATCTTTGACGTGACGCTGGTTTGCATCTCCATTGTGCTATCCTTCCTCTTCCTCGGACACCTCGACGGCGTCCGGGAAGGCACCATTGCCGCCGCCATCTGCGTCGGCCTTGTCACCAAACAGACCAACAAGCTGATGAAGCGTGTGGAAGGCGTCCTGCTCGCCTGATCCATGCAAGGAAAACAGCCCCCGGCGGATTGTATCCGCCGGGGGCTGTTTGTATACTACGATGCCGTCAGGACCAGAGCTCGGGCATCTGCTCGAACGGCTTGCCAAATACCGATTCCAGATAGCCGACCAGATCCAGGTCCTCGAGCGGGGTTTTCAGCAGATACTGCCCCTGTTCCTCGGTGAGCGGAACGGTGCGGAGAATCTTCCGGTACGCCTCAAGAATCGGCTTGCAGGGCGTCGAATGGCGGGATGGAACCGACACCGGCGTTTCGTCACGCCGGGTCGGATCGGAGACTTCTCTAACCGTCAGGAAAACGGGAACACGGGCAATCTGAAACCTTCTGGCGACGCAGAGCCGGTGTTTGCCGTCGCTCACATGGTAAGCACCGGCCGCGTAGGAAAGACGGATCGGCGCCTCCTCATCGGTGGTGTCATAGCGGCCGGTCCGGAATTTTTCCAGCAGTTCCCGGCAGTTGTCCTGCTTTTCACACAACCAGAGCAGCCGGTGATGCTTTGTCACATTCTCAATCAGTTCTCCCAGCGAGAACATCGAATAGGAATACGAAAACATGTCATACAATCCCAGCCGTGCAAAACAGTTCCAGACGGCACATCTGCTCGGCCCGCTGCCCATCGTATCGGAACAGGCGACAAGGGCGGGGTCCAGCAGGACCTTGCCCGCCGTCCCGGGCCGCGGAACCGGGTCGGGAACCGGTTTTGTAAAGGTTACGACCGACGGAAAGGCATACGCATTGCGCCGGTTGTGAATCTCCAGGCGGAACCGGTATCCCCGGATTCGGGGCATCAGAAGATCCACGGGGGAATGCAGCAGCGAAAACGGCCGGAATCTGCCGTTCAGATCGGTGAGCCAGATGCCCGGCAGAATTTCCTGGCGGGGAGCCTGTTCAAAATCGAAGGCAAACTCCTTGATGACCTGAAACAGAGAAAAATCCTTTCCGGCAAAGGAAAACTGATATTGATACAGCTCCTCAGGACGGAACCAGAGCTCATAGGAATCGTTTTGCAGGTTTCTTGCTTTCATGAAGCGGTTCTCCGTATGTCAAAAGAATCAGCAGCTGTCCGGGGACTGCTGCTGTGGAAACACTCAGACCTCCCGACCGATCTTCAGCCGACAGTTCAGCTCGTAAAGGGCGGTACGGTTGGAATCCCACCGGAGTTTTTCGCTGGCCTGCTCATAGGGCAGCCAGATGCATTCGGTATGCTCGTTCGACAGATGGATTTCCTCCCGGCACGCAAAGCCAAAGGTGTATTCGGGAATCACAAGGATGTCCCTGTCCCAGTGCTGCCGGCATGTTTCACAGATTGCAGCAGCGGGGAGGAAGGACAGGCTTTTCAGTACTACCCAGTCATCAGACTGTACACCGCTCTCCTCAAGAACTTCTCTTTTGGCTGCTTCCAACGGCGTTTCGCCGTCCTCTCCGCCTCCGGAAATAAACTGCCACTGATCGGCGTCGGAACGGTGAAACACACAGTATCTCGCGGAACCGTCAACCATCCGATAGGGAATGGCCAGAATCTGATAAGGCTCTCTCATCCTTGTTTGCTCCCATCCTCCGCAACCTGACCACCCGGCTGCCGTGAAGATTGTGGACCCGACGGCGTCGGATTCCTTCTGCGTGCCCGGCTTTCTCAATGCCGCCTCACGGCATCCATCGTTTCACCAAAGATCCTGTGAAGATCTCTCTGTCTCAGCGCGCAGCCCGCCGCCTGCCAGAATTCCTGGGCATGGACAAGCCGTGGTTGCAGATCCGGCCCCTCTCGTGCACATCCGGTCTGGATGTATGAAACCAATCTGTGCCCGGCCGATGCAGACATTGCTTGGCTTCCTCTCTGCCTAGAATCCCGTAGAATTCGACCGCATCTTCCGCCATGCAATCCCGGATCACCGTGCACGACGTTTCCCGATGCATCTGGCGGGCTCAACGATCTTTGGACAAAAGTACCACCGTCTCCACATGCTTGGTCCGCGGGAAAAGGTCGACCGGCTGGATCTGGCGGAGCTGATACCCGGCATCGCAGAGAATGCGGGTGTCACGCGCAGCGGTTGCCGCGTTGCAGCTGACCATCACAAGGGTGCGGGGGGCCATCTGCAGAATGGCCTGCAGGGTCGGCGCATCGCACCCTTTTCGTGGCGGGTCCACCACAATCACATCGGGGTGCTCCCCACGCGCCGCCAGCCGCGCTGCGGCGGCGCCGGCGTCCATGCAGACGAAATCGGCCTGCTCGGCGGAAAGCCCCAGCCGGGCCGCCGTGGCTTTGGCCTCCTCCACGGCCTGCGGGACCACCTCCACGCCGACCAGACGACGGCAATCCGCCTTCATCGACAGCCCGATGGTGCCCATGCCGCAGTACAAATCCAGCAGAAAATCATCGGGTTTCAGCGCCGCAAACTCCCGGGCCTTGGCATACAGGACTTCGGCGGCAGGGGTGTTGACCTGATAAAATTCATGAATTCCCATCCGGAGCGGAACACCGGCCAGTGTATCCTCAATGACGCCGGGACCCAGAACAGTACGGGTTTCTTTGCCCAGAATCACATTGGTGCGGGCGGTGTTGCGGTTGACCAGTACGGTGGTCAGCGAAAATTCCTGCTGCAGGGTGCGGCAAAGCTCTGCCTCGTGGGGCATCCGGCTACCGTTGAGGACAAAACAGAGAAGCCGCTGCCCGCTGTGCCAACCCTGGCGCAGATACAGATGCCGTACCAGACCGGTGTGGGACTCCTCCTCGTAGGGCGTAATCCCATACTGTTCCATCAGGGTGCAGGCCCGGGCAGCCAGCGCATTCATCCATTCCGGCTGCAGGCGGCAGTCCGGGCAGGGAATGATGCGATGACTCCGCCCGGCATAGAATCCCGATACCAGATGCCCGGCATCATCGCGCCCGATCGGAAGCTGTACCTTGTTGCGGTACCGATCCGCCGACGGCGCGGCCAGAAGCGGCAGAACCCGGGTGTCGAACCCACCGATGCGGGAAAAAGCATCCTGCACAAAACCGGTTTTGGCCTGGC
Organism: Gemmiger sp.; assembly: GCF_036306485.1. Taxonomy (GTDB): domain Bacteria; phylum Bacillota; class Clostridia; order Oscillospirales; family Ruminococcaceae; genus Gemmiger. The sequence goes on along the minus strand of NZ_JAXJZK010000044.1, from coordinate 27,325 downwards.
ATTCGGCTTCATATTCCAGATGACGCAGCGCACATCCGCCGCAGGGGGCAAACACCGGACAGTCCGGCGCAATGCGGTCCGGCCCGGCCTTGCGCAGACGCTCGCACCGCCCGAAGGCGTAGGTCTTCAGAACCTTGACAATGCGGCAGTCAATCTCATCGCCCGGTGCGGTGCCCGGCACAAAAACGGCCTGGCCGTCTGCATGGGCCACGCCGTTGCCGTCGCTGGATAAACTTTCAATGGTCAGGGGAAGAATCTGGTTTTTGGTCAGTGACATAAAAACTCCGTCAAATCAATGGTGTGCGGCGGCAAAACAACTGCCGTCAGAGCTGCGGATCTTTTTCAAGGGCGGCCAGATACTTGCTCGGCGGGACACCCTTGACCTTTTTGAATACACGGGAAAAATAGAACTGATCGAAAAATCCCACCGAAACGGCGATCTCGGCAATGGAGAGCCCGGTGTTTTTCAGCAGGGAACAAGCTTCGCTGATGCGGTAGCCTGTCAGATAATCAATGGGGCTCTGGCCTACGTTGGACATGAAGACACGGTACAGATGACTCCGGCTGACTCCGACGGCCTTGGCAATGTCGTCCACCGAGATGTCGTGCGAGTAGTTGAACTGGATATATTTGATGGCGGACAGGACATACTGGCTGCTCGAGGAAGTGGTGCTCGGCATGGACTCCCGGGCCTCTTTCATGAGCTGTGCCATGAACAGGTAGAGGTATCCGGTCATCAGGGCCTCACACTGAGGCTCAGGACCGCGGGCCAGGTAAATGTTGTACAGCGCTTCCCGGGTGCTCTGCGGGTCCTTGCAGTGATGGACCGGATGGGCGTCGGTGAATGGCGTCTGCTGGACCAGCCGGTTGGCACAGGCGCCGTTGAAACCGACCCAGTAGTATTCCCAGGGATCGGTTTCATCGGCGGCATAGGTGATGAGCTGGTTGGGCTTGGCGAGGAACAGGTCGCCTTCCTGCAGACTGAATGCCGCGCCGCCGACCTGATAGATTCCTTTGCCGGCCACCACCAGATGAATCAGATAATGGTCGCGCACACCGGGACCCCAGGTATGACCGGGCTGGCAGTACTCGTGCCCGCAGTTGAAGATGGAGAGCTCCACGTTGTCGGTGTAATTTTGTTTGTATGATTGCTTCGAAATGGTCGTCATGCCGTATTCCTCACAAACAGGGGCAGAAAGCCCGCGCATCGTTTTCTGTTATTATAACAGAAAATTCATCAAAAGTCCATAAAAGCATCGAAAAAAGGTGTTTACATCCGCTGGAAATTTGGTATACTGGGTACAAGATATCGCGGATTTCACAAAAACGGAACGATTCCCACAAAAAATAGATGCCGCTTTTGTGCATATCCGACAAAGCCCGCAGAACGAACTGACGCAAGGAAAGGTGAATTGAATTATGGCGACCAGTGCAGAACTGAAACAGAAGATCCGGGACGGACAGTATGATCAGGCATTTGCCAAGCTGTATGCGGCAGATCCTGCCACCGTGGCGGCCCAGCGTGACCGGTATTTGGAACTGCTCGACAATTTTGAAAAGAATTTCGGGACAGGACGTACGGTCAGCCTGTACTCGGCGCCGGGCCGTACCGAGATCGGCGGCAACCACACCGATCACAACAACGGTGTGGTCATGGCGGCTGCGGTCAACCTGGACATTGTGGCCGTTGTTTCCAAGAATGATGACAACATTGTGCGGGTCATTTCCCATGGGTTCGGCAAGATCGATGATATTGACCTGAGCAAGCTCACCCCCCAGAAAGGCGAGGCGGAGCACAGCGCTTCGCTGATCCGCGGTGTGGCTGCCGGCATCGTCAACGAGGGCGGCAAGGTCGGCGGTTTTGACTGCTACACCGTGTCGGATGTGCTGCGCGGCTCCGGCCTGTCCAGCTCGGCGGCCTTTGAGGTCTGCATGGGCGCGATTTTCCGCGGCGAGTACAATGACAACGATATGGAAAAATTCAATCAGGTTGAGATCGCCAAGATCAGCCAGTATGCCGAGAACGTCTTTTTCGGCAAACCCTGCGGCCTGATGGACCAGACGGCCTGCGCGGTGGGCAGCGCCATCACGATTGATTTCAAGGACCCCACGGCCCCGGTGGTCAACAAGACCAAGTTCGATCTGGCCGGCAAGGGCTATGCGCTGTGCATCAGCGATACCAAGGGCAGCCATGCTGACCTGACCGACGACTATGCCGCCATCCGCAGCGAGATGGAGAGCGTGGCCGCTTTCTTCGGCAAGAAGGTTCTGCGCGAGGTGGATGAGCAGGAATTCCTGGCCGCCATTCCGCAGGTCCGCAAGGTCACCGGTGACCGTGCCGTCGTGCGTGCCATCCATTTCTACAATGACTGCCGCCGTGCCGCCGAACTGTGCGACGCCATCAAGGCCGATGATTTTGAAAAGTTCAAGGAACTGATCATTGCGGGCGGCCATTCCAGCTTTGAATACAACCAGAATGCATACAGCATCAAGAACCCCAAGGAGCAGGGCGTGCCCCTGGCGCTGGCCATCAGCCAGAAGGTTCTGGAAGGCCGCGGTGCCTGGCGTCTGCAGGGCGGCGGTTTTGCCGGTACGATCCAGGCGTTTGTGCCGCTCGATCTGCTGGAAAAATACAAGGCTGCCATTGATGCCGTGTTCGGCGCCGGCAGCTGCCATGTGCTGAGCGTCCGCAACTACGGTGCGGTGCCCGTCACGCCGGATATGTAATTCCCGTTTCATACATACAGGCCGTGGGAGGTTTCTCCCACGGCCTGTTGCTTTGTCAGGAATTCAGTGATTTTTTTCAAACAGCAGGGAAAGCCCCTTGAACAGCAGATCCCCGTCGTACAGGATGCCGCGCCGGCAGCACGGCATGATATAGGGCGCCAGCCCGCCCGTGGCCACCACGGTCAGCGGCTGTCCCAGATCTTCCTCCACCCGGGCCGCCAGACCGTCCAGCATGGCGGCGGTACCGAACATGGCGCCGTTGTTCAGACACTCCACGGTGTTCCGGCCGATCAGATGATCGGGGGCCTGTGGGGCAATGGGGGGCAGCTGGGCCGTTCCGGCGCTGATGGCGCGCAGACTGGTTTGGACACCCGGCACGATGAAACCGCCCAGAAATTCCCGCTGCGCCGAAATCACATTGTAGGTCGTGGCGGTGCCCAGATCCACCGTCATGCAGGGCAGGGAATACAGGGCGGCTGCCGCTGCGGCATCGGCCAGGCGGTCCTGCCCCACACGCTCCGGGGCATCCACACCGAACGTCAGCCCCGTGTCGAGCGAGCTGCTGACGAACAGCGGCTCGTACCCGGTCAGACGGCGGCAGGCGTCCGCCAAAGGACGGGTCAGTCTCGGCACCACACTGCAGACAATGGCGCCCTCGAAGTCCTCCGCCGTCACCCGAAGACGGGAAAGCAGGAACTTCAGCTCCGCCGTGTATTCGTCCGTCGTACAGTGGGCACGGGTGACCATCCGGGTCGTAAACCGGACATGATGCCCGTCCAGCCCGGCAATGCAGACGTTGGTGTTTCCGATATCGACTGCCAGAATCATAGCTGCAACCTTCTTGTACTCTCAAAATATTGCTATTATAACAGGTTGTGCCGGATTTGCCAACTGTCCTTGACAGAACCCTGCATTTGTATTATATTTAGTAATACAAATAATACAAGATCGGAGGAATGCCCGATGATTCTCACGCTGGACCCCTGCGCTGAAACGCCGCTCTATCGCCAGCTGCGCAACCAGATCGTGACCGGGATTGCCCGCGGAGAGCTCGTCCCCGGAGAGAGCCTGCCCACGGTCCGGCAGCTTGCCGCCGATGCCGGGATCAATACGATGACCGTCAACAAGGCGTATCAGATGCTCAAGTCGGAAGGCTATCTTGTGATTGACCGCCGGCATGGGGCGATGGTGGCGCCGAAACAGGACAATGCGGCGGCCTGTTCGGATGCACTGGAACCGCAGCTGGAGCTGCTCAGCGCCGAGGCGCGGCTCAACGGTCTGGACCGGTCGGCGTTTCTGCGTCTGTGCAGTCAGGCCTTTGCCAGGATCGAACCGGAAGGGAGGACATGACCCATGTGGCTTACGGTGATCATCTTTCTGGTCTGCAATCTTGTGGTGGTCCTTGTCACGATGGCGGAACGGCGCCATGACACGGAACTCCGTGACGGAATGCTGCTGGCGGTTCACGTCCCGCCCGAAGCGCTCGCCGACCCGGAAGTGCAGCGTCTGTGCCATCAGACTGCCCGGCTGTGGCGGATCACGCATCTGGTCAATCTGCCGCTGGCGGTGCTCATCTGCCTGCCGAGTCTTGGGAATGTGGCGGCCGGGGTTCTGGTCGAAGTGATCTGGCTCCTTCTTTACATTGCCTGGACCGGGTGGCTGATATATCACGCTCACTGGCGGATGTACCGCATCAAGTGTGACCGCGGATGGTTCTTTCCGGCAACACGCCGCGTGGTCCATGTGGATACGCTGACAGCCGCCCGCAGCGACCGGGGCGTACCCGGCCTGGAATGGCAGCTGCCGATTCTGCTGCTCCTGGCTCTGCCGCTTCCTGCCGCCGGGCAGGTGCAGCCGTCCCTGCGTTCGATGTTCTGGATTTTCTTCGGCAGCGCGGCGGCTGCGGGTGTTCTGCTGGCGGCCCTTCAGATGGTGGGAATCAGACGCCCCAACCGGATGCTCTCGGCAGATCCGGTGTGCAATGTGGCGGTAAACCGGATGCAGAAGCGCGCCTGGGCGTGGTCGATGCTGCTGGCAGGCAGCGGCAACACCGCAGCCTGGTGCTGGATGGGCTGGCGCCTGACCGGCGATGGATGGCCCGGAACGCTGGACTATGGAATCTATCTGCTGCTTGTCACGGCAGGAGCCCTCTGCGTCGTGATCGGACTGGTGTCCGCCCGCAGCCGGACCCGGCGGATGATTGCCGGAACCGGCGAACCGGCTGTGACCGACGACGATGAATACTGGGCCAAAGGTGTGTACTGCAACCCGGACGATCCCAGCCTGTTTGTACAAAGCCGGTTCAACAGCATGCAGCTGGCCATGAATGTGGGCCATCCGGTGGGCCGCGTGCTGAGTATCCTGGGCATTGTGGTTTCGACGGTGGCAATCCTGGCCCTGCTCCTTCTGCTGATCCCGTTTATCCGCCCGACGGTCAGGCTGCAGCCGGACGGTGCGGGACTGGAATTCTCGGCCGCCTACTATCATTATACGATCCAGCCGGGCGAGATCCGCTCGGTGGAACTGCTGGATTCCATGCCGCAGGAATCCTTCCTGCGCACCAACGGCGGGGCCAGCCGGGACTGGACGGTGGGCTACTTCACCGGCAGCGAATCCGGCGCCTGTATGCTCTTTGTCTACCCCGGCAGCAGCCCGGTTATCCGTGTGCGGCTGGAGGACTGGACCATCTATGCCAACAGCCGGGACCCCGAACAGACCCGACAGTGGGCGGCTTTACTTTTGGAACAAAGCACGCTATACTTAGCACAGACCACCAAAACCGGATAAAAGGATGTGCCCTTTATGAACCTTCAAGGCAAAACCATTGTTCTGGGAATCTCGGGCGGGATCGCCGCCTACAAGATGCCCAATGTTGCCCATGCCCTGGTCAAGGCCGGCGCCGACGTCCATGTTCTCATGACTAAGAATGCCACCGAGTTCATCTCGCCGCTCGTCTTTGAGACACTGACCAACCGCCGCTGCATTGTGGATACGTTCGATCGCAATTTTCAATATGATGTCGCGCATGTCTCGCTGGCCAACGCGGCCGACCTGATTCTGGTTGCACCGGCGACGGCCAATGTGCTGGCCAAGATGGCTCACGGCATTGCCGACGATATGCTGACCACCGTCACGCTGGCGGCGCGCTGCCCCAAACTGGTGGCGCCGGCCATGAACACCCATATGCTGGAAAACCCCATCACCCAGGATAACCTGGAAACGCTACGCCACTACGGCTTTGTGGTGATTCCGTCGGGCTCCGGCCTGCTGGCCTGCGGCGATGTGGGGTCCGGCCGCCTGCCGGAAGAACAGGTCCTGCTGGATTACTGCTGGCGGGAACTGGCCCATGAAAAGGACATGGCGGGCATGAAGGTCGTGGTCTCGGCCGGGGCCACCCAGGAACCGCTGGACCCCGTGCGGTACCTGACCAACCATTCGACGGGCAAGATGGGATATGCCGTCGCAAAAGTCTGTATGCTGCGCGGCGCCGATGTCACGCTGCTCACGGCGCAGACCTCCCTGCGTCCGGTGCCGTTTGTCAAAACGGTGCCGTTCAAGACCGCGGCGGATCTCTTTGAGGCCGTCAAGGCCAACGCGATGGACGCCGATGCCCTCGTGATGGCCGCCGCCGTGGCGGATTATCGCCCCGCAACGGTGGCGTCCGACAAGATCAAGAAAAAGGACGGGGACCTGACCCTTCCGCTGGAGCGCACCGACGATATTCTGGCCTGGGTCGGGGAGCATAAGCCGCAGGGGCTGTTTGTCTGCGGTTTCTCGATGGAAACCCGCGACCTCATCGCCAATTCGGCGGCCAAACTGGCCAAGAAACATATGGATATGATTGTGGCAAACAATCTCAAGGTACCCGGCGCCGGTTTCGGCGTGGATACCAACGTGGTCACCCTCCTGACCCCGGACGGAGCCACCGAGCTTCCGCTCCAGAGCAAGGAAGAAGTGGCCATGCAGATCGCCGACCGCATTGTCGGCGCCCGCAGATCCTGAACAAAAAAAGCCGTGTCCCATCGGGATACGGCTTTTTTTTGATGCGGTTCAGTTTTGTTTTTCGGCAGGACCGCCGGGCACCCAGTATTCGCGCACCAGCCGGACGACCGTGCCGGAAAGCAGGAAGAGGGCGATGAGGTTGGGAATGGACATCAGACCGTTGAAGGTTTCGGCGATGCTCCACAGCAGCCCCAGGTCCACCGTGGCGCCCAGGATGGCCACCAGGGCATAGATGAACATGAACGGGCGGGTCCAGTACGAGGAGAACAGATACTCCACACACCGCGCACCGTACAGCCCCCAGCCCAGAATCGTCGAGAAGGCGAAACAGCACATGGCCACGGCGGTGAACAGGGAAACCCAGCTGCCGTAGGTGGCCGTAAAGCCCGAGATCGTCAGCTCGGCACCGGCGGCCTGACCGTAGTTGATGGGAACGCCGCTGCACAGGATCACCAGTGCGGTCATCGTGCAGATCACGATGGTGTCCGCGAACACCTCAAAGATGCCGAACAGACCCTGATGGACCGGCTCGTCGGTGTCGGCACAGGCATGGGCAATGGACCCGGTGCCCAGACCCGCTTCGTTGGAGAAAATGCCGCGGGACACGCCTTTCTTCATGCTGGTGAAGAAGCTGCCCACCACGCCGCCGGTCACGGCGGAGGGGGCAAAGGCACCTTCGACGATCTGGCCGAGGACTGCCGGAACGCGGTCCAGATGAACCACAATCACGCCCAGAGCCAGAATGATGTAAAACAGCGCCATAAAAGGAACCAGCCGCTCCGACACGCTGCCGATCCGTTTGACGCCGCCCAGCAGGATCAGCCCGACCAGTGCGGCAATCAGGATGCCGATGGCGAGGTTTAGCGGCGGCAGGGCGGTCTCCGACGCCAGCCCGAAACTGAGCAGCGTCGAGTCAATGGCAGTGGTAATGGCGTTGGTCTGGGTGGCGTTGCCGGTACCGAACACCGCCAGGATGCCGAATACCGAGAACAGCGTTGCCAGCCAGTGCCACCGGGGTTTCAGGCCGTTGCGGATGTAATACATCGGTCCGCCGATGTATTCGCCCCGGGCATTCTTTTCCCGGTAATAGACGGCCAGCGTCACCTCGGAAAATTTGGTGCACATGCCCAACAGCGCCGACACCCACATCCAGAAGACGGCACCCGGTCCGCCGATGGCAATGGCACCGGCCACGCCGGCAATGTTGCCGGTGCCCACGGTTGCCGCGAGCGCCGTGCAGACCGCCTGAAACGGCGTCATTGCGCCGCTGACGGCATCCTTTTTGTGGAAGACCCGGCCCAGCGTTGCCTTCATCGCAAAGGAAAACCGCCGCAGCTGCAGAAAGCCGGTCCGGATGCTCAGATACAGCCCCACGCCGATGATGCAGATCATGGCCGGGACACCCCAGATAAAGTTGTTGACCGCCGTGTTGACGGTCTCGATCAAGTTCAGCATATCTCAAAACCTTTCTATAAAAATCGGCAGTATTTTTTATTATAACATGAGATTCGCGCTCCGTCAAAAAAAGATCGCGGAGGCACGACCAAACCCCGGAAAACCGCGCAGAAAAGGGCGAAGAACCTTGTATAATTTTCACAACTCTTCAAACCTTTACCCCACAATTTTCACAATTAGGGATTATAATCACTCACAGACTTGATACCGGGAACTGCCGCAGGGCGGAACCCGTCAAAAAGGGGAGTGTTATCCATTGATCGAAGTCAACCACCTGACCAAGCGGTACGGCAAGAATACCGCGGTCGATGACATCAGCTTCACGGTGGAAGACGGCTGCATTTACGGCCTGCTGGGCCCGAACGGCGCCGGCAAATCCACCACAATGAACATGCTGACCGGTTACCTTGCCCCCACCGGAGGCACCGTCAGCATTGACGGCCACGACATCCAGGAGGACCCGCAGGGCGCCAAGGCGTGCATTGGGTATCTGCCCGAGCAGCCGCCGCTGTACACCGATATGACGGTCTGGGAATACCTCAACTTCGTCTCGGAACTCAAGGGTGTCCGCAAGAAGGAAGCCCGCCGCCAGGACGTGGAAAAGGCCGTGGCCCGCACCGGCCTGCATGAGATGGAAAAACGTCTGATCCGCAATCTTTCCAAAGGCTATCGTCAGCGTGTCGGCATTGCAGCCGCTCTGCTCGGCAGCCCGAAGATCATCATTCTCGACGAACCGACCGTCGGCCTGGACCCTGCCCAGATGATCGAAATCCGCACCCTGATTCATGATCTGGGCCAGACCCATACGGTCATCCTGTCCAGCCACATCCTCAGCGAGGTGCAGAACATCTGTGACCGCGTTCTCATCATCGCCCACGGCAAGGTCGCCGCACAGGGCACGCCGGAGGAGCTGGCCGCCAAGCTGGCCGCCCGCGGTGTGATCTCCGCCACCGCACAGGGTTCCCGCGAGGATGTCCTGGCCGCGGCGTCCAGCGTTCCGGGCCTCACCGATCTGCGCGTGACCGCCGAGAAGGCGAACGAAATCAGCTTTACCGCCGCCAGCACTTCCGGCGAGGATCTGCGTGCGGCGCTGTCCCGCGCCCTGGCTGCCGCAGGCTGCCCGGTGCTCTCGCTGAGCAGCGATACCATGAGCCTTGAGGATGTCTTCCTGCAGATCACCGAGACCGAGCCTGAGAAGACCGAGGCCCCCGCAGCCGCCGAGCCGGCCGAGACTGAGCCGTCCGAACCGGCCCAGACCCCGGCCGAAGAGCCGGCGCCCGAGCAGGCCTCCGCCGAACCGGCGCCGGACTCCGAGCCGTCGGATGCTCCCGCAACAGACGAGAAGGAGGGTGAATAAGATGGCCGCGATTTTCAAACGCGAAGTGCGCAGCTACTTCACCGGCCTGATCGGCTATGTGGTGATCGGTGTCATGCTCGCCTTTATCGGCCTTTACTATTCCGCAAACTGCCTGGTGTACGCAACCTCGGATTTCTCCTCGGTTCTGTACTCCACGGTGCTGGTGATGCTGTTCCTGCTGCCGGCCCTGACGATGCGCAGCTTCGCGGATGAGCGCCGCAACAAGACCGACCAGCTGCTGCTCACCAGTCCGGTCGGCATCCCGTCCATCGTGCTGGGCAAGTACCTTGCACAGCTCGCTGTCTTTGCCGTGCCGATGCTGGTAACCTGCATCCTGCCGCTGGTCCTCACGGCCTTCGGCACCGTCTCGCTGACCAGTGCCTATGCCACGATCTTTGCCTACTTCCTGCTGGGAGCGGCCTGCATCGCCATCGGTACCTTTGTCTCGGTCCTGACCGAAAACCAGATCATCGCCTACCTTTCCACCTTCGGCATTCTGCTGATCGCATACCTGATGAACGGCATCAAGGGTCTGTTCACCTCCGGCAATACGCTGGCCTTCCTGGCGTTCTGCGTTGTCCTGGCGGTGGCGGCTGTCCTCATCGGCCTTGCCTGCAAGAACGTCACGGTGGGCAGTGCGGTTTTCTGCGGCGGTGCCGTCGTTCTGATCCTGCTCTTCAAGCTCCGCCCGGCCTGGCTGCTCACCGGCTTCAACAAGGTCCTGGACGCGCTGGCGCTCTTTGATCCGTTCACCGATTTCGTGGGCGGCATGTTCAGCGTTTCCGGCATTGTGTATTATCTGTCCGTGGCCGGACTGTTCCTGTTCCTGACGGGTCAGGCACTGGAACGCCGCCGCTGGCATTGAGAAGGGGAGGGGAACTGTCATGAAATTCATCAAGAAACATTCCGATGCCCCGGCCCCCACCGAGGCACAGCAGGCAAGCCGCCGCCGCAGTCTCCGCAGCGGTGCCTATGCCAGTGTGCTGGCGGTCATCGTCCTGGTCCTGGTCATTCTTCTGAACCTGGTGGTCAATGCCATCCCGACCAAGTTCACTCAGTTTGACATCTCGACCGGCAAGATGTTCACCCTCAGCGACACCACCAAAACCATGCTGCATGACCTCAACACCGACGTCACGGCCTACTACCTGGCCGAGACCGGCAGCGAGGATTCCAACATCACCCGGATTCTGGACCGCTACGCGGGCGAAAGCTCCCATTTCAGCTGGCAGCAGCGTGACCCGGCCCTGTATCCCACCTTTGCGCAGCAGTACGATGCCCAGGATGCCTCGGCGTCCAGCGTGATTCTCGTCTGCGGCGACAATCACACGGTGGTGGACTACTATGATATGTATGATGCCGACTACTCCAATTACTACTACGACGGCAGCTATACGATGAGCTTCTCGGCCGAGAGTGCGCTCTCCTCCGGCATCGCCAAGGTGACGCGCGAGAGCAGCTATGTCCTGTATCAGATGACCGGCCACGGCGAGACCGCGCTGGAAACCGACTTCACCGATACGCTGGACAACTCCGGCGTCAGCGTGCAGGATCTGAACCTCATCAGTGCGGGCTCGATCCCCGAGGATGCCTCGGCGGTCATCATCAATGCCCCGCAGACCGATTACAGTGAGCTGGACGCCGATGCGCTGCGCGGCTATCTGGAAAACGGCGGCTGCCTGCTGGTTGCCACCGATATGACGGTCAGCACGCCCAACCTGGATGCGGTCCTGTCTGAATACGGCATGACCCGTCAGCCCGGCCTGGCCGTGGAGACGGACAGCGGCTACTATGCGTACCGCTACCCGCCGACCTACCTGCTGCCCGAACTCAAGTCCAACAGCATCACGTCCGGAGTGACGGACGGCATGTATGTCTTTACGCCGGTGGCCCAGGGCATCGTGACCAATGAAGATGCCGAAGACCTGACCTTCACCACGCTGCTCTCCACGAGCTCGTCCTCCTACTCGATGCAGGACTACGCCACCGCCGAAACCGCCCAGAAGGGTGAAAACGATCCCGACGGTCCGTTTGCGATTGCCGTCGCGGCCGAGGACAGCGCCAACAACGCCAAGATTGTCTGGGTCAACTGCGGCAGTGTCTTCACCGCCAGCATGAACAGTGCGGTGTCGGGCGGCAATGCCCAGCTGCTGGGCAGTGTTGTGAACTGGATGACCGGCGAGGAAAACGCCGTTGTCATTGACAGCAAGAGCATGAGCGCCGAAACGCTGACCGTGCCGCCGCAGGCAACGATGGCGCTGGGCATCCTGTTCACCATCGTGCTGCCGCTCGCCTTCATCGTGGTGGGTGTGGCCATCGCCATCCTGCGCCGTCGCCGTTAAGGAGGCTCCCGCATGAACAAGAAAAAAGTTTTGCCGCTGGCCCTTCTGGGCGCGGTGGTTCTGATCCTGGCTATCCTGCTGCTGGTTCTGCAGACTGTGGACAGCAGCGAGGAGGACACCGGCATCCCGCTGTGCAGCCTCAACAGCGGGGAGGTGACCTCCCTGTATTACCGGGATGCCAGCGCAGAGGAGCCGGTCGAAGTCTCGCTGACCAAGACCGACGGCACCTGGACGCTGGATTCCGACCCGGCGCTTCCCATTGACCAGAGCAAGGCGGATGCCATCACAGCCGACCTGACCGCCCTGACGGCACAGCGGCAGCTGACCGATGACGCCGATGTCGAGGAGATGGGCTTTGATGACCCCACCCAGGTCATCACCCTCTCCACCGGCAGCGACCAGTGGGAACTGACGGTCGGCAGCAAGAACAGCATGACCGATACCTGGTATGTCCGCACGTCGGAGGACGGCCCCGTTTACACGGTGAGCCTGACCGATCTCAGCGACATCTGCAAGACGCCCAAGCAGCTCTATGCAGCCCAGGACATCACGGATATTGAGAGCGACGCCATCACGACGATGACCGTGCAGTCCGGCGGCAACACGCTGAGCTTCACCCAGACCGACGGCACCTGGACGCTCAGTGACGATCCCGACTATTCGCTGGACCAGGATCTCGTGAACACGATGGCCAATACCATCTGCGATATGACCACCGACTGGTCCATCACATCGCCGGAGGCGGATTCCACCTATGGACTGGATACGCCCAACGTGGTGGTGACGATCGTCAGCGCGGACGGATCGGTGCAGTGCTCCTTCGGCGGAACTGACCCCGAGGATGATTCGCTGAACTATCTGCGCTCGTCCGCTGCCCCCGATGTAGTGTATGAGGTCTCTTCGGAGAACCTCTCCGCCTTTGCCTACGACAAGGCCAGCCTGAAGGCAGCCACGCCGGAGAGCGCCGAGACCGCCGATGTGGTGGCCGAGGATCCGGTGGGCGGGGCCGATGACTTCGCCGACGCCACTTCCTGATCAAAACTGAAGAGCCAGCCCCGATTGCTTTTGACGGGGCTGGCTCTTTTTGTTTGTCCGGGAACCGATCTCATCCGCGCAGTCCGGTCCGACCGGGCGCCGGCTATTCCCTTTTTGCTTTTTTATGATATAATAAATCCGAATGATAGGATTTCTCAGGAAACGGGGGATGGCGTATGCGGCGTTGGCGTTGCCTGTCGGTTCTTCTGCTCGCGGTCTGCCTGGCCGGATGCGGGGCGCACGGCCGGTCGGCCGCCGTCACCGTGCAGCCCACGGCCGCCCCGACCCCTGCCGCCGCGGAATCGGAGGTCTGTTGGCAGGGAAGACCGCTCACCCTCGAAGAAAAGGTCGGTCAGCTGTTTCTCGTCCGCCCGGACGCGCTGGACCCCGCGCTGACATCTGAGCAGGTCCATGACGCGGACGGCCCCGGGGTGACCGAACTTTCGGACGCCATGCGCCGGACACTGCAGGAAATCCCGGTGGGCGGTGTGGTGGTGTTCGGCAAGAACCTCGTCAGCCCCGACCAGATCACAGAATTTCTGCGTCAGATGCAGCAGGCCTCCGCCGTTCCGCTCTTCACCGGTGTGGATGAAGAGGGCGGCACCGTCGCGCGGCTGGCCAACCAGCCGGGATTTGATCTGCCCCGGTTCGAGAGTGCCGCAGCCGTCGGCGCCTCGGGCGATCCGGCCGATGCCGAAGCAATGGCATTCACGATTGCAACATATCTGAAACAATTCGGGTTTACTCTGGATTTTGCACCGGTGGCGGATCTCAATACCAATCCCGAAAATCCGGTCATCGGGGACCGGGCCTTCGGGTCCGATCCCGACACGGTGGCCGCACTGGTGGGCGCTGCCTGCGACGGATTTTCCAGGGCCGGGGTGGCCTGTACGCTCAAACATTTTCCGGGTCACGGCGATACCACCCAGGACACCCATGACGGACCGGCAACCACCGAAAAAACGCTGGACGAGCTGCTCAGCTGTGAGCTGGTCCCCTTTGCCCGCAACCTGGACAAGGCGCCGCTGATCATGGCGGCCCATATTGCGGTCCCGGCCGTGACCGGCGACGATACCCCGGCGTCGCTCTCCGGCAAACTGCTCACCGGTGTGCTCCGGCAGCAGCTGGGGTATCAGGGACTGATTGTGACGGACTCGCTGGCGATGGGAGCCATCACTGGCCGCTGCTCCTCCGGGGAAGCCGCCGTGCAGGCGATCCTGGCCGGTGCCGATCTGCTGCTGATGCCCGAGAATCTCCGGGAAGCCTATGATGCCGTGCTGGATGCGGTGCGGGACGGCACGATCCCGGAACAGCGGCTGGACGAGAGCGTACAGCGGATTCTGCAATGTAAACAGAGGTACTGCCTCACGGAAGGATAACGAAGCAAAAGGAGAACATCATGTCACGCTATGCTGTCGATGGATACTTTTTTACCCAGCAGGTTTCCGGCATCCAGCGCTATGCGATCGAGCTTCTGGCGGAACTGGACAAGCTGCTGGACCCCGGGGAGCTGGAACTCGTCGTTCCGCCCGACACCCACACGCCTGACTATGCCAACATCACGGTCGTTCCGTATGAGAATGCGGTCCTGGCCGGACGGGGCACCAGCTGGGAACAGCAGGATTTTCCGCGGTATCTGGCCAAAAGCGGACGCCGCTGGCTCTGCCTGTGCAATGTGATTCCCCTGTGGAGTTCCGGGTCGGAAGGCATCGCGGTGCTCCATGATGTGTGCTACAAGGCACGGCCGGATTTCTTCACCGACCTGCGCGGCCGGATGAGCGCCGCCTGGCACTGCACCCAGTACAATGCCATCGCCGCCAAGGCAAAACGGATTGTCACGGTGTCGGAGTTTTCCAAAAGTGAGATCATGCGGTATTATCATGTCGCCCCTGACCGGATCACGGTGATCTACAATGCCTGGCAGCATATGGAGCGGGTTTTCCCCGATCCCATGGTGTTCGGCGAGCATACCAAATGGCCGCGCCTCAAACCCGGCGAATATTATTTCTCGATGTCCAACCTGATGAAAAACAAGAACTTCCCCTGGGTACTCCGCGCGGCCCAGCGCAAACCCGAGGCCGTGTTCGCCATTGCGGGCGGCGGCAGCCTGACCGAGGAGGCCGAGGCGCTGGGACTCGACCATCTGCCCAACGTCGTGTATCTCGGGTACGTCACCGACGGGGAGGCCAAGACCCTGATGAAGCACTGCAAGGCGTTTGTGTTTCCCACCCTGTATGAAGGGTTCGGCATTCCGCCGCTCGAAGCCATCGCCTGTGGGGCGCCCCGCGTGATGGTCAGCGATACGCCTTGTATGCGGGAGATCTACGGCGAACATGCCGATTACATTGACCTGAAAACCAACGACGGCAACGTGGACGACTTCACGCCCGGCCGGGATGCGGCTGCCGTGCTGCAGCGCTATTCCTGGGCGGAAAGCGCCCGACGGATGCTGACCCTTCTGCGGGAGGACACCCTGTGATCGTCACGATCCAAGATGATTTTGATCTTGCCAAGATTGCCGCCAGCGGGCAGGCCTTCCGCATTGCCCGGCGGGAAGATACCTGGCGGTTTGTCAGCGGGGACCGGGTACTGCGGATCCGGCAGCTGACCCCGGACCGGTACGAGACAGACTGTACCCCGCAGGATTGGCAGACCTTCTGGCACCGGTATTTTGATCTGGACCGCCGGTATGCCGCCGTGCGTTCCGCGATTCCGAAAACCGATGCCTATCTGCGGAAGGCCACCCAGGCCGGACAGGGAATCCGCATCCTGCGGCAAGACCCGTGGGAAATGCTCATCACCTTCATCATCAGCCAGCGCAAGAACATTCCGGCCATCTGCCGCTGTGTCGAAACCCTCTGCACCCGGTTCGGCACACCGCTGCCGGCCGGAACAGGGGAGACCCTCTGCGCGTTCCCCACACCGCAGCAGCTGGACGGCGCAGCGCCCGAAGCCTGGGAGGGCTGTGCATTGGGGTACCGCGAGGCCTACGTCCGCGCGGCGGCCCGTGCCGTTGCGCAGGGAACCCTGGATCTGGCGGCCTTGGATGCCCTTCCCGATACAGCGCTGGTCGAACGCCTGATGCAGCTGTACGGTGTCGGCATCAAGGTCGCCAACTGTGTGGCGCTTTTCGGGTACGGCCGGCTGGAATGTGCCCCGGTCGATGTCTGGATCCGCCGGGTCATCGACCGGTATTATGACGGCGTCAATCCTTTTCCTCGGTACGGCAATGCGGGCATTCTGCAGCAGTATCTGTTTTATGAAGCCCGCCGGGAGGAACACCCTTCCCGCTGATAATCGACCTGTCAAAACAGCGCAGCCTCTTCTGCAAGAGACTGCGCTGTTTTTCGTTATCGCGGTTTCCGGTCCATGCTGCGGTACTGCAGGGCTTCCATCAGCTCGGGAGTCCCGATGCTCGGCGACCCGTTCAGGTCGGCGGCGGTGCGGGCAACCCGCAGAATCCGGTCATAGGCCCGGGCACTGTACCCCATCTTTTCAAAGGCGCCCCGCAGCAGTTTTTCGGCAGGGGGTGTCAGACGGCAATAGCGGCGCAGCACGCCGCTTGGCAGGTCGGCATTGCAGCGGTACCCGCTGCCCCGGTACCGTTCCTGCTGCACTTTGCGGGCGGCGATAACCCGGGCACGGATCGCCGCACTCGGCTCGCCGCTCTCCTCGCGGGCCAGGGCCTCATACTCGACGGGCCGTGCTTCCACATGGATGTCAATCCGGTCGAGGAGCGGCGCCGAAATCCGCTGCCGGTACCGCTCAATCGCGCTGGGGGTGCAGGTGCATTCCCGCACGCCGGAGCCGTAATAGCCGCAGCGGCAGGGGTTCATTGCGGCTACCAGCATGAACCGGCAGGGATAGACCGCCGATCCGTGCACACGGCTGATCGAGACCTGACGGTCCTCGAGCGGCTGGCGCAGGACTTCCAGCGTTTCCCGGCTGAACTCGGGCAGCTCATCCAGAAAAAGTACCCCGTTGTGGGCCAGACTCACTTCGCCGGGGTGGGGAGTGCTGCCGCCGCCTGCCATGGCAATGGCACTCACACTGTGATGCGGACTGCGGAACGGCCGTTCCCGGATCAGACCGGTTCCCGATCGTGTCAGCCCGGCAACCGAGTAGATCGCCGTTGTCTCCAGCGCCTCCTCATAGCTCAGCGGCGGAAGGATGCCCGGCAGGCGTTTGGCCAGCATACTTTTGCCGGTGCCGGGCGGGCCGATCATCAGCAGATTGTGTCCGCCGGCCGCGGCAACCTCCATGGCCCGCCTGGCCTCGGCCTGGCCGCGCACGTCGGCAAAATCCGGTCCCATCCATTCGCCGGCACTGTTGTAGCCGTCCGGTTTCGCCGTCGGCAGCGCTTCCTCCCCGCGCAGATGGCGCAGGACCTGGTCGGCACTGCGGGCGGGATGGACCTGCAGCCCTTTGGCGACGGCGGCTTCGGCGGCATTCTCGGCGGGAACAAACAGTTCGGTGATGCCGGCGCGCTCGGCCGCCAGCGCCATCGGCAGAACGCCGGCGATGGGCCGCAGCGTGCCGTCCAGCCCCAACTCTCCCAGGAACGCCTGGGCCACACCGGGCTGCGGCAGTGCCCCCTGGGCTGCCAGGATGCCGATAAAGACCGGCAGGTCATACAATGACCCGGTCTTGCGCACATCGGCGGGGGCCAGGTTGACGGTGATGTGGCTGGCCGGCCAGGGGCATTTCAGGTTCTTGATGGCGCTGCGCACCCGTTCACTGCTCTCCTTGACGGCGGAATCCGGCAGTCCCACCATCACGAACTGAGGCAGTCCGCCGGAAATATGACACTCCACTGTGACCAGATAGCCGTTGAGCCCTGTGACTCCAAGACTTACAACATGCGCATACATCAACGTCGTCTCCCCGCTGAAATGATTTCTCTTCTCAGTATATCGCCTTCCCGGGCGTCGGGCAAGAGCTTTTTTGCGCACCTGGCCGGATAGAGGATTCCAATGAAAAAAATGTGCAAAATCTTGCGTCCGACGTTGGTTTTCGATTGACAATGCGTCGTCAACTTGGTATATTTATGATGTACAAGTGAATTTACCCAAAAATTCTGCAGTGCAAGAAAGAGATGGTGTATAAAATGTATAAGGAAATGTTCAGCCGCTGGCTGGCAGCCGATCTGGACGATCCTGATCTGAAGCCGGAACTGGAGAGCATCCGCGATGATGACGCCGCCATTCAGGACCGGTTTGCCGTGGCGCTGAAGTTCGGCACGGCCGGTCTGCGCGGTGTCATCGGCGCCGGCACCAACCGGATGAATGTTTACGTCGTCCGCCAGGCCACGCAGGGCCTTGCCAACTGGGTCAAGACCCAGGGCGGTACGCAGACGGTCGCCATCAGCTATGACAGCCGCATCAAGAGCGACGTGTTCGCCAAGGCTGCCGCCGAGGTCCTGGCCGCCAACGGCGTGCAGGTCCGCATCTATAAAGCACTCATGCCGGTCCCGGCCCTGAGCTTTGCCACCCGGTACTATCACTGCAATGCCGGTATCATGGTCACGGCGTCGCACAACCCCGCCAAGTACAACGGCTACAAGGCCTACGGCCCGGACGGCTGCCAGATGACCGACGAGGCCGCCGACATCGTCTACGCCGAAATCCAGAAGACCGACATCCTGACCGGCGCCAAAGTCATGCCGTTTGAGGAAGGCTTGGAGAAGGGCATCATCCGCTATGTGGATGACGACTGCATCAATGCGCTGTATGCCGCTATCGAAGCCCGCTCCATCCGTCCCGGCATCTGCAAGACCGCCGGTCTCAAACTCGTTTACAGCCCGCTGAACGGCAGCGGCCTGGTCCCGGTCACCCATGTGCTGGGCGATATCGGCATCACCGACATCACCGTTGTCCCCGAACAGAAGGACCCGGACGGCAACTTCCCGACCTGCCCGTACCCCAACCCCGAAATCTTCGAGGCGCTGCGTCTGGGTCTGGAACTGGCCGAGAAATCCGGCGCCGATCTGATGCTGGCCACCGACCCCGATGCCGACCGTGTGGGCATTGCCGTCAAGTGCAAGGATGGCAGCTATGAGCTGCTCTCCGGCAACGAGGTGGGCGTGCTGCTGCTGGACTACATCTGCGCCGGCCGCATCGAGCAGGGAACCATGCCCAAGAACCCCGTCATGTGCAAGTCCATCGTCTCCACTCCGCTGGCCGACAAGGTGGCCGAACACTACGGTGTGGAGTGCCGCAACGTCCTGACCGGCTTCAAGTGGATCGGCGACCAGATCGCCAAGCTGGAAGCCGCCGGGGAAGTGGACCGCTTCATCTTCGGCTTCGAGGAGAGCTACGGCTACCTGGCCGGCCCCTATGTGCGCGACAAGGATGCCATCATCGGTTCGATGCTGATCTGTGAGATGGCCGCCTACTACCGTGCCAAGGGCAGCTCCATCAAGGAAGAGCTGGAGCGCATCTATGCCGAATACGGCCGTTACCTCAACAAGGTGGACAGCTTTGAATTCCCCGGCCTGTCCGGTATGGACAAGATGGCCGGCATCATGGACAACCTGCGCAAGAATCCGCCCAAGGACTTTGCCGGGGACCCGGTTGTCAAGGCCGTGGACTACGAGAAACCCGAAACGACCGGCCTGCCGGCTGCCAATGTGCTGATCTATACGCTGGCTTCCGGGGCAACCGTCGTGATCCGTCCTTCCGGCACCGAGCCCAAGATCAAGACCTACTTCACGACGCTCGGCAAGGACCTGGCCGAAGCCCAGGCCCAGAAGGACAAACTGGCCGAAGCCTGCAAGCCGCTGCTGGCCTGATTGTGAAAATCCCGCAAGAGTCTTGACATGTACGGCGTTATCTGCTAAAATAGTCAGGCAATCGTTCAGATGGCTGCTCCATTCGCACAGGATGGCGATTGCTGGTAGCCGCAATTCGAAGATTGTGATGAGCACATATATCAAGTATGGCTCCTTTTAGTCATGATCGAGAAAGAGGTGAAAATTCATGAAGCAGGGCATTCATCCGAAGTATATGGACTGCACCATCACCTGCGCCTGCGGCAACGTGATCCATACCCGCGATACCAAGCCGGAGATCCGTGTCGAAGTTTGCAGCAAGTGCCATCCGTTCTACACCGGCAAGCAGAAGCTGGTGGATACCGGCGGCCGTGTCGAGCGCTTCAAGCGCCGTTACGCCAACGTCAAGGCTGGCAAGTAAGTTTATTACAAGCTCAGAATACCGCAGATGGCAACATCTGCGGTATTTTTGGCTGTATGGTTCCGGAAGGAGGACTCCATGGCGGACTACAAGACCATCCGCGGAATCTCTACCTTTGAATATGAAGAAAAGCGCAGCCGGTTCCTCGCGTCGGCGGCCTTTGCCGACACCGAACAGGCAGCGCTGGAGCATTTGTCCCGGGTCCGGGCGGCCAACCGCACGGCCCGCCATAACGTCTATGCCTATGTACTGCGGGAAGGCGGCCGGATGCGCTACAGCGACGACGGCGAACCTGCCAAGACGGCAGGAACGCCGGTGCTGGAAGCCATCACCCACGCGGGGCTCAGCGATGTCATCGTTGTGGTTACCCGGTATTTTGGCGGAATCCTGCTGGGAACCGGCGGCCTTGTGCGGGCCTACACGGCCGCGGCGTCGGGGGCCCTGCAGAACGCCGAGCTGGTCTCGATGCGGCTGATTGTCGACTGCGAGATCACCGTCCCGTATGGAACGTTCGAGCAGGCACAGCGGCTGATCCAGGCCGCAGGCGGACGCCTTGAAGAACCGGTCTATGCCGACGCGGTGACGCTGCGCTGGAAGATGCCTTCCGGAACCGAGGAATCGCTCTGCCGCAGCCTGCAGGAACTGACCCGCGGCACGGCATCGGTCCGGACCGGAACGCCGCGCTATGCGGCATTCTGAAGTGGAGCTCCGATTTCTCGGAAATTTCACAAAAGAAGCAAGGGAAATCCCCCTTTTTATCGTATTTATTATATAGAGGATTGTTTTTGATGCAGAAGGTGTCTGCACCGGAAGAAAAAGGGGGATGATCGGATGACAGTCAGCGAACAGACGCGGGCGATTGAGCGGCTCACCCTGAGCCCGTATGCCTCCCTCAGTGAGGCCAGCCGCGGCCGGCGCCGTCCCGAAGCGGAGGACCCGCTGCGGACCTGCTACCAGCGGGACCGTGACCGGATTCTCCACTGCAAGAGCTTCCGCCGCCTCAAACAGAAAACACAGGTGTTTCTCTCCCCCGAAGGGGATCACTACCGGACCCGGCTGACCCATACGCTGGAAGTCAGCCAGATTGCCCGCACCATCTCCCGTGCACTGCGCTACAACGAGGACCTGACCGAAGCAATTGCCCTGGGCCATGACCTGGGTCATACGCCGTTCGGCCACGCCGGGGAGCGCGCACTGAACCGGCTCTGCCCGGGCGGATTCACCCATTACCGCCAGAGCCTGCGGGTGGTGGATTCTCTGGAAAAGGATGGCCGGGGCCTCAACCTCTGCTGGGAGGTCCGCAACGGCATCATCACCCACACCAAGGGTACCTGGGCCCGGACCCCCGAAGGCTGCGTGGTGCGGTACGCCGACCAGATTGCCTTTCTCAACCATGACATCGAGGACGCGGTGGCAGCCCGGGTTCTCAATGCGGCCGCGCTGCCGTCCCAGGCAACGCGGGTGCTCGGCAATACCAAGTCCGCCCGCATCACCACGATGATCACCGACCTGGTGACCAACAGCCGGGAAGGAAAGCTGCAGTTCTCTCTCGAGGTCGAGGAAGCCTACCGCGTCCTCAAGGAGTTCATGTATTCCACGGTCTATGTGGACAAGGAAGCCAAGCGGGAAGAGAAAAAGGTGGACAAGATGATCTCGGAGCTGTACGAACGTCTGTACAGTGATCCCTCCCTGATGCCGAACTTTTATATGCAGGTGGCGTACCACGAGGGCATTGACCGTGCCGTGGTGGATTATATCTCCGGCATGAGTGATGCCTACGCCACCCGCCTGTTCGAGGACCTGTTCGTGCCGAAAAAATGGCAGGTCCTCTGACGGCACAGCACACCCACAGGAAAGGAGGCGCAGCCGCGTTTGATTCCTCAGGATTACATACAGGAAGTGGTTTCCCGCAACGACATCGTTGAGGTTGTGGGACAATATGTGCAACTGCGCCGCCGCGGCCGCACCTATACCGGACTGTGTCCGTTCCACAACGAAAAGACGCCGTCCTTCACGGTCTATCCCGATACCCAGAGCTTCTACTGCTTTGGCTGCGGCGCGGCAGGGGATACGATCAACTTTGTGCGCAAGATCTCCAACCTCGGATACGTTGAAGCGGTCAAACAGCTGGCATCCCGCGCGGGGATGCCCATGCCCGAGGAGGACGACAAGGAAAGCCGGCAGCGCGGCCGGCTGCTGGAGATCAACCGCAATGCGGCGCGGTATTTCTACGAACAGCTCAATGCCAAAACGCCGGAAGCCGCCGCGGCCCGGCGGTACTGGAAGGAAAAGCGCGGCCTGTCCGATGCGGCAATCCGACGCTTCGGCCTCGGCTATGCGCCGGAGGACTTTGTGGGACTGCTGCATTATCTGCGCCACCGCGGCTTTACCGAACCGGAACTGGAAGCCTCGGGCCTTGTCAAGCGCAGTGCCAAGGGCAATCTCTACGACATTTTCCGCCACCGTGTGATGGTTCCCATCATTGATGTGCGCGGCAACATCATTGCCTTTGGCGGGCGTGTGCTGGACGATTCCAAGCCCAAGTACATCAACTCGCCCGAGACAATGGTCTACCACAAATCCCGCACCCTGTTTGCCCTCAACATTGCCAAGAAATCCACATCCAAACGCTTCATCCTCTGCGAAGGTTATATGGATGTCATCAGCATGCACGAAGCCGGATTCGATACGGCGGTCTGTGCCTGCGGAACCGCACTCACCCCCGACCAGGTCAAGCTGCTCAGCGAGTATGCCGAGGAGGTCGTTCTGAGTTACGACTCCGATGAGGCGGGCCAGAAGGCCACCGAACGAAGCCTGGGCCTTTTTGCCGAAAGCCCCGTCAAAGTCAGCGTGCTCAAGATTCCGGGCGCCAAGGACCCGGACGAATTCATCCGCACCTATGGCAGGGACCGGTTTGAGGCGGTACTCAACGGTACGGCAAACCCGACCGAGTTCAAGCTCTCCAAGTGCCGCGACAAATATGATCTGCGGACCGACAACGGACGGCTGGACTATGTGCGGGAAGCCATTTCTATCCTGGCGTCCGGCTCGGTCAGCCCCACGGCGCGGGATGTCTATGCGGGACGGATCGCCGAACAGACCGGCATCGACAAAAAAGCGGTGCTGGCACAGCTGGAAGCCGCGGTGCGCGGCGCGGCCCGTAAGGCGTATCGCCGGGAACAGCGGGATCTGTCCCGTCAGGGAATTGCGGCTGACATCCGGGTACCCTATGACCGGGGCGGCGACGCAGCCCTGGGCGCAGCCAGTGCCGCGCGGCAGATTGTGGCGGCCATGCTGCAGGACCCCGACCAGATTGCCTATATCCGGCAGAACCTTGATCTCGGAACGGTCGTTTTGCCCGAGATGCAGCAGGCCATCCGTGCCATCTTTGACTGCGCGCAGGAAGGCGTGACGCCCAATGCCACCACGCTGTCCCAGCGGCTGGACGAAAAGGCCTATGGCCAGGTCATGCTGGCACAGGCGCAGAACAGTGATCTGCGTCTGACACGGCGTGACGTGGACATGCTGCTGGACCGTCTGCGGACGGCCCATCCCGAAAGTGCCCAGGTGGCCGGAACCTCCGACGACGAGTTCCGCAGCCGGTTTGCGGCCCTGGCGCGCAAGAAAGTCGGCGACCGGCCGCCGGAGGAATAAAAAGGCCGGATAAATCCATGATTTTCCCCGATAAAAATACCAAAGAACGGGTAGAATAAAATCCAAAGGAGAAACTACTTATGGCAGAAAAGAAAGATCCCATCCGCGCATTGATTGATCAGGGCCGCCGGTCCGGCAAGCTGACCAGCAACGAGATCAGCGACGCCATGGAGGAAAGCGGCCGCGGCGTCGATGTGGAGCAGATGGAAAAGCTGTACGAGGAACTGGAGAGCAGCGGCATCGAAGTTGTGGACGAAGATGTGGCTGACGTGACGGCCGACGCCGCCAATCTGACCGAGGACAGCGTGGATGACTTCGAGGATGCGCTGGCCAGCGACGGCGTCACCATCGATGACCCCGTCAAGGTGTATCTGAAAGAGATCGGCCGTGTGCCGCTGCTCACTCCTGAGGAGGAAGTCAAACTGGCCCTTGCCATCCAGGCTGGCGGCAAGGAAGGCGAGAAGGCCAAGCAGCGCCTGAGCGAGGCGAACCTGCGTCTGGTCGTCTCCATCGCCAAGCGGTATGTGGGCCGCGGCATGCAGTTCCTTGACCTGATCCAGGAGGGCAACCTGGGCCTGATCAAGGCGGTGGAAAAGTTCGACCACACCAAAGGCTTCAAGTTCTCGACCTACGCCACCTGGTGGATCCGCCAGGCCATCACCCGTGCCATCGCCGACCAGGCACGCACCATCCGGATTCCGGTCCATATGGTTGAGACCATCAACAAAGTCAAGAAGGTGTCCAGCCAGCTCCTGCATGAGAACGGCCACGAGCCCAGCGCCGAGGAAATCAGCGAACGCCTGGACATGCCTGTGGACAAGGTCCGTGAGATCATGCGGGTGGCCC
Source organism: Gemmiger sp. (assembly GCF_036306485.1). Lineage (GTDB taxonomy): Bacteria > Bacillota > Clostridia > Oscillospirales > Ruminococcaceae > Gemmiger. The sequence goes on along the minus strand of NZ_JAXJZK010000044.1, from coordinate 2,717 downwards.
AGGAACCTGTCAGTCTCGAGACGCCCATCGGCGAGGAGGAGGACAGCCACCTCGGCGACTTCATTCCCGATGAGGAAGCGCCCGTCCCGGCGGAGGCTGCCAGCCAGACGCTGCTCAAGGAACAGCTGGCCGAGGTGCTCAAGACGCTGACCCCGAGGGAGGAAAAGGTCCTGCGGCTGCGGTTCGGTCTGGAAGACGGCCGTCCCCGCACGCTGGAGGAAGTCGGCAAGGAGTTCAACGTTACCCGCGAACGTATCCGCCAGATCGAAGCGAAGGCACTGCGCAAGCTCCGTCATCCCAGCCGCAGCAAGAAGCTCAAGGATTTCCTGGACTGAACGTCCTGAAAATTTACAATTCGGTTTTCCCGGCAGGCGCCGCCTTGGCAGCCTGCCGGGCTTTTTTGCGCCGTGCCGCGCCCGGAAACCTCCCAAAGCTCACAAATTTCGGGGCATCGGATTGGACAATATGCCGGAGCCGGACGGCAGGGAAGGAAAATCGATTTGTCAAGTCAGGACAAAAAGGGCAAAATCGTCAAAATGCCGGGATAAAGGTTACACTCGCCCGGGCGTTCAACAACCTGATGCAAAATCACGAAAAACCCGGAAAAAGCCCTTGACAATCGGCATTTCATCAGGTATACTGAAGCAGTATCACAAAATGGAATAGAGCGCCCTAAAGGAATTTTGCTTTTACGCGTTTTTTGCAAAGTTTGTGGAAAATGCCGAATATCCTATGGAAAGCCCCACCCGGCGGGAGCGCTTTCGCCAAGTTTTACAATCTAAGGAATAGGAGTGGTCGCATTTTATGGTAAAGGTCAAGCCCGTACAAAACGGTCGAACCACCAGAATGAGCTTTTCCCGCATCAATGAAGTGATCGGAATGCCCAACCTCATTGAGATTCAGAAAAACTCGTACAACTGGTTCCTGGACGAGGGCCTGCGCGAGGTGTTCCATGACATTGACGCCATTGAGGATTACACCGGCAACCTCTCGCTGGAATTTGTCGATTACCGTCTGGACAAGCACCCCAAGTATACCATTAAAGAATGTAAGGAACGCGACGCCACCTACGCTGCGCCGCTGTATGTCACGGCACGCCTGCTGAACAAGGAGACCGGCGAGGTCAAGGAGCAGGAAATCTTCATGGGCGACTTCCCGCTCATGACGGATTCCGGCACCTTCATCTCCAACGGTGCCGAGCGTGTCATTGTCAGCCAGCTCGTTCGTTCTCCCGGTGTGTTCTACGCTTCCACCAAGGACCGTACCGGCAAGGACCTGTTCACGGCGACCATGAACCCCAACCGCGGTGCCTGGCTGGAGTATGAGACGGACTCCTCCGACGTGTTCTATGTCCGGATCGACAAGAACCGCAAGCTGCCCATCACCACCTTCCTGCGTGCACTGGGCCTTGGCACCGACGACCAGATCCGGCAGTTCTTCGGCGATTCCGAGCCCAAGATCAACGCCACGCTGGAAAAGGACATCACCCATTCCACCGAGGAAGGCCTGCTGGAGTGCTACCGCAAGCTGCGTCCCGGCGAGCCCCCGACGGTGGAAAACTCCCGCAACCACATCAATCTGCTCTTCTTCGATCCGCGCCGCTATGACCTGGCCCGGTTCGGCCGTTTCAAGATGAACAACAAGCTGGCCATGGCCCGCCGCATTGCGGGTTACAAGGCCGCCGAGGACATCATCGCGCCGCTGACCGGCGAGCTGCTGGTCGCCAAAGGCGAGAAGATCAGCCGTGACAAGGCTGCCGAGATCGACGCCGCCGGCGTCACCCGCGTCACCGTCCTGGTGGAGAAGAAGGGTGACGAACCGGTTCCCGTCATCGTGGTCTCCAACGGCTGCGTGGATGCCCAGCCCTTCTTCAGCTTTGACGTGAAGGAGTGCGGCATCAACGAGCGTGCTTCCTTTGCCGAGATCCGTAAGATCCTCGATGCCACCTCCGATCCGGAGGAGCAGAAGGAACTGCTGACCAAGAACCACGACAAGCTGATCAGCCGCACCGTGACCGTGGACGACATCTTCGCCTCGGTCAGCTACCTGATCGGCCTGGACCACGGCATCGGTTCGACGGACGAGATCGACCACCTCGGCAACCGTCGTGTCCGCAGCGTGGGCGAGCTGCTCCAGAACCAGGAATCCGGCGAGATCACCCCGCAGAGCCTGGTCAACATCCGCCCGGTTGTGGCAGCCATCCGCGAATTCATCGGTTCCAGCCCGCTGTCCCAGTTCATGGACCAGAACAACCCGCTGGCCGAGCTGACCCATAAGCGCCGTCTGTCCGCTCTGGGTCCCGGCGGTCTGTCCCGTGACCGCGCAGGCTTCGAAGTCCGCGACGTTCATTACACCCATTACGGCCGTCTGTGCCCGATTGAGACCCCCGAAGGTTCCAACATCGGTCTGATCTCCTACCTGGCGTCCTTCGCCAAGATCAACAAGTACGGCTTCATCGAGGCGCCTTACCGCCGCGTTGACAAGGCCACCGGCGTTGTCACCGACGAGGTCGTCTATATGCCTGCCGACATCGAGGACGAGTACATCGTCGCGCAGGCCAACGAACCTCTGGACGAGAACAACCGTTTCGTCCGTCCCCGCGTTTCCGGCCGTCACCGCAACGACATTCAGGAATTTGCCCGCGAACAGGTCGATTTCATGGATGTTTCTCCGCGAATGATGGTTTCCGTGGCCACCGCCTGCATTCCCTTCCTGGA